>VGZA01000016.1 GCA_016872775.1 Planctomycetota bacterium | reverse complement strand
GCAAGCGCCGACAGATTCTCAATGATCGCTTCGACCAGCAATATCATCGCTGCATGGAGCAGCTTGCCCTTTCCGCCGAATTATCCAACGAGGATTGGCTGGATGTGGTTTATTACCTGCTGCTGCAGGACCGTGTCGAGGAAGCCCTGCGGTCGTTTGATAAGATCAATGCCCAGAAGCTGCCGCCGCGCATTCAGTACGACTACGCCGCGGCCTATCTCGATTTCTTCCATGAGGTACCGAAGCAGGCTCGCGCCATCGCCGAGAGGTATGTCGAGCATCCCGTGGATCGCTGGCGAATCGCTTTCACGAACGTCCTCGCGCAGCTCGATGAACTGGAAGGCAAGGGAGTCAAAGCGATCGACGGCGACGACCGCAATCAGCAGCAAGGACTACTGGCCGCAACGGAACCGAATTTCGAGATGCAGATTGAAGCTCGGCAATTGCTGTTGCAGTACCAGAATCTCCGTGCGGCGCGGGTAAACTACTACTTGATGGATGTCGAATTATTGTTCAGCCACAACCCGTTTGTGCAACAGTACCGCGGCCAATTCAGTTCGATTCGGCCGAATCAGTCCCAGAACCTTGAATTGCCCGCGGATACCAGGTCCCATAAAGTGCCGATCCCCGAAGCGCTGCACAACAAGAACGTGCTGGTCGAGGTGACCGCGGGTGGTCAGACCAAGACGCAGGCCTACTATTCCCACACGCTCGCGACGCAGATTGTCGAGAACTACGGCCAGGTTCGGGTCAACCACTCCGGGACCGGTAAGCCAATCGCCAAAGCGTATGTTAAGGTCTATGCCCAGTTTCAGGACAGTCAGGTTCGATTTTACAAAGATGGCTATACGGATCTGCGAGGCCGATTTGATTACGCTTCGTTGAGCACCAACGAAATCGATCAGGTACAGCGTTTTTCCATTCTGATCATGACCGATGACGCCGGCGCCACGGTTCGGGAGGCGAATCCGCCCAAGCAGTAGCCAACTCGTCCCGCCGGGAGATGCTACAATCCGCTTCCGAACTGGATTGTGAACCGGGTCATTTTTCGGAGAGGATTGCTCCTGTCATGGTCTCCAACGCCGAAGGCACTGCCAAAGTGGTGGCAGCACCAGCCCGCATGCCGGGACAGATCGGCTATATCATCGGCAACGAAGCGTGCGAACGGTTTTCGTTCTACGGCATGCGCAATATTCTGACGCAGTTCCTCGCCAGTTCCACGCTGCTGTTCGCCGCGACGGAAATGGCATCGGTGGCGGAACGCGAGGCTGCGGCTAAGGAGGTTTTCCATACGTTCGTGCTGGGTGTCTACTTCTTCCCTTTGCTGGGTGCCTGGCTGGCCGACCGTTATCTGGGAAAATACCGGACGATACTCTACCTGAGCCTGGTCTATTGCGCCGGGCACGCATGCCTCGCGGTGTTCGAAAAAAACAAGACCGGCTTTTTTGCGGGACTGCTGCTGATCGCATTGGGATCGGGCGGAATCAAACCGTGTGTCTCGGCATTTGTGGGCGATCAGTTCGATCAATCGAACAAGACACTTGCCCGACTGGTGTTCGACGCGTTTTATTGGATCATCAATTTTGGTTCGTTCTTCGCATCGTTGTTGATGCCCTGGTTTCTGCGCTGGTGGGGGCCGGCGGTGGCATTTGGCATTCCCGGCCTGTTAATGGGGTTGGCAACGCTGATTTTCTGGTTGGGGCGACGCCAATACGTCCATATCGCGCCCACCGCGCCCCACCCGGATTCGTTCTTAAGCGTCTCCCGCGACGTGCTCTTTGCCGACGACCGCAATGGCCGATCCAATCGAATGCTCGCCGCCGCCGGCGGGATTCTGGCATTGCTGTTTTTCGTTCTCGGATTCGCCGACCTAGGCCGCATGCTCTGGTGGCATACTGCTCCGATTATCGGCGTCGCTTCCCTGTGGTGTCTGGCATTGGTGGTGGCGATTGGCTTTGCCGGCGCGGCAGTCTGGAGACAACTCGACCAGGCTCCGGTCGGACATTCGGTCGAGGCGATTCAAGGCGCTCGGCACGTCATCCGGATCATGGTCTTGTTCTTCCTGGTCACTCCCTTTTGGTCGCTGTTCGATCAAAAAGCGTCAACCTGGGTCTTGCAGGCCGCGGGAATGTCCAAGCCCAGCTGGTTTGAGCCATCGCAGATGCAGGCGCTTAACCCGTTGCTGGTGATGTTACTGATCCCTTGTAACAATCTAGTTCTTTATCCGTTACTGCGTCGTCTGGGTACGGAACCGACGGCGTTGAGGCGCATGGGGGTTGGCATCGCTTTTTCAGGTTTGTCGTGGGTGGTTGTCGGGGCGATGCAGATCGCGATCGACCGCGGGCACACACTGTCGATCACCTGGCAGATACTCCCGTACGCTTTATTGACGCTGGGCGAAGTACTGGTCTCGGCCACCGGCCTGGAATTCGCCTACAGTCAAGCTCCCCCAGCGATGAAGAGCGCGATCATGGCCTTTTGGAGTCTGTCGGTGACCGTCGGCAACCTCTGGGTGCTGCTTGCAAATGCGGCGGTGCGCAACGCGTCGGTCACGCGAGCGATCGAGCAATTGGGAATCGGCGTCACCGGATTCCAGATGTTCTTCTTCGCCGGGTTTGCATTCCTGGCGGCGCTGGCCTTCGCTTGGTTCGCCGCAAGATACCCGCTGGCGGATCATTACCGCAAAGCAGCAACCATCGATTAAGCTCCTAAAGCCTTCGTCGATTCGGACGCGTGTGAATCCGCATTTCAGTGCCACGCAATTCGCTGCGCGCTACGCAACGTGGGGAGCCAACGCGATGGCTCGTTCCACCCGATACCGCCTTGCCCCCAATATGGCTATATCTATATATTAAAAGGTTGTATGTCGGTATGACGTCCCGTTGAGGAGGGGCGAAGTGATCATTGGCATTCATGCCACGGTCGACTTGGCATTCAAAATGATGCTGGGCAGTCCTGAACACTCGGCCATCACAGTGCATTTCCTGAACGCGGTCCTGGGGGGCTCAACACGAATTCAGCAGGCCACGATCCTCAATCCCTTCCTGGGCAATACAGCGGAAGACGACAAATTGTCAATCCTGGACATTAAGGCGCAGGACGACAGGGGAAGATGGATTAACATCGAGATGCAGACATCTTTGGCTGCTGGCTTGGTCCAGCGGCTGACCTATTACGCGAGCCGTTTGTACGCGGACCAGTTGGGTCAGGGACAGCCGTACAAGTCACTTTGTCCGGCGATCAGCATTTGCGTCTTGCAAAAAGCAGCTTTTCCCGATTTGCCGCAGCTTCATCTCGATTTTCGATTGCGCGAACGAGGTGGCGATCTTCTTTCAGACGATCTGCAGATTCACTTGATCGAGTTGCCAAAACTCCGTCTGGGAGCCCATAATATTCATGAAGCAAGTCCGTTGGAACGATGGGCGTTTCTTTTTCTTAACGCTCACCGGATCGACATGGATGAACTGCGTTGCCTGCTTCCTGATCCGGAAATTGGCGCCGCGATGGAGGTATTGGAAATGATCTCACGAACACCCGAAACACGGGATGTGTACGAAGCTCGCTTAAAGGCCCAGCGCGACGCGGAGGCCCAGTTGGACTACGCTCTCACCGAGGGCCTTGCGAAGGGACACGCGGAAGGCCTTGCGAAGGGACACGCGGAAGGCCTTGCGAAGGGACACGCGGAAGGCCTTGTCAAGGGACGTGCTGAGGGCGAGCAGATCGGTCAGATTCGACAGCTGCAGCGTCTGCTGCGGATCGCGCAAACGTCGCCGGACGAATTGTCGCAAGTCCCTCGCGCGGAACGATTGGTCAAAATCGAAGAACTGGAGCGACAATTGGAAGAGCGGGGCGAAAGTGACCGATAGCCGATACAAAAACCGTACGTACTACTTCATCGATATTGAGTTAGAGACCCGGCGGATCATCGGCTGGGGGACGGAATCTCGAGCGACCGTGGAGACACAATTAACGGCCGGATTCCACCGATTATTCCTCTCCCGGGGACAATTCAACAAGTTAGAAAAACAACTGCGTGCGGGCGGTAAGGTTTCGCCCGCTCCTGCGGCGATTCGCCCTTAGAAACGGGGCATTGATCGCCCGATCAGCAGCGATTTTGCACAAAACTATTGCCTTTGGCTGGACAGGCTCCTATATTGATAGCCGAGTTCATCAAATAACCAGTCAAACAGAGGTCGTTTTCGAATCGCGTTAACCGGCTTCAGCGGTAGAACGCAACGAGTTTCTGGCCAGGCAAGCGTGGTGCCGCAAGGCACGACGGGTCAGAAACTAGTTTCGCCCTTTGAAAACGATTGACTGGGATCGGTGGGCTCGAGGCGTTTTTTGGAACAGAGAGTCTGGACCAATCGAGGCAGGGAACTCGAGCTGGAATGGTGTTCGCGTTCGCGAACAGCAGTTTGCGCGCGGAAGTCCGCTGGCGGTGAATTTCCTTCCATGACGATTCTGGTCAAACTCTCCAGATTTTTCGTCAACGTTCGGCAAGGAACGGGGAGGGTTTGTTTATGGCAACGGTTGAATTGGATGTATTCTCATCCGCGGGGTTTTCCACAGGGATCACGGAGTCGAAATCGAAACACAAGCGATTCCACCGGATTCAGGAGGTACGGCGGCGGCAGGGCGTTTCTTTGCGAAGCGCCGCGCGGCAATTGGGGACCGACATCCGCAGCGTTCGGGCGCAGGAGAACGGCGACGCCGATTTGCGCATCAGTGATCTGCACAAGTGGCAATTGGCGCTGGATGTGCCGATTGCCGAACTGCTTGTCGAATCGGAAGAGAGTTTGTCGGGGCCGGTGCTTGAGCGGGCGCGCATGATCCGCTTGATGAAGACCGCGGCGGCGATTCGCGAGCGGGCGCCGAACACCCGCATTTCCCGGATGGCAGAGATGTTGGTCGGCCAATTATGTGAAATCATGCCGGAACTCAGTGAAGTCGGGCCCTGGCACAATGTGGGCCAGCGCCGATCGGCGGACGAGTTCGGCCGAGTGGTTGAGCGTCGGCTGGCGGACGACTCGTTCAGCCGCGAATTCGGCAGCGACAACGACTGAAATAAAAAACGGGCGGTTCGATTTGCAAAAATCGAACCGCCCGCATGATCCCTGGCACCGGAGCGGCGCGAGGCCGCTCCGGTGCACAGTAAAAGCCCCACCGTGAAGCGCCCATTGAAGTGGTTGACCCAGAAACCACTTGAGCCAACAGGCGTACTGCTTCGACCCAGGAGGGAGGGCAGCACGATTTTCCCATGGAACTCGTGCTAACGGTGGGACCTCGCGAATAGTGTCGCGTCGAAAACGTGTTTCATCATGGGCTGCCGCCCGTTCTCCGCCTCCCGGTTGCGACCGGCTTCAATGGCCGGCCAGTGTCCCTGTTTCAGGCCGCCTTTGCGCGGCGCCCGATTTGTAGTTCGTTCACGATCGAATTGCACTCTTCATTTCGGCAGCCATCGAGCAGGATTACATCCCCGCGATCGGCGACGCTGCATACGACCTGTCGCAACTCTTCATTCGATCCGCAGGCAACCGCTCGATGACGGGGCATTCCGGCCGAGCGGGCGGCATGGACAAGTTCCGCTGCTTGCGGCCCGCTGGCGATCAGCATGTCGGCGCCGTATTTCGCGACGGCGGAGATTCCGAGACGTCGGCAATCGTCGATGTCTTCGCCGGCATCGGCAGCCAACGCCACGACCCTGCGGCCGGTCACATCCATGTCGCGCAGTACTTTTAAGGCCTCCCAGGGAGCGTTGCTCTCCCGATTCCTGTCGGCTCGCAGCACCGCGAATTCTCCGGCGGAAATCAGTTCATACCCGAGATCACTCGGCAGTTCATTCAGCGAGGCGGCAATCTGTTGATCTTCGATTCCCATACGTCGACCGATCGCGAGTGCTCCCAGCGCGGCGGGCAGGTACTGGCGTCCCCAGACGCGGACGCGAAATCGCGTCTTGCCGACCTGAAACGTCAGTACCCCGTCGTTCCAAGCGACATGGCTGGCGACCAGATCAGATTCGGAATCCCGACCCACCCAGGTGATTCGATCACGAGGTCCGCGAATGGCGCGGCGCAGTTCTCGATCGTCGCCATTCAGGACCAGGAGTCCATGCCGGGGGAGTGCGTCCAGCATTTGCTGGACTTGTTCCGCCATCGTGGGCAATTCCATCGAGTTCCAGCCGCGTGAATTCGCGACGGAGTAAATAGCGGCTATCTGTGGTTGACACAAGCCCGATTGTTCGCGAATTTGCGGCCAATCGGCGCCGGGCAATTCGATCAGCAGATAGTCCGCGCCACCCTCCGCGCCAGAGCACGTCCGAAAGGCAAGGGCACGCGCCAGGCTGTCGATGTGGCTCGATTCAACCACAAGCGATTCGCCATCGAGCGTCCGTCCGAGTACCTGTTGCGCAAGGCAACGTGCGGTCCGACGTCCCGAGTGACTTGCGATGCCGATCGTGGTACCCGTAAAGCAGCGCCGACTCGCTTTGGCCAGACGCCACAGCGCTTTGCCATGATCGTCAATGCGGATTGAACAACAGCCCGCCCAGGGTTCGACGTGCCGTTTGCCGACGATGACCCCGATCGCCCCTCGCGAAAATGCCTCTTCGGCACGGGCCCGATTCCGCCCCGGCAATTCCCAATAAAGATCACCGCGCCGGAGGCGGCGAAGGTCGTCGACGATCTGGCCCACCGGCTCCAATTCGCCACCCAGCGGCGGCATGCCGCCCAGGGTCAGTTCGCCCTGCAGAATCGTTACCAGATCACGAATACACCAACCATCCATCTGCGTTCACCCTACAACTCGAAATCGATGCGAATGCGGAATCTCCTCCGCGACCTGGAGGCGCGGCGGCAAGCCCTGCGGCGAGGCCTGAAGGGCGTAGAGCTTGTCGCGAGTGAATTGTCGGTCGTTCCACGGCAGCCGCCGATTGCCAACAAGTTCGGATTCGCGATCACCTTTTCCCAGAATGACGACGCTGTCGCCCGACTGTGCGAGCCGCAACGCCCACTCGATCGCGTTGGCACGGCTGGGAGCGACGCGGGCTTTCTCTGGTTTCCGAAATCCATCCAGCAGGTCGTGAACGATTGCCAAAGGTGGCTGATCGCCAGGGTCGTTATTGGTCAGGACGACTGCGTGACTTCCCTGTTCCAATACGGTCCCGATTTCGGCCCGTCGAACGTTGTCGGTGCTCCCTTCAGCGCCGCCAACAGCGATGACCCGCCCGGTAGTCACTTGTCGCACCGCGTGCAGTGCGGCTCGTATGGCGTCGGGCGTGCGGGCACCGTCCAGATAGACCTGAAACGGCTGTCCGCAATGGATGTTCTCGAGCCGCCCCGGCAAATGCTCAACGCGTTCCAGCCCACGAGCGATCTCCGGCAGGTCGAATCCCAGCAGCAGAGCGGTCGCCGCGGCTGCGAGACAGTTGGAAACGTGGTGGTCACCGATCATCCGAGTGCGCACCGGAACCGCGTCGTTACCGGCGGTCAGCAGGAAAGTCTGTTCGCCAGGAGCCCGTTCCAGGACTTCACCGCATACGTCCGCCAGATTCTGCATTCCGTAGGTGAGTATGGGACTATGGATACGTCGGACAAACGCGGCCGTGGACGAATCATCGGCGTTCAGCACGGCAGATCCGCCCGGCTTGAGTTGCCGGAACAATCGGGCTTTCAGGCGGCGGTAGTTGGCGAGCGAATGGTGTTCGGGCAAGTGGTCACGGCGCAAGTTGGTCATCAGGACGCAATCGAATCGCACGCCCGCCAGTCGTCGATCCGCCATCGCCTTGCTTGAAGCTTCGATCACCGCATATTCACAATTATTCGCGGTCATTCGGGCCAGCCAATGAGCGAGTTCGGGTTGGACCGGTGTGGTGCGAACGGCCGGTTGCTGACGCTGGCCATCCGAATAGCCAAGGCTGCTGGTGACTCCAATTGGTCGGGCGTACGGTCCCTGGACACGTGTGGCGAGGATCGAGGCCAGCAGCATGGCGGTGACGGTCTTGCCATTGCTGCCTGTAATACCGATCGTCCGCATTTGCTGGCACGGGTCGCCCGCGATCGCCTGGCAGAGAATTCCGTAGGCCACGCGCGTGTCCCCGACGATACACTGGGGCAGAGACGTTGGCAGGAATCGTTCGCAGACCACTCCGACGGCGCCCCGTTCGGCGGCAACCGCGATCTGTTCGTGCGAATCACCTTCCGCGCCGCACAACGCCACGAATAGATCGCCGGGCTGGCAGGAATCGGGGCTTCCGCAGCAGCTTGTGAACTCGATATCGGCCGCGCCGAAGTAACGCGCCGAAGGTAGCAGGTCGCGCAGGGACAATCCTCCCGCGCGACGATCCGTGGATGGCATGGCACAGGCCTCCTTGCCTGGGTCGTCATGCGTGTCGATTCTCAGGCGTCGCAGGAACGCCCATTCCAGCCAAATCCGTTTGGCGGGGCGATCGGAACGCTGGGTCGATTCAAGAGCCCGCGATCGTCGACACGAACTGGGGGACGAATTCTCATCATTTCCGCGATCGCGTCAAGCTCGAATTGGCAACCGGCCCTGGACAATTGGCGACATCATCGCCGACAATACGAAAATGAACGAATTGGACTACGACGTTGAACGCCTGGCTCGCTACCTGAATCTGCAGACCCAGCAGGTGGCCAGGATGGCGGACCGCGGCAAGATCCCGGGCCGCCGCATTGCCGGCGAATGGCGGTTTTCCTCGGCGGAAATTCATCACTGGATCGAGGAACGCATCGGTCTCAGCGACGACCCTGATCTGGCGTTGATGGAACAGGTCCTGGAGCATTCCCGCCGCGGAAATGACGAGGAAGTTGACGTTCTGGAACTGCTCTCGCCCGCTACCGTTCGCATTCCGTTGGACGCTCGCACGCGTGGATCGGTGATCACCGCGATGGTCGAACTTGCGGCCGATACGGGCTGGCTCTGGGATCCGGAGAAGCTGGCGGAAGCCGTGCGACAGCGGGAGTCGCTGCACCCGACAGCGCTCGACAGCGGAGTAGCGCTATTGCATCCGCGTCGCCCGCTTTCTAGCATTCTCGGCCAGTCGTTTCTGGCCCTGGGACGAACCCCGCAAGGGATTCCGTTTGGACATCCGCGTGGAGTCTTGACCGACGTGTTCATTTTGATCTGCGCGCTGGACGATCGGACTCATTTGCGAATCCTGGCCAGATTAAGTCGTTGGTTGAATCGTCCCGAGGTCCTCTCGGCGATTCGCGACGCTGACAACGAACTTGAATTCTGGGCCAGCATCCGGCAGATGCATGCCGGGGGGTCCGGCGTGGATTAGCCGCCTCGGCGAACAGGGCGCGCAGAATGTCGCAGCGAGTCATTTTTTGGGGCCATCGCGATCCCGTCGAGTTCCGCGACGCGGCAAATTGGCTCGAGGTCCATTGCGACTGCCGCTTTGTTCCGGCCGGGACGGTGCCACTCCTGGGGGATTGGGCTCCCGACTGGGTCATCGTGGCGCAACAGCGACCGGGCGAATTCCAGCATGACGAAGTCGAACGCCTGATGCTTCGCTTTCCGCTGGCGGCATGGATCGCATTGCTTGGAAGCTGGTGCGAGGGCGAAACGCGTACCGGGCGGCCGCTCCCCGGCGTACAGCGGGTTTTCTGGCATCAGTGGCAACCGCGATTGGCGCGATTTCTGCTCGGACAGTCCGCCGATTCGCCGCAACGAATGCCTCGAACCGCAAGCGAAGCGGAAATCACCATGGCTGGACTGGCTGGCCCGCAGGCAATCCTGCGTTCGGCAGCGGGCGACCGCCCCCTGACTTCGCTGCGGATACGACCGACCGCCCTGGTGCGCTGCGGTAATGCGCGATGGACGGTTTTTCGCGAGTTGCTGGCCGAATGGGGGCTGCTGGTTCGCCGCGTCGATTGCGATCGAACAACGCGAATCGATATCGAACCGCCCCAGGCCACAAGCGCGCTCTATTACCTGTGTGACACCGGGCCCGGCTTGGATTGCGATCGGGAGGATTTCGCTGCGGACTTGCGTCGATTCCAGCCCTTGGGAGCGATCGCGATTGTGGATTTCCCGCGTTGGCAGGAACGGCTTGCCTGGAGTCGCGCGGGGGCCGACCACGTGCTAGCACGACCATGGCTGATCGCTGATCTGGCCTGGTCCCTGCGTATTCTCGGTTCGGGACTGAACAGCACAACGGCCCGACGGACGGCGTAGGGCGTCCGTATCCGTTCGGACCAAGTTCGACTGCAATTTCCCAGTAGTGCCGGCTCGATCCGCAATACTGACAATGCACTCCTGCGAACCACGGTCGCTCGTTTCGCCCTCGAATTGTCGGTTACCTCGTCTTCGCTCTTTACGCAATCGGCTTGTTTTGGCTACCATGCGCCGTTGACTGCTTTGGATTTCAAGCGCGAAGGGAGTCGCACGGTCATGCTCGCCATCCCACTACTACTCGCAGCTTCGACACTCGGTGTTGATTACGGCTGGCGCCGAACGGCGGACGGACAATGGGAATATATTGTCCAGGTGGAGCCTGCCTTGCTACAGAATCTTGTCGAAGGCGAGTCGATCGTCAGTACGATGCCGTCGGAAATGGACGGCGTGCGGCGCGTCGTACTGAAGGTGGGTACGGAAACATTGCCGCGGGACCGGATGCCCGAAGTCCGTCGCATGGCAGCGACGACGGGGGGCGATACGTCTGGGCAGAGTTCCAGCGTTCCGGCGACGGCCGTGCGGGAGTTCGTCGACGAATGGGCGACGCGTCCGCGGATCGACCAGATTCCGTTCGCCGAACGCGAACGATCGCGCGGCGGCACGAGCAATTCGCGTGATCGCACCGCGTCGATTCGGGATAACTCCAACTGGTCCGCGGCGCGCGACCGCGAATCGGAACTGCAGCACGAGTGGCAGCCGTCCCGCACGACATTCGGCTCCGGCTCGACCGCCGGCACGCGATCCACGGTTCCTTTCCGACAACGGACGATGCCACTGCCGCCCGTCAATGAGACCGTTCCACGTTCGTCGGCCGGAACGTTTGACACTTCGATCCCGAACACCAGCTCGAACCGGAATCGTTCGTACAGCCCTCGCGGGTCGAGCCAGCGGGCCGACTACGACGACGACTACGATGACGACGCGCATGACGGTGGATTTGTGCGGGACTCGCGCGATGCGCGCGAGCTGGAATACGAACGAGGCCGGCGCGACGTTGATTACGGGCGCGACCGCCGGGAGACCGGGGCCGCACGACAGGACCGAAACAGGCAATGGGACGATCGTGATCGCCACGCGGATACGACGCGTGCCAGTACTCCACCCAAAGCGTCTATCAGCGAGAATCGGGGGAGCATCACTTCGAATAGTTCGAACAGCGGTCCGCGGGCGACGACTCCGACCGGTCATTCCGTGACGATCATTTCCTTGTTTCTTTTCATGTCGCTGGGTGGTAACCTTTATCTCGGCTGGCTGGCGCGGGATTTTTATTGGCGGTATCGCGATATCGCCTGGGAGATCCGCAACAATCAGGCAAGCAATTCGCCGTCGGCGGAATGAAAGTCGATTCGAGCCGGGGAGGGCCCGTTGAACGGCAAGGCCCCCGCACTTTTTGCGATCGACCGGAGTGGAACAAAATCAATCGGTGGGGAGCTACCGTACATGCGCCGTTTTGACCCGGACCAGATTCGTTTTCACCCGTCGCAAACCGGAATATCGTACTCCGCGAACCGATACCCGACGCTTGGCGATGAGTTTTGCGCGGAGAGAATCGTCTGGACGCTCGCAATCTGGCGGGCATTGCTCTGGTACCTGCTGGGCATTGGTGAGATCGTACAGTTGGCGGTTTTCGTCTACCTTTACGGTCTCCTGGTCGGCCTGTTGATTGTGCTCGTAAGTTCGGCAGCACTCTGGTTCTTTGGCACCCGATTGGGACTGTATCATCGCTCTGGCGTTTACGGTCGGCTTTCGACATGAGGCGGATGGCGACCGAGCCGAGGCAGTCTGGAACGCTCCGACTGTTGACGCTAGATTGTTGGCTCCTCCGTCCGCTCTTGGCTCCTGGTCCGCAGGGATTTCAATGCTGAGTTACGTCTACCGTTACATTCCCGCGATCGATTCGCTGCGGACGTACGGCTGGACATCGCTGCGACGCGACGCGGTCGCCGGAATCACGGTGGCAGCGGTGGCAGTGCCCCAGGCAATGGCCTATGCGAGCATATTCGGTATGCCGGTCGAATATGGCCTCTATACGGCGATTGTGATGACGACGGTTGGGGCGTTGTTCGATTCCTCCCGGCAACTGATCAACGGCCCGACGAACGCGATTTCGATTGCCATGCTCAGCGCGCTTACGGTGGTGCCGGACGAACAGCGGATCGGCGCTGCAATCTTAATGGCTTTCCTGATCGGTGTGATTCAGACCGGAATATCCTTAATCCGGCTTGGCGACCTTTCACGGTATATATCGCATGCGGTGATTGTCGGATTCACGGCTGGTGCGTCAGTGCTCCTGGTGCTCGATCAGCTCAAGAACGCACTTGGACTACGGGCTCGTGGCGATCCCGCGTCGCATTTTCTGAAGCGTTTTTACTTGACGATGACGGAAGGTGGGGCGGTGCACCCGCCCACGCTGCTGGTGACACTGGGAACGATTGCCGCGGTCCTGTTGTTTCGCTGGATGAATCGCCGTTTTCGTATAGTCTTGCCGGAACTTCTGTTCGCGATTGTTCTCGCCGCCGTCGCGGTCTGGTACTGGGACCTGGCGGGACGCGGCGTGAGGCTGGTGGAAAAAGTGCCTGCCGGGCTGCCCGCTTTCAAACTGCCACCTTGGAGTTGGGAACTGTCGAGTCAGCTTTGGGGTAGCGCCACGGCAATTGGCCTGCTGGGACTGCTGGAGGCGATCGCGATGGCGAAGTCGATCGCCGCCGTGACCCGCCAGCGATTGGACATCAACCAGCAGTGCCTGAGCGAAGGCCTGGCGAACGTGGCGGGAAGTTTCTTCCAGTGCTTCCCTGGGTCGGGGTCGTTGACCCGTTCGTATATCAATCATCAGGCTGGCGCGGCGACCCAATGGTCGGGAGTGATTTCCGCGGGCATGGTCGCCCTCACCGTGCTGGGTCTCGCGCCGCTGGCGGAGTTCATTCCACGAGCTGCACTTGCGGCGGTGCTGCTGATCGCCGCGACGCGCATGATCGATCTGCCCGGCCTGCGGTATTACTGTCGCGCGACACACTTCGACGCGATCATCGTGCTGTCGACGGCCGCGGCCGCCGTGCTGGTGTCGGTTGAGTTCTGCATATTGATTGGCGTTTTATTGTCGTTTTTGTTCTACGTGCCGCGCGCCGCCCGGGTGGAGATGAACGAACTGATACTGACTCCGGAGCGAATCATCCGCGACCGGCTGCCGCACGATCCGGCCTGCTATTACGTGAGGATTTTTAACTTTGAGGGCGAACTGTTTTTCGGTTCCGCTCCTGACTTTGAGAACATCCTGCAGCAAATTGTCGACGAACAGCTTACCAGCGACACACGCGTCGTCCTGCTTCGCATCAAATATGTGCGCAATCCCGACGCCGTCTGCCTGCAGCTGCTCGATCAGTTCCTGGCGGATGTTCTCGCATCGGGGCGGCAGGTCGCGGTCTCCGGCGTCCGCGACGATATCTACCAGGCATTGATCAACGTGGGAATTGTCGAACGGCTCGGCGCGGAGCGCGTCTTCCGCGAGTTCCCGGAAGTCTGGTCCAGCACGATGAGCGCATTACGCTGGGCCTACAAGCAATTGGACGGGCAGCGCTGCCATCATTGTCCCTACATCGAAGTCATGGACGATCCGCTGCGCGGCTGGCACTACATGATCTGACGATCGCGCCATGGCGGTTCAACCGAGATTGCCGCTCCAGAATCGATTCCGGGCGGAGATGGCAAAGCAGGCGCGGATCGCAGCCGCGTCAACGGACCGATCGGCGATCTGCCCCAGCGCGTCACCGACGGTGCTGCCGGCGACAAGCAGACACAGAAGTCGATATTCCCACGACTTCAGCGGGATGCGAATTACGCGGTACTCAAGGCGCGTCAGGGCCAGCCAGGTTGGCTCTCGTCGCGGCCAGGGCGGCGTTTCACCGGACAAGCCACTCTCGCATTTCCAGGCGGAATAGAACGGTTCAACCGGAAACTCGAACGCTTCAAGCCTCAGGCATGGTGCCGCAAGCAAACGGGTCGACAGCCATTCTTCGTCGGTGGGGATCGTGCCTGGATCCCAAGGCTCGCGATCCTCGATACCGGGCCCGTCAAAGACCTGATCGAGACACAGTTCGAATCGAGCCAGTTCGGCCAGGAAGAGTCCGCCCTCCCACAGCTGTCCGTTCTCGCGCGGGCAGGTCGCGCGCAGATATTCCGGAAATCGCAAGGCCAGATCGTTCAGGGAATAGCTGTCGGGAGGATGCGCGTTGACATATTCGAACGCCATCGCCTGGAATGCTTCGTCACCCACGGCCGCCGCGAACGCAGGGCAAAGCGACTGCAGGCATTCGACCAGCCGAGCCCGATAGGCATTCTGATAGACCGCCAGCCTCGCCTCCACCGGCATCCGCTGACTCGGCAGAAGCAGGCTCCGCAGCGATTCGTCTGGTCGGCCACCGGACTCGATCGAACGCAACAGTTCGGATTGCAATTCGCGCAGTGGTCTCATTCGGAATCCGCGGCAATCAACCAGGGCGGGTGGGGTAAGGCGAACTGCTCGCGAGGCACCGTTGCCGAATCGGACATCGCAGTCATTGCGCGCGTTATGTGATTGTTAGAATCGGATTCGGGCTGCCGTTCATCGATGGTTGGGTTGGCATCGAGCCAGTGCCGGGCTCGCAGCACTTCCGCATGCAGTTGTTCAAAGCTCGGAATTCGAGCATCCCATTCCAACAACGTCGCGGCTCCTCCCTCGATCCGCTGGTAAGCACTGCGATACAGTCTCCAAACGTCGTCGATCACCTGTCCGTCGTGCGTATCGATACAGTGCGTTCCCAAATCGCTATGGCCCGCCAGATGGAACTGCACAATGCGGTCCGCGGGAAGTTGATCCAAGTAGTCCCAGGCGTTCCAGTCGTGATTCCTCCCGGAAACGTAGACGTTGTTCAGATCCAGCAACAGGCCGCATCCCGTGCGCTGGCTTAACCGGCGAAGGAACTCCGGTTCCGACATCGTCGAAGTAGCGAACGTCACGTAACTGCTGGGATTCTCCAGGACCAAAGGACGCCCAAGAAACTCCTGGACCGCTTCAACCCGCCCGGAGACGTGCAACAGTGATTCCTCATTCAGCGGCAGAGGCAGTAGATCATGCGAGTTCCTACCGAGTACTCCGGTCCAACAGAGGTGATCGGAGATCCAGGCCGGCTTGATTTCGTCTGCCAGGGCTTTGAGGCGAGTCAGGTAACCAAAGTCGAGCGGGTCGGTGCTGCCAATCGACAACGACACTCCGTGCATGACGACCGGGTACCGTTCGGCGACGCGGCGCAAAACGGCTCGCGGGCGCCCCTGGGAATCGATAAAGTTCTCGGAAATGACCTCGAACCAATCGACATCGGGCCAGTGTTCGAGCACATGGCGGAAATGCGGAGAGCGCAACCCGACACCCAACCCGAGATTTGGCAGGCCCAGTCGCGGCATGTTTGCCCATCCGCTTGTTACGGGTTACTTCTTGTCGGGCGCTTCGCCGAACTCGCTGCCTTTTTCCTTCCAAGCAGACTCCGCTCGCTCTCGGACCGCTTTCCAGGCGGCCGGCATCAGCGGGATAGCGCACGATCCTTGTCCTTTGCATTCATTGAGCGCCGGATTTTCGCCGCAACCGCCCTGGCCTTTACAGGCATTCTGACCACCGCAGGAATGGGAGGCAAACGTGGCGCAGTCGCCCATCCCTCGACAGTCGTTCTTGCTGCCCGCGCCCTGCCCCTTGCATTCATTAAGCCCGCGACATGTATGCTTCTCGCCGGAGGATGCGGCGATCCCCGACCCCGCCCCTGAACTTCCCGTCCCCGAGCCCGCGCCAGCCCCTTTGTCATTCGAGGAACCGCAGCCTGCAGCTGCGCCGGCCAAGAGGCCGCCGAGTGCCGCGGCGCTTAACTCGTGGAATCGGCGACGATCCAGTTCTCGATGCGAAGGCGACATGCGCGTCCTTTCGGTAGGAGAGTTTTGCGGCGGCGAGGCCTGCGCCCGCCGATCACTGGCAATTTAGCAGTCGCTTCCGTCGCGCACAATGGCGCGGGGCTGGCACCGCGAGCGGCCGTTCGGCATAATCCTGGCGTTACTCCACCTCAATTCCATTTCCGTTGGAGAGACCGCATGGGCATTCACCGCCGCACTCTAGTCCTGTTGATCGTCATCCTTGGCATCGTACGCGGAGTAGTTTCTGCCGAAACGGCGACAAGTCCGGTAGCGGCAAAAGTGGATGAGCAAAAAGCCGACAGTCCAGCCGCTGCGAAGGCGGAGCCAATTCGCTACCTGCGATTCAGCAAGGGTGACACCGTGTCGTACGGTCTGCTGGAAGGTCAACGAGTGCGACAGCTCTCGGGAGACCTATTTGGCAAATGGGCCAAGACCGATATGACGCATGCTCTTGCCGACGTCAAACTGTTGCCGCCCACACAACCAACGCAAGTGCTGGCCTTGGCCGGCAACTATCGCAGCCACTTGCCCGAGGAGAAGATTCCTCCAAAGTTCGCCATCCCGCAGCCGTTCTTCAAGAGTCCCTCCTGCCTGGTGGGACAGGGCGATACGATTGTGATTCCCAAGGACGCAAAAACGGTGCACTACGAGGCCGAACTGGTCATCGTCATCGGCAAGCTCTGTCGCAAGGTTCCAAAGCACGAAGCAATGCAGTTTGTTTTTGGCATCACCGCGGGCAACGACATCAGCGAGCGCATCTGGCAGAACGACGCCGATGCCAAGGACGTGCAGTGGTGGCGAGCCAAGGGAGCGGATACCTTTGGGCCGGTGGGGCCCTACATCGTTACGGGCGTTGACTACGACAACCTGATGCTGCGTTTGCGGCTGAACGGCGAGGTCAAGCAGGAGTCACGCACGTCCCAACTGATTCACGATCTTGCCTCGACCGTCAGCTTCATCAGCCAGTACGTGACGCTCCATCCCGGCGACATGATTTTCACGGGCACTCCGGGCAAAACCTCGGAGATCAAACCGGGCGATCTGGTCGAAGTCGAATTAGAGGGCGTGGGCGTCTTGCGTTAACCCGGTCAAAGCGGAAAATAGCCGTCGCTCGCTCTTTACACGCCCGATGCGGTTGCCCCCGACCCTGCTCTATAAGTACGGTCGGGTGGAATTCGAGTTGCTGGTATGTCTCATTCGCCGACAACACCTAAACCAATCGCCTATCTGGCCTACCAGAAACTGGCCGATCACTTTGACGCCCATCTGGCGACGAAACCGCACAACGCCTATTACGAACGGCCGGCGATGGTGGCGATCTGGCCGGAATTACGCGGCAAACACGTCCTTGATGCCGGTTGCGGACCCGGACTTTATGCAGCCTTGCTCTTACAGCGAGGCGCGATCGTGACCGCGATCGACGTCAGTGATCGAATGCTGGAGCTGGCCCGGAAACGACTGGGGCCCGAAACCAATCTGCAACGGGTCGACCTGTCGCAACCAATGCAGATGTTTGCCGATGCTTCCTTCGATTTTATCAACGCGCCGCTTTGTCTCGATTACATCGAAGACTGGCGCGCGCTGTTCCTGGAATTTCATCGGATCCTCAGGCCGGGAGGTGGTGTGCAGTTTTCCTGCGGTCATCCCTCCTTTGATGCGGAATATTACCGTACGCAGCGTTACTTTTCGGTTGAACATGTCGAGTGCACCTGGACCGGCTTCGGTAAACCGGTCGTGATGCCGAGTTTTCGACGCTCGTTGCAGGAGACGATCATGCCGTTGCTGGAAGCCGGTTTCCAGATTCGGCGGATTGTCGAGCCGTTGCCAACCGAGGACTTCGCGCGATCCGACCCGAAGAAATATGAATCGCTGATGCATCGCCCGGCGTTTCTATGCATGCAAGCCACGAGATCGTGAGGCGAACATTCTCCTCCGCACCGGCCAAACCGATAACCGTGCGGCAATCCGCCGGATGCGAGTTTCATTTCCACCTGAACCACAAGAATTCGGTATGACGCCTGGCTTCGCTTTTTCGAGTCCCCATCCCCATCCCATCTCCCGAGACCCTGCGATGCGGCCGCGCAAGTTCGTCGATGCCTGGTCTTGTTTCCGCCTGCTGTTCCGCCTTGGTTTTGCTTTTTCCCTTTGCCGACCGTTAGTTGCGGCCGACCTGTTGCCGCCGGACCAGCACGAGCGGTTCTCGCTGGCGGAGCAGTTCTCGCTCGACAGGAACCACGCCAGCGAGGTGTGGTCGTTCGGCCTGATCGAAACCCCGAACGCAACTGCCTCGCCGACAAGATTCGGCACAAACACGCGGACGGCGAATAGCCTGTGGGGTTCCGATTTCCCGACGCCTCCACGCATGTGGAGTGATCGCGACGGCTATTGGGGAATCGGGCGAAACGATTCCGGCATGCAACTGGTCTCGACACGGAACGCGACAACCTGGTCCCCCGGCGCAGTCCTGTTGCACCCGAAAGCCGGAGATTCGGCGGCGGGACTTGCCATTTTCTGGACAGCTCCTCGGGACCTCGCCGTCAGCGTGCGGTACTCGTTCGCCCTGGCGGCGAAGGGAAGCAACGGAGTTGGTTTCAGAATGATCAGGCGCTTGCCTGGGAAGGAACTGGAAGTTGTTTCCGTGCCCAATATCGGCCGGCGAGTTACTCATGATCTGACAGGACTCGTCGTCGTCAAAGGGGAGACGCTGTCGTTCGAGTTCGATGTCCACGGCGATGCCACCGGGGATATTGTCGCGACGGATATCGTTGTCGAAAGTCTGCCGTTTCGAGAAGCGTGGGCGAGTCTTCCGCAGCCGATGGATGGCACGATCAGTGAGGGAAGCCGTTATACGCTGTCAACGTCGGTCGAAGGAGCCGCGTCGATCGCGTGGCGGAAGAACGACGCGGTGATCCCCGGCGCCACGACCACGAGCTATCGACTTGAATCCGCTGCGCGTGGCGACGCGGGAGAGTATCGCGTGGTTATCGATGGCGTCGCCAGCCGGGCCGCGATGCTCCGCGTGAACGCGGCGGTTCCGCTGCCCGAACCATTCGCATCAACCACGCCGCGACAACGGTTTGCCTCGACGCTGGCGGAACAGGAAGCGCAACTCGAGACAAATGAACTGATCAAGCGGTTCGCCGCCTCACGAAGGAAAATGGCCGCCGACCGCTATCGCCCCGTGTATCACTTCGTGAGCCCGGAAAGCCAGTTGAACGACCCGAACGGACTGTGTTTCTGGCAAGGGCGATGGCATCTGTTCTACCAGGCCTATCCGCCGGACGAGTTTCCTGATGCGAACGACATACCCCAGCGCCGGCAACACTGGGGACACGCCGTCAGTGATGATCTGGTGCGATGGCGCGACCTGCCCTACGCGATCTATCCCGGAATCGAGAGGATGTGTTTTTCCGGAGGAACAGTTGTCGAACCCGAACGGGTCGTCGCGTTCTATCCAGGGATTCAGGCCGGCCAAATGGTGGCGGAATCACGGGACCCGTTGTTGTTGAACTGGGAGAAACTCGGCGGCGCGCCGGTCCAGGGCTGCCCCACCGGTGACTCGTGTATCTGGAAAGAAGGAGACACGTTCTATGGCCTCATCGGCGCCGACCAGTTGGTCGCGTCGTCGAACCTGCGGCAATGGAGCGTGCGCGGCCCATTCATCGAGTCGAACCCTTTCCCTTTGGGCGACGCGGCGGCTTGCCCCGGTTTCGTTCCGATCGGCGACAAGCATCTGCTCGTTTCGTTCAGTCATACGACCGGCGGGCAATATCTGTTAGGCGACTACGATTTGCAGCGACATCGCTTTCGCCCCATTGCGCAGGGACGGTTTAATCACGGCCTGGTCTCGCCGGGCGGCGTCCACGCGCCGTGTGTCGCCGTCGACCCCAAGGGAGGCGTCGTGAACATCTTGAACATCAATGACGGGAAACCGAGCGCCGACTGGGACCAGATCATGTCGTTGCCGCAGCAGTTGAGTTTAGGTTCCGACGCGCAGTTACGACTGGCACCGATCGATGCGATCTCGACGATACGCGGTGCGCATCAACACGTGGGCGAAACCCGCCTGCCAGCGAACGAGGAACTTCCGCTCGAAGGTATTCGCGGAAACGCGCTGGAACTGTCGGTGGAAATCGACCCGATGGATGCGCGCTGGGTGCAGCTCAACGTGCTGCGGTCGCCGAACGCCGAGGAACAGACGTCGATTACGTTCTTCAATTACGACCGCGCGTTGAGCGTCTGGTATCACACACCCGGCATGATCTGCCTGGACGGATCGCGTTCGAGCGAGTTAAACGACGTCTGGCTGCGGCCGCCCGAAAAGACAACGCTCGAACGTGGCGGCCAGCCGTTGAAGTTGCGCGTGTTCATCGATCGCAGCGTCGTCGAGGTGTTTGCCAACGAGAAACGCTACCTGGCGATGCGCGTCTATCCGAGGCGCGAGGACAGTATCGGCGTGTCGGTCCGCGCCCAAGGTCGGGACGCGATCTTGAAACGCGTGGATGCCTGGCAGATGAAATCGGTCTGGCCTTGAGGTTCCGTGCTGTTGCCGATCAAGTCGAAATCGGCGATGTCTTTAGTTCCGTTCGGCACGGCTAAGAATCTACGGCCTCGCCTGGTCTAGCGTGCCGTCGGGATAGATCCGCAAGCACGTGTTTTGCGAGAGGTCGGGGCGGGGCCAGGCGGCCAGCTCGTCGAAGGATCAAGGTGCGGCCCGGTCGTCGATGGATCACGGTTTGGGCCCCAGCCCAGTTTTGCTGGCTGATTCTCTCCTCCCAGTGGTGTACATTTACGGTCAATCCCCCGTGGGGAAAGGCTTCGTTGTGGTGCGGGATGTTGATTGAACTATGGCGGAAAGTAAATCGATGTACTCACGTTTGATGGCGATGACGGTAACCTTGGTTTTTGCAATGTGCCTGAGCAATTTTGAATCCGTAATGGCTCAGGCTACCAAAACAATCACCAACAGCATCGGGATGAAGCTGGTGCTGATCCCCAATGGGACGTTCCAGATGGGATCGCCGATCGAAGAAGTGGGCAGGGGTATCGATGAAGAACAGCATCAAGTCACGATCAGCAAGGACTACTACCTAGGCGTGACGGAAGTCACTCAAGGGCAATACGAGAAGGTGATGGGAACCAACCCGAGTTACTTCCAGAAGCAACGCAAGCGCGACAGTTCGATGTGCCCGGTGGAGAACGTTTCTTGGGACGATGCGGTGGAGTTTTGCAAACGGTTGTCGGACTTACCGGAGGAGAAGAAGGCAGGACGCGTGTATCGTTTACCGACAGAGGCGGAGTGGGAATATGCATGTCGCGCCGGCAGTAAGACCGCTTACAGTTTTGGGGCGAGTGCAAAATCACTTGGCGACTATGCATGGTGCTCGACGACGAACGACTTCCCCATTTACCAGCCCCATCCAGTACGTCAAAAGAAGCCAAACGCCTGGGGCCTATATGACATGCACGGCAACGTTTGGGAGTGGTGCAGCGACTGGTACGGTGATTACCCCAAGGGGGCGGCCAACGATCCTACTGGGGCAAAAGAGGGCTCGCTCCGCGTGCTCCATGGCGGCAGTTGGGGCTACCAGGCCGCGGGATGTCGGTCGGCGACCCGGCTCAGGGACGCCCCGTCGAACCGCCACTCCTTCTACGGCTTCCGCGTTGCCCTGAGTCCATCCGGTACTCTACCCGAGTTTCGCGAATGGGCACTACCAATGGCCATGGACGAGACAATTACAGCAAGACTAAACAGCATTATAGCGGATACACTCACGCTCGAGCTGACAGACGGCGCCACGATTAAGGTCGAGTTGAAGGATCTCACGGATGTCGACCGTAAATATGCAGAAACATGGAGAAAGCAACGGCGGAAATAATTGGCCTGGTTCGATCTGTCGCGGTGCGCCGGAGCACATTCGCAGCGAATCGCAGCGAGTAATGCAAAAAGAAAAAACGCCGGGCAACTCGCAGTTTCCCGGCGTTTCGTGGATCAACCAGTGGGCGCTACAGGATTCGAACCTGTGACCTCCACGGTGTGAGCATGGCGCTCTAACCAACTGAGCTAAGCGCCCGCGAAGTCAGCGCATGAATCTAATCCATTCCCAGTTTGATGGCTAGTGGTTGCACGCGACAGAATCGACTAGCTGGTCGGCGAACCGGTCGAATTGGATGGACCCGGAACGAAGGGCGGCGCGGACGGTTCTTCGGAGCTGCTCGCCGCGCTCACGACGGTTTCCGGAGGTGGAGGTTCAAACTTAGGAGTCGTTGGCTCTTCGTACTCGTCGTAACTCTTGCGCACCGAGCCGCTCGTTCGGCTGGACGCGTACGACGACGAGTTCGACGTGAGGTCCGAGAGATTCACCTGGGACTGAAGTTCATGCAGACCGCTGCGAAATTCACGGTATGTTTTTCCCAGCGACTTGAGGACGTCGGGCAGTTTCTGGCCAAACAGCAGGATGGCAACCACGCCGATGACCAGAATCTCCATGGGATGCAAGCCAATGCCCATCGTTCGTTTCTCCGCTACTCAACCGGCCCAAGCTGAACTCATCAATCACGCTTCCGACGTCTATCCAGGCGCATCGAGGCGTGGGTAAGAAACGATCCAAACTGGAGCCGAGGCAATCGTTCTAAGCTTCTGGTTTGCCGGGGCCGGAAGGACCGGGAGTCGTCTCATCGTCGATGCCCGACACCCCCTTCTTAAACTCGACCACGCCGCGCCCCAGCGATCGCATTACGGACGGCAATCGATGTCCGAACAGCACCAGCACAATGATCGCGATAATGATCAGTTCTTGCGTTCCAATTCCGAACATATTCGCTCTCGCCCTTCTTGGTTGGCCTCTCAGCAGAGGCGGTGGGTAGGTCGCAGTCTCCGAATCGAATCCCGGAGTAACTGCAACAAAATTGGCCCGTCAAATTCGGCCGTGGGAACATGGCAAGCGGCGAAAGCGGGAAGTCGCCCGGCTGGGCAACTCCAGAACCAACTTGGTCCAGCAGCCTCCGTGGGGAGACTGCGTCCATATTCCAACGCCCCTTATTCTAGCCGCGGGACTTTGGCTGTCAAACCATAAATTGCCGTAGACGGCCTGACGGCCAAAGGTACTGATCACCAGGAATGTCCAGGTTTCCGGACCGGAATGCCCGCTGCCACCACCCTTTCTGTGACCGAGAGGCCCAAAAGTCGCGATGTCCGAATAGGCAAGTCCGATAATCGTGGCAAACTCGCAAATCAACCTTGGCAAATCAACCTTGCCAGGGCGGAGCGGTTCTTGTATTTCTACGCGGCCTTTTTTCAACGTCTGCCGGAAAACGCGAATGCTGTTGGTGGTCTACCCCGCTCGGGAGATTAATGCGGTGTTTCGAAATACAAGCTCTCCGGGCCGAGTTTGCCCGTGGTGCGCACTAGGGTTCACGCTCTTTACGATCGTGGCGGTAACGGCGCAGGAACGTGACTATATACCCTCCGTCCGTTCCGCTTTGCCGTCTTCGACCGCTCCGGACCGGAACGCGCAGCGCCCGTCTGGCCTTGGCGACGTCCTCGATTCGCCGACGATCGTAGAGCTCAAGATCCAAGGGAACCGTCGCGTCAGTTTGAACAAGATCAACAGCCATTTGCGTTCGCGGCGTGGCCAGTCGCTCGACTCGAACGTCGTGCAGGCCGACGTGCGCCGACTGATGAAGGACGGGCTGTTCCGCGACGTACGAACTTTCACCGAGCCTGCACCGGGTGGAGTGATCCTGGTCTACGAGGTGTTCGAACGGCCAACGATCGAGAAGGTCGAATTCCACGGCAACCACGGTTTTTCCGACAAGCAGCTCCTGAAGCAGTGTGACCTCAAGCAGGGCGATCCGCTGAACCAGTATCTGGTGGAGGAGGGGCGGCGCAAGCTGGAGGAGTTTTATCACGACAAGGGATACCCCAAAGCGGAAGTCTCGATCGCCGAAGGAAACAACCCCAACGACGCCGGCGTGATGTACTCGATTGCGGAAGGGCCTCTGACAAGGATTATCAACACTGATTTTGTCGGCAACACCATCGCAGACGACGCGCGACTGCGAACACAAATCCAGTCGAAGCCAGGAGCGTTGAAATGGTTCAGCTTCGTTTCCGGCAAACTGGACAAGAAAAAAGTCGGCGAGGACATCGAGCGGCTGACCGCCTACTATCGGAATCTAGGGTTCTTTCGAGCAAGAATCAGTCGCGAAATCCGCTTCGATTCGTCGGGCAGCTACGCCAACGTTACGTACGTGATTGACGAGGGGCCACGGTACGTCGTACGGGACGTATCGATCGTGGGCAACGATAAATTCACGACGGAAGAACTGCGTGAAAAACTGGAACTGCGAGCGGGCGACTATTTCAATCAGGCCCGCATGAACCGCGACATCGGCTCGTTGAAGGATACCTTTGGCAGCCGTGGCCACGTATTCGCCGACGTGCAGGTGGCGCCACGATTCTCCGAGGAGCCAGGCGTGATCGACCTGGTGTACAAGATCAAGGAGGGCGAGCCGTTCCGCGTCGGCATGATCAACGTTCAGATCGAAGGCGAGAATCCGCACACGCGGAACAGCACGGTGTTGAATCGCGTTTCGCTGCGGCCGGGCGATCTCGTCGACATCCGCGAATTGCGGGCCAGTGAAAGCCGCATCAAAGCGTCGTCGCTGTTCGAACTCGATCGCTCGAAAGCCAATCCGCCGCAAATCGTCGTGGTGCCACCCGATGCCGAACGGGGAGCCGCCACGCTGGTGGAACGCCCCAAGCCACGCGCCGGTTCCTCGATCCGAAGATAGCCCGCACAACCCGCACCCCCCATATGCTGCTGCAACTCGACACCATCCGAGATCGAACCGATCGACCACGCGTCGCCGCCGTCGCCGCGATCCTCGTCGGGATGACCGTGTCGGGTTGTGGTACCAATCGCCCTTTGCTAACGCAGACCTCGGTCGTCCCGCCGCCAGCGCACATATCAGGCATGGGCGACGATCGCTCCGAACTGCAGGCCAGGAATCGCCAAACGAATCCCCTCCATGCGTTCGACGACGATCCCGATTCGTCATCACCGCAGACCGCTCAAGACAATGCACCGCATGGGCGCGAACCGGCGGAGGCACCAACAATGATCGTTCGCGGTCAGGGACCGGGGGGCTTCGGCGGCTCTGGGGCTCCCGGCCCGCAGACTCCCGCCAACGAGCCTTTCATCGGTGGAAATGCCGGCCAGGGAAACAACGACTTTGGACAATTCGGCTCCAATCCCCAAGGAGGGCCGTACGACAACTGGGGATTAGGCGCAATTCCAGCCGACCAGAGCACCGACCTCAACATTCCGGTCACGGAAACACAGACCGGGCGATTCTCGATCGGCGTTGGCGTCAACTCGGACGCGGGAGTCACGGGGCAAATCGTCATTGACGAGCGAAACTTCGACTGGCAGCGCTTCCCGCAAAGTTTCGACGACATTATCAACGGGCGAGGATTTCGTGGCGCAGGACAGGGGTTCCGCATCGAAGCCGCGCCGGGAAACCAGGTGCAGCGTTATATGGTGCAGTTCACCGAGCCCTACTTGTTCGGCTATTCGCCGATCAGCTTCCAGACGAGCGGTTTCTACTATAACCGCCGGTTCTTCGACTGGGACGAAGACCGGTTGGGTGGTCGGCTGGGACTCGGATATCGTGTCACTCCAGACCTTTCGGTAAGCGGCGCGCTGCGCATGGAAGAGGTCGACATCAGGAACCTGCGCGTGCGCGGCGTGCCCGAGTTGGATGCGGGCGTCGGCAGCCATGGCCTCTACAGCGGCAAAGCTACGCTGATCCATGACACGCGTGACATTCCCTTCTTCCCCACCGAAGGGCATTACATGGAATTTTCGTACGAACAGGTTTTCGGCGACTTCGATTATCCGCGCGGTGAAATCGATCTGCGCAAGTACTATCTGATCCGAGAGCGTCCCGACGGGTCGGGACGCCACACGCTCGGTCTCAGTCTGCGTGTCGGCGCGTCGGGTTCGCAGACTCCGATCTTCGAGAACTATTTCTCGGGTGGCTACTCCACGATGCGCGGCTTCGACTTCCGCGGGGCGTCTCCGGTGAACTTGGGCGTGGTGATTGGCGGCCGGTTCCGGTTTCTGGGCTCCGTCGAGTACTACTTCCCGATTACCGCCGACGACATGGTCAAAGGAGTCGTGTTCTGCGACTACGGCACGACGGAACGCACGATCACCTTCGATGCCGACAATTTCCGCGTAGCGCCCGGGTTTGGCTTGCGGTTCAATATCCCGGCGATGGGACCCGCGCCGCTGGCCTTCGATTTCGCCGTGCCGATTACGCACGCTCCCACCGACAACATCCAGAATTTCAGCTTTTTCTTCGGCATCAGCCGTTAGTTGCCACCAGGCAATGGCAATCTGTCGCGTGGCTCGCGACGGAAGCATCGCCGGATCCGGGTGCGGCATGGTCCGAATTCGGCAATCCGCGCTGCCGTTCCGCAGTCTTGAGCCGTTGTCTCATCGGACCGACGAACTCCCAGGACGATTGCTTCCGGCCAGTATGCGCCGCCGAGGATCCACGCCACAACATCGCCGAGCTCATCGGACGTCAAAGCACGCCCGTCGCCGAGCGGCGGCATGGAGCCTTCGCGCGCGCGTCGTACGGCAGCACTGGCCTCGGGATCGTCGATCTGAATCGCGGGGCCGCTGTCACCGCCCCGCAACCAGCCACCAAGTGTCGACAGGCTCAGGCCGCCCCGCGATTTGTCCTCGCCGTGGCACCGCAGGCAGTGAACCTCGACGACCGTCCGCATTCGCGCGAATTCCCGTTCGCCGGCGACCGCGCGCTCCAACGTCCGCTCGTTACCCATCGCCCAGCTTCCCGCCGACAGGCTCCCGGCCATAACGACCGCCAGAGCGAGTTCGATCGAAAGCGGGCGGCAGCGGTTGAACCCGATCCAAGCGGCGGATTGGCAGTTCATTTGTCAGCCACATAACAGCAGAGTGAACGAAACGGCATCAGGTGCTTTCCGTCGGCAGTCAACGGTGGACCGTCCAATTCCGGAAAGATGTCGTGCGGAGTTTCCTCGCTCGTGTCAACGAATAGTCGCCACTGCATCCCTTTGGCCACAGGCGGAATGATGAACTCGCGGGATTCGGAAGTCGCATTGACCATGATCAACACGTCCCGCGCGGCACCCGCCAGATCGTGTTCCGGTTCAACCGCCTTGAGCAGCGCAATCAGGGTGGAATCGCCACCCCAATCGACGGCGGTTCCGAGCGAACTGTACCAGCTCACATCGGGCAAGGCATCCTCGCTGGTGGCCCGACCGGTCAGGTATCTTTGCCGCCTCACGGTCGGCTGGCCACGTCGAAAGTGGATCAAGGACTTCACGAAGCGAACCAGTCCGGCATGCTTTTCGACCAGCCGCCAGTCGAACCAGGAGAGCGGGTTGTCCTGGCAATAGGCATTGTTGTTGCCTTTTTGCGTCCGGCGCGCCTCGTCGCCAGCGACCAGCATCGGGACGCCTTGGCTTAACAACAAAGTCGCCAGGATGTTCTTGATCTGGCGCAAGCGCAATTGATCGATGATCAATCGCCGGGACGGTCCTTCGACGCCATAATTCTCGCTACTGTTGTTGTTCTCCCCGTCCCGGTTTCCTTCGCCATTCGCTTCGTTGTGTTTGTCGCGATAGGTGACCAGGTCGTTCATCGTGAAACCGTCGTGGGAGGTCACGAAATTGATGCTGCAATGCGGCGGGCGACCGGCATGTTCGTAGAGATCGCTGGACCCGGCAAGCCGGGTTGTAAAGGCGCCGAGCATTCCATGATCGCCACGCCAGAATCGGCGCATGTCGTCGCGATAGCGACCATTCCATTCGGCCCAGCGTCGATCGCCAAACGATCCGACCTGGTAGGCGCCGGCGGCGTCCCAAGCCTCGGCGATGATCTTCGTATCGGCGAGCAACGGGTCTTCGGCGATCGCTTCCACCAGGGGCGGGTTGGGCACCAGGTTTCCATTGCGATCGCGGCTGAGGATCGACGCCAGGTCGAAACGGAATCCGTCGACGTGGTAGTTGTGTACCCAGTGCCGCAAGCAATGAAAAATCATCTCGCGGACAATCGGGTGATTGCCGTTGACGGTGTTGCCGCAGCCGGAGTAATTCTTGTAGCGGCTGCCGCCATTATCGAGCATGTAATAGACGTGGTTTTCGAGCCCCTTGAAACTGAGTGTGGGGCCGAGCTCATTTCCTTCACAGGTGTGGTTGAAGACCACATCCAGGATCACTTCGATCCCGGCCTGATGCAGCGCCTTGACCATCTGTTTGAATTCGACGACCTGTGCACCCGGGCCCCGACCGACGGCATAGCCGCTGTGAGGCGCGAAAAATGCCAGCGGATCGTAACCCCAATAGTTCGCTCGATCAATCGCTTTGCCGAAGAACCCTCCGTTGGGAAACTCGTGAACCGGCATCAGTTCGACTGCCGTCACCCCCAGCGATTTGAGGTAGGGGATTTTTTCGATAACGCCCAAGTAGGTTCCCGGATGCTGAACCTTGCTGGTATCGCTGCGGGTAAACCCTCGCACATGCATTTCGTAGATCACCGATTCGGAAATGTCCCGACGCAGGTGCCGGTCACCTTCCCAATCGAAATAGTCGTCGATGACCACACACTTCGGCGGGCGAATGATCCCGTCCGGACTTGTTTGAAACTCGCCGGCCAGCGCTTTGGCATACGGGTCGATCAATCGAGCGCGCCCATCAAACCACTGTCCACGTTCTGGATCGTACGGACCGTCGGCCTGGAAATGGTAGAGCAACCCCTCCCCCTGGTCGGGAAGAAAAATGCTCCAGATGTCGCCCCAGCGATCCAGTTCCGGATCGAAGTGCATAATCTCCGCGGGCTCGGAGTCATCGACCGATTCATAAATCAACAGACGCATCTTCGTCGCCGACCGACTGAAGACGACGAACTGCACGCCGTTTTCGTGTAGGATCGCTCCGTAAGGAAGTGTATGCGTGAATTCAAGATGAGGGTGGGTGCGTCGCATGAGCATATTCGTGCAGGTTCTCCAATCTCAGGTGTGAATCACGGTGACCCACAACCATATCACCTGAAGTTGGCGAACGCCGCTGCCGGGGCGGGCGGATTACAAAAAAGTCGCTGCTGGCAAGCGCATTGCAACAGCTAGTGAAAATCTACGTTTACCCGCAGCGATATCGAACAAGAAAACCTGAGCGAAGCGACAGTTTGGACGGCCCACCTGCCCTGCCTGGCCGATCCAGGCGTTATGACTGGGCGACTCCCGCCTGCGTCGATTCCCGTTCACCGGCTACGGCTTGCGAAACCGTTCGTGGCAGGCGTCACAGGTTTTTACGAGTCGATCGAGGCTCGCGGAAGCCGCGCTTTGATCTTCCTTCCGCACCGCCGTCACCACAGAGGCCGCGGCGTCCCGCATTTCCGCGCTGACTTTGCGCCATAAATCAAAGTCATCACCGGCTTCACAATAGGTGTTGTCCAGGCCGGCCAGTTCGGCGATGGCGGCGAGTGTCGCCGCCTGAGCGGCGGATTGATCCAGCGATTTCGCGAATCGGTTTCCGCCGACTCCCCGACGCAGGCTGTTGTTGATAATCGGCACTTGCTTCATCAACGCCGCGATGTCGGCGGTCGGCTTCCATTCGACTTTTTCTTCCGATCGATCGCTCATCGCCATTTTCAACTCGTTCCAGGCCCCCTGGGCGCGCGCGAACTCCGCGGTACAACCGGCAAGCTTTCCCGCGGCCGAGATAATCCCCGCCGCCGACCCTTTCAGCCGATGGTCTTGATCGTGAACGCCCAGCACCTGACCAATCACAATCACCGTATTGGCATCTTTGACGATCCTCCCCTGCTGGTCCTCGCCATAATCGGCTTCCGCGGAAAGATCTTCGCCCATGCGTTTGACCATCGCCTCCAGTTGCCGGATCAGATCGTTGGCCGGCGCGTACGCGGACGGTTTGGCGGCGGAATCCCAAGCGGTGAGTGAAGCCGCGAAAACGGCGAACAGTATCGACGAACAGCAGGCAATCGATCGAGCGTTTCCCATGGCGATCCTCCAAAAAAACGGGCGGGGCGGCGTTTTTCACAGCGCGTCGCTGTGATTTTAGGTGATTTGTGCCGAGCGCCCAAGCCGGAAGGCCAGGAAGCGGCCCGAGTCATCCATCGGAGATCGATCACGATTTCACCGGCGGGGCACTGGGGTGGCTCCAGGGACTTCGTTAAAATCGGGCCATGTCAGGACCGGGCACGCGTTACGAATGGCTGAAGCCATCTCCGAATGCTGCCGTTTCCCGGGTTCAATCAGGTAACACCGTCCATGTCGTCCACGACGTATAAAGACGCCGGCGTCGATCTTGCCCTTTACGAGGACGCGATGGCCCGGCTGCCGCGGTTGATGCACCGCACCTTTTCGCCGCGCGTGATGCGGCTGGACGGCGGATTCGCCGGCCTTTTTCGCCTCGATTTCGCCAACCGTCTGTTCGCGCGGAATTACCAGGAGCCGGTGCTGGTCTCCTGCACGGACGGCGTCGGTACCAAGCTCAAAGTCGCTCAACTGGCAGGAATCCATCACACGGTCGGCATCGACCTGGTGGCAATGTCCGTCAATGACGCCATCTGCTGCGGTGCCGAGCCGCTTTTCTTCCTGGATTATGTGGCCATGTCCCACGACGATCCGCCGACGCTGGAAAAGATCGTCGAGGGAGTAAGCAACGGTTGTATCGACGCCGACTGCGCGCTGCTCGGCGGCGAAACGGCCATCATGCCGGACATCTACACGCGGGGAGAATACGACCTGGCTGGCTTCTGCGTCGGCGTCGTCGAACGCAAACATCTGATCGACGGCACCGCGATCAAGCCGGGCGACCAGGTGATCGGCGTCGCTTCCAGCGGACTGCACTCCAACGGATACAGCCTGGTCCGCAAGATTGTCTTCGAACGAGCCAAGCTGGGCCTGGCCGACACAATCCCGGAACTGGGAACGTCCGTGTCCGAGGCGCTGCTGCGTCCGACGACGATCTACGCCCGGCCCCTGCGCAAGATCCTGGCCCACTACAAAGTAAAAAGCGTCGTGCACGGCATCGCCCACATCACGGGCGGCGGACTGCACGAGAACCTGGAACGCATTCTCCCGGATCGGACGCGCGTGCTGATCGATCAGGGAAGCTGGCCCGTTCCGCCACTGTTCGGCTGGTTGCAGCGGCTAGGCAATGTGTCGGATCCGGAAATGCACCATGTTTTCAATATGGGGATCGGACTGGTGCTTGTCGTGAACTCGTTCTTCGTTCCCAGCATCCGGCGGATGTTACTCGACAGCGGCCTGGAATCGTGGACGGTCGGTGAAGTCGTCGAAGGCGCGCGGGAGGTCGTCTGGAAATAGACTCGGACCGGCAAAACCGTGATTTGTTTGTGGGTCGGACATCATGTCCGTCCTACAGTTTGGATTGCGGAAAGGCGCTTATTGCTGGCTGACCTGGCTCCGGGCCTGCTGCAGTCCGGCTCGTAAAACGGGATCGTCATCGGACGCGATCGCGCCACCCGCGTCGAGATCCGGTTTGGCCACGGATTGTACCACCACGTCGGGCTGGACACCTCGTTGACTAATCGGCTGGCCGTTTGGTGAAAAAAACTTCGCGGTCGTCAGCCGAATACCGGCGGAAGTGCTGCTCAGCGGAAAAATTCCTTGCACGCTGCCTTTACCGTAGCTGCGGGTGCCCACCAGTTTGCCACGACTGTGGTCCCGGATCGCTCCCGCGAAGATCTCACTCGCACTGGCCGAATCGCCGTCGATCAGCACGACCAGCGGCATCCGCCAGGTACCTACACTGTGAGCTTTATAGTCGAAATCCTCGTTGGCATTTCGACCCTTCGTACGAACGATCGTGCCGCTGACGAGAAACTTATCGGCAACGTCGACGGCGGCGGTCAGGAGTCCCCCAGGGTTGCCGCGTACGTCAACGATCAGGCTTTTCATCCCCATCCGATGCAGCTTCCAAAGCGCGGCATCGACGTCGCGGCTGGTGGTCTTCTGAAAACTCGAGAGGCGCAGATATCCCACGCCGTAGTCGGCGTCCACGATTCGCGCGTCGTCCACGCTCGGCACATCCACCCGCTCGCGCAACAGTTGTACCGTGCGATCGGTTCCTTGAGCGTCCCGCACATCCACGGTCACCGACGATCCTTCGTTACCTTTTAACATATCGGCCGCTTTTTCCGGCGAGAGCTCGTCCGTCGATCGGCCGTCCACGCCCACGATCCGTTCGCCTTTCCGTAAACCTCCTTTATCGGCCGGGCTGCCGTTAATGACATTGACGATCTGCAACACGCGGCTGTCGGGTTTGAGTTCCACGCCCAGCCCGACGAAGTTGCCCTCGATCTGCGAGAAGAGTTCGTCAAGCTGATCCCCGGAAAGGAAAGTAGAGTACTCGTCGAGGGCGCTGATTGCGCCGCAGGTGTATTCGAGCATCGCGGCTGTCTTCGGTACGCCAAGCTGTTCGTGGACAAACGACACAGCCTGGTTGACCGTATCCTTCGCGTCCTGGCGTGAACGGATCGAACCGTTATCGGTGCGCGAACGCAAGGCTTGCCTGGCGGTATTGATCGTTGAGGCGGGGACCTTGGGCAGATGGCGCTGCAGGAACAGCGGCTCGGTGAGCGCCACTTCCAGCATGAACGTGCCGCGTCGGACCAGATCGTGCCAGTTAGGTGCCTGGACGTAGTGCGTGTGAATTTTGAGAATGATCTCGGAATAGACGTCGTTCGCGTCCTGCAGGGAGAGCGTCTCGATTGCGTGCTGGAAACTGGCGTCATTGTACCTGCGTGCCACATCGTAATGGGCACGGGTTAGCGTAAGCCGGTCAAGAATCTCTCGCCGTTCGGGCAGCCGACGAGCGGCGTCCTCGTAATGGGCCATCGCCTCGCTCCAACGGCGATCCCGTTCCAGCTGCCGGCCTTTGCGAAGCAGTCCGGCGGATTCCTCATCGAATGACGAGGCCTGCTCGACCGGGACGCGCACCTGCGCACCTGCGTAGGGAGCACCGCCCCCCAGTAGCAGCAGGAAAAGGCCAGAGAACACGAGGGGGAACCAGCGTGGGTGCGACTTCCGAATTCGCATGATGCGTTCCATCGTCGACGGTGGACATTCGACCAGACGCCACGCGCGAACCTAGACCGCGCGCGGTTCCGATCCAACGATATTTGAGGCAGGATAGTGTGGTCGCCGTTGTCCGCTCTCCGACTGAGTCGGCCAGGACGAACAAGCAGCGATTGGGCTGAATGGAGTGACGGAACTTCAGCCTTTGGGAATATAGGACACGATCCGGCCAGGGTCAAAAAAAAGTCGAGCAGTTCGAAGGTGTCGCATCCGGCACAATCGCTACCTTCGCAATGCTTGGCGTCGGTGGTAGCAGTTGCTCGCGTTTCAGCGCGTGCACCAATTACGACACTCGCACCATCCCTGGTGATCGCGGGCGATACACGTCGAACGACGTGTGCTGGGAGAATAGTACGCGGATGTCCAGCGGAAGGCAAGTCGCGCTACGCGTTCCGCAGCATCTTTCGCAGCTGTGGCCAGGGGCGGGTGTTGATCACATCGTCGCGAGTCAAGCCGGCGCGCCGCGCCTGCAAGATCCCGTAGCGCATGACATCGAGGCCGTTAACGCTATGCGCATCGGTGCTGATGACAATCGGAATTCCGAGCTTCCGCGCCGCCGCACAGTGCAGATCGTTGAGGTCGAGTCGATGGGGATTCGCATTCAGTTCCAGGATCTTTCCGCGTTCCTTCGCCCTGCGGAAAACCGCCTCCAGATCGACCTCGTACGGTTCGCGCTGGTTGAGCAGTCGCCCCGTGGGGTGCGCGATCGCCGTCACATAAGGATTGTCCAACGCGCCCAGGATCCGCTCCGTGATTTCCGCGCGCGACTGGCGCTGGCCGTAATGCACGCTCGCCAGGACCCAATCGGCCTGGGCCAGAACCTCGTCGGGGAGGTCCATCCCGCCCTTCTCCAGGATATCGCATTCGATGCCTTTCAGCAGTACGAAGTCATCGTCGAGTTCACGGCGGATGCGGTCGATTTCCGCCCATTGGGCGAGTACGCGCTGGGCATCGAGTCCGCGCGCCATCGACACGCGCTGCGAATGGTCGGTGATGGCGATATACTCCAACCCGCGTTTGCGGGCCGCGGCGATCATCTGTTCGATCGACGCCGCGCCGTCGGTGGCGGTCGTATGCATATGCAGGTCGCCACGCAGATCGGAAAGCTCGATCAATCGCGGCAGTTCTCCTTGCCGCGCCCATTCAAACTCCTGGCGAGCTTCACGCATTTCCGGAGGGAACAGCGGCAAGCCAAGTGTCGCATAGACCTCCGCCTCACTGGCGCCGGCAACATAGGTCTCCTGTTCCCCGTCGACACGGAACACCCCATATTCGTTGATTTTCATCCCGGCCTGCTTCGCCATGCCGCGCACCACGACGTTGTGCTCCTTGGAACCGGTAAAGTACTGCAGCGCGGCGCCATACGATTCTCGCGGCACCACGCGCAGGTCAATCTGCAGTCCCGAATCGAGCCGCACGGACATCTTGGTATCTCCGCGGCCGATGACCGCCGCGATTCCAGGATAGCAGGCGAATTGGTTCATCACCGTCGCGATCTCGGACGACACCACTAGCATGTCCAGATCACCCACCGTCTCCTGACCGCGACGATAACTGCCGGCAAATTCCAGTTGCTCAATCCGCGGGCAACCGCGCATATGCCGCCGCAGCGACTGCGCGATCTCGTCCGCTTCGCTCCAGAACATCCGCTGGTTCGCCTGGGCGGCGACGTCGATTCCTTTGAGGATACCTTCCTCGGTTTTCGCCCCGAATCCTTTCAGTTCGCGCACCCGCCCCTGCTCGCAGGCGGTCCTTAATTCGTCCAGCGACTTGATCCCCAGTTCCTTGAACAGCAGCGCCGCCTTCTTCGGTCCCACGCCAGGAATGCGCAACAGCGCCATCACACCGTCGGGAACCTTGGATCGCAATTCCTCCAGCATCTCCAACTTTCCCGTCCTCGCCAGCGCAATAATCTTGCCCGCGAGGTCATCGCCGATCCCCTCCATCTGCGTGAGATCGTCACCGCGGTCGACCGCGTCGCGCAGCGACTGGGAGAGCCCTCGAATGGTACGGCTGGCGTTACGGTAGGCCCGTACTCGAAACGGGTTGGAACCGGTGAACTCCAGCAGGTCGGCCACCTCGTCGAATGCGTTACCGATCCGTTCGTTGTCCATTCCTTCTGCCGAGGAACCTTCGTCGCTCGCCGGCTTGCTCATGCGTGAATCTCCACGATGTCTTTATCGCTGAGCACGTAGTCACCCTTGACCATGGTCCCGTCATGGACATTCCGGCCCCAGACTCTGGCGAATTTCAAATTTGCAGCAACGTCCTTGTGGATCAGCTCGGCGACGTCCAGCAGCGTCCCACCACGGCGCACGGTAAATGGCCGATCAAAGTCGGGCTCTTTCCGGGTCGGCAGCTTGGTATAGACGCGAACCACGTCGAGCGCCCCATAGATCGCTTCGCGCAACGCTTCCAATCCGGTGCCATGCTCGGCCGAGATCAAATACTCGTCAAATTCCAACGGCAGGAATTCATGGAGCAACTGCAGCCGATCGCCGGCCTCTGGAAGATCGCACTTATTAGGCACGACGAGAGTCGCGGTGTACGACTTGCCGATGTCATCCTCGTCGAGATACGACTGTCGCGCGAATCGCGTCTTGGTCTCGTCGAACCGGCGCAACACGGCTTGCAGGTGATCGATACCGTCGTCGTCTCCGAGGTCAACCATGAGCAGCGCCAGATCGGCGCCGCGGACCAGGCCCTGAATGGCCGGCTCGAAGACGTCGGCGTTGATCGGCGGCGTGTCGATCAACTGCACCAGAATATCTTCCCACGGCATCATGCCGACATTGGGTTCACGGGTCGTGAACGGATAGGGAGCCACCTCGGGCGTCGCGCGGGTCAAACTGCGTAACAACTGGCTCTTGCCGGTATTCGGGCCGCCCAGGATCACCGCTCGACCCGCCCCTTGCCGCATGATACGAATCCCCATTCCTTTCCTGGAGGGGGTTCGCTTCTCCTTTTCCACCTCCAGGCGGATCTTGGAGATTTTCTGCTTCAGGTCTGCCTGGAGCTTGTCGGTACCTTTGTGTTTGGGGATCTCCCGGAGCATTATCTCCAGGCAACGCAGTTCTTCTTCCGCATTTGCCGCGCGGCGATATTCGGCCTCGGCTTTATGATATTGGGGCGTGAGATTGGCTGGCATGCCGTCGAGTTTACCGCGACAGGTCGTCGGCGACAATTCACGCGGCGTTCGAACCGTGCCGCGGCGGGCCGTGCTCCGATCGATTACCGGATCGAGTTCGACGGCGATCCCGTTGCGGGAGCCGCCCGCCAGCCAGAATCGTCCAACGGCGCCAGGCGTCGAGTTTTTGGCTGCGGCGCGACCTGCGGCGCGTCAATTGCCGGCTCCATTGAGCGCGACGGCGATTGGTCCTGCGCTTGCGGCCGCTTCTGAATAAGACGAGTCGGGATCAATCCGAAAGATGACGGACTCGGGATCGAGGCGTTGCGATTGCCATTCGATTTCAACAGCGGCGGTACTCCTTCGTTGGAGTTCGAGGAGTTGCTGGAGCTGCCTTCGGGATCGACCAGGGACTTGTTGGTGGGCCGCGTGAACGACGACGAGTTGTTCGTCGTGCCGGCACTCGACGGATCGGAATTTTCCCCGTGGCCGGATGGAACTCCACCACTTAAGGATCGCATCGATTGGTCGTTCGAGGGCGCGACGCCATTTAGAGGCCGCGCATTGCCCAGCGGGTATCCGACACTCGGCGGGGTCTCCGCAGGCGCGTAGTTGCGTATCTGGGGTCCGAACGAGGGCGAAGCGGACGAGGGCAAGGAGGGGCGCTGATCCGCCGGTGTCATTCCCTGTGGTCCCAGTTGGCCGCTGGCCGCCGGAGCGGCCGGCGATCCAAAGTACGGTGCCATCGGAGCCACCGTAACGCCACAACCACCATTCGCGCACGCGGCGCCGGACATGCCCGGCGCGTTACCCACCACGATCGGTCGTTGGATCAAGGTCGGTACGCGCTGCGCCTGCCAGGTTGTCGACGTGCAGGGCTGGTAAACCGTGACATATTGCCCTGTGCGCGGATCGAAGCCGGCGACCGGTCGATACGAAGTTACCGGGACCTGAATCCATGATGTTCGATAGCTGACCTGGGGCGCAATGTTCACCGTCAACGGGCGCTGGCAAGCGGCACAGATCGGCGCCGTCGCGGCAGGCACCGCAGGCACCGCAGCCCTTCCCACAACCACCTGCCCCGCGGGAACCGCGCCGGAGTATCCCAGATTGGCCCAGGGTCGATAAGCCTGAACGGTCGTCGCCGGGGCGTATCCGGCAAAACCACGGATATTTGCGTTTGTCGAGGCCGGAGCAGCGACGGTCGGTTGAAGCGGATAGTATGCGGCGGCCGGTGACACGCTGTAGTAGTTGGCGGCCGCGGGATTCACCACGACCGGCGCAACCACGGGCACGGTCCCGCAATTGGCGCAAGGCGGACTCTTGGACTTGCCCGTAATAAAGTCCCAGATCGGACCAGCCTGACACGGCGTCGCCCACAGGAGGGCGCTGCCAACCGCGACAGTCAGGATCCGCAACAATCTTCCTGAAACTCGACCTGAAGGACTGCCCCAATGAAACAGGACCGGCCGGCATTCATAGCTCTTCATCACCCACTCCCCACGCGGCAAGATTTGTCGGTTATAACGGAGGTGCGGGTCAGCAAGACCCTACACCAGCGTTGACGTACCACGAGCGTCGGCGCGCATGGTTCGCTGTTCAATCGTAGGACAGAAAATCAGAAAGTGAACAGATAAAATCCGGTCGCCGCCGAAATTCGCTCAAGATCGCGTCGCGAGATGGCGACAACCGAGACACTTCCGGCCCGGCAAGATGCGCCGCTAGCACGCGAATTAGCGGTAGCGTAGGAGTTCCGGCCCGATCGCAATCCGTCCGAAATCGGTCGGCACGCGATTGAACTATACTTGGTTACGATCCCGACCCGGTCGCGACAGCTGCGGGCGAGACTGTGGCAGAAACGTACCATGAAAATCCAGCAGTTCCTGACGCATCACTCCATCGTTCGCAATCCATTCGCCGAGGAAGACGCGCGCACCGATCCGGTGTTCAAAGATTTCTGTATTGCCAGCACCTATCATCCCACTTGGGACAAAGTTTACGGCGATCCGCGCGAACCGGCGACGGCGATCGTATTTGGCGAAAAAGGTTCCGGTAAGACCGCACTGCGATTGCAGATCGCGCGACACCTGAAGGAATACAATCACCAGCATCCCGACCAACAAGTGCTGGTGATCCATTACGACGATTTCAATCCTTTCCTCGACCGTTTTCTCGACCGGGTTGGCCTGCTCCGACGACGGCCGGACCGGTTGCTTGGCGAATGGAAACTGGCGGACCATATCGACGCCATAATGTCGCTGGCAGTCACCGGGCTGGTCGATCGGATCCTGGGAGTGAAACAACCCAGTTCGACGATCGATGCCGAGTTGCACGTGACGCCCCATGTTGTGCTCGATCGCTATCAGATTCGCGACCTGCTGCTGATGGCGGCCTGTTACGATCAATCGCTTGCGGAGCCATTTCCCCAGCGCTGGCAGCAGTTACGCCGCCAATTGCGATTTCGCTCGCTGCGCGCCGGCCTTGATCTCACCCTGGGCTGCACTGCCGCACTGCTGATCGCGGTGCTCGCGATCGTGCTGACGATCTACGGTCAGACCGGCTGGCTGCAGCCGATCTGGCCATGGTTTCTGGCGGCGGCGGGCTGCTTCCTGCCGTTTGGCTGGCGCGCCGCTCGCTGCCTGGCTCTGGCGTGGAACATCGTACGCCGAACTCGAACCATCGACCGCAAACCATGGCAGCTCTGCAAAGTGCTGCTCCGTTTTCACGCACCGGAGCTCTTCTCCCAGCCCCTGCCCGGCCAGCAAGGCACCGAGGCGCGATATGAGATGTTGGTGAAACTGCAGTCCGCGCTGCGGACACTCGGTTTGACCGGTATCGTTGTCCTCGTCGATCGGGTCGACGAACCGCATCTGATCAATGGTTCCGCCGAACGGATGCGCGCCCTGATTTGGCCGATGCTCGACAACAAATTCCTGAAACACCCGGGCTTGGGGCTGAAGCTGATGTTACCGATCGAGCTGACGCGCTTCATCGAACGCGCGGACCGGGATTTTTACCAGCGCGCCCGTCTCGACAAACAGAACGTGATTTCGAAGTTCGACTGGACCGCCGAGAGTCTCTGGGATGTTGCGACCGCGCGACTACGAGCCTGTTCCGACACCAAGCGGAATCCGTCGTTGCGCGATATCTGCAGCGATACGATTCCAGACGCGCGTCTGAAAGACGCCTTGCGATCGCTTCGCACTCCGCGGCACCTGTTTCGCTTTCTGTACCGGCTGCTGGTCAACCACTGCAACGCCCACACCGATGATCGGCCGAGTTGGAAGATCGAGGCCGACAATTTCGAAGCGACACTGGCGGTGTATCTTCGCGATCAGGACGCATTCGATCGCGGTGTCGGGGCCGGATAGTGGTGAATTTGCGTGTCCGCGCCGCTCGATTACCGTTTCGCCTGCCGCAATTCGTAACATGCCGCCTGCTGGGCATTCCGCACCAACAATCGGTCGCCATACAAGCAGAGATTGTTCCAGGTCTGGCCTTCAAGGACCGGCAGCGTCGCCAGCTCCCTGCGGGCCGATGAGTCGGCGGCGACCAGCGAAAGCACACCTTTTTCGCTCAGCACCAGCAAGTGCTTCCCCACGCGCAGTAACTGTCCATGACCATAGCGTCCCGACTTCCACTGCGATTCCCCAGAGCTCCAGTCGATGCACTCGAGGATCCCATCGGACAATCCGAACGCGTACGGACCGGCGACGGAGACATTCGTGAATTTCGTTTTCAGCACCTGGGCGTGCTCCCAGACCAACTCGACGCCATACCTGCCGCTGTCGTCCTTCCGGACGCGGAACATCTTTGCGCCGACCCCATAGGCTTTGGTCAGCAGGATTCGATCATCCGCAAGAACAACAGGCTGCGCTGTGTTGGCCGCCCCGGAACTCGAACCGGGAAACGGTTGTTTCCATAACACGTCGCCTGTGGCCGGGTCGTGCCCCGTGACGCAATCTTCGTTGACGGAAACGATCTGGTCGCGTCCCGCAAGCTTTCGCAGCACCGGCGACGAGTAGCTGACCTGGGCATCCCCCGCTTGCCAGATCGTCTCGCCGCTGAGCCGATCCAAGGCGACGAGCGACACCGACATACCGCTCGGACCTCCCGCCGGCACCACCACCTTGTCATTAACGATCAAGGGAGAATTCGACCGGCCCCAGGCGACCAGCGCTTCCGAGCTGTTCTGGTCCAGTCCAAATTCGGAATAGAGGTCGCGTTCCCAGACCAGTTGTCCCGTCGACCCGTCCAGGCATCGCAACACGCCAGTTGCGCCGAGCGCATAAACGTAGCCCTCGTGGATCGTGGGTGTGCTGCGTGGTCCGATGCCACCCATGACGGTCTCATGGCGGGTCGCAATCGCGTGCGACCATACCAGTCGGCCGGTCTCGATCTCGTAACATGTCGTCCATTCGTCGCCGTCGCGCTGTTCAATCGTGACCGCGAATCCGTTCACGGCCGCGAAACCCGACCACCCCGCGCCGACCTCCCGAACCCAAAGTTGCCGCGGTGGATGGCTGGTCCAGTCGGGGTCGAGTTCGATTTCGTCGACCGTCGCGCTGCGATCGGGCCCGAGGAACCCCGGGAAATCAGCCGAGGAAGTGGACGACAGATTAATCCGCTCCGCTGCCAGCAATCGCTCCGGCGGTTTCAGCATCTGGTCCTGCTTCTTGGCCCAACTCCATCGCCACGACGTCGGCACCAGCGCGCCGCTTGTGTTGTCAAATCGCAATACGGCCAGCAGCGTTACCAATCCGACGATCACGACCACGGGGACGGCAATACGCGCGCCGCGAGGGTAACCGCTTCGGAAGGCAAACCAAAACAGCAACGTCACCACCTGAATGAACAGCAGAATCAGATCCAGAATATTGACGACCCCAAAATCTAATTTCGATCCGAAGATGTTCAGCAGGAGCATCGCCGCAAGGCAAATCGCGATCGTAATCCGTGGAGCGAGTCCTGGAATGCGGGGGTGTTGCGGCGCGTGCGAGTCGCCTCGTTCCGCGGCAATCGGCCCGCCACCGCCCCGCGCCTCGGGAACTTGAAGACTCCCCGCGGCATCCGAACCGACGTCACCACTTTTGTCCGACATCTCCGACTCTTCTCCCGTCAACCTGGTGATCGAGAACCACGAGCGGTGGGACCGATCCGGCCGCTCTCTGCCCGCCTCCGCTCCCAATGCGATTCGACACGCGTCCCTTCTCGACGGACACGATGTCCGTCCTGCAAATTACGGTTTTGTTTCTGGACAGGTCCCTACGGCTGATCCGGTTTCGGCGCCTCGGGCTTTGGATCGTCCGATTTCTTCTCCGCGGGGCGGGTGGGCGTCGCCGGGGAGGAAGGCACGGCAGGCACTGCAGGTCGAGTACCAACGCCGGGCGTGGCCTTCGCTCTTTCGGCAACCTTGGCGCGAAGCTCTTTGAATTTCTCCGTTTCCCGCAGTGGGTCCATGTCGGTATCGGTGTCAAGCAAATTCAGATCGTCCAGTCCTTGCTCGACCGATTCTTCCAGTGACTTGAGAGCGTCCTCATTCTTGGAAGTCTTGGTGTAAACGCATGCTTCGTTGTAAAGCGCATTGGCGATCGAGCGTTTTTCGCGCGACGCGGCATCTCAGGGAGCCATGGGAGCGGCCTCCCCCGCCGCGCGCGTCTGGGAAAACGCCTGCCATTTTTCCAAGGCCTGGCCCCGTTTCTGATCATTCTCGAATCCCAGAGCACCTGGATTAAACGCGTTGTTGAGGCCCTTCTCCGCGCGTTCGAATCCGAACAGGCGCGGGTCCTGCTTGTGCAGATAAAGCAGCCCGGCAAGCGCCGAATCGCGGACCTGCGTGCGGTAAGTGACTTTTTTGTCGTCGGTCCACTCGACAAACTGAGTCGCGTCGGTGAGGTGAGGTTCAAGCCATCCCGCGTGCTCGGCCGGATCCCCCAATTTCGCGGTCGCCATGATCGCATAGTGTCGCAGCCAGGGCTGGACCGTGCCGCGCCGCATCAGCCGCTCGGCCGGAACCAACCCTTCCTTGAAGTCGTGTGTCATCGCCAACATGATCACGTTGACCGCGTGACTATCGTCGACGTTGCGGCGCATCCAATTGCCCGTGATTTTTCGCAACGGACTTTGCGGACTCGTGGCTCCGATCGCGGCCCGAAATTGCGCCTGCTGGCACTGGTTAATCGCCAGAATGCTGGCCGCTCCATGGTAACGGAATCGTTCGTCACCGAGCACGAGCAGCAAGGTCGCGGTGGTACCGATGGGTGATTCCTGGGGTGCCATCTGAAACTGTTGATCCAGGGTCGGCAATCGTAACGTCAGCGCTTCGGTGACATGTTGCGGTTCACGGTCCAGCGCCGCCAGAATACCGCGTTCCTCTTGGCGCATCATGACGTACAGTGAGCGGGCTTCGGAACTATCGCCGATCCGTTCGCGGACGTTGGTCCATCCTTCGAGTCGATAGGGGTGGCTTGGATCGTAACGCTTGAGGAAAGACTCGATTTCCTGGGTCTGCTCCTGGTCGCGCATCGCTCCCAGCAGTCGCTGGCACTGATAACGGACTTCGCGATCGACATTGCGTCCACCCGACTGCAGCGCTGGCAGTGCCACGGGTCCCAGACGTGCCAGCCGTTCGGCCGCTTTTTGCCGGACAAGGAATCGCTGGTCGCCCAGTTGAGCGACGAGTTTTTCCAAGTCGTCCGGCTCCGAAGCCAACCCCGGAGTGGCAATCGCGAGACTGAGGCCGCACAGCAGGATTCGCAGCCGGGCCCGCGGACGCAACGAGCGGCGCCGTGCGGATGACCAAATCGTGATGATTGCTGCCAGGACTTGCATCGCTCGAAAAGTGCCTCCGGGGGCGGAAAGGGCCGGTGGTGGGTGGGGAATCTACGCAGGCATCTATCTTAAGTTGCTGACGAAGGCGAGGTAAACCCACTTTCGCCCCGAACGACCCGCATTTAGAATAGTTGGCTGTCAGGGGTTTTGCGGCCGCTTGCAGCCTAACTGCTAAAGAGCCAACGTCCGAAAGCCGCTGTCCGAAGCCTGCGGTAAGGTGCTTTCGGCGGCAGGGCGACCTCCAAAGGGGCCCGCGACAAGCGAGCTCGATTTTCAGGCTCGCATGGTCGGATGCCGCGAATTTCTGCATTGGAATCGACGCGTCATCGGATTCTGGGAGCCTCGAATATGAAATCGCCCCGCCAATTGGAGTCACTTTCTCCGACCCAGAAACCGGGTGCATCGACGTTGGCGGTGCATGCCGGTGAGGACCGCCACAAGCTCGGCGATTCCATCACCGATCCGATCGTCTGCGCCGCGACGTATACGTTCGCCGATACCCAGGCGGTGATCGATTTCATCGAAAAGAAACAGCCTCGCGAGGAATATGGCCGGTACGGGAACCCCGGGGAAAAAGTGGTTGAACGGAAACTGGCGGCGCTGGAAGGCGGCGAATTGGCGCTGCTCTATTCCAGCGGAATGGCCGCCATCGTCGGACTATTGATGGCAAAACTCAATTCCGGCGATGAGGTCGTTTTCTTCGACGAGTGTTATCACCGCAGCCGCGAGTTCTGCGCCAAACACCTCTCCCGGTTCGGCGTCGTCACCCGACAGGTCAAAACGTGCGACTACGAGGCGATGGATGCGGCGGTGACTCCGCAAACGAAGCTGCTGATCAGCGAAAGCCCAACGAACCCGCACTTGAGTATCGTCGATCTGGAGCGATTCGCGGCCATCGGCAAGCGGCGCGGCGTGGAAACACTGATCGACGCGACGCTGGCAACTCCGTACAACGTTCGTCCGCTCGAATACGGAGTGGACTATGTACTGCATTCGGCGACTAAATACCTCGCCGGACATAACGATCTGCTGGCGGGAGTGATCGTCGGAGCGGCGGAGAAGCTCGAACCGGTCAAGAAACTCCGTGGCATCCTCGGCGCCGTCAACAGCCCGCATAACATTTTCCTGCTGGAACGGGGGCTGAAGACATTCGAGCTCCGCATGCAACGCCAGAACGCGAACGGCCAGGAAATCGCGGAGTTTCTTGTTGCGCATCCGCGCGTCGAGCGGGTTTATTATCCGGGGCTGCCTTCCCACCCCTACCATGAAGTGGCGCGGCAAACCATGCGCGGATTCGGCGGCCTGATCACTTTCCTCGTAAAGGATGCGAACTGGCAGCAGACAGCACAGATCGTCGATGCCGTACGGATCCCGCGGATCGGTCCGAGTCTGGGGGGCGTCGAGTCGCTGATCGAGCAACCGCTGGTCATGAGTTACTACGAATGTACTGCGGAGGACCGACAGCGATTCGGGATCTATGACAACATGATTCGGCTGTCGTGCGGCATCGAAAACTGCGAGGATCTGATCGCGGACCTGAAACAGGCGCTCGAACAATGAACCACGCTGACCACGGATTTCGAACGCGATCGATTCATGTCGGCAGCCCCCGCGATCCTCAAACCGGCGCGGTCGTGCCGCCAATCTATCTCGCCTCCACCTATGTCCAGCCGGGGGCCGGCGAATGGGGCGAGTTCGACTATGCGCGTAGCGGCAACCCTACGCGAAAAAACCTGGAAAACGTCATCGCGTCGCTCGAGGGCGGCTACGGTGGCCTGGCCATGGCCTCCGGCATGGCGGCGACCCACGCCGTCACGATGCTGCTTTCCCACGGCGATCATATCGTCGCCGGATCGGATATCTATGGCGGAACGTATCGGCTGCTGCACAAGATCTGCGATCGGGCCGGACTGACGGTCACCCTGGTCGGCACGACCGATCCGGCTCGATTGACCGCCGCCCTGCAACCGAGGACTCGATTGGTCTGGCTGGAATCGCCGGGCAACCCTCGGCTCTCGATCACCGACCTCGCTGCCTGCGCCGAGATCGCGCACCGCGCCGGCGCGTTGGTCGCCGTCGACAATACCTTCGCCACCCCCGTCGCGACGCGCCCGTTGGAACTCGGCGCCGACATCGTCATGCATTCCTCCACCAAATACTTTGGCGGCCACAGCGATGTTCTGGGCGGCGCTTTGGTCGCAAAGAGCAAGGAACTTTTCGAACGGCTCTATTTCATCCAGAACGCCACCGGAGCCGTTCAAGCTCCCTGGGATTCCTACCTGATCACGCGAGGGATCAAGACTTTGAGCGTCCGCGTACGAGAGCAGTCAATGACCGCGATGCGCCTGGCGGAATTCCTGCGCGGGCTTCCGCAAGTCAAGCAAGTGCTCTATCCCGGCCTCCCCGAACACCCGGGACACCTTCTGGCCGCCCGGCAGATGAATGGTGTCTTCGGCGCCATGCTGACGTTCGAAGTTCAGGGAGACTACGCGCGGGCAAAGCGGATTGCCGAGTCGACACAGCTGTTCCAGCTGGCGGTGAGCCTGGGCGCCGTGGAATCGCTGATCGAACAACCCGCCTCCATGTCGCACGCCAGCTACGATCCACAGGCCCGCGCCGCCCATGGCATCACCGACGGGCTGATTCGCCTGTCCGTGGGATTGGAAGATTTCGAGGATCTGCGCGATGACCTGCGGCAAGCAATCGAACAACCGGCGTAGCTCGAAACTGCACGTAGCTCGAAACAAGTTTCGAGCTACGAAAAGGAGCACGGACCATGGATGACTCCAACACCGGCCCCATACCGGCAAACACGGCGGCGACCACGGCCAGTGAACCCACCCGGTTCCTGTCGGCCGAGTGGCGGTGGCTGGCGATGTTTAACTTTCCCGTCGAGCCTCGGCTGCTGGAACCGCACCTGCCCGCAGGCACAACGCTCGACTTTCACGAGGGCATTACCTACGTCAGCCTGGTCGGTTTCATGTTCCTGCGCACGCGCGTGCTCGGGATCCCCGTGCCGTTCCACCGCAACTTTCCGGAAGTGAATCTGCGTTTCTACGTCCGCCGCGAGACCGGCGGCGAAGTGCGGCGAGCGGTCTCGTTTATCAAGGAAATCGTTCCGAAATGGGCCATCGCGCATGTCGCCCGCTGGTGGTACAACGAGCCCTACGTCGCCCTTCCGATGTGGCATCGTCGCAACGCGGGAGGAACTCCGCTGGCACCCACGGTGCCGTCTCCACCCGCGCCGCAGGAACAGCAGGTGGAATATGGTTGGAACGAAAAGGCAAACCACTATCGTATCAGCCTGCACACCCGCGGCGCCGCAACACCGCTCGAACCAGGCTCGCTCAATCAGTTCATCGCCGAACATTACTGGGGCTATTGCCCGCAACGGGATGGCGGCACCGTGGAATACCGCGTAACGCACCCGTCCTGGACGGCCTGGTCGGATTGTCGAGGTGAACTGGAAGGCGACTTTCATACGCTGTACGGAGGCACCTTTGGAGAGATCCTCTGCGCGCCCCCCGCCTCGATCCTGCTCGCCGACGGCTCGCCTGTCTCCGTATCCAAGCCGGCCAGAATTGGGTTGCGGGGAACGGGGAATGGGGAATGGGGGCGGGGGTGATGGCTCGAATGCGATGCATGCAACACCGCGCGACTGCTAACATCTGCTGCGATTGATCTCGACGGACTGGGTAAACGGGGTTAACATCCCTGTCCCGAAGCAGGCCGATCGCTGATCCTGGCGGCCGGCCCGACCGATGATAAAGTTAGGCTCCAAGGAGGGAGTCGACGGTCACTGTTCGGAGTGACGCCGCCCCCAACTTGCATCTGCATCCGGAAGGAACTGGAATGCGCAAATTGATACAACGAGTCATGATTGCGGCGGCGCTGACAGCGAGCCTGATGACTGTCGATGCTTGCAAAAACGGCAACCAGTTTGCGCGCGTCATCCAACCCGGCGATAAGGAAATGATCGGCAGTCACGCGGCCGGTCAGGAAACGTATCGTCCGCTGGTCGAGGAAGCGGTCTGCAAATTACTTGATCGGCACCCTGCGAACGGTGAGCCGTCGACGTCGGCGCAGGGCGAACTACTGCCTGCACCCCGTCAACAAGTTTGCTTTGTGGGCGTCACGAACAAGAGCTCGGAAGAATTGGGCGATATCAAGGATTCGATCTACCACGCCATCGATTCCAAGCTGCACGAATCAGGGAGTTTCGCGCCGATCAGCCGGCAATACGTCGACGCAGGTCTGCGCGATCTGCGGTTGCGCCCGGACGATCTGTTCATGCCGGCCCACATGCGGAACTTCGTGGGGGTGATGGAACGGAACGGACAACCGATCGAGTACCTGCTGTTCGCCACCGTGACATCGCTGACAACGCGAGAAAACAAAGATTATCAGCGTGACTATCAGTTGGTCCTGGAACTGGTCGACATACGCGACGGCAAAGCGGACAAGCAGGTTGCAATGATCAGCAAGGCGTACCATCAAAGCCGCGCCAGTCGCTGGAGTGCAACGCATTGGCCTTTCTCCGCGAAGTAGTGGATTTCGGCGGCAGGTGGAAATGGTGGGCCGGTGCCGAATGCCGAGTTGCGGGAACGGAAAACTGAAAACACGTTTTCCGCGCGGCCCGTTGCGGCAGGTGATTTTGCTGGCAATGGTCCAAGGTTGGGCCGCGTGGGTTTCCGGTTGCCACACGTACACGCAGCGTCTGGAAGTGGCCCGTCGGCAGTTCTACAACGGCAGCGTCGATACCGCGTTGGCAGAGATTGCGAAGGCGGAACGCGGCTATGATTCCAGCCGCGACGTGGTCAATCTGGAGAAGTCGATCGTTTTGCTTTCGGCCGGTCGAACTCATGAGGCCGAGCAGCTGCTTCGTGAAACGCGCGACCGATTCGACGTGCTCGAAGAGAAGAGCATGTTGAAGGACGGATTGTCGCTTCTGACAGACGACACCCATCGGGACTATGCGGGCGAGGACTACGAACGCGTGCTGGTGCGGGTATTTCTCGCGCTCGCCAATCTGATGCAGGGCGGCGCCGATGCCGAGGCTTATTCCCTGCAGATCATGGACAAGCAACAGCAGATCATCGACGCCGCCGCGACTGCTCAAGGCGAGAATCCCAAGGCGCTGTATCAGCAAGTGGCGGTCGGCGCCTACCTGCGCGGTGTCCTGCGCGAGCAGACCCACCGCGACTACGACGACGCCGCCCGCGCGTACGCCCGAGTCGTAAGCTGGCAGCCAACCTTCCGTTCGGGGCGACTCGACCTGCAACGAGCGGAAACAGGTCATCATTCGGAAAGAGGAAACGGTGTTGTGTACCTTTTTGCGCTGGTTGGGCGCGGCCCCTTGAAAACCGAGGTGGCCGAAGTGCCGTCCAGCCAGGCAATGCTGATCGCGGACCGCATTTTCAGCGCGTTGGGCAAGCAGACCGTTCCACCGACGTTAGCGCCGATCAAAGTGCCCAAGGTCGTGCCGAGGCAGAATAACGTGCAGCGGATAGGAGTCAGCGTGAACGGCGCGCGGATCGCCGCGACGGAACCGATCACGGACGTAACCCGCATGGCGGTTTCGCAAACGGAGGCGATGCACGATCACGTGCTGGGAATGGCCGTGGCCCGCCGCACCTTGAAAAAGGGCGTCGTTTATGGCGCCAAGGAACTCGCCGGCATCGAAAAAGGCTCGCTGATCGGACTCGGCATCGATCTGGCGGGAGTAGCGTACGAAGCGACCGAACATGCCGATACGCGATCCTGGAGCCTGCTGCCGGATACGATCCAGGTCGTACGCCTGGAACTTCCGACCGGCGAACATCTGCTGGAATTGTCGCCGCTCGATTACCATTCTCGGGCCTGCGGCCCTGCCGTGCGGCAGCCGGTAACGGTCCACGACGGCAGAAATACTTATGTGCTGGCAAACTTCCCGGCGGAGCGATTGACGGGTAAAGTGCAGGTAGCGATGCCTTGAGTCGGGCCGCGAGGGAATAGGATCGCGGAGGGATCCGGGTCGCGAAGGAATGGGGGGAAATTGTCATGCCGCATGTACGATCGCAACGTCGAAGGAAACGAATTGACCGGGGGATTCTATTGGCGATGACCGGTCTGGTGATGATTGCGGTCGCGGCGCGGCTGATCGCCGCGGCTCCTCCGCCGACGGAGCAGGCGAAACAAACAGCGGAACAACAGCGAGCCGCTGCGCGCGACAAATTAACGCCGCTTCAGTTTCTGGTCGGGAGCTGGAAAGGCGTCGGCCAGATCAAGCGCGGATCGAACGACGGAGCCTGGACCGAACAACAACAATGGGCCTGGAAGTTCACTGCCGACGGGGCATCCCTTGCGTTCCAAGGCGAGTCGGCCCGCTACTTCCCATCCGGAGAATTACGCGCTCTGGATCCGCCCGGTCAATTCGCGCTCAGAGTAGTCGCCAATGCCGGACCACAAGACAACACGGAAACGATGGAACGAATCGAGTACGTGGGAGAAAGGGCGGAAGATGGCCAACTGCGGCTGATCGCCGACGGTGCCGCCGAACCGCTCCCGCATCGGATTTCGATACGGTCCGTGGCGAGCGGCGATCGGCTGGTCATGCTGCTGGAGCGCAAAGCGGCAGGAGGCCGATTCCAACGGCTCTGTGAAATCGGATTCACGCGCGTCGGCAGTGGCTTCGGCCAGGGATCAAATGGCCCCGAGTGCATCGTGACGGGCGGATTCGGCTCGATGACGGTGACGTACAAGGGTCAGTCGTATCCCGTTTGCTGCACCGGTTGCCGGGACGCATTCAACGAAGACCCGGAAAAAATCCTGGCCGAATATCGCGAGAAGAAAGCGAAGCCCCGCAAACCGTCCGGTTGATGCGACGATGACCGGCTTTTCAACGATCGAGAGACGTTGCTTCCCTCTCGCGCGTGAAACCTCTCCAGCAATCAATTTGCGCTGGCCGGGTATTTATTCTGCCACAAATCAAAGTCAACACCGGAAAAATCATATTTCGAACCGCGTGAAAATCGCGATTGCAGCCCGGCCGGATCCCGATCCCGAATTGCCTGCAGGTACGCCAGGCAGACCGCAAGTTGAGGACCGCCGTCCTCCTTGGCATTGCAGGAATCGAATCGGCCTACGCTTCCTCCTCGCCGCACGCGTTGTCGCTTGGCGACGGGCCTGGTAATTCATTCTTCGAATTGCCGTTTGCACCAGCGTTCCGTAGACTATGCGGGTATTGATGACATAATAGCGCCCCGGCCGCACGTCGTTCCGCACCGACAGATGCGGTATGATCGACGGATTACCCTGCGTTGAGATCGAGTGACGGTTCCAACAATCGAGGTCGTTTATGGCTTTCCCAGGTTCAGGATCGATTCGCAAAAGTCAGCATGCCACGTCGGCTAACAGCGGCCAGGGCTCCAGCCGCCGGCAATTTCTGAAAACCGCGACGGTTGCAACATTCGGCGTGCCGTACGTGATCAGTTCCTCGGCACTTGGAAGTATCGATCGGCCCGCCGCCAGCGATCGCATCGTGATGGGCGGCATCGGCATCGGCAACATGGGGCGCGGCGACCAGGAGGCGTTCCTGGGGCGCGGCGACATACAATATGTCGCCACTTGCGATGTGCGGGTATCGAACCGCGAGCAGTCGAAGGCGCGGATCGACGATCGCTACAAGACCAAGGACTGCCGGGCTTACAGCGATTTTCGGGAACTGTTGGCCCGTCCTGATCTCGATGCGGTGCATATCGCCACGCCTGACCACTGGCACGCGATCATGGTGATCGAAGCCTGTCGCAACGGAAAGGATGTCTATTGTCAAAAGCCTGAAACGTTGACGTTGCGTGAAGGACCGTTGATGATCGCGGCTGCGCGACGTTACGGTCGCGTTGTGTCGGGAGGAAGCCAACGGGTGCTCGAGGATTATCGCCGATTTGTCGAGCCCGTCTGGGCCGGAGAGTTGGGAGCGATCAAGTCGATCAACGTCAATGTTGGTCCGTTGCCGCAGCTGTGCAACCTGGGGCGGGAGGAGATGGGGGAAAAGATCGACTGGGATATGTGGCTCGGACCGGCCGCCTGGGCGCCTTACAACTCCAAACGCTGCAGCGGCAGCTTTTCAATTAACGGCGACAGCTGGCGGTCATTCAGTGACTATTCGGGCGGCGGCATGACCGACTGGGGCGCGCATCACTTCGGCGGCGCGACGTTTATCTGCGACGTCCGCAGCCTCCAGCCGACCGAAGTGGTCTACCACGACCAAGCCGAAGGCCGGTGGCTCGATTACCTTTACCCGAACGGATTGACGATCCACCACAACAAGCCGCAAAGCGAAAACCTTCAGATCGTCGGCACGCCGGGCGAGCAGCTTCCGGCAAGGCCCGTCCCCGCCTACAGAGGAGCCGGTGGGATTTATGGCGACTTCGTCCATTGCGTGAAGACCCGCGAGACTCCTTTCCGCGACATCGAATATGCGGTGAACACCTGCGTACTGGCGCACCTGGGCAATATTGCGTATCAGCTGAAGCGGTCACTGAAATGGGACACCGCATCACAGCAGTTTTTGGACGATGCCGAGGCAAATCGGCTGGTGGACCGGGGCCGGCGCGAACCGTGGCAGCTATGATCGTGATCGATTCGACGTCGTCGGCCGCGATTTCGCGACGATAAATCTGGCCGCAAAGTGAAACGGAACAATCCCGTACACGCTCGAGGAAATGTCCGATGCTCAACCAGGCTTTTGAAGCACTGAAAAAGTTTGATTTTGGCACGCCGCTTAGTGAACTGCAGGCGATTGAGGATGCAGTCGTGGCCGCGCACAAGGACACCGCCGTACGCGGCGACCTGGAGGCGCGGCTGATTGCGGCATTGGCAACCGATATTTCGCGCGACGCGAAGGACTATGTCTGCAGAAAACTGGCGCTGATCGGAAGCGGCGCCGCGGTTCCGTCGCTGGCAGCCTTGTTGTCCAGCGAATCCAACGCCCACCTGGCGCGCCACGCACTGGAACGGATACCGGGGCCGGAAGCGGACGCGGCGCTGGCGACTGCCGCAAACAGTCTCCGCGGCAAGTTGAAGCTCGGGGCGATCGCATCGATGGGGGCTCGTGGTGGCGTCGCGGGAGTCGCGGCGCTGGCGCCGCTGTTGCACGATGCCGATGTGGCCGTGGCGCGGGCAGCAGCATTGTCGCTCGGAATGCTCGGCGGAAGCGATGCGGCCGCGGTATTGCAGTCCGCCATCCGGTCCACGAATGGCGCGAAAGCCCCTCTGATTGACGCCTTGCTGGGCTGTGCCGAATCCCTGCTGCGAGCCAATCAGACGGACGCAGCCACGGCAATCTACCAGTCGCTCGCTGGGGACCAGCAATCGCGTCTGATCCGACTCGCGGCAACCCGCGGTCTGCTGGCATGCGCCGCAAAGGCTTAGGAATTGTCGAGGAACAGGTCGATCGACCATTTATCTGGAAGGTGCGAGAAGATGCTTCGATGTTCAGGTTGGATGGCGAGTTTCCTGTTATTGGCCGCCGTCTCGATTTTTGGGAACGACCAACAAGGAGCGGCTGCAAAGCGGCCTGGTGAGCAACTCGTTCCGCGGATTTTCGAACTGCTGGGCCATCCGGACCGCGAGTTTCGCGCCGCGGCATTGGAGACCATTCGCACGGCCGCACGAGGCGCGGCGCAGACAGAAGCTTTCGCCGCCCAGCTGCCCAAACTCGACGACGCCGGTCAAGCGGCGTTGATCATCGCCTTGGGGGATCGAGGCGACGCCGCCGCGCGACCGGCGATCCTGGAGCGATTGGGGAACAGCAAGGACGAATCGGTGCGATCCGCCGCGCTGTTGGCGCTCGGCGAGTTGAGCGACCTGGCGGATCTGCCGCGGTTGATTCGGGAATTGACGTCGAATTCCGCCGCGGAGCAGCAGGCAGCGCGGACCGCGTTGGTTCGGATGCGGGGCGAATCGGTCGCAGGAAAAATCGCCGCGGAATCGATGAACGCGGCCTCCAACGTGCGCGGCAGATTGATCGACGTGCTTGCGGCCCGCCGAGCCACTAAAGAATCCGCCGCCATCCTCGCCGCAGCCGGCGATGAGGACGCCCAGGTGCGCACCAGTGCCATGAACGCGCTCGGCCAGATCGGTAGACCCGAACAGTTGCCGGCCTTGCTGGCGGGAGTGCTGAAAGCGGCCAAGGGTGGCGAGCGGGACAATGCCGAACGGAACATCGCCGAAGTCTGCAAACGCATTGAAAACGAAGATCAACGCGGGGAAGCACTGATTCAGGCACTCGGGACAATCGACCCCGAGAAACGGGACGAGCTGATGTCGCTGGTCGGACGCGTCGGCGGCAAGCGACTGATCCGCTTTGTCGCGGATATCGCCACCGGTACCGATGCCGCCCGTCGAGCGTTCGGCATCGATGCGCTCGGTAAATGGCCCGATGCCAGCCCCGCCGACACGTTGCTGGAAATCGCCGGCAAGGCCAGCGATTCGGCCGAACGACGGCAGGCATTCCAGGCGTTTGTCAAAGTCTCCGCAATCCGCGATAACCGCAACGACCAACAGCGGCTGGAGCGAATGAAGCAGGCGATGACCGAGGCCCGCAGTAACGAGGAGAAAATCGCCGTCATCCAACGGACGCGTACCGCCTACGACGTCGAGTCCATGCGTTTTGTGCGACCCTACCTCGAACAACCTGAATTCCGCCAAATGGCCTGCGAGACCATCGTCGAACTGGCCCACCACCGCCAGGTCCGCGAGCCGCACAAAACGGAATTCGACGCGGTGCTCGACAAAGTCATCCAGCTCACCAAGGACGACGAACATATCGAACGGGCCAATCGCTACAAACGCGGACAGACCTGGGAACGAAAGAAGTAAAGCAAGGTCCGACTACGGCGATAGCAGGATGGCCCGAATTCGCTCGGCGACAATCTCCGCCTGTCCCGGCTTGAGCGTGAAAACGGAAATCAAGAAACCGTCTTCGCCGGTGCCGTGCACTCTGGCGGTGGCAATGGAAGGCTTGCCTGCCGCCAATCGCTCCTTCATCTGCGGGTAGCGGACTCCCAACCGCTGCTCGTCCCAAAACAGAAGCAGGTGCGGGAATCGATTGGCTCGAGGTGGCACGATTCTGCGGGTGGAGACCGTCGGGATGTCGTTCAGTGCCTGTTCCAGGATTTCCATTCGCTGTTCCAGTTCCCCTCGTTGCGATTCGTGGTCGAACTTCAGGTAGCGTTCGACCGCGACCCACATCGCGACCAGATCTTCCTTGCTGACTTTCAGCGCGCGACCGATGGTGCCGCAATGCGGCGAGGTATTCCGCTTGGCGGCGTCGATCAGATCCTTGCGGCCCAACAGCAGACCGGCGTCCTGCGGTCCGCAAAGTGCTTTTCCCCCACTGAAGACGACCATGTCAAATCCGGCCGCGTTGAAACTCCGCAGCGACTCGACGGGCGGCACGTCGGCGGCTGCGTCAACCAGCGTCGGAATCCCGCGGGCTCGCGCAACATCCAGCCATTCTTGCCGCGAGATCTGACTTTCCGCTTCGTGAATATTGTACGAGAACATCATTGCCGTGCGCGTCGAAATAGCCCGTTCAAGTTCTTCCCGAGTTGCGACGTCCACTAGTCGCACCCCGCAAGCCGTTACCTGATGGTCATAACAGGCACGGTGCGAAGGCTGCCGCAATACTTCCATCCCCATCGCCGCCGGCAATGGCAAGCCGCCGATCAGACTCCGGTCGCGGTACGTGAGCGCTGCCGCTGTGCCCAGCAGGATTCCGCCCGCGGCTCCCGTCGTCACCATCGCGGCCTCGACGCCGATGCGTTGCGCGATCCGTTCACCGACCCGGTCCTGAAGTTCCAGCAGGTCGACGAATTCCTCCGCGGCCGCTACCCAAGCCGCAATCACTTCGGGCGGCATCAGCGAACCGCCAAGGGCTGTGATCGTACCCGCCGCGTTGATGATCGGCTGAACACCGAGTTGCTCATAAATGGACACGGAACTACGGGCCGCAAAGGCCTCCATCTCCAGTTCCCCAAGAAACACCGCGCCCACGGTACCGCCCGCTCCCGCCTTCAGCAGCCCGCGCCGTGACATCCCACCGCTTGTCGAATCCATTGCCGTCCCCGCAAAATTCGCCTCGCCACACGCAGGAAACGCAAACTCCACCGCAGTGTCGCCGCCGCATTGTAGAACGGGGAACGGGGAACGGGGAACGGGGAACGGGGAACGGGGAACGGGGACCGGGGAACGGGGAACGGGGAACGGGGAACGGGGAACGGGGAACGTACTTTTGTCGCCCTCGTTCGTTCAACCAATGCGAAGCCCGGATTCGACGACAATTGATCGACATATCCACAAGGATTGATATAATCAGGGGAAACTCGAAACTTGTTTCGAACTACCTTTCCGGCCGAACTCGATTATGAGGAGACGTAATGCCACAGCGAAGTGGGTTCGAACCGGAGCGACGAACCGAATTCTGCGACGGTCGATTGGTGGGGGGCCGGTTGTCACGATTGCCGACGCTGCTTGCTCTGCTGCTGGCGGCGGTTGCAATCGGCAGGACCTCGACGGTCGCCGGCCAGGCGTTTACGCCCCAATCGCCGCTCGTCTTGCGCGGTCATTTTTCAGACGTGTTGATGGCTCGGTTCACGCGCAAGGGCCTCGAGGTTGTCACTGGCAGTGCCGACGAGACGTTACGGCTTTGGGATGCCCGGACTGGGGTCGAACGGAGGCAATATCTCGGACACACCGGACCGGTGTATTGCCTGGCGTTGAGCGAGGACGGTCGGACGCTGGTCAGTGGCGCTCAGGACAATACGGTGCGGGTTTGGGATATTCCCCAGGCGGTACCGACGTTGCGACTGGGCGCTCACGACGGGGTCGCGGGGGTGCTGGTATTCAGTCCGGACGGTCGATTTCTGGTGACGGGTGGCGTCGACAAAGCGGTTCGACTCTGGGACGGCAATCGATTGCAGATGCAACTTGCGGCGATGGGCGACAAGCCCGCGCCGCTTGACCGTTCGACGGCGTCGAACCGGGCCGGACATCTGGCGGAGGTTCGGGCGGTCGCCTACCGTGCCGACGGGACGCAGTTCGCGACGGCGGATACCCAGGGTCAGATTCTGCTTTGGAGTCCGTTTTTGGATACGCCCGTCGGCTCGCTGGGCCAGCATGCCGGCGGAATCGATGCGTTGCTCTTTCACCCCAACAACCAGAACCTGCTGTCGGCCGGCGTCGATGGGACCCTTCGTATCTGGCAATTGCCGCCGGTCGGCGCGCGAGAGATTGTGGTGGGCGCACCGATCCGCGACCAGCTGCTTGTGCCGGGACAACTGATGTCGGTGGTCGCCACCGAGGACAAGTCGTTGCGTCTGGTCGATGGCAACACGGGCCAAATCGCGCGAGAGTTTCCCAAGCAGGAGCAGGCGACAAGTGCGTTGGCGATCGCTCCGAACGGCGGAGTAATTGCGGTGGCCGACGAAGTGGGCCGAGTACGCATGCTCAATTTTGCCGACGGCGCTGATCGAGGCACCCTGGCCGGCCACACCGGACCGATTCGCGATCTGACAATTCTCGCCGACAACCAGAAGCTGCTGACGGCGGGACAGGACGGAACCTATCGCACGTGGGTGCTGCCGACGCCAGTCGTGCCGGTCAATGGTCATAGCATGCCGGTTCGGGCAGCGGTTTCCGCGGCGAGCGGGCAATGGTTCGCGACGGCTGGCGACGACAAGACGGTACGGATTTGGAACCCGCAAGGCCAGCCGGTTCGGAACATGGGGCAGCATCAGCAGGGGATCACGGCACTGGCGATTCGTCCGGACGATCAGCAGCTTTGCAGCGGCGATGCCGACGGAGTTGTCTGGTTCTGGAACGGGGCCGATGGTGCTGTTCAAGGGTCGGTCTTCGCTCATACGGGCGCCGTGACGGCGATGGACTACGATCGAGCGCAACCCTGCTTCTGGACCGCTGGCGCGGACGGGACGATCAAGCGCTGGCAGTTGCCCCTGGTTCCGCCGCGACTATCGAGTGGCCATTCGCAGCCGATTCGCGCGATTGCCGTTTCCAGCGACGGTCGCTGGAGCGTTACCGGCTCGCAGGATCAAACGGTGCGTGTCTGGGATCAGACGACCGGTCAGCAGGTGCGAGCGCTGCCGGAAACGAATCTGCTCGGACCTGTGACAGCGGTCGCCATCAGCCCCGACAACACGTTGGTCGCGGCGGCAGGCGAAACCGGTCCGATCATGGTCTGGAATCTCGCGGACGGGGTGATTCGCATGCGCCGCATGGCCTTACCCGGTGCGATCCACGATCTGGCCTTCCTGCCGGATGGAAAACGGATCGCGACGATTTCGCAGGATCAGGCGGTTCGCATCTGGAGCCTGATCGAACCGGTGAAGGAACTGGCAAATGACGCTGCTCCGTACCTGGTGGCGGCGAGTTCCCTGGACGGCAAGCGCATGGCGATCGCGGGGACTGCCGCGGGCAAGCCGGTGGTCTGGATACGCGATCGCGATTCGGGGCAGACCTTGGCGACACTTGGTGGCCATGAGGCTGCGGTGTCGGCGATCGCATTCAATCGGGCTGGAACTCGAGTCATCACTGGCTCGGCCGATAAGACGGCGCGAGTTTGGAATCTCGAAGCGGGGGGCGCCGAGTTGAAGAAGCTCGAAGGGCATACCGCCGCGGTGCTGGCGGTAGGACTGTCCGACGATGCCAGTGTCGCCTGGACCAGTGCCAGCGAGAATCCGATTCGGCAGTGGACCGTTGCCGACGGGAAGGAAACACGCCAACTCGCCGGCCACACAGGGATCGTTCGCTCGTTTGTCGTACGGGGTGCCTTGGGATTTTCCGCGGCGGATGACGGGACGGTGCGCGTTTGGGATCTGACGAGCGGCGCCGCAACGCGGGCGATGGCCCACGGCGCAGCCGTTCGTACGTTGGACGCAAGTCCGGACGGTACGCGGCTGTTGTCCGCCGGCGCGGATCGGGTGGTGAAGCTTTGGAATGTGGCAGACGGCGCCAACCCATGGAGCGTGCCGGCGGCGGCGAGCGACCTGACGGCAGCCAGCTTTTCCGGCGACATACAGAAATTCGTGGTTGCTGCCGGCGACGGCATCCGTGTTTATCAGGTGCTGGATGGCCGGCTGCTGGAGAAAATCGATGAGGCCCCCACGACACTTCAGGGCGCGGTCTGGAACGCCAATGGTCGCTCGATCGTGGTTTGCCGCGGCGATGGTCGGTCGGCGCTGCATTCGCTCGCCGTGGATCAGGCGGTCGCGGCGCCCGACCCGGACACGGTCGCCCTTGCGGTTTCCGCCGATGGGAAATGGCTGGCGGCGAGCGGCTCGGGCAAACTGATCCGGCTTTGGCCGATCGCCGACGGCCGGATCGGACAGACCGCTCCGGTTCGGTCGCTCACCGCGGGTACCGCCAAAATCACCGATATTGGCTTCAGTCCCGACGGTCAGTTTTTTGCGTCGGCCAGTGAGGACAAGACTGTTTCGGTCTGGGAAAGTGCCACGATGCTCGGCGCCGGGGGGGACGTGGCGCCGAAATGGAAGCTGCTACATACCGCCCTCCCGCGCGGGTTGGCGATCAGCAACAGCGAACCCCGACTTGCCACCTGTGGGGACGACGGCTTTGTGACGACCTGGGACTTGCGGACGGGAAAAGCCGCGGAACGGATGACGCAGGCTCAACCGCAACGGTGTCTGGCATGGGCCGGCGGCCGATCGATTGTCAGCGGTGGCGCGGACGCGGGCCTGCGCACCTGGACGCCGGCGCTTTCCTTTGTCGGCGAAGTGTCGACCGATGCTACACCGGATCCGATTCTCCAATTACATGCCACAGCCGGCGAAGCCGCAGTCGTCGGCATCACGCAGCGCAATCCGGCAATCTCACGCTGGAAGGCCGATGGCACGCGGCTCGCGCCGTTGGCCTCGCCCGCCGGCCCCATCAAGCAACTCGCCGTCCAGCGTGACGGTAGCCGATTACTGGCTGCCGCCGCCGATGGCAATACGGTGGTCTGGTCGCTGGCCGACGGAGCGATGCGCGGACCGTTCGCATTCGGGCCTCAAATCAGCAGTGCGGTTTTCGGGCGCGACGGAACGGAAGTTTGGGTTTGCGACGCGCAGCAACGCGTGCGCGCTTTCGGTTTGGAGCCGTTCCGCGTGAACGAGGAGATTCCTTTCGCGTCGATGGTCAGTCGCGGGATTGTCACCGGCGCGGAGGGGCGGCAGGTCGTAGCATTCGGCGCTGCGCCGCAGGGACTGCTGGCGAATCGCGCCTTACTGCGTGTGGGCGAAAGCGGTGCTCCATCCGCCACGGCGGTCGCAGCGACAGCGGACGGCGCCCGCGCGTTCATCGGCACGGTCCAGGGGCGGATCGCGCAGGTGCGACTCGCCGACGGGCAATTGGAACGGAGCCTCGACGGGCATACCGATCAGATTCACGAACTGCTGGTGACCGGCAATGGCCAGACGCTGATCAGCTGTTCGCGCGACAAGTCGGTCCGCGTCTGGAACCTTGCGGACGGCAAGCAATCCCGTGCGATGGTGCGTCCATCCGTGCCGCTGAGCATCTCGTTGTCCGCCGACGGACAAAAGTTGGCGATTGCCGGCGACGATGGCCGTGTCGACGCTTGGGACTTCCTCGCCGATCAGCCGCTGCAGTCTTTTGTCGGCCACGCAGCCGGCCCGCTTTCCGCGCGATGGCACAGCGATAATCTCACGCTCATTTCCGCGTCCGCCGACAAGTCGATCCGGTTCGGCAAGCTCGCCGCGCTCAGCACCATCCGCATGTCGGACAAGGAACTTCTGGACGTCATTGCTTACAACGGCGGCACGCAATTGGCGACGCTGACCGCGGACGGTCAGGCGACGCTGGTCAATCTCCTGGCAGATGGGCAGATCGTCCGCAAGGTGACGATCCGTTATACGCTGGGCGAGGGGCTCAACGACGCGCGCGCGCTGGCGATGCGCCCGGATAGCCAGCGGGTTGCCGTGGGCTACGGGGACGGCCAGTTGCGGATCTGGAATGTGGGCAACGGCGAGTTGTTGCAGACGATGAAAACAGACGCGCCGGTCCAGGCACTGGCCTGGACCGCCGACGGCACGCGACTCGCCGCCGCCACCGCGGTAGGTCCCTCCACCGGCGACGCGGCCGCACCTGCCTCGCCCGCTACGGCCGCCGCGCCCGCAGGGCCGCCTGTTTCGGCACTGTACTTTTTCGGACCACCCCTGCCACCGCAGAATCCGCAGCCCGGCAACGAGTTGATCCCCCACCAGCGCACCGAATACGATCATCCGTTCACGCGAATCGGATTCGACAAGGACGGACGTAATCTCTGGAGCGTTCACCCGAACGGCCAGGTTAATTCCTGGGCGTATGCTGCTCTCTCATTTGTGCGCCGGTTCGACCACGGTGGACCCGTCTACGCGGTTGCCGTGAGTCGCGACGGTAACACGATCGTCTCCGGAAGCACGGATCAGACGCTGCGCATTTTTGATGTTCGGACCGGCCAACAGCGAGCCCAGTTGACGGGCCATACCGCCGCCGTGCATGCGATCGCCTTCACCCCAGACGAATCGATGGTGGTGTCGGCGGCGGGAGATCGCACGATCCGATTGTGGGATGTTACGGGCGGCCGGCAACTCAAACAGCTGGCCACGTTCGACGAGACGATGTATGCGGTCGCCGTCCATCCTAACGGCCAGAGCGTGGCGGTCGGTGGCGCGGATCGCAAGATCCACCTGCTGAATATCCTCAGCGGCGCCGAGGAGCGGGTTCTCGAAGGACACAACGACTTCGTGCATTGCGTGAGCTTCAATGCGACCGGAACTCGTTTGCTGTCGTACGGCTACGCCGGTAACCTTAAAGTCTGGAACCTGGCGGATGGAAAACCACTGTTTGCCGAGCGTGTCGGACGCGTCGGCAATACCGCCTATTACCAGTCGGATGATGCGCGCGTCGTGTTGGCGAACGGAGATGGCATGGCGCGCGTTGTGGAATTGCCCGGAACGGCACGGTAGATGACAGCAGTTGAAATTCGGGATTGCCCGATCGCTCGGCAGTCCCTTGCAAGGAGTCGCGGAATGAAAACAAACGGTTTGTCGGTATTACGCCTCGGGACCTTGGGTGCCGTTTTGTCGCTTACCGCCGCTGCGGCGGAACTCTTGGCAATCGATCGGCCCGGACTTGGCCCGAGGGGCAGTTTGACCGCGGTTGAATTCGAGCCCGGAGGCGTCTCGGTACTGGTAGGGCGTAATGCCCGGAGGCAACTGCTTGTCACCGGCATCTATTCCAGCGGGCAACGCCACGACCTGACTCACGAAGTCTCCTATGCGGTCGACAAATCGAACCTGCTGACCGTTTCGGCCGAGGGGCTCGCCACGCCGCTGGGCGACGGCGACGCCGTTGTCACGGCGCGCACCAGTGACGGTCGCACCGCAACGATGTCGCTCAAGATTGAAAAGTGCGGAGAGGATCTGCCCGTCAATTTTGTCAATGAAGTGGTCCCCATCTTTACCCGACTGGGCTGCAATGCCGGTGGCTGTCACGGAAAGTCGGATGGGCAGAACGGGTTCAAGCTCTCACTGCTGGGCTTCTATCCCAACGAGGATTACGACTTTCTGGTCCATGAAAGTCGTGGTCGGCGGGTTTTTCCGGCAGATCCCGAATTCAGTCTCTTGCTCGCCAAGCCCTCCAACCAACTGCCGCACGGCGGTGGTCGCCGCATGACGGTCGGCTCGTATGAATGGGAACTGCTGGCGCGTTGGATCCGGCAGGGAATGCCGTACGGCAGCGAGTCGGACCCGGTCATCGAGCGTATCCAGGTGGTACCGGAAATGCGCGCGATGAACTTCGACGGTCGCCAGCAGCTTTCCGTCGTCGGGCATTACAGCGACGGCTCCACACGCGATGTCACGCGACTGGCATCGTTTGAATCGAATCAGATCGAACTGGCCGCTGCCGATAATTCGGGACGCATCACCGTCGCCAAGACGCCCGGCGATGCCGCAATCATGATTCGCTTCCAGGGACAGGTCGCCGTGTTCCGCGCGGTGATTCCCCAGGGACTACCCGTCGCGGCAACGCCGCCGGAAAAGAACTTCATCGACCAGCTGGTGATGAAGCGATTGCGGCAACTTGGAATTCCGCCCTCCCTTATGAGCGACGACGCGATGTTCCTGCGGCGCGTCACACTGGATATTACCGGGAGCCTGCCGACCTACGAAGAAGCCCGGGCGTTCCTCGACGACAAGGACCCGCAGAAGCGGGATCGGCTGGTCGATCGGCTGGTCGATAGTCCCGGCTACGCCGATTACTTCGCCAACAAGTGGGCCGCGGTCCTGCGTAACAAACGCCGCAACGGCAACGACAACGTTTACACCTATCGCTTCCACAGCTGGATCCGCAACGCACTGGATCGCAACCTGCCATACGACCAGTTTGTTCGCAGCGTGCTGACGGCGACCGGTGACGCCGAGTCGCACCCGCCCGTCGCCTGGTACAAGGAGGTTACCACCTCGTCACTGCAGATGGAGGACACCGCCCAGTTGTTCCTGGGAATGCGCCTGGCGTGTGCCAAATGCCATCATCATCCGTTCGAGCGCTGGAGCCAGCAGGACTATTACGGATTCGAGGCTTTCTTCACCCAGGTCGGGCTGAAGAACAGTCGATTCAATCCGGATCCGAACCAGAGGCTGCCCGATATGGTTTTCGTCCGCGATACAGCGCCCGCCGCGACCAATCCCCGCACCGGCAAACCGGTTCCACCCACGCCCCTCGGCGGTTCGCCATTGAACGTGCCGAACTGGGAGGACGCCCGGCAGCACCTCGTCGACTGGATGGTGGCATCGGACAACCCGTTCTTTGCGCGGGCACTCGTCAATCGCTACTGGAAGCACTTTCTGGGGCAGGGGATTGTGAGCCCCGAGGACGACCTGCGGGTCACGAATCCGCCGTCCAACCCGGAATTGCTCGACGCAATCACTCGTCACTTTCTCGAACGCCGTTTCGACATGAAAGACCTGGTACGCACGATCTGCAAGTCATCGACGTATCAGCTGAGTTCCGAACCGACGGAAGAGAACAAGCTGGATCGCCAGAATTTTTCCAGTTTCTATCCGCGGCGACTGACGGCGGAAGTTTTCTACGACGCCATTAACAGCCTGCTGTCGACGCCAGCGACTTTCGGAGGCGTGCCCCAGGGCACGACCGCCGTGCAATTGCCCGACAACGGCTTTAACAACTATTTCCTGACGGTGTTTGGAAAGCCGGAGGCATCGAGCGCCTGCGAATGCGAACGCAATCCGGAAGCCAATCTCGCGCAATCTCTGCACCTGCTCAATTCCCAGGAAGTTCAGGGACGGCTACAGAACGGGAATGGACTCGCAGCACAATTCGTACGCGCGGAGAAACGATCGATCGACGAATTGGTCGATGAACTCTATCTCCGCGCTTTTGCTCGACGTCCCACGGCCGCGGAGATGGAACTGGTGAGGACGCATCTGAGCCAGGCTGCCAACAAGCAACAGGCCTGGGAAGATGTGCTCTGGGCAATTCTGAACGCCAAGGAATTTCAGTTTGTCTGGTAACGGCGCCCGCGTGAATGCACCCGACGATCAACCGGGGCAAGGTGACGGAAGGAAAAGATCATGATGAATTCGAACGGTCGAAGGATCGCTTGGGCAGCCCTGCTGATCGTCGGTGGTGCCGTCGGGCCTAGGGCCGGATTGGCCCAGTTGCCCGCAACGAGGCTCGACGCGGTTTTTCCGGCGGGAGCCGCTCCCGGAACGGAACTGGAGCTGACGATTTTCGGAATTGACCTGGATGACGTCGTTCAATTGCAATTTTCCCATCCAGGCATCGCCGCCAGCCGCAAGATGGTTGACCCCGGCCCGTTTGACCAGGGAAAGCAACCGGTGGAGAATCGGTTTGTGGTATCGGTCAAACCGGATGTTCCCGTCGGCCACCATACGGTCCGGGCGCTGGGACGCTATGGCTTGTCGAACCCTCGCACCTTCATCGTGCACGCCTGGCCGACCGCCTTGGAGAAAGAGCCGAACAACGATCGGGCGGAGGCGCAGGAAGTCCAGCTTCCCGTGACGATCGACGGTCAGTTTGCCAACGGCGCGGACCAGGACTGGTACCAGTTCGCGGGACAAGCCGGTCAGCGATTGACGATTGACGGCTTTGGACGACGTATTGATTCGCGCGCCGATCTGCAGATGGTGCTCTTCGCGCCCGATGGACGGATCGTTGCCGCGAGCCAGCCTGGATGGTCGAAGGATCCATTTATCGAGACGTCATTGCCGACCGCGGGTGTCTACCGGCTGCGGGTTCGCGAGTTGTTTCATGGCGGCGGCAACGAATATCCTTATCGGATCGCCGTCGGTGCCGGGCCGATCGTCGCGTTTGTCTTTCCGCCCGCCGGATTGCCCGGATCGAATGAGGAGTACACGGTCTATGGACTGAATCTTCCGGGCGGTCAGCCTTCCGGACTTTCATCCGGCGGTCGCCCTCTGGAGCAATTGAAAGTCCGCATCGCGATTCCGGGAGATATTCTGGGGCGTATGGCGTTCAGCGAACGCCTCGACGCTTACCAGTTCGCTTTGGATGGCGTCGAGTACCGAGTCGCCGGTCCTCAGGGGCCATCCAATCCTGTGTTGGTCACCGCCGCGACCGCAGCCGTGGTCTTGGAACAAGAGAATAACTCGCCGCAGACGGCGCAGAAACTGGTGCCGCCTGTCGAAGTCGCTGGTCAGTTCTATCCTCAACGTGACAACGACTGGTATTCGTTCGACGCCAAGGCCGGTGACGTTTACTGGATCGAAGTCTGGTCCCACCGCCTGGGGCTACCCACCGATCCGACCCTGGTCATTCAACGCGTCGCGCGCGAGGAGGACGGAAAGGAACAAGTGACGGTCGTGGCGACCGTCGATGACGTCGATCAGCGATACGGCGGCCGCGAATTCGACCAGCGCAGCTACGATCCGGCCTATCGCTTCACGGCGCCTGCGGACGGAACCTATCGCATTCTGGTACGGGAGGGATACAGTCAGCTGTACAACGAGCCGTGTCTGGTCTATCGGCTGTCGATTCGCAAGCCCGAGCCCGATTTTCGGCTCGTTGCGGTACCTATGGACGTGTCGGGCGCCATCCTGATGCGCAAAGGAGGACGTGAGGTTGTTCGCGTTATCGCGGCGCGGCGCGACGGGTTCGACGGACCGATCACGATCAGCGCTGCCGGTTTACCGGCCGGCGTCACGGCACCGGAAGTAACTCTCGGACAGGCCGCCAACTTCACCAGCCTGATTCTCACGGCGGATGCTGGGGCGGCGGTGGGAACCGGCGCATTGCAAATCACGGGCAAGTCGACCGTCGCGGGCAAAGAGCTGGTCCGCGTAGCGCGCGCCGGCATGTCGCTCGACGCTTTGCAATTCGCCCAGCCTTTTGGCGAAATCCCCAGTACGCGGTCGCGGCTGGTCGATTTTATTCCGGTCAGCGTTTCCGCCGATGAAATTGCGCGACTGCAAGTCACTCTGGGAGATGGAAAAGTGATCGAGACGGCGCGCGGTGGTGTCTTGAAAATCCCCTACACGGTGACTCGACAAGACGGCGCGGCGGGAACACTCACCGGATTCCCGATCGGACTGCCGCCGAATATCGGATTGCCGCAGGTCCCGATCGGTACCAACAATGCGGGGGATTTCGAATTGCGGCTGCAGGCGAACACCCCGCCGGGAACGTACACGTTTTATCTGGCGGGGTCGGCGCAAGGCGTGAATTACAGCCGCAATCCCGAGTCGGCCGCGAAAGCCAAGGAGCGCCAGGATCAGCTCGCCAAGGCGGTCACTGAGACGCAGCAGAAACTGCAGGCGGCCCAACAGGCAGCCCAGCAGGCGGCTACGGCGCTGACCACGTCGACGAACGAAATGGCGACGGCCACTCAAGCTAAAACCACGGCCGACCAGCTTGCCGCCACAACGGCGACTGCTCAAAAAGCGGCGATGGAAGCGCTGGCCGCGGCGACGAAGCTGTCGGCCGCCACTCCGAACGACGCGGCGTTGAAGGAGAAAGTCGTTGCCCAGCAGAAGGAAGTCGCCGAGGCCACCAAGAAGGCAACGGCCGCCGCCGACGCCGCCAAAGTCGCCGATACCAAATTGACGGAAGCGACCACGAAACAAAAACTCGCGCAGGAAGCAAAACAGAAGGCGGATAAGGATCAGCAGGACGCCCAGGCACTGACGCAACTCGCCCAACAGGAAAAGCAACGTGCCGATCAACGCGCACAGCAACTCCAGCAGCAATCGGCGATGCGCGGTTACAACGTTAATTTTCCGTCGACCCCGCTGACCATCAAGATCGCCGAGTATCCGGTAAAGGCCAGCGGCACGCCCGACAAACTGACCGTCAAACAAGGTGCGATGCTCGATCTGCCGTTTCGCGTCGAGCGACTCTACGGGTTTGCCGCTGAGGTCACCACGCAATTGGTGCTCCCGCCTGGTGTCGCCGGACTGCAAGCCGCAAATGTGTCGCTGCCGGCTAATCAGGCGGACGGCAAGCTGGTCGTGATGGCGCAACCCAACGCGACGCCCGGCGTCCATAACGTCATCGTGCGCATGACGATAAACTTCAACGGGCAAGGTTTAACCTTGGATCAAACGGTCGCACTGACTGTGGAGAAGGTGGAACCGGCCGCCAAGTAGGCAGGGGTCAAGTTGACGTTCGGAACGAAGTAACGGAGACATGCCTGTGAAGGTCTCAACAGACAGCCGCAATATCCACTCCCGCTTTAGCAGCGGAACCACATGCGGTCGCTTTTTGATACTCCTCATTGTCCACGTCGTGCTGCTGCTGGGCACACCCGATGCGCCGGCGGCGCCGATTCCGATCGCCGCGGTACAGCGCGCCGAACCTGTCGTATTTGAGCGCGACATCCTGCCGATTCTGCAGCGCAGTTGTCTGGCTTGCCACAGCGCCAGCCAGCGGAATGGCGAGCTGAGCCTGGAATCGCCCGACACGATGAAAAAAGGCGGAGATTCCGGACCGGCGATCGTCGCCGGAAACGGCGCGCAAAGCCTGCTGTTGAATCTCGCTTCCCATACCGGCGAACCGGTCATGCCTCCGGTCGGCAACAAAGTCAACGCTCCACCGCTCAGTTCGGAAGAACTGGGATTGATTCGTCTCTGGATTGATCAAGGCGCGAAGGGCACGGGCGGTGTCGCCAATCTCTCCCCAAGGCAGATGCAGGCGATCGCTCGGTCGTTCGCGCCGGTCCTGACCGTAGCGGTAACATCCGATGGCCAATATGTCGCCGCCAGCCGTGGTAATCGTCTTTATCTCTACCATGGACCAAGCGGGCAGCGGGTCGCCGAACTGGGCGACCCGGCCCTGGCGTCCAACGATCCCTCGGCCGTCGAGCCAGTTGCGCACCGCGACCTCGTCGAATCGCTGGCGTTCAATGTCGAGGGTGACCTGCTCGCCTCGGGCAGCTTCCGCGAAGCCAAGATCTGGCGCCGGCCGCGCGACGTGCAGCGAACCCAATTGGCGGTGGGGGGCCCGGTCACCGCGCTGGCCGTGAGTCCGAATCTCGAGTGGATCGCGACTTCGGGGCCGAACAATACGATTCGCGTCTGGAACTCGAAGACGTCCCAGCCCGCCGCGACACTTACGGGACACACCGACCGTGTCACGGGACTCAAGTTCGATGAGCAAAACGCGACCCTGTTTTCGGTATCCGTCGATCAAACGCTGCGTCGCTGGCGCGTGGCGGACGGAGCACTCGTCGGTCTTATCGAATCTCCTTCGCCGTTGAATGCTCTGGAAATCGTCGAGGTCTCGCCGCCGGCCGCAAATCCACGGCAACCACCGATCGTGGTCACTGGCGGTGCCGACAACCAGATTCGGACCTGGGCGATCCCGGACGCGGCTCCGGAAAAATGGACGCATGGAATTGCCAATGCGCGGTCGTTGGCCCTCAGCCGCGATCGCAGCTGGGCTGCAGTCGCGGATACGACGGGAACGGTACGGCTGTTGCGCGCTGCGAATGCCGCCGGCAACGCGGCCGGTGCCGCGGCCGGCAACCCCGCGGACAACGGGCGGACGGCGTGGGCGACGGTTGCCGACTGGAAGCTCGACAAAGGGGCACCAGTAGCGCTGGAACTGGTCGGCGGATCGGCCACCGAACCACCCTTGCTGTTTACCGCTTCGGTGGATGGCATGCTGAGCGTCCAGAAGATTCCGGAGCAGACTTTGTTGCGGCGCTGGCGAGGGTCATTGAATCCGGTGACCGTTCTGGCCGTTTCCGCCGACGGGAAGCTGGTTGCATCGGGCGGTGACAAAGGCGAGATTTCAACCTGGAAGAATCTGTTCGGCGAACCGGCGAAAGTGTTGTGCGAGCCGAACGCGATCAGCGGTGTGATCACGAGTGCCTGGCACCCTCAGCGGCGCATTGCCGCGGTGGCGGGGACCGTCGGCGGGCGCCATGGCGTATTGATTCGCAACCTGGATAACGGACAGCTGATGCACACGCTGTTGGGGCACGACGCCCCGGTGCGCGCCGTCGCATTCTCGCCCGACGGCCAGCGTCTGGTGACCGCCAGTGACGATCAGACCGTTCGCGTCTTCGAGTTGAACAACCCGCAGCCGCCGGAATCGAAGAAATTCGGACCTGCCGGCAGTCCGCTCACCGCCGTGGCTTTGAGCCCCGATTATGCACAGGTCGTTGCGGCGGGAGCGGACAACAAAGTCCGACTCTGGAATATGGCCGACGGAATGTTGCAGAAAGAGTGTATGGGCCATGCGGGGCGGATTTTGGGGGCAGGATATATCGCTGCCGGCCAACCGTACTCCATTTCGGCCGACCGCACGATACGCTTCTGGAATCCCGCGGACGGGCAGCAGGTGAGAGCGATTGAGCTGCCGTCGCCGACCGTCAGCTGGAGCTTGTCGGCGGACGCACAACGACTCGCGGTCGCGTCGGAAGACAAGTTGATTCGAATCGTGCTGCTCGCGAATGGCCAGATTCAACAGACGTTGACTGGGCACCAAGGTCCGGTTGTGTCGTTGAATTTCTCGTTCGACGGCAAGCGGCTGGCGTCCAGTGCCGCGGTCAATATGTCTTCCGAGACGATCGTTTGGGAGATCGAAAAATCGCGGATCCAGGAATCGCTGGAGGATCTCCCTAGCAGCTTCATCGCCTGGGACGCTCAACCCGACCGCCTGATCTGGTCGGACGGCGCGGGGAGAACCTGGAATCGGGCGTTGGTATTCGCGCGGCACCTTGATGGAAATCAGCAGGCGATTGTCGGATTGCAATTCCAGAGCGGCAGCCAGAACCTGCTCTGTGCCGCGCGTGACGGATCGATTCGTGGCTTCAACACGGAGAATGCGCAAGCGACGTTTACAACCAATCACGGCGCGCCGCTGACGTCCTTTCGATTGTCCGCGAACGAGCAGGCGATCGTCTCGGGAGCGGAAAACGGCACGGTTCGCTTCTGGCAGGTCAACGGCGGCGGTCTGGGCGTACAACAGGTCGCCAATCTCGCGGGGCCGGTGTTGAGTGCCGCCTATTCCCCGGACAATACTCGGGTACTGATTAGTGTGGCTGGAGCCAAGCCGTTTCAAGCGGTGTTGGACGTGGCGACGGGCCAACTCCTGCAACGCTTCACGCACCAGGTTCAACCCGTTTCGTGGGTTTCCTGGTTGCCGGAGCGTGACGTCGTAGTTTCACTGGCGCCAGACGGGATCTGGTACGCCTCGGTGCGCGCCGCAAGGTTGATCCCCGGCCATACAGGGCCGGTGAACGGACTGGCCGCGTTTCCAGGTTCTCCGCTCCAGGTATTTTCAGGCAGCACCGACACGACGATCCGGCGCTGGAATCTCGAAAACGGACAGCCGATCGCTCAATTTGGGCACGGCGGACCGGTAACGGCGGTTGCCGTGCGGAGCGATGCGCAGCGGCTGGCCAGTGCCAGCGACAATCACACGATTAAACTCTGGAACGTCAATGGTCAGCAGTTGGTGGAGATGCGGGGCGACATGCGCCGCAAGAACTCGCTGGCTCGATTGACCCAGCAGCAGGCGGCGGCCAATGAACGATTGAACTATCAGAAACAGCAGGCCGATATCGCGGAAAAGGATGTGCCAACAAAAACTGACGCGGCCCAGAAGGCGACGGCTGCCCTGACGGCTGCTAACACCGATTTGCAGCAGAAGCAAACGGCACTCACGCAGGCCGCGGATCAGAAGCTGGCGGCGGAAAAGGTGTCGATTGCCGCTTCCGCGGAGGCTCGCAAAGCGCAGCTTGCCAAATCGACGAGCGAACAGATGATGAAAGACATGGACGCGGAGTTGCAGGTCGCCCAGCAGAAGGCGGCCCTTCGCACCACCGCGTCGAACGCCGCGCCGAACGACGCCGTTCTGAAGCAAGCCGCCGCCGAGGCAGCGCAACTGGTGGTGGTGACGCAACAGAAGCTGCAGGCAGCGCAAACCGCTGTGCAGACATCGACGCAAGCCGCCCAGACCATGGCCAACCAGGCGAATGAGGCTGCTCAGAAAGTAACCACCACGCAGAAACCGTACAACGATGCGCTGGCCGCCGTGCGCACTTCGCAGGCCGCCCAGCGCCTCGCCATGCAGCAAAGCGGAATCGCCACCAAGGAGTTGGAACAGGCGAACGCCCGGCTGCCGGTGGCGCGTGCCGCGGTAACCCAAGCGGAAGCCAACCTGGCGGAATTGAAAAAGCTCGTCGAGGCCGCCACCACTTCGGTCAACGAAGCCGATCAGGCCGTTCGCGCATTGTCCTTCTCCGCCGACGGACGCTTCCTGGCGTCCGCTGGCGACTTCGCCAGCGCCCACTTGTGGGATGCGGAAACCGGCATCGCCGTCGCCGCCTTTGCCGGCCACAAGGCGGCCCTGAGCGCGATCGGGTTTCTCGGTTCCTCCGAACTGATCACCGTATCCACCGATCAGAGCGCGGTTGTCTGGGAACTGCACCCTGCCTGGAAACTGGAAAAAACGGTCGGCGCGATCGATAAGCCTGACCTGATTTCGCATCGCGTGATGACGGTCGACTTCAGCGCCGATTCAACCCGCTTGCTCGTTGGCAGCGGTGTGCCCTCCCGTAACGGCGAACTCCACGTCTTTAACGTGGCCGATGGAAGCCGAGTACAGTCGATCCCGCAAGCGCACGACGACGTCGTGCATGCGGCCCGATTTTCCCCCGATGGCAAACGGATCGCGTCCGCAAGCGCCGACAAGTATGTTCGAACTTTTGATGCTGCCACTGCGCAACCGCTTCGCCGTTTTGAGGGGCACACGAATTATGTGATGAGTGTGGCCTGGAAGAGCGACAGCCAGACCCTGGTGTCTGCCGGCGCCGACAACCTGCTCAAGGTCTGGGACGCGGAAACCGCCGACCAGCGCGTCACCATCCCGAACTTCGGCAAACATGCCACGGGTGTCCGATTTATCGGGGATTCCGATAATGTCGTTTCCAGTTGTGGCGATCGGCTGGTGCGCATGCACGTTGCGTCGAATGGTGGCAATATCCGCAACTTCAGCGGCGCGAACGCCTGGATTCACGCCGTCGACATCACGCCCAACCTGGAACTGCTCGTCGCGGGCACGGCCGACGGATCACTGCTCCTCTGGAACGGAAACACCGGCCAACTCGTGAGGACGATCGTCGTTGGCAAGTGATCCGCGACAAACGGGGCGTTACGCATTCGTCTGCGCGAGGGCAAGATCGAGTCGTTGGAGGACCGCGGCGACGTCGGTCTGCGTCATGGCCGCACAGAATCCGTGGTGACAGGCCGCTCCGCCGTAGTCGTGAAAATAGACGCCGTGCTGAATTGCCGCCGCGATAAATCGGAGCATTTTCGCCCGATCATGTTGCTGCGCGTCCTGGTAGTTGCGGACCTCGTCGGTGACGCCGAAGTAGATGCCGAAACGAGCGCCAAGCCCTTGCACACGCCCGACGACCTTGTGCTTCTTGAAAAGTTCGCGGATCCCGGGGAAGAGAGTGGCCGCGATCTCCCGGATATGTTCGTAAAATCCCGCCGCGCGGTAGGTGCGGACGGCGGCTAGGGCGGCCGCCACCATCACGGGATGGCCGTTGTATGTGCCGCTGTGCTGGCAGTCGCCGGTCGGCATCAGCCGGTTCATGATCTCCCGCCGACCGCCAAAAACGCTTAACGGAAAACTTCCACCGACCGCCTTCCCCAGCGTGCACAGGTCGGGCGTTACGCGCAGGTACTCCTGGGCGCCACCCGGCCCCATCCGGAAGGCGCTCAGAACCTCGTCGAAGATCAGCAATGTCCCGGCGCGTTCCGTGCATCGTCGCAGGGTGGCCATGAATTCGGGGCTGGGAAGGATGCAGCCGGCGTTGTAATAGACCGGTTCGCAGATCGCCGCCGCCAACTGATCACCCCAGCGCTGGAACGCCAGTTCGAGCAATTCCGGGTTGTTGTACGGCACCTGGACAATATGTTCGGACAGGCCGGCGGCGACACCGGCGGAAATTGGTTTCAGTGTTGGACAGAGTCCGCCCAGCGTTTCGCCGCTGAACATCACTTGATCATGATAGCCGTGGAAATTGCCCTCGAAACGGATGAATTTCTGCCGCCCGGTGTAAGCCCGAGCCAGCCGAAGGCAATGCATGGTTGCTTCCGTACCCGACCCGGTGAATCGAACCAGGTCCAGGCACGGCACCGACTCGCACAGTTCCTGCGCCAACTCCGCGTGAATTTCCGATTCGTACGAACACGGCGCGCCGCAATCCAAGGCGGACTCGACGGCGGCCCGCACCCGCGCATCCCCATGCCCCAACAGTGTCGCGCCGTGGCTGCAACAAAGGTCGAAATAGTCGCGACCGTCCAGATCCCAGACCCGGCAGCCGTCGGCTTTGGCGAAAAGCATCGCGTGGCCAACCGCCTGGTTGAGTCGCGTTGAGGAGGACACTCCACCCGCCAGGAATTCTCGGGCCCGCTGATACTGTTGAACCACCTTCGAATCGTGCTGCATTGCCTTTTCTCCTGTGCGGCTGAGAAGATACCTGTCGGGCAGGGAGATTCCAAGCCCGGCGTTTCCCCGTTTATCCATTTTCTCTTGGCATGGCCCGGCGTGCAGCCTAGACTCCCCGCTCCTTATTTTCCCACGGGAGCCGCCCATGCCTGGAATGTCGCATCTGTTCGGGCTTTCACCCAATCTGGTTCTCGCTGCCGACAACGGCCCGCCGTCGACGCGGGAATCGGCCGCCACCGATCTGCCGTCCTTGCTTCCGGAACGGTTCGCGGACGTCTCCGATCTCTCCCGCTGGTGGCAGCACGGCGTGGAATTCCTGACGACCAAAGGCGCCGAATTCCTGGTGCATGCCACCGAAGCGATCGTGATCTTCATCGTCGGCCGATGGGTCGCTCGATTTCTGACCCGCGTGATCGGCCGGCTGGCGACGCAGGCCCAGGTCGATCAGACCCTGGTTCGTTTCGTCTGCCACCTGACCCACGCGGCCATGCTGGCATTTGTGGCGCTGTCCGCGCTGAATCGCGTCGGCATCGACACGACTTCGTTTGCTGCCGTGGTCGCCGCCGCCGGCCTGGCCATTGGCTTCGCGCTGCAGGGGTCGCTTGCCAATTTCGCAGCGGGCGTGATGCTGATCATGTTCAAACCGTTTAAGGTCGGCGATAGCGTCACGGCCGGCGGATCGACCGGGACCATCGAGGAGATCCAGATCTTCTGTACGCTTTTCAAGACCGCCGATAACTCCACAATCTTCGTCCCGAACAGTTCGATCACGGGCGGGACGATTGTCAATCATTCGCACGAGAAGGTCCGTCGAATGGATCTGGTCGTGAAGTGCGGTTATGACGATGACCTGCGGGAGGTCAAGCGGTTCCTGGTCGACCTGCTCTTTTCGGACGAGCGAATCCTGCAACTGCCGCCGCCTGTGGTCGCGGTCGATCAGTTGGGGGACAACGCGATCAGCCTGATCGTCCAACCCTGGGTTCGTTCCGAGGATTTCGGAATTGTGCGCACCAATCTGCTGGAAGCGATCAAAATTGGATTTGACAAATATGGCTTTCATCCGCGGCCCACACCGGCGCCCGCGAGCGGGGCCACCGTGGTACCGCTAGCGAAAGCGGGGTAGTTCTCCAGGCCATGTCATTTGCATCATTCGCGCCAACGTGTCTCGCAACCTCGTTCGCTGGCGTTGGATCCTCGTCAACGAAAAACGTTTGGGTATCTTGGTCTTAGCCGCGAAGCGGCGGCCCTAAGTGAGCCCAGGGCGAGCCGGTACTCCGGCTTTCCCTGGTTTCTACCAGCACCCATCCGAGTTCTTCGGTCGTGCGCTACGGCCCAACGATACCAACGACGTCGCCGAGACCGAAACCGAAACGACGACGCATCGTGACGATCGGGCCGGCGTTTGTGTCGTGAGCCACCGCCAGCCTATGCGGCGCCGTGAAGTTCCGACGACATGCCGAATCCGGACGCTTACGGACGCCCCTGCCACGGGTGCGAAGTCTCGGTCACGGTCAGGCCTGTTGTCGGGCGGCGACGGGGGCCAGAAATTTTGAAACGAAATACCATAGTGCAATCGAGACTGTGGCGACGACTGCCAGGGCGCTGAGTCCCTCGCGGGCCAGGCGCGAGGCGAGTCGCCGGACGGGGTCGACGACGACGGACGAACTTTCCTGGACGAGGACGATCAAGCCGGTATCGCGGCCCAGGCTGTTTTCCGCCGATGCAATCAAGACCGGAGCCGCGGAGGCGATCCAGGTTCGACCAAAATCCTGGCCGGACGGAAAGCGGCTGAACGGATCGCGATAATCGCCCGCACCGTGATTGCCCAGCAATTGCCGCAGCGTGCCTGCATCGACACGATACTCGAGCAGTTCGTCGGGGATCGACCGCTGCGTGTTGTAGGTTCGCGTCAGGAGAGGATGCTGCAGGATCCGACCGGTATCGTCGGTAGTCTGGCCGTCGCGTCCACGCCGGCCGTCCACGAGCACCGTGAATCGTTGCAGGTCGTGCCCCGGCGTTTCGCGAAAGAACTCCAGGTCGCTCAGATTGATCGTCAGGACCAGCACACCGACAAATACGTCGCCGTCCATTTCTTCGCGATAGACGGGAGTCGAGACCGCCACTTTTTGCCGCCTGGTGGTGGAGCTCTTGAAGACCGCGGAGAGATGAGTTTCCTCAATATGTGTCACGTCGGGGCGTGGACGATCGAGGGGCGGCAGGTCGATCGGTCCTCCGTGGAAGTAGCTGCGGTGAGCCCAATTGCGTCCGATCGACAGCGATGAAACATCCTCGTCGTAAGCCGCGGCGACCATCGTCCCGAATTTGTCGGTGACGAACATGCTGGCGAAATTCGGAGCCGTTCGCTGCAACCTGATTCTTTCACGAAAGCCGCGGAGCCGCGACTCGACGTAGTCGTTCAGCAGGCGGCGTTGGGAATCCTGATCAAAAGCAACACGCCGCGCGGCCGCCGCTTCGGGGTTCAGTGCCGGATTATTGAGGTCAGCGAGTGAAGCGGCTTCCAATACGTCGTACAGCAGTTGCCGGAATTCGGGCTGGTCGGCCTCTTCGCGTGCGATTTCAAAATACCGCTGAATCTCTCCCGCCACGCGCTCGGCCGCCAGTTCCGCCGCAAAGCGATTGTTCTCGCGGGCCCGCTGCTGGGCAAGCAACTCCGTATTGGCAACCGCCTGCTCGTATCCCCGCCAGCCGAACAGACCCATGATCAGCAATAACAGCAACGGAACTGCGACCCCGAGAATCTGCAGCGGACGTCGCGCCCGTGCGACGTCCCGCTCCTCCAGCGCATCCAGCACCGATTGAATGTTGCCGAACCGTCGCTGCGGATCGATTGCCAGGCATAGCTCGATGATCTCCGCCAAGGCGCGGTCCACGCCGGGCAGCCTGCGATGCGCTCGCAACGGCGGCGCGTTGTCCAGAATCCGTCGGTAGCAAGCCAGTCGTTTCGGAAGATCGTCGCAGGCCTCCAGCTCCTGGCACGACGCGGCGGTGCGGTGCGGTGGCTCCCCGGTAAGCATGCAGTAGAGAATCGAGCCAATCGCATAGACATCCCAGCGAGCATCCGGCACGGCGTCCAGATCGGCCTGTTCGGGAGCCATATAAAACAGCGTGCCGAGCGCCGGTGATTGTTCATGCGACAGTCGCGACTGCCCGAAGTCCGCCAGCCGCGGATGAAGGTCGGCGTCGAGCAGAATGTTCGCCGGCTTCAGATCGCAGTGCAGGACGCCCTTGCCGTGTGCGTGGGCCAGTCCGATCGCGATCCCACGGAAGAACTTGACCGCTTCGGCGACCGGCAATGTCCCTTGCGCCTGAAGGCGGTCGTTCAACGAGCCATGCTCGATGAACTCCATGACAAAGTAAGGCGGTTCCGCGTCCCAACCGACATCGAGCAGCTGGACGACGTAACGGTCGGCAGAGAGAAAAACCAGCTTTTCGACCTCGCGGGACAGCAGCGACCAGTCGACACCTCCGCGATGGAGGTAAAACTTGATCGCCACCTGGCGGTTGGTGGTGCGATCGACTCCCACCCAGACTTCTCCGTAAGCGCCGTGGCCCAGGAAGCGGCGGATCTCGTAGCCTGGAATCTCGAGTGGAGGGCGAGCGTGAGTCAGGCTCAGTTCGCGTGCACGCTGCTGATCATCGGGCGACTGTTGCTGGGTGGCATCATGATGCATGCCGCTATCGTAACACAAGAACAAGCCCGGCTGGGACCGTCGCCTTCATCCCGCGTCGCCGATGGCACTGGCTGGCGACGGCCGGAGCAATCTCGGCGCTGCTTCCGATCAATGCCGGGTTGCCAATGAGCCTGCCGATGGGGATCTGGGCCCTGGTGGTGCTCACTCGCCCCGCATCCAAGCGCGAATTCGAGATTGCGTATCGGTTTGGGTAGTTCGTTCCACCCGCGGTTCCAGTACAGCGCGATCCCGGTGTTTCCGGTGTGCACGCCTTCGGGTGGACGCAACGCGGTCGCGTCAATTAGAATGAGGCGTAGCTCGTAACAAGTTTCGAACTGCGGTTTCTCTCGAAACAAGTTTCGAGCTACGAACTGGACCACCCGCCTATGTCCTTCAACTCTGAACCGAAATTGTGCCTCCCACGACGCACTTCGCGGGCAGGCGGGGCCGCTTGCGTACGACTTGCTGCGCGTAGCCGGGTCCTCGGTCTTTCCATTGTGATCGTTTCGATCGTTGGCGGCGAACTGGTCCTTGGTGCACGTATGGCGCTCGCCAGTGACGGCGAGGCCACCGCGGCACAGCCCCCGGTGACACCGCGTCTGATCAGTTTCACGAATGACGTATTGCCGATACTCACGAAAGCCGGCTGCAACGCCGGAGCGTGCCACGCGAAGGCGGGGAACGGTCAGAACGGCTTCCAGCTTTCCTTGCTGGGATTCGAGCCCCAGGACGATTACGTGCATCTGGTGAAAGAGGGCCGGGGGCGGCGTCTGTTCCCCGCGGCCCCCGACCAGAGTCTGCTGCTGCGCAAAGCGTCCGGCCGTTTGCCCCACGGAGGCGGCTTGCGACTGTCTCCCGACAGTCCTGGGTATGCGACGTTGCGCGACTGGATCCAACAGGGGACGGCCAACGACGGCGACTCCGCGCCGGCGCTGGTCGCACTGGCAGTCGATCCGCCCCGCACATCGCTCGCGAGCGGCCAGCAGCGGCAGATCAAGGCGATCGCCCGGTATGCTGACGGGAGCGAGCGGGACGTGACCACGCTCGCGCAATACGAATCGAATGACAAGAGCATGGCCGAAGTCGATGAGGCCGGCTACGCCAAGATGCTCGACATCCCCGGCAAAGTGGCGATCATGGTTCGCTTCCAGGGAAAAGTGGCGGTGTTTAATGCGTCGATCCCGCTGGGTCCCAAAGCGGAAATCTCCCTGCCGGTTCGAAACTTTGTCGATGAACTCGCGTTGGCCAATCTGCGTGAACTGGGAATTTCCCCGTCGCCGGTCTGCGACGACGCCACGTTCCTGCGGCGAGTCACTTTGGATATCGCGGGTCGACTGCCGACGCTCGATGAAGCCGCTTCCTTTCATGCCAACAACGACCCGCGGAAACGCGAGCGGGTCATTGACCAACTGCTGGACAGCCCCGAATATGCCGACTATTTCGCCAACAAGTGGACCGCCCTATTGAAGAATCGGCGCGATGATGTCAGCGATATCACCTCGAACTTCGCCTTTTATTCCTGGGTCCGGGACGGCCTGTTAGCCAACAAGCGTTACGATCAGTTTGTACGCGAGCTGCTCGCCGCGTCGGGGACCGTCATCGGCAACCCGCCGGTGGCGTGGTACAAGCGTGTCAAAGATCCCAAGCAGCAATTGGAAGATGTCGCCCAATTGTTCCTCGGCGTTCGTTTGCAGTGCGCTCAGTGCCACCATCATCCGTTCGAACGTTGGAGTCAGGACGACTATTACGGGATGGCCGCGTTTTTCAGTCAGGTTGGTCGCAAGCCAACCTCGACGCGTGGCGAGGAGTTGATCTTTCACAAGCGGGGCATTGCGGGGGCCACGAACGTCAAGACCGGGCGGTTGCTCAAGCCGGCCGCCATGAGCGAGACCGTGCCGCCGATCGCGGCCGACGACGATCCACGTTTAAAGCTCGCCGACTGGATGAACCGTCCGGAGAATCCATTTTTTGCCAAAGCGTTGGTGAATCGCTATTGGAAGCACTTTCTCCGGCGCGGGCTGATCGAACCGGAAGACGACATTCGCGACACGAATCCACCGACCAATCCTGAACTGCTTGCGGCTCTGGAACGCCACTTCGTCGACAGCCGATTTGATCTCAAGGCATTGATACGCGTGATCGCCAGTTCCAGCACTTACCAGCTGAGTTCGGCGCCGCTTCCGTCGAACCTCGCCGACCAGCAGAACTATTCTCGTTTTTATCCACGTCGTTTGCCGGCCGAAGTCCTGCTCGACGCGATCGACGACCTGTCCGGTGCGAGGACCGATTTTCCAAATCTGCCGATCGGAACGCGGGCGATCGCGCTTCCAGACAACAGTTACAACAACGCGTCGCCATTCCTGAAAGTCTTCGGCCGGCCGGAGAATGAAAGTGTCTGCGAGTGCGAGCGGGTACAGTCGTCGAGCCTCGCGCAGAGCTTGCATATCATGAATGCGGCGGACATCAAGTCGAAACTGACGACGGCCGGCGGTCGCGCCGATCGACTGGCGAAGTCGGAACTGCCGGTCGAGCGGAGAATCGAAGAACTGTATCGTGCCGCGTACAGCCGAGATCCGCGCGCGGACGAACTCAAGGTTGCCCTGGATTATCTTTCCGAAACACGCCTCGACGCCGCCGCAAAACCGCTCGATCCGGCCGCCGCCGCCACCGAGAACTTCCAGGACCTGATCTGGGCGCTGATCAACACCAAGGAATTCCTTTTTAACCATTAGGCCGCGACAACGATGAACGATTCTCGACGATACACTTTGGGCGGAATTCCGCCCGCTGCCTTCTCCGTACGGGCTGCAGTCGCCGCGATGGTGGCCGCCGCGGCGTTCTCGATCGGCACTCGGACATGCAGCGCCCAGTCGGTCGGACTGCCGCTGCCGCGACTGCTCACGACCACTCCCAGCGGTGGTCAGATCGGTACGGAAGTCGACGTAACGATCAGCGGCGAACATCTCGAAGAAGCGGCGGATCTGTTGTTTGATCATTCCGGCCTGACGGCGACTCGCAAGCTCGACGCGGAAGGTAAGGCGGTTCCTAATGTCTATCGAGTCAAGATTGCCGCCGATTGTCCGTCCGGCCTTTACGAAGCGCGGGTCCTGGCCCGGCTTGGGATCTCGTCTTCGCGTGTTTTCTCCGTGGGTGCGCTGCCGCAGGTCGTGCCTCCCTCCGCCAACACGCGGCTGGACGCCGCCTGCGAGTTGCCGGTCAATTCGGTCTGCAGCGCTGTGCTCACCAACAAGTCGGTCGACTATTACGTATTCCAGGCGCGGCAAGGTCAACGGTATCTGATTCACTGCGCGGCGCGTGGCATCGATTCCAAACTCGATGCTGTGCTAATCGTCGCCGACGGCGCGGGAAAAGACCTGATCGCGGAGCGACGCGGGGGATCGATCGATTTCACCGCGACGGTCGACGGCCGGCATCTGATCAAAGTCCACGACCTGACGTTCAAAGGTGGTCCGTCCTGTTTTTATCGACTCTCACTGCGGGAACTATCCGCGAGTGAACGGATCCCGATTTTCCCGTCGACGCAGGCTGTCAATACATTTTCCTGGCCGCCGGAGGGGGTCGCGGCTGTGGCGCCTTTGGCGGAGATCGAACCAAACCAACAGCCCGAGCAGGCACAGAAAATCCAGCTGCCCTGCGACCTCGCCGGCACGTTCTTTCCCGCCGCCGACGTCGATCGGTATGAGTTCCTTGGCGCTAAGGGAGATGTGTGGTGGATTGAAATCGCTTCCGAACGTCTAGGCCGCCCGACCGATGCTTCGGTGCTCGTGCAGAAACGTACGGGCGAAGGCGCGGCGGAGCAGTGGGTCGATGTCGCGGAATTTAATGACATCCCCGCCCCGATCAAGCCCTCGAGTAATGGGTATTCCTACGATGGACCGCCCTACGATGGCGGTTCATCCGACCTGCTGGGAAAACTGGAAATCAAGGAGGATGGCGTTTACCAGCTGCGTGTGAGCGATCTGTTTGGTGGCACACGCAATGACGAGCGCAATGTCTACCGGCTTTGCATTCGCAAGGCGGCACCGGACTTTGCGCTGACCGCCTGGCGGTTGCATTTTGAATTGCGCAACGGTGATCGCAACGCCGTCTCCAAGCCGCTCGCGCTGCGGGCGGGAACAACCGTTGCCCTGGAAGTCGTGGCCATGCGTCGGGATGGATTCGACGGCGAGATCGAACTGGCGATGGACGGCCTTCCACCGGGCGTAACCGCGCACGGATTCAAGATCCCCGCCGGGCAGTCGCGCGGGATCGTGATTGTCTCGGCTGACCAGGACGCCAGCCCCTCGTGGGGAAATGTTTCGTTTACGGGACGAGCAACAATTGAAGGGGTACCGCGGACCCATCCGGTCCGGATGGCGGAGATGGCCTGGCCGATCCCGGACGCCTGGGGGGAGATCCCTGCACCGCGTTTGGTGCGGAATCTGCCTGTTTCCGTAACTCGATGGGAACTTGCACCACTGACGATCTCGCCCGCCGAGAAGAATGTGTACGAGGCGACGGTCGGTTCGAAGTTGACGATCCCGCTGCTTCATACCCGCCGCAGCGAGTTTTCCGGGTCCGTGTTGCAGTTGCGGACTTTTGGCCCCGGGTTCGAACAGGTGCCGCGATTCGATGTCTCGATTCCCGCCGACCGATCCGAAGCGGTGCTCGACCTGGCTGCACTCAAGACCCCGCCGGGCGATTACCTGATCGCATTCTACGGCAGTGCGGTTGCCAAGTATCGACCCGGTCCGGAATCGCCGACGAACATGTCGCCGCCCCAGGATACTGTCGATATCATAGTGTCGGAGCCGATCAACATCCGAGTAAAGCCAGCGGAGTCAAAATGAACGACTCGAAGCATGTCCACTGTTCCGATCGTTGCCGGGGTCCTCGCCCCTTCGGATCGAATGGCCGACGGACCTTTCTGCAACTGGGACTCGCCGGATTCGCAAGCCTGAGCCTGCCCGGCATGTTGCGGTTGCGGACCATGGCTGCGGAGTCGGCCAACAGTGCCGGCCAGCCCGTGGCGGAAAAGACCGCGGTGATCATGGTTTGGAAGCCGGGTGGTTGCTCACATATCGATACCTATGATCCCAAACCGGACGCCACCAGCGATTACCGGGGGCCGTTTTCCACGATCGCCACCCAGGTTCCCGGCATGCATTTCTCCGAACTGTTGCCGATGCAAGCTCGGATCGCCGAAAAATTCACGGTGCTGCGCTCGATGCGGCAAACGGCCGGCGGTCATCCGGCCGGTTCGATGCAGATGCTCTCCGGTGATCCTGATACGCGCGATAAGCCGAAGCCCCGATTTCCCGATTGGATGACGGTAACCAATTTCCTGCGTTCCCAGTCCGGACCCCGTACCAACCCGTTGCCGTTGTACACCGGCATCAATCCGCCTTTGGAATACAACGGACCGGCCTATCTGGGCGATGCCTATTCGCCGTTCACGGTGAATGGCGACCCCAATGCTCCGACGTTCAGCGTGCCGAATATCGGGATCTCGGATCAGCGGGAAGTCGGCCGGCTCGATCGTCGCACGACGCTGCGACAACGGCTGGACAGTCTGGAGCGGGCTTTTGACCGCCAGGGCGAACTTGGAGCACTCGACCAGTTCGAATCGCAGGCGCTCAAGCTGATGACCAGCCCGAAGACGCGTGAGGCGTTTGACTTGTCGCAAGAGGATCCGCGAACGCGGGACCGCTACGGTCGCAATGCCTGGGGCCAGCAGTTATTGATGGCTCGACGATTGATCGAAGCCGGCGTCGAGGTGCTCACGACGAGCCTGAGCGGCCCGTTGTGCGGCCGCGTCGGAAACTGGGATGACCATGCCGTGAACCAACATGTCTTCGACGCGTTGCGGTTCCGCGCCCAGGCCTACGATCAGGCCGTATCGGCGCTGATAGAAGACGTCGTCGAACGTGGTTTGGATAAACGCGTCCTGGTGGTCGTCACGGGCGAATTCGGTCGTACTCCAAAGATCGAGTACTCACCGAGCACCGGCGAAGGAAACGCCAGCGCGCCGGCCGGAACCGTCCAACCTGGCCGAGATCATTGGCCGCGGGCCTTTTCCAATCTCTGGGCGGGCGGAGGCATTGCCACCGGCCGGTGTGTCGGAGCGACCGATAAGCGGGGTGAAGATCCGATCGAACGCATCTGCTCAGCGGGCGACTTTCTGGCCACGATCTATCACCACCTCGGAATCGACGCGGCAAACACTTTCATCAAGGACTTCAATGGTCGCCCGACGCCGGTCGTCGACCATGGTCGACCGATCGCTGAATTGATCGCCTGAAGTGCCTGTCCGAACGTCTCAACGCCCCAGTACCCAATTTGCCCAACACGCGGCGGAGTCAACTTGCCATGCGTCGACGTGGGACCTGTTCACAGCGCGCATTTGCCGTAAGCCCAATTCGGAACGGCGGTCTTGCCATAGCCGTCGTTCTGATCGCAACTTCCTTGTTGCACGCGGAAGCTCCCTCCCTGGAAGCGCTTGGGCAATCGCTGACATTCCATGCGTCGTTTGATCGCGAGCCAATCGCCGACCTGGCGCGCGGTGATCGAGAAATCTGGACGGCCCGGTCGATGTCCGAGCGGGCAACGGCCGTGAAAGGTCTGCCGCCGGGCGGCGAAGTAACCTGGGAAGATAAGGGGGGCCGATACGGCGGCGCGCTGCGGTTCAAAAAAAGTACCGGGCCGATGGTCTTCTACAAGGCCGAAGGCAATTTCCCTCGATTCGCCGCCGGAACTCGGAACGATGCCGGAACGTCGGGCACTGTTTCGTTCTGGTTGAGCACCGATCCCGCCGGCGACTTGCCCGAGGGATTCTGCGACCCGCTGCAGGTGACCTCGAAACAGTGGGACGACGCCGCGTTCTTTGTGGAATTTGAAAAGCGGCCCCAGGGAATTCCTTTCCGGCTGGGAGTCTATGCTGATAAGCCGGTCTGGAACCCGAAGGGGCGCAAATTCGAGGACATTCCGTTTGCCGAAAAACCACTGTGCGCGGTCGATAAACCGCCCTTTGCCGCGGGCAAATGGACGCATGTGGCATTCACTTTCGCGCGGTTCAATACCGACAAGCCGGACGGCCTGGCGACGTTGTATCTCGACGGGAAATCGGCCGGCGAAATCTTGGCTCGCACACAGACATTCACCTGGGATCCGCAGGGCGCCGCCGTAATGCTCGGGCTCGGCTACATCGGCCGCATGGATGATTTGGCTCTGTTTAGTCGGGCTCTTTCCTCGGCGGAGATTGCACAACTGTTCGCACTCCAGCGTGGCGTCGCTGAAACCGCGGCGAAGAGATTACCGCGGTGAAGATCTTACCGCGGAGGTAGCGGGGTGCCGCGGAGGAAGTTTTGGCCGCGGGGACCGGGAACATCTCTAGGGTCGCTCGATGGCGGGCGTGATTGTCAGCGATCGAAACTCGATGGGGCCGTGATCGCCCTGAATCATGATCGGGCCGGCTGCACCTTCGTCCCCGTCGAGTGCGCCGCCGGTGATCCCGGGGATGATCTGCCGATGGATGATGGTAGTGCCATTCAAAACGACGGTGACTCGGCGGCCCACTAGCGTGATGTCGTAGCTTTGCCACTCGCCCGGCGCTCGCGACGGATTGTCGGTCGGCGTGAGAAATCCGTAGACGCCACCAACTTCGTGACTGTCGGGCTCGCGGCCAAAGTTGTCTTCGATCTGCACTTCATACCTGCCTCGCAGGTAAATCCCGCTGTTGCTCCCCTTTGGAATGCGAAACTCGGCGTGCAGCTTGAAGTCTCCGAATCGACGTTCCGAAACCAGATCGTTGCCGGGCTGACGATTGACCAGCTTGCCATCCTCGACAGTCCAGCCATTGCGAACCGCCGGGTTGCGCGCGTGCCAGCCTTCCAGATCGCGGCCATTAAAAAGTGGCTGGGCCTCGGCCCAGGATGGCTCCCCGTCCCGTTTCAAGTCGGGTGCTCGACGCGCTTCCCAGCGGATGACCTCACCTTTGTCGTCGGTTGTCTGGCCACGGAGCTCATCACCGACCCATTCTCCCTCGAACACAACATCCTTAGAGCGGCGCTCCCATTGCGGCGGGACCAAAAACCGCATCACGCCCCGATGGTATTCGACATTCGCGATCGGCCGAGCGCTTCCGAATTGTCCGACATAACTTCCGACCAGCGTGCGGTAGCCGGACAAGCGAAATTCGAACCAGGATGGGTACTTTCCGTCTTTGCCGTGAACGGTCACATCCCATCGACCAAGCAATTTGCGCTGGTCCGCATTATTCCCGGCGGGATCATCGACGGCGGCGCTGAGCAGTCCGCAGCAGATCAACAGTGAAACCAGCGGACCAAAGTGGCATGTAGTTCTGACCAACACGAGTAATTCCTCATTTTCGAATTGCCGCTGGCGCGATGAGCCGCGGCGGGGTTCAATGCGCGGTCCATCCGCCGTCGACCATCAGGTTGATTCCGGTGACATAAGCCGACGCATCGGACGCCAGGAACACGGCGGCACCCTGGATATCTTCATGGCCGAGCATTCGGCCGATCGGCACGCGTTGTTCATAACGTTGGACGAATTGGGGCGGTTGATTATTCGCGTATCCGCCGGGACTGATGCAGTTCGCGCGGATACCGTGGCGGCCGTAGTAACAGGCAAGATAGCGCGTGAAGTTGATCATTCCCGCCTTGACGAAGTTGTAGGTCGGCGGCTGTTTCATGTCGGTGTCGAGGTAGAGATTTGGATCGTTCGAGACGACGCCATAGATACTGGAGATATTGATGATCGATCCGCGGCCGGCGTGGATCATGTCGGGCAGGAAGGCGCGGCAGATTTCAAATAGACCCGCGAAATCGCCTTCCGCGCTGCGGCGCGCGTGTTCCGCGGTCTGTTCCATGAACCCGCCGCCGGCGTGGCCATCCCGAGCCAGGGCGCTGTTCACCAGCACATCGAGGCGGCCAAAGCGGGCGATGATCTGGTCGTGCAACGCGTGAATCGATTCGAGGTCGCACTGGTCGAACTGCATCCCATGCGCGTCAAAGCCGCGCCGGCGCAGCGCGTCGGCAAAGGCCTCATTGGCCTCCAGCGATCTTGACGCGGTGATCACGGTTGCCCCTGCGCCGGCAAGCCCCTCCGACAAACTGCTGCCGAACAACGGCCCAGCACCGGCGGTAACGAGTGCCACGCGGCCTCGCAGGGAGAATTTTTCAAGAATGCTCATTTTTTTTCGTCTTTCGCGTTGGAGTTGGAATTGGGCAGGAGCGGGGACGGAAGGGACGCCCGTTCTTCGCTCGTCAACGACCGACGGAAGACAGCCACCTCGTCGATGCGCCCTTCCCAGTTGCTCTGATTATCGCTGCGGCCGCCCACAAACAGTTGATCGAAATCGGCGGGAAATCCGCCCTCGCTGGCGTGATCGATTTCGGGCGTCGGCGCGCCGTTGAGAAATACCCGTATCCGATCGCGATCGCGATCGATCAACAGGTGGTTCCAGGTCCAGCGCGCGATCACGGTCCGGCCGACGATCGGTTTCAATCCCGGCGCATTGCCGCGTTCAAAGATCAGTTTGCCGGGGTCACTCTCGGTGCCGCCCACTCCAAAATGTTCCCCATGGCGGCTGCGCCCCTGATCGAAATCCCTGGACACCAACCAGCCCGAGACACCCCGAGCGTCGGCGGGCATGCCGTTCCAGAACCAGAGCGAGATCGCGTACTCGTCAGCCAACCCTGGCAAGCGAGCATGCAGCCGGCCGCCAGCGAAATGGGTGGCCCGATTGAGACCTGCCGTCGTCGCGACATCCGCCGCGCCGCCGAACAGATCCGAGCGTGGACCTTCCAGAAAGAACACCACCCCGGGTTCGAAAAACCCGTCATGCCGGTTCCCGGACGTGTCGTACGCCCGTGGCCCATGGAATTCATCCAGACGCCAGTACGCGATCGGCTTGAGCCGCAAGAGCGATTCAGAACCGGCGCCGGGCCGCGGCCGGTAGACGCGGCGTGGGTGCGACGAGACCGATTCCAGCGATTCCAGCAGTGCCTGCGTGATCCGCGGTTCCGCCGTCACTTCGAGCCCTGCGGATCTCGCCGGCCAGGTATTATACCCGCCCAGGTGATGCTGCTCCGGCGGCGGGATATAGCCGTCGCCGCCGTTCGCGAGCTCAATCACCATCGTTTTGGGCAAGGGACTCTGCAATTTGAGCTTGAGCCCGGTGAGCGCATAGGTTTCAGTCGGCGTGGTTGCAATCGCGAACTGCCCGATGCGAATGGCCTGCAGAACCACTTCCGTCGACTTCCGCTCGTGGAGCAGAATCTGCTCACGCGCGTAGACCTCCTCCGTCGTCCGGGGCGGTCGCTCGCCAACCGTCGCCATGATCCGTCGTGCCCATTCCAGTCGTTGGCTGTCGGGAACGCGATAGTTCATTTGCAGTCGCCGTTCGGCCATCGCCAGCGAGGGACTGGCATCGAACTCCATTTTGTCGATGACTGACTCCGCAATCGCCGCCAGTCCCTGGGAATACGCTTCGATCGTTGGCTCGCCGGCATGCGCGGAAGCCGGAAGCGTGTAATCGCGGCGCCAGATGTCGCCACTGCAGCCGTGGGACATCATGGCGACGAAGGGCGACGACGAGGGCGACGACGCGGGCGACGGCAGGCCCGAACCACCTAGTCGCTCCTGCAAGATCCGACAAAACATGCCGAAGTAGTCGGCGTTCAAGGGCTCGACTCCCGAGAAATAGTGCATCGAAAAATTGGCCAGCAACGCCAGGGGACGGCCGTCCGGTGCGCGGAAGTAGAGCAATGCGAGGTCGGGATCTTCGGGGCCGGACTCGCCCGTAACGTTGTCCCAGTTGCTGCCGGCATGCATGTTGGCCCGCACCGTGAGGTTGCCGAACGGATCAGCGATCAACCGGTCCGGCCGGATGATCCAGCGTCGCAGCGCGGTGTATGGCGCTGCATTGCCCACGCCAAATCCCACAATCGCCGGTTGCAATCGCGACTCGGCCGCGGCAATCGATTCTGCCAGTTTCTCGCGCAGGAACGGAACGTACGCGGCTTCAGCATCGGTTCCCAGGCAGCCCATCGAGGCAGGCGCCGTATGCGTGTGGGTCGCGGAAATCATGATCCGATCAGGACGTAACCGAGTGCGCTGCGAGGCAAGTTGCTTGGCGTCGTCGAGCAGGTCGCGCGGCATCATGCAACTGTCGACAACGACGATGGCAATCCGCTCCACTCCATCATCGAGCACGATCGAGCGTGCATGGATCGGCGTCACCGCCTTGTTGGCCGAATTTGCCGTCATTCCGCCATTGACCAGCACCGGAAAAGACAAGGGCGTGGCATCGGTGATCGCGGCACCAACCCGGAATTCAGCGCGAGTTGTGTCGGCCCCCAGACACGTTGCCAGGGCGACGGTCAGTCTCGCCGCCCATACGGTCATCGACTCTACGGGCGAAGCGGTCACCCGTCGGCTCAACGCCCACCAGACGCGGACAGCAAGGGAGCGAACGGAAGCAGACATGCGGGTTCTCCTGGAACGCTGGGATTCGGAGAGTATTGTGCTACAATCGGCGCGACACGGAAACCCGATGTGGAGTAATTCTGATGCCCGTTACGTGCGAATGGCTGTGGCAAAAAACGTCCCTGGCAGCGATTCTGCTGGCGGCATGTTGTATCCCGATCATTGCCGAGTGTGGCGACGAAGCGCCGTACGAATGGAAACTGGTCACCGCCAAAGCGGAATTCGCTCCTCGCGACGGCGCTGGCGCACTGGTGCTGCGCGGGCGAATGTACTTTCTCGGCGGCTGGAACCCCGGCGACAAAGTGCATTTTCCCCGGATCTGCAACAACGAAGTCTGGAGTTCCATCGACGGCCTTAACTGGCGACTCGACAAACCCAACACCTTTCTGGATTCGTCCTTTGACGCTAACGCCGACTGGGAAGGCCGCCATACGGCCGGGTACGTCGTGCTGCAGGACAAGCTCTGGATCGTCGGCGGCGACGTGAATCAACGTCACTATCATTTCGACGTCTGGAATTCCAGCGACGGCAAACAATGGACGCTCGTGAACCGTGACAAGCCGGTACCTTGGGGTCCGCGTGCGCTGCATTATACCGTCGCGCACCAGGGAAAGATCTGGGTGATCGGGGGCCAGACGATCCCGCCTTTCGCTCAAGCCGAAGATCGGTTTTATCGCGACGTCTGGAATTCGGTTGACGGCGTGAACTGGACGCAGGTACCGTTGACGGAACCTGCCTGGGCGCAGCGCGGCATGATTGGCGGCAGTGCCGTATTTCAAGATCAAATCTGGATTCTCGGCGGCGGAACGTACGACACGGTAAATCGGCCGATGCGACTGTTCTATAACGACGTCTGGAGTTCCGCCGACGGTCGCGTCTGGAAACAGCACACCGAGCACGCCCCTTGGCATCCTCGGCAATACCACGATGTCGCGGTGTTCGACGATCGCCTCTGGGTTCTGGAAGGCTATCACAAAGACGGCGGAAATCGAAAGGATGTCTGGTACTCGGCCGATGGTGAGCATTGGACCGAACTGGCCGGAACTCCCTGGGCGACTCGTCATGCCTCAAGCATTTTTGTCCACGACGGCAGCCTGTGGGTCGTGGCGGGGAACAACATGACCAGCGACGTATGGCGTCTGGTTCGCAGGAAAAACTGAACCGAGTGCGCGTCGATGATCGGGCATCGACCGATCAAGAGGCCGGATGACTCTCGGCGGCATCCCCATCATCGGCCGCCCGATCGACCGCCTCCAGAATGCGTTCGACGGTTCGTCGCGGCCAAGGACTATCCGCGGTACCCAGGGGTGGAAGGCTGGGACCTAGATGAATGTGATACTTGATTTCCATCGCCGCGCGCAAAAACGACCAGATACCGTGGGAGTTCAGGATTTCGTCGATCGACTTTTGAAACACCCGCATGAACCGCGTACCGGTCTCGATCGCGCCCGCGGCAAAGGCACGGCGCACATTCTGGCAAGTCGGCCCCCAGATATTGTAGAAGGTCCCGATTGCGCCGCACGCGCCGCTGACCGCAGCCTGGCAGATCAGCTCGTCGGCACCGCTGAAAATCCGCAAGCGGTCGCCCGCATAGCCGCATAGCAAGCCCAGTTGAAACAGGTCGTGGTCGGTGAATTTCATCCCGGCCACGTTCGGGATCTGAAGCAGCCGATCGACGTATTCGCCTCCGCGTAACCGAAGATTGTTCACGGCACTCAGGTGATAGACAAAAAAAGGAAGTTCGCCCGCGGTGCCGATCCGCCGATAATGTTCAAAAATCGCGTCGACCCCCGGGTTGTAGTAGATCGGAGAGACGCTGGAAATTGCCGCGGCCCCGTGAAGCTTGGCGTGTACGGCCAGGTGCAGCGCCTGATCGGTGGTGATTGCCCCGACATGGACCATCACCGGAATTCGGCTCGACGCGGTTCGCAACACGCACTCGGCAACCGCCTGCCGATCCACCAACGACAGTAACGGACCTTGGCCGGTCGAGCCGAGCAAGTAGATGCCGTCCAATTGCTGCTCGATGAACAGTTCGACCAGCTTTTCGAGCTCGCCCAGCGCCGGACTTCCCTGGTCGTCCAGGGGAGTCAACATCGCCGGCCACACACCTTGAAATGGATTCGTCATAGTTGGGAATGGCGTGGTTGCCCGACGCCGCTGGATTTGAAGCGATTACAACTGGAAACGCAGTGAATGGTGGGGTGGGCAATTTCCGAAGCGACACCGTGTGAAACGAGGCAGTCCCCGCGTCGTCAGCCTGGCGGCCATCGCAGCGGCCGACCACCCAACAGGTGCAGGTGCAAATGATCGACCGATTGGCCTCCGTCAGCACCCGTGTTGATCACGACGCGATAGCCGTTGTCGAGTCCCAGCCTGGTCGCCAACTCGGCGGCGACGCGCAAGAGGTGCCCGAGCAGAGCGGAGTCGGACGGCTGCGATTCCGCCAGCGAACGGATTTCCCGTTTGGGAATCACCAGCAGATGCGTCGGCGCTTGCGGCTGAATGTCGCGGAACGCGAGGCATTCCGCATCCTCGAAGACAATGTCGGCCGGAATCTGACGATCGATGATCTTCTTGAAAACAGTCATAGATGCTCCAGGGTTGCTTGGGGACCATTTTTGCCGATTTTCAGCGGAATGAAAGTAGACCGGCGACGGGGCGCCGGATTGACCTTCCGCCCTCAGACCCTCTCGACAATTGTCGCGATTCCCTGCCCCAATCCGATACACATGGTGGCCAGGCCGACTTCGACATCCTGATCGATCATGGTATGGATGAGCGTTGTCATGATCCGGGCGCCGCTGGCGCCCAGCGGATGGCCGAGTGCGATCGATCCGCCTCGTACGTTAACCTGTTCCGGATCGGCTTTCAGTTCCCGCAGACACGCCAGAACCTGCACCGCGAACGCCTCGTTCAACTCGATCCGTCCCACATCCTTGAGCGTCATTCCGGCGCGTCGCAGCGCTTTCTCGGTTGCGGGGACCGGTCCCAATCCCATCGTTGCCGGCGCGATTCCGGAGACGGCGGTAGCACGCACGCGGACGAGTGGCCGCAGGCCCAATTCCCGGGCTCGCGAGTCCGACATGACAAGCATCGCCGCGGCACCGTCGTTCAACGGTGAACTGTTTCCCGCGGTCACGCTTCCGATGCCCGGCAGGAATGCCGGTTCGAGTGCGGCCAACGCGTCGATAGTTGCATCGTCGCGTATGCACTGATCGTGCCGCACACAGAACAGATTCCCTTCCTCGTCTCGTCCCTGAACCCCGACGATCTCTTTGGCAAACGCGCCCATTTCCCGCGCTTGCGACGCCCGCTGATGGCTGCGCAGTGCGAATTCGTCCTGCTCGCGGCGAGTGATCCCCAGGGACTGCGCGAGAAATTCGGCAGTCGCCCCCATATGCAGGGCGGCTTTCGAAGTGCGATGAAAGAGACGCGGGTTCAGGTCGAGTCCATGGTCCATCGGAACGTGATGCATATGCTCGAATCCGCCGGCGATCTGAATGTCCTCGGCACCCGCCATGATCGCGTGAACCGCTTGATGCAGCGCCTGCAGGCTGGAGCCGCAAAGCCGATTGACCGTCGCGCCGCCCGTTGTGATCGCCGCGCCTGCCATCAGCCCTACCGTACGCGCGGCATTCAGCCCGTGTTCCAATGTCTGCTGGGTGTTGCCAAGAATCAGATCCTCGATCGCAGCGGGGTCGATTCCCGTCCGTTCCACCAATGCTCGAACCGATGCCACCGCCAGATCGTCGCCGCGAACATCGCGAAAATACCCACGGTCCTTGTGCGCGCGGCCGATTCCCGTCCGTACCGCATCCACGATTACCGCTCGTTCCATGATTGCAACCTCACTGATAAAACCGCTGGTCGCGATCGGCTAACTGACGCAAGTACGATGTTGGCTGAAATCGACTTCCCAGTGCTTCATAGGGCCGCAGCCGTTCCAGAATCCGCCGCGGACCTTCTTTGTCCAGGTCGAACAGCAGGCCGCCGCGGTAGGCCGGGAAACCTAGTCCGAAGATCAGTCCGAAATCGACGTCGCGCGGATCGCGTACAACCGCTTCGGAAAGCGCGCGAGTCGCTTCCAGCAACATCGGCAGGATCAGGCGATCGACCAGCGTTTCGCGCGGCAGGGTGCGTGTCGGCTGGCAGTAGGGTTCCAGCAGTTGCGACATTTCCGGGTCGGACTGCGGCACACCTTTGCGGTTCTGGTACGAATAGAAGCCTTTTCCCGATTTCTGTCCCAGCCGTTGTTTCCGGATCAACGCCGGGAGGATCGGTGACGCGATCACGCGATCGGGAAACGCTTCCCACATCGTGCGTCCCGCGTAGAATGCGGTATCGATCCCGACCATATCGTAGAGTGCGATTGGGCCCATCGGCATCCCGAACCACCTGGCAGCGCGATCGATCTCCCGGAGTTCAATCCCCTCGGTCAACAGGTGCAGCGCTTCGTTCATGTACGGACTCAACAGGCGGTTGACCAGGAAGCCCGGTCCGTCGCGCACGACGATGGGCAGCTTGCCGATCCGTTTTGCGTGCGCCACCAACGTCGCCACGGTCTCGTCGCTCGTTTCACGCCCGCGAATCACCTCGACCAGCTGCATCCGCCGCACCGGATTGAAGAAGTGCAGGCCGCAGAAGCGATCGGGACGTTTCAATCCGTTCGCCAGACTGCTAATCGGAATCGTGGAAGTGTTTGAGGCCAGCAGCCCGTTTTCGCCAAGTAATGGCTCCAGTCTGGAATAGACCTGGCGCTTCACGTCGGCATTTTCAACGACCGCTTCCACTACCAGGTCGCAATGCGCGAGTTCCATGAGATCCTGGGTGCATTGCAGCAGCGGCGTCGCTTGCAGCGCCTTCTGCAGATCAGGCCCTTTGGCTTTCCTGTTGTACGCGACTTCGTCAAAGATGGCCCGATCGCCTTTGGCAAGAGCGTTCTTGTCGGCATCGGTCAAACGTGTGGCGACGCCCCGTTTGACGTGCGCCGCCGCAATACCGCTACCCATGATCCCGGCACCGATGATCCCGACGTGGGAAATCGTTCTCGGCGCAGTCTCCGTTCCGGCGATGCCGCTGTCTCGCTTGATACGATCGTTGAGGAAGAAGACGTTCAACAACGCCTTGTTCACCGGCGACCCAAACAGCGTCGACATCCGCTGCGCTTCCTTGTCACAGGCGGTCTCGAGTGGATCGGAGGATGCCTCGATCATCAGTTCCAAGGCCGCGATCGGAGCCGGATAGGCCCCCTTGGTTTGCTGTTGTATCGTCGCCGATGCGGCCGCCGACAGATAGGCAAGTTCTGTCGCATCGATCGCGATCGGTCGACTCCATCGCTCGCGGTCGCGCAGGAATTTCCCCGACGACTTCTCGTCGTCAACCATCCGCTGCGCCGCCGCCATTAGGCGCTCGGCAGGCACCAGATCGTCGGCCAGTCCCCACTGGTATGCGGAACGAGCATCCAGGGGCTCTCCGCCGGTGATCAGTTCGATCGCATTCGCAAGTCCCGCGATCCGCGGCACGCGTGCCGTGCCGCCCCATCCCGGAATCAAGCCCAGCTTCACTTCCGGCAATCCCAACTCGCAGCGATCGTGCGTACTCATCACGCGACGGTCGCACCAACAAGCCAGCTCCGCGCCACCTCCCAGGCAAGTCCCTCCGATGGCCGCGACGGTCACAAAGGGAACCTGGCTGAGTCGAGCGAACAGCTGCTGCCCCCGTCGACATAATCGGTACGTCTCCGCTTCCGTAATCGTCGGCATGGCGGCGACAAATTCCCGTAAGTCGGCGCCGGCGATGAATACTCCCGGCTTACCCGAAACAAAGATCAGCCCGGCAAGCTGCGTATTCGCCGCCAGACCGTCCAGAATCGCATCCAGTTCGTCCAGAACCGATGAGGACAGGATGTTCGCACTCTTGCCGGGTGTGTCGAAAGTAATCTGCGCCAGATCCGCGCGGGGGAAAGAGAGGGTCAAAGATGGCGATGCCATTGGCGACGATCCTTTGCGTCATTCAAGCAGCAGGTAGCAAGGCAGCCGACAGCAGGAATGCTATCAGCTAACGGCCGGGTCGGTATAGGTGGCTCGGTCTGGCTCCTCCTCCCGCCCTGGCAACGGCAAGCTCCGCAGAGTATCGTGAGCCTACCGATTGAAATCCTCCGCATCCCGGGCCTCATTCCGGCCCAACGACTCCTCGCCACGGAAAGTTCCGCTTATGGATCGCCGATTGTCCAGCCTGGCTTGCTTGCTGTTCGCACTCCTCTTGATTTCGTCCGCTCGCTCCGCGGAGGTCGACCAGCCGGCCGCTTCCAAGCCAACAGTTCGCCTGACCATCGACTATGGCGACGGTTTCGAAAAGCGATTTGTGGCATTGGACTGGAAGGAAAAAATGACGGTGGAGGACCTGCTGAAGCTGGCGCAACGTCATCCTCGCGGAATCCGCTATGAGTCCCAAGGATCGGGCGCAACATGCTTTCTGACCAAAATCGATGATCTGAAAAACGAAGGGACCGGTCGCAATTGGATCTTCCGCGTCAACGACAAGCTGGGAGATCGCAGTTTTGCAATCTATCCGCTCGAAGCCGGCGACGTCGTCTTGTGGAAGTTCTCGGAATATAAGTAGAATTCGGCTACCGCGTTGCGCATTGTGGATCCCGTGCCAGGAGTCGACTGTGAATTTCATGAAGAGCAACCGTTTGCCGCTAATGGATCTTTCGGTCTGGGCGATGCTTGTAGCGCTGGGAGTCGCCGCGCGTATCGAATTCCGCGAACTGCCCAACTTCAAGCCGGTCGCCGCACTCGGTATGTTTGCCGGCTATTACTTTGCAGTCCGGCGGTGCGGCACAGGTCAGCCGGATACGACCGGACTCTGGTTGTCGGCACGATCGGGGCGAACCGCGGCGGCATTGGCGGTCCCGTTCCTGGTAATGGGGCTATCCGACCTGATCCTGGGCGGATATGACCCACGGTTGATGGCCGTCGTTTATCTGATGCTGGCCGCACCCGTGTTCGCCGGCCCATTTTTACGGCGCGCGTTTTCCCACAGGAGCGGCGACCGGTTCCGCCTGGGTTCGGCTTTCGCTGGCTTGCTGGTTTGCTCGCTGGCCGGGTCGTTCGCCTTCTTCCTGGTCACGAATTTTGCATGCTGGATCCTTTCCACGCATTACGATCGCTCTCTGTCGGGGCTGGCCCGTTGCTACGTAAACGCACTTCCGTTTTTCCGATACACGCTTGGCGGTGACCTTTTCTTCGCGTGCGCGACGTTTGGGACGCATGCCGCTTGGATGCAGTGGCGATCCCGTTCCACCGCAGGCACTGATTCGCCGACGAACAGAGCGGCGGTATTGTCAGCGATGGAGTGACTTCAGGAACTCCGACAGACCGTCATCGTCGTCGTCAGGCTTGGCGGTGGTTTCCGCGTCCGTGCCAGGCATGTTCGGTGGCCATAATGGATTGGCATTGGCCGCGGGGCCTGCGGTTGGAGCAGGCATCGCCGGGCTGCCCACCGATCTGATGTTGACGTTCGCAGAAGTCACGGGAACTGCGACACGAGCCGCCACCGGCGCGGCCGTACCGACAATCGTTGCCAGTTTCGCGACGGGCGCGGCCGCTCCCGTTTGCCCGGGAACGGAAGCAACCGGCACAGTTCGGGAAGTCGGCGGCGTTGCGTACGGCGACGGCAGGGGGATCGACGGCGGCGCTGCTGCGGGTGGCGGAAGGTACTTGTCGGGATTCAACAGGATCGAATCGGAAGAAATGGAACTGTCGGCGACGGTATGCAGTACGACCGACGGATCCGATTGCTGATGGTCGGCGTCCGCTTCCACGGAAGGGGCAACGGCCGCAAAGTCGATTGTGGGCGTTGGCGCCGCCGATTGGTCGGAGGATGCTGGTGCTGCTGGACGCGGCTTCGCCAAACGCCCATGGCGGTCGCTGGACGATTGACTGTCGGTTCGCTTTCCGCGCTTCGACCCGCGTGCGTCGTTTACCCTGAAACGGCCCTTGGGATCGGCTTTGGGGGACTCCAGCGCTTCGACAGAAAACGTCACCGTTCCGACCGTAAGCGTACAGCCCGAACGCAACTCGGTTTCGGTGATTTTTTGATTGTCGACCAGGGTGCCATTGGTCGAGCCAAGGTCGCGCACAAATAGTCGGTCGCCCTCGGCGCGGATCTCACAATGCTGACGGCTGACGAGAGCATACGGCAGTTTGACCGTCGCGCCTTGACCTCGCCCAAACACGGCCGGCAACTTGGGTCGAATCGACTTGCCGGCGTGTGTACCGCCCACGACCGTTAACTTGGCCTGCACCGAATGGCTCCTCAGTTTCGATACGAGCCGTGACATTTGTCGCAGCTCAGATTGATATCTCCCACCGCCTTCCTGGCAAGATCATCATTGTCCAGTTTGATTGCTTCGAGCACATCCAGGGCCCCTTTTTTCAGGGAGTGGCAGAACGCCGTGTATTCGTCCGCATCGGCGTCGGCCATGCCCTCGCGCGACAGGACTTCGCCAATCGCGGCGACGATTTGCGCTTCGTGCAACAGGCTTTCCTTGTTCGCTTTGAAACCGGCCTTGTCGGCCGTCCACGGCTGCATGCGCATTGACTGTGACAACTCCAGACGCTGCATCAGCGGCAGCCGATCGCATGTCTGTCCCCAGACCGTTTTCGCTTCCGCATTCGTTTTGTTCGCGAATCCCTCACCGCCGATCAACGCCTGCAGATCCTGTTTGCGGGCCTTGGCTTCGGCGTAGACTTGCGCGTTGCCGCCCGCCTTGGCATTGGCTGCCGCGCGCGCGAAAGCGTCGCGGGCCGACGGGGCATCCGACTTCCATCGCACATTTCCATCATATTCCGAGGCGATGCCAAACAGCATTGCCAGCGTCGTGAAGTGCATCCGAGCCAGCTTGTATCCTCGCCCGGCAAAGTCGGTGGGGTTGGTGACGCATTCATCCACCTCGATCCGAACCGCTTTGACCTCGTCCTCGATTACCGAACCATCGATCCTCGACGCCCAACCCGATTCCGTCGCCCCAGCACCGTCGCCGACAGAAGCGTCCTGGTTTCTGGTCCCGCCGCTGGAGCCACTGCCGGCGACTTTACTGCCGTTCGGTTTGCCGCCGGCACCAAATTCCGCCGGACGCTCGCCGATCAAAACGGTGCCGTCGAAAGCGTTTTCAAAGAAGATTCTCCGCACCTCTTTTTTGTCCCATTGGGGCGCGGCGACCCGCTTGCGTTGCGACTTTTGCTGCGCGTTCGACGGAACGATCGTTAGCGACACCGCCGCAAGTGCCAGCAGCATAGCGATCGAGCGACGCAACCAACGACTCCGGTCCCAGAACGCGACCGTGTCGCTACGGTACTGCCCCTTGCCTGCCCCGGGCTGCTCCCGCCAACTTCGCTTTCCGACCTGTCGGATTTCCACCATCATCGTTCACCCACACTCACTAGACCACTCGACGGTATCCATTATTGATCGACGTCGCCCCACCAGCAACCTCAAGCCACAAATGCCAGCCAGTAAAAGACCCAGCCGGTGAGTGCGGTGCCGACCATTCCCAGGGTCGCCGCCCAGGCGACCTTCTTGTGGCTGGGACTGTACGCGTTCGGCCGCGGCGGATTCGGGAACTTTCGCAGAGCCTGAACGATGACCAGGACCCAGAGAAACAACGTCGGAACCGCGAATGTCAGGTGTACAACCAGGCTTGTCAGAACCGTGTTCCATGCGTCAACACGAAAATAGGGGGATGGTCGTGCCCGCAACCGCCAGTCGGTGATCAGTTGCATGTCGACTTCGAAAGCCGCAACTGCCAGCAGCAGCACGATCCCCAGCGCGAGCTGTATCGTTTTGTGCGCCGTAAATCGCCGTTTTACTTTGGCCAGGTAAGCGCTGAATAACAGCGCGGGCACGACGGTGAACATCGCCAGAAAGACGACGTCCAGCATGATGGAACCGCGCGTGCCGAGAAACCCATCGACACCCTCGCCTCCCGCCGCAAACAGGGCAAGCCCACAGATTTTGACCGCCATCACTGCAAATAGATCCCGTTTGCCATCGCTGGATCGCCACCGCCGCACGGCGGCACCGCCACGCACCCATTCTAGGCCCGCTGACCGGTTTGCGAAAGGAATCGGTGATTGCGGCCCACCGCGGCGCTACTCGATCTTCAGGATTGCCCGGTAAATCAGCGGGCCAAACTGAGCGCGTTCAGATCGAGCGGATCGTCCAGGCCGGAAGCAAGCTTGCCAAGCGCTTCCGCTTCGATTTGCCGGACCCGTTCGCGAGTCAATCCTAACTCCTCACCGATCTCCTTGAGCGTGTGCGGCGCGTAATCTTCCAGGCCAAATCGCATTTTGAGCACCGTGGCTTCCCGCGTGTCCATGGTGCGGATCATTTCCAGCACATGCTTCAGAATGTCGTGCTCGACCAGCTCCTGTTCCGGATTTTTCAGCCGCTCGTCCATGACGATCTCGCCCAGCGACCATCCGGCGTCCGCCTGGTCGGACTGCGGCATGGAGTTATAGATCCGGATCGCCTTCTTGATAATCGGCAACTTCTTCTTGGCGAGTCCCAAGACCCTGGCGATCTCTTCGGGAGTCGGCGTCCTTCCCAGCTCCTCCGTGAGTCGCGCGCTGGCTCGCCGCCATTTCGACAACAATTCCACCATGTATGCCGGAATACGAATCGTCTTGGCCGAATTGATCAGCGCCCGCTTGATCGACTGCTTGATCCAGTAACTGGCATAGGTGCTGAAGCGGGTTCCCATGTTCGGATCGAAGCCTTCCACCGCCCGCAGCAGACCCAGGTTCCCTTCCTCAATCAGGTCCTGCAGGCCGAGCCCCTTGCCGGTGTAGCCACGGGCGATGTTGACCACTAGCCTCAAGTTGGCTCGCACCATCCGATCCCGGGCATGGACGTCGCCGGCCGCGATGCGATCCGCCAGCTCGTGTTCGTCCGCGGCCGACAGCAGGGCTGTTTCGTTGATTTCGCGGAGGTAGGTTTCGAGGGGCGTTTGTACCGAGGATGCCGGTTTGCGCGAACGTGTAGATCGTTCCAATTCAAGTTCGTCGGCGTAGTCGTCACGTCGTGATGGCATAGCAGCTCTTGGCGTCGGGAGGATGGAAGCGGAAGACCACGGGCAACAAACTAGGCTATCGACCCGGCCGGCTCTCGATCTGCAGCATCGCGCCGGCGTGTGGAAGTGTAGCGGCTATGCGCGTGCTTCGGGCGATACCAGTCACGCCGCACCTGACGAACATCCGAATCGCATTGATCGTTCATCGACAGCAATCCGCGGTTCCCGCAGTGACCGTCGATAGGTTTCGACATCAAGGCTGGTCGAGATGAGTCGCAAACCAGTCGAGATTGCGTCGCATGCAATCGAGCAGCAGGCGCGGTTCCTCGATGCTGTGCGGTGACCGCGGATAAATCACCATCACGGTCGGGCAGCCTTGCCGCTTCAGCGCGTTATAGAGTTCCTCGCCCTGGGACAGCGGTACGCGTAGGTCCCGCTCGCCATGCTGGATCAGCGTCGGCGTCGCGACGCCTCGAACATGCCGGATCGGGGACCGTTCGCGGTACGGCTCATCCCGATTCCAATGCTCGTCCCCAAAATAATCGGGCAGGAATCCCGGAATGTCCGCGGTACCGGTGAAACTCGTGAGGTTCGTCACACCAGCGCCGACCGAGGCGGCCCGGAACCTGCTGGTCTGCGTGATGGTCCAGGCGGTGATATAGCCGCCGTAACTCCACCCCATGATCCCCAGGCGATCGGGGTCGGCGATGCCACTTTTGATCAGATGTTCGACACCGGATATCAAGTCGCGATAATCGCCGCCGCCCCAGTCGCCGTAGTTCGCGTAACGGAACTTGCGGCCGTATCCGCTGCTGCCACGGACGTTCGCGCGCAGCATCGCATAACCGCGCGACGCGAATGCGGCCACCGGATAGGGCCCCGCCGTGCCGTCGAACGTTCGGGTAAAGACTCCCATGGGTCCCCCATGCACAATCACCAGCAGCGGGACGCGAGCCCCGTCGCGGTATCCCACTGGCAGCGTCAAGACACCCTCAATTTCCAGGCCGTCGGTCGACTTCCAGCGGACCATCTCCGATCTGCCCAGTTCGGGCAGCCTTAACTCCTCCGCCATGCGGCTGACCACGGTCGGTGCGAATTTCCCCACCGGGGAAACGTATGCCTCGTTCAGATGGTCGAACGATTCCCAACTCCAGCCGAAGTGCGTACGGCGCGCGTTCATCGTCACGCCGCTGAGCGACATTCCGTCGGCGGTGCTGATCGCGACCGGAGTTCCCATCAGCGGCAATTCCATGATGCGCAGCGTCGCGCCGTGCGCTTCACAAAAATAAATGCTCGCGCCATCGGCCGACCATCCGATCAGGTCGGAGTATCGACCATAGCCGTCCTGGGTGTCGGCCAGCTCCCTGACGGAAAAATCGGCAAGCGAAATCACACGGACGCGCCGCGAACCGGCCCAGGAAGGCGGGATGTCGCTCGACGTGAACGCAACGAAACCCCCGTCCGGCGAATACAGCGGAGCCGACTCGGCCGCGGCGGTTGCCACCAGCTCCTCAATCCTGCCGTCGTCGAGGTGTACCACCGAGATGTCAGCGCTTCCAAATGCATCGGGACTCGCAGTCACCGTGTGGGAAAAGGCGATCGCTTTTCCGTCCGGTGACCAATCGAACGCGACTTTCCCCGCGCGTCCCGACTCGACCTGCACACTCCGATCCGCCGGGGTCAATACGCGCGCGTCGCGCTGCGGCTGCGGCGGATCAGTCACCGGCACCACGTACAACCGCGCGTTTCTCAGTTCCTCGCCTGCGATACGAGCATCGTCGCGACGACGCTGGCGCGCCTCCTGGTCGGCGGTGAGCGGTTCGGTGGCGATAAATGCCAGCGACCGTCCGTCAGGCGACCAACGGTAACCGCTCACATCGGTGCCATGGTCCGTCAAGAGTGCCGCCTCCCCTCCGTCCGGTCGGATAAGCCAGACTCCCCGCTTACCACCCCGACTCGAGAGAAATGACAGCCACTGGCCATCGGGAGACCACTGCGGCTCGTCACACGACGTGTCACCCCGGGTCAACTGGCGACGAGCAAGTGTCGCGCAGTCAACCAGGTGAATCTGTGTCAGGTATTGGCTCTTGTCGCCCTCCAGTACGGCTCGGCGGACCGTGCACGCAGCCCGCGTACCGTCGGGGCTGACTTGCACGCCGCCAACCCTGGGGATGCGGATCATCAAGTCCGGTTCCCAGAGTTCACCGCCCGACGCATTGCGATGGGACGCGGCATGTACGGCGACAATCACCAGCAGTGCCAGGACAACCGCCGAGCGCCGCAAACCAAACCGGGCATCTCGATCGCGAGCCGACATCATCAGATCGCGTCCAGCGGTTCGGTTGCGTCACCAAACGAGTTGAGCCGCAATCCCATCTTGTCCATCATCGAGAGATAGAGCCGGCACAGCTGCCGGTTGGGCTTGTCGCGATAATCGAGAACCTTGCCAGTCTCGATTCGCCCGCCACCTCGCCCCATCAGGACTACCGGTAGCTGGGTGGCATCGTGGGCTCCCGTCATCATGCTGGAACAGAAAAGCAGCATCGAATTGTCGAGCGCGGTGCGTTCACCTTCCTGGATCGAATCCAGTTTCCTGGCGATGTATGCCAGCTGTTCGACAAAGAACTGATTCACCTTCAGCCAGTCCGCGGTATCCGAATGGGAAAGCAGGTGATGAATCATATAGTCGACGCCCAGATGCGGAAATCGGAGCGACGAGTGGTCGTTGTTGAGCTTCAACGTCGTGATCCGCGTGCTGTCGGTTTGAAAGCCCAGCACGAGAATGTCGCACATCAAACGCATATGGTCGGCGATGTTCTGCGGAATGCCCTCGGGAGGCCGCGGCTGGTCGGGCTTTTCGAGTGTGGGACGCCAGCCCTGCAGTTCGCCTTTCTTGCCCGCCTGCTCGATTCGCAGTTCGACCTCGCGCACCGAATCGAGATACTCGTCGAGTTTGCGCTGATCGGCCGCGCTGATCTGCCGACGCAAGTCGCCGGCGTCAGACAGCACCGCGTCGAGCACACTCTTGTCACCCCGCTGAACCTCGTCCTTGAACAACCGGTCAAACGCCAGGGCCGGATACAACTCAAGCGGCGTGGGAGTGGTCGGTGAGCTCCAGGAGATATGTGAGCTGTAGAGCATCGAGTAGTTTTTGTGGACCGAAGGATTGGCCGGTTCGCAACCCAGTACCAGGCTGGGAACCTTGGTGGAACGACCATAAGTCTGGGCCATAAGCTGGTCGACACTGGTACCGGAGCGAATCTCCCCTCCAGAGGCCAGCGGCGCTCCCGAGAGCAGATTGCCCGTCTGCGAACTGTGAATGTTCCCCTTCAACGCTTGCTCGTTGTACAAGCCGCGAATGAACAGCAGCTTTTCCCGCAGCTCCGATAAGGGTGACAGAACCTGCCCCAGTTCCATTCCTGCGCCGGTCCCTTTCGCCCACCACTCGCGACCGTGAAATCCGTTCCCGGCGAATAAGACCGCGAGCCTGACTGGCGCTTCGCTGCTCGATCCGGCTCGAACCGCCGTGTCGCCCCAGACAGGCAGCGACTCCATCCAGGGCAAAGCCATGCTGACACCAAGCCCTCGCAACATTGCTCGGCGATCAAATTGATATGCGTTCATCTTCTTCGCTCCTCGGCTAGGATCGTGTTCTTCTTGCGATTCGAATGATCACCGTCTTAATCCGTTTGCGTCGCGGCACGACCACGGATCTGTCGGAATTGCGAGCTGGAAACAATCATCTCCAGCAAGGGGACGACACGGTAGTCGTTGTCGGCGAGTTTCCGTTCCATTTCCTCCAGAAGCGGTTCGTCGGACAGCTGGACCGCCCGCCCCAGAGCATATCCTAACAGTTTCCTAGAGAATTGCCGAACAAAGGCGGAACGCCGCGTTTGGCTGAGATACCCGCGTAGTCCCTGTGCCCCCTCCAGCGGTGTTCCGTCCATCAGCCGGGTTGTCGCGTCGATCGGCCGATCCCCCAAGTCCTTTTCCCGCCGTTTGCCGATGGCGTCGAATTCTTCCAGAGCGAATCCGAGCGGATCGATCCGCTGATGGCAGACGATGCACTTAGGCTCACTGCTGTGCCGTTCGACCAATTGCCGCACGGTCAACCCCTCGGTTGCCGCTTCATCATCGGGAAGCGGCGGCACGCCCTTGGGCGGCTTCGGCAACTTCTCGCCTAACAGTACTTCGCTGATCCAGTTTCCCCGCAGAATCGGGCTGGTGCGCGACGCACCCGATTGTTTGGCAAGGGTCGCGGCCATTCCGAGAATACCACCTCGGCCTTTCGCACGCACTCCGTCGACCCGTTGCCATCCGATCCCTTGGACTCCCTCCAGCCCATAATGGCTCGCCAACGCTTCGTTCACAAAAACATAATCGGCATCCAACAGGTCCAGGATCGATCGGTCATTTTGAAACAGATTTGCGCAGAACTGAATGGACTCCTCGTACATCGCGGACCGCAGACCGGCGAACGACGGGAAATGGCGTTCGCTTTTTTCATCGAGTTGATCAAAGTTGTAGATTTGCAGCCACTGGCAGGCGAATTCGATCGCCAGTCGGCGCGATTTGGGGTCGCGCAACAGGCGATGCAACTGGCGCACCAGTTCGTCCGGATCTCTAAGCCGGCCTTCTGCCGCCACATGCAGCAGTTCGTCGTCAGGTAAGGATGACCAGGTAAAGTAACTCAGCCGGCTCGCCAGCTCGAAATCGGAAACGGCAGTCGCCTGATCACCTGCTGCTGGCTGTTCGACGCGGTACAGGAACGCAGGCGCGACAAGAACCCGAGCGAGCGTCAATCGCAGCGCGTCGTCGTGCACCAGCTCCTGGCGTCGCAAATCGGCGTACAGCGTCCGCAGTTCGCGCTCTTCGCGCTCGGACAGCGGCCTACGGAAAGCGCGCCCGGCAAGTCGAATCACGGCATCGAGCTGCCTCGGCTCCGCCTCGACCAGCCGTTTGCGGTGCGCCGACGCCCGATCCAGGATCGGCTGGCGCATCGGTTCAAATACCTTGGGATCGGCATCCTGCGTCGCATACTCCATCAATTGCTGGAAGGCGTCAACCAATGTCAGAGCGTCATTGCTGACAAAGTGAAGCTCGTCCCAAAGCCGGTCCAGCTGTTCCGATTCCGAGTCACTCAACATCAGACGTCGCAGCGCGTCGTCCTCCCGGTAGAACAGCGTCAACGTGACGACTTCGTCGACCGGAACAATCTTGGTGTAACAGAGGGCGATCGGAAACAACGCTCGAAATTCATCAAACGCCGCCGCGAATCTGCGGCGTGCCGCCGTGCCTTCCTCGGTGAGAATGGGCGAGGCCAAGACCAGACGCCGGTTGTTGGATGTCCATGCGCCACCGACGTTGGATTCGGACGCCAGTGCGGGAACCAGTTCGGGCGCCCGCTCCGGTCTCGAGGTCGCGACCTGCAGCTGCACACTTCCCTCGCGTCCAAATTGCGGATGCAGCCCACATGCGGCGACGAACTCCGCCCCGGCAACCAGGTCGGCCGGCAAGCGCAGTTCAATGATCGAAGGTGCGCGAACGCAAATGCTGTCAATGTTGATCCCCGTCGCCGCGGGCAGAGTGTCGTCGCTCGCGGAACGATCTGTCGATTTTGGAATCGTCCCAAAAATCTCCGGCGGCAGTCCGAATTCGGCCATCGGATCGGAACCAGACTGTTTCGTCTTGTTGTCGCGTTCCCCCGTCGATGACCGGCGCCGCAAGTGGGAGAGCAGGGGACCACCGAGGGAAGTAATCTGCCGGCGAAGAATGCCGTCGGGGGAATCGGCCGGCAGCGGATCGCGCGAGAGTACAAGCTGTTGCAGTTGACGGGCCAGTTCCACGCGGGCCTCCGCGGTGCCCGCCTGCCATTTGGCGAGCAGCGACCCCGGCGGAATAACCTGCCCGGTGGCCCCCGCCACGGGTTCCGTGAAGAAGTGCCATACATCCGGGTTTCCTTGGGAATCGGCATGCGGATTCCCGGCCAGGATATCTGGAGAAACGTCGCCCGCCAGATCCCACTTTCGTTCGCCCGCGACGATGGTCAAATCGACCGCGGTCAAGTCGCAGCCATGATTCCCGTCTCTTGGTCCGATTATCAGCGAGACCAGGTCTCCGTTTCGAATCGGAGTATTTTCGAACGGTCCGATCGAAATCACTTGCGCGCCGTGCGAAACCCCCGCTGCAAGCTGCTGGCGCGTGTTGCCCCGGCGCACTTCCAACACCCACGTCACTCCGTTTCCGCATTCCGGGTGCGCGTGCTGCACCTTGGCCGCGATGCCGACCTGGGCCGTGATCGGACTGCGCCAGCCGGCAATAATATTCAAAGTGGGGGAGGGGTGCATCGCC
>VGZA01000015.1 GCA_016872775.1 Planctomycetota bacterium | reverse complement strand
ATTACGGGGCAACTCGAAACAAGTTTCGAGCTACGGGGGGAGCGGATGATGGAGGAATGCACGGCCGAGTTTGTCAGGGTGGCGGAAGACGCGGCGCGGTGTGCTGGGGACGTGCTTTTGCACTGGTTGGAACGCAAATCGGTTCGGGAGAAGGGACCGAAAGACCTGGTGACCGAGGCGGATCTCGAAGCACAATCGGTTATTCGATCCATTTTGCTCAAGTCCTTTCCTGAGCACGGTTTCCAAGGCGAGGAAGGGGATTCGATACCTGGTGAAAATGGCTGGGAATGGGTCGTCGATCCGCTGGACGGCACGGCGAATTACGTTCACCAACTGCCGGGCTTTGCCGTATCGATTGCTTTGCGGCAGAAGCACCGGCGGGTCGTCGGCGTGGTCTATGACCCGTGGGCGCGGGAGTGCTTTATCGCCTCGGCGGGGCACGGCGCGCGTCGAAATGGGACTCGGATTCGGCCAAGCAGCTGCGGAACGCTTTCCAGCGCTCTGGTGGCGGCCAGTTTTTCGCCGGTCGTTCGCCGAGGCTCCTTGGAAATCGAACGATTCATTGAGGTTCTGGAAGAAAGTCAATCGGTACGACGGTTGGGCTCCGCCGCCCTCAACCTTTGTTATGTCGCCATGGGCCGACTCGATGCCTATTGGACGACAAGCGTGAAGTCGTGGGACGTCGCCGCCGGGGCTCTGATTCTTGAAGAAGCGGGAGGGATTATCACGAATTTACGAGGTGAACCGTTGGACCTTGACCAGCCCGAGCTGATCGCCGCCTCACAAACGTCCACGCACCAAGAACTTATGTCGGTAATTCAGCGGGTCGATGCTCGTTTCGATTCCAGGAGCGTCCGTCGTCCTCAATCGGACGGCGACGCGGAAGCAAAGCTTTGAGAATCGACGCGGGCTGGGTAAGATAAAACAGCGTACAAGCATGGAATGTCGCGTTGGTCGCCGAGGTTCTCCTCCCGAACCGATTGCCCACGCACTGTACAACGAAGGCGACGACAGCGCGTACGAACTTATCCTTGGCGCTGGCTGGTGATTTGACAGGCCGCATCACTCGATTTTGAGGCCGGTTCATTGGGGCTCGATCAACGTTGGCGGAACCCGAAAAAGGCATCCGCGGCAGTCCTGTTGTTGCTGCTGCTAGCACGCGGCGTGCGCGCTCAGGATCCGATCGATCCTCCCAAGAAGCCGCCCCAAGGTCGGCCCGCAGGGACTGCGCGAGCCAACTTGCCGGCGGGAGCGGAGATTCGGGAGGCGAAACCCGACCTGTTCTATCTGCTGGACCGCAATGGAGCCCTGGTGCCGGTTCTGGATATGGGACTTGAGGAATTCCAACGGCTCTATGACCGTGACCGCGGCGGCTCGGCGGCCGCAGCGCCGCCGGCCTACAGCATCCAGCGCCTGGAGGTCACCGGAACCGTGGATGGGTCCCGCGTTCGACTCGCAATCGTCGCCGACATCCTGTTGAAAAAGAGTGAATGGGTACGCATTCCATTGCGATTCGCCGACGCGATTGTGCGCGCACTGCCCAGTTGGGACGGCTCCGGCAAACATTTTCTGCACTACGAACCGACCGAAGGTTACCTCTGGTGGGTTGAAGGGGGAGAGAATCGCGCGCGCAGTTTGCGGTGGGAAATGGAACTGCCGATACGCGAACTGGCGGGTGAACGGCGACTGCACTTCACGGCGCCTCGCGCGACCACTTCGGAATTGCGGATCACGTTTCCTTTTCGCCAGGTCATGGCCCGAGTCAGCGAAGGATCGGGGCTGCTGCCGTTGGAGCATCCTACACCCGACTCGACCGAATTGACGGTCGTCGGCATCGGCGGCGAATTCCAATTGAATTGGCGTCAAGCGGAAGAGGGAACGGTGCCGGATCCGGTGTTGGAATCGGCCTCCAACATTCAATTCCATGTCTTCGATCCGCGACAGGTTCGAGTCGACGCGCGCATTCGTCTTTCGAGCAGTCGCGGCACGCTGGGACCATTCCGGATCCGGTTACCGGCCGGAATGCGACTCGAGTCGGGTGACGAATCCGGGTACACGATGATCAACGTGGAAGACCAGGCGACCGGCTCGGTGCTGGAAATCCGACCGGATGGCCGCGCGGCAAGCCCCTGGGAGTTTCGATTGCGGGGCGAAATCGTCCCCCACGAGTCGCTGGAAGCGATTGCGATCAACGGCTTTGAAATCGACGGAGCGGTGCGGCAAGTTGGCACGGTCGAGATCACCGTCGAGGACGGCTGGAAGGTCGAGCTTGCCGACGAGGCCAACATTCGCCGCGTTGACAGCCTGCCGTCGGAAGTGGGATCGCGAACCTCCGAGCGATGCGAATTTTCCCGCCAACCTTTTTCCGCTCGCCTGCGAATTCGCAAGATTAATCCGATCCGGGTTGAACCGAGCCATATGCTGACGATTTCGCCCGAGCAGGTCGTGCTGGAGTCGACATTTGCTTATCAGGTCGTGGGCCGGCAAGTGAGCCAGGTGGAGATCGACATGTCGGGCTGGACGGTCGACAACGTCGCGCCCGAATCGATTGTGGCGGTGGACAGGATTCTCAAGAATGAATCGTCGTTATTGACGGTTCCGCTGGTGCGTAACGCGGCCAACCCTGGTCGATTTGAGCTTCGCGTGATCGCTCATCGGGAAATCCCGGAAGGTGGATCGACGGTGGACGTCACTTTGCCGCGAGCATTGGCGGCCGCGGGCACGACCGCCAGCCTGGTTGTTGCGCCTCTGGACAATATCGAGTTGAATCCGCGGGTACGCGAGTTATCCGGGTTGATTCCCGACTCCGTACCGCGACCCGCGAACCTGGGGCCGCGCCAGCAGCAGGCGCTCTTCTACCGCGAACGGATCGACGCTCGGGAAACACGTTTTGTTGCCGATTTCCAGATCCGCCGGCGGACCGTGGAAGTCACCAGCCGCGACTTGCTGCGCGTCGAGAATCATCGCATTTCCGTCGAACAGCGGAGCGCGTTCCGAGTCGCCTACGAACCGCTTGCGCAAGTTACCTTGCAAATTCCCGATCAGGCACGCGAACTCGGTGATCCTCAGGTTATGTTGGAAGCAAGCGGCAGCGATCCGATTACCCTGACCGGCGACTCGGCACCTGGCTCCTTACCCTCTGGCTCGGCGTCCAGTTCATCGCCCCCCGTGGCAGCAACATTCGCGGCCGAATCGGGGATCAATCTTGTGACGTACAAGCTGCCGATTCCGAGGATGGGGGCATTCGAACTCGTCGTCCGCTACGCCATCGGCCGCTCGGCGGTGGGCGAGGCTTCGGCGATCAGCGAAACTGTGCCACTGGTTCGCGCCCTGCCGACAAGTGACTTCAAGCTGGGACCGGCTTCGCTTTCGATCACCGCCGTTCCCGGATGGGAATTCGAGTTGGCCGACGATGAGTGGACGGTTCGGAGCGGCGCGAGTGGAGCGCTGCCGGCCACCGAGATGTCGTTGACGAGTTCCACGAATTCACCACGGATTTTGCTGTTGAGTCGCCGAAGAGAAACGAAATCGAACGGGATGGTGCTCCTCCATCGATTGTGGGTTCAATCGTGGTTCGGAAGTCAGCTGCGATCCGAGCGGTATGTTGCCCGTCTGACCTGCTCCGCCGACTTTCTATCGCTGCGCATGCCGCCGTCAACGGTGATGGACGAATTGTTGATTACGCTCAATGGCATGACGATCCGGCCGACGATCATGGAGGGTGGCCTGCTGCGAATCGAACTGCCGCCGGAAGTACCACGCAACGACTGTCTGTTGGAGATGTTCTATACAATTCCCCGGCAATCGAACTGGTTCGGAAGGACTTCGGTCACGTTTCCGCGGATCAGCAGTGCGGTCGCACCACAGCAGACGTACTGGCATGTGGTCAGTTCCGCCCGCGAGCTGCTGCTGGACGGACCGCCATCGTTTTCCACGCACGCGACGTGGCGCTGGCGGAATTTTTTCTGGGACCGGCAGGCGAGTATTAGCCCCACGGAGCTGGAACGCTGGCTGCAAGCGCCGACATTGGAAGCGAGTCGTTCAAATACCAACCAGTATCTTTTCAGCACGCTCGGTTCGGAAGTGCAGACGCAGATCCAGTTCGGCAGCCTGGCGACATTGGTGTTGCTGTTCGGGGGAGTGGTTTTTGCGTTGGGAATGTTCGCCACGCATCTTCCACCGTCACGCTATCCGAGTATCCCGGTGGCGTTAGCGATTCTCGGCTTCTTCGTCGTGGGGATCTGGCCTGACATGGCGACTCTGGTCCTTCAAGCGGCGGCGGTTGGACTGATCCTGGCGATGATTGGAGCCGGCTTGCGCGGTCTCGTCCTGCGTCGTCAGGCCCGGCGGGTTGTCGTGCATGGTGCGACCTCGACCGATTCCCAGAGCCGTTTCCGCCGTCGGGAAAGCGGAATAACGTCCGGCACGACGTCGCCGATTTCGCTGCAGATGCCGGCGGTCGTGGAGCCGAAGCGATGAGTCGGCTGTTGGTTGCGATTCTGGTGGCAATCACGGCTGGGGTCGGGCCACTGGTCGCGCTGGCCCAGGAGTCGGCAACGCCGCATTATCGGCGCGTCCTGGTTCCCGAGGAACTGCTCCAGGACCTGGGACGTGGATTTCGGTTGATGTCGCGGGACGAATTCCAACGCCGGCTGCATCAGTTGCAGGTCCAGGCCCAAGTAAGTTCACCGCGAGCCGTTCGGATTGACCGCGCCAGCTACCGCGCCCGATTGCAAGGCGATCAACTGGTCGATGGCAGCGGTACCTGGACGGTAAGCAAGGAGGAAACGCTGTCCTCGGTCGACCTGGTCCTGGGCGACATCAACCTGCCGGTCACCGAAGCGCGGTGGCTGCAGTCCCCGCCAGTTCCCGCGGCGCTCGGTTTGCGCGCTTCGGGGGAACTGGTGCTTCGCGTTGAACAGGCGGCGGATCTCGCCTTTGCCTGGTCGCTGCGCGGTTCCCGCACCGACCGCGACGGTTCGCTGGAGTTCCAGTTCCGACCGCCGAACGCAATGGAGAACCGCGTCGAGCTGGAATTGCCGGCCGATTTGCGGCCGGTTGTCGAATCAGGGGTGATCGAAGTCTTTCCTGAAGAGGACCTGGCGACGACGCGCCGCTGGAGCTGGGAATTCCAGGGGAACGAGGCGGGCAGGCTGATGTTGCTGGCCGCACATGCCCCGGGCGCCACGCGACCGCCGACCTATTGCCGCACCGACGCGTATTACGACATCCGTGAGTCCGGCGCGGAGTTGCGATGGGATCTGCGGCTGATGGTTGGCGACGAGCCGCTCTCGCGAATAGATCTCGCGCTCGGCCGGGCTTTGCATGTAATGTCGTTGACGCTCGATGACGAGCCGCTTTCATGGGAAATCGACGAGGAGTTCCGCGATGCCGAAAGCGAAGAGTCAAACAATTTGACTCGCCGGTTGCGCGTCGAATTCAAAACGCCGTTGTCGGCAACAAACCGATTTTTGCAACTTCGCGCGATCACGCCGCTGACGCTGGACCAGGAATGGGAGCTTCCCGGCTGCAAACCGGCCAGGCTTCTCTGGCAGTCCGGTACGACTCAAATTCAGATCGCACCTCCGTTATCGTTGCAACAAATGGATCTGGAGCGCGCGCACCAGGTCGCGATACCGGATGACGAGAAGCGCGGCGGGGAGCCGATACGGATGCGGCTGGAGAGTCCCGACGCCCGGCTGATAGTGCGGCTATCGGAAATAGAACCGCGGATGGTCGCCTCCGTGGGCACGACGTTACATATTACATCCACGGCGATCACCGCTCAGGGGATCGTCGAGCTTTCCGCGAAGCGCGGCAGACGATTCGCGCTGCTGGCGGACTTGCGCGAGGGCTGGCTGGTCGACGGAGTGGAGACCGTTCCGGCCGAACTTTTCGACGACTATGAACTGACCAATACCAGCGATCCGCAATTGCGGCAATTGCGGGTAGCGTTCCGCGAGGCGATTCGGCCCGACCATCCGGTCAAAGTCCTGGTTCGTGCTCACCGCAATCGCCCCGCGGAGGGCACCTCGCTGGCAATCGACGACTTGCGACTGCTGCGTCCGCGCGAAGTCAGCGAATCGCGGCGACTGATCGCCGTCCACACCGACTCGTCGGTTGTGCCGGAACTAACGGGCGACCTTGCAGTCCATCGTTACGAGCCGGACGAGATTGGCGAATCGGAGCGTGCCCTGCTGGAAATTGCTCCGACCGCGATTATCTTCGCCGATGACTCGGCGGCCAGCCGCCTGCGATTGCAGCTCGGCGGCGGGACGCCCGGATTCTCGGCGCAGATTTCCGTCTCGGTTGCGGTCGATACCGAACAGGTTCACGAGTCGTATCGCGTGCGATGCAGGCCGGAGTCGAGCCAGGTGTCGCGGCTGCTTGTGCATTCCTCATTGACGCGCACCGAGCCGCTGAACTGGAGCGCGGAGGGGACCGCCGCCCGCGGCATGACGGCGCGCCGGCTGTCGCAGGCCGAGCAGCGTACCGCGGGGGTTGGTGACGGCGAGGTCTGGGAGATCTCGTTCTCGACGCCTTTGGGTGCTGAATTCGAGCTGGTCGGCGAACGATCGCTGGGACTGGCCGATCGCTTGCCGATTGCGCTGCTGTCGCTGCCCGAGGCTACTTCGCAGACAGGAACGATTCATGTCGAATCGAACAATCCCCGCATTCGATTGGAATCGACCGGACTGTATGCGATTCCCTCGCGCGCGACCGACACACAAACTTCCGATATGCTCGGCGCCTTCCGCTATCGCCCCGCGCATGGCGGTCGCCTCGACCTGGTGCGCGATGTGCCCTGGAACCTGGACCGCAATGCGCTGCTCTGGGACCTCTCGCTGACGACTTGGGTCGGACCGACCGGACAATTGATCCATACCGCTCGCTGCCGTATCGAGTCCTTTGGCGCCGGTAACTTTGAAGTGCGCCTTCCACCCGGCACGAGTTTTCGGCGCATGTCGATCCAGGGCCGCCCGGTTGTGCCGTCCGCCGCACAGTCCGGTGTTCTGGATATACCGATCGCGGCCGACAGTCGATTCATTTTTGTCGCGATCGAATACGAGCAGCAGGCCGAATCCTCGGCGAATGCATGGCTGGCGACCGCTAATGAGCCGATGTTTCGAGTTCCGGTGATGTTCCGCGGCTGGCGATTGAAAACCGCACCAGGGTTGCTTCGCATCGATTCGGATCAGACGTCATGGTGGGAACGCTGGATCGCCGTACTGGGTTTGGGGCGTAGCGGTCAATCGAGTCAAAGGCCCGACGATTCGATGGCAGAGCTGCCGACGGAGCAGGTCGCCGACTGGTGGGACGACTGGGTGGCGAGCAAGAGTGGCAGGGCGCCGTCCAGGCGATGGTCCGATATCGTCGAATCGCTGGAGAACTGGGTGGAGGGCCGTTCGGGGAGGCTGCGGATTGACTGGCGCGCCATGGCACGGCACGGGATCGCGCCACAGAGTCCGTTTCCCGACATCAGTAAGGTGGCAACGGCATCCGATATTGTGCTGGAATTGCGGCGCCACGAATTGCGCCTGGCGGTTCGCGGTCCTGATTTGTTTCTGATCTCGATGCATCCGGGCGTTGAACCGCGTCCTTCCGACGTCATGCCGTCCGCGGCGTGGCGAAATCTGACCACCGCGTGGCGCAGCCCTTGGGCCGATGGGGAGTCCGTCGATTGCGAACTGACAGACGAGGCCGGTGACCTGGCGATTCGTTGGAATTCCCGGCGGCAACCGCACCGCTGGGTCATCGACGCTACCGCCGAGCGGACGACGGCGTTCTCGCTGCTGTTCAGCGCCTGGGCGGCGACCTGGTGGATGGCGGGCAGGGCACCACGACTTTCGTTCGCCTTGATTCTGGTCACGGCGGCCGCCCTGCAGGTTGCGCCTGTCACCTGGATTTTCCGAGGCAGCGCCGTGATGATCGGCAGTATTCTGGCGTTTCTGTTCATGATCCGCTGGCAGCCGCTGCGAATGGCAATGGCGCCACGCGCGGCATCCCTGGCCACACTGCTGTTGGTCGTCCTCTCTGCCAGTCTGCCGCCGTCAATTCCGCGGTCGTCAGCGATCGGCCAGGAAAAGGTCCCCCGAAGCGCGGAGTTCCGCCTGCTGGAACCGGTCGATGAGAATCGCAATCCGGTGGGCGATTACGTCTACTTGTCTGCGGAATTCGATCGCTACCTGCACACCGCCGAGGATTCCGACAGCGCGAGCAGTCCGTCGTTGCTGCAGAAAGCCCTTTATCGCGGCACCTTTCTCTGGGACGACAGCGAAGGAAGACTCGAGCTGTTCGAACTCACCGCAATCTACAACTTCGATGTGCAGACGCCCAACGAAATCGTACGAATTCCGCTGGCAAGTCCGCGCCTGCATCTGCTGCCAGGCAAGTCGACACTGGATGGCAGCGTGGTCGACCTGGAGTGGGATGCGGAGGGACAGTTTCTGCTTTTGCCGGTTGAATCGCCCGGGCACCACCAGCTGCAGCTGCGAACGCGGCCCGCCGTACGCGTGGCGCAGGAACAACTCCGCGTCGAGCTGATGATTCCTCGCACCCTGGCTTCGCGGATCGAATTGACCTTGCCGCGCGATCGAGGCGCAGTCCAGTTGCCGACGGCGCTGGGCGCGATCGAGTTCAAGAACGGACAACTTGCCGCTGAACTCGGACCGACCGGTAACCTGGTCGTGCAGTGGCCGCAGAACCCGCGGGAACCACTGGCGGAGATCGCCGTCGAGGAGCTCCAGGCGATCACCGTCGGTTCGCAAAGCACGAAACTCGATCTGCGGCTGCGATTGACCAGCGGCAAGTCAGACCAATTGCGCTCGGTTGGGTTACGGACCGATCCAAGGTTGCGGTTATTGCCATTCCAGCCCAACCCGTTTCTGCAATCGATCAAGACCGCAGTGGATGACCCGCACCTGCTGCAGTTGGAGCTGCGCTTCACCGCCGGATCGTCGACGGTCGATCTGCCGTTCGAGATCGCGGGCAGTTCCAGCGTCGGCTCGCTTTACTTCCCAACGATCGAAATCCCCGGGGCAAAAGTCGTGCGCCGACTGGCGGGAGTCGCCTGCGAGCCGCCTCTGGTCCAGCTTCCGGGTCCCAAAAGTCCGGTGGCGGATACCGTCCGTGGTTTCGAACTGGCATGGGGTGATACCGTTCCCCAGATTCACCACGCATACCGTCTGCCCCTGTCGGGCGACAGTCGCCGTGTCGAAACGCGTCTGCCACCGCGAGTGATCACGGCCAATGAGCGCATGGAACTGGGGGTCGCGATCGACACGATCCGTGTGGAATGGAGCAGCGCCATCTCGGCCGACATGCCGGAGATCTTTCAGGTGGTTGTGGCTGCCCCCGAAGCGCTGCAGATCGCCAATGTTTCCATCGTCGATCAGGGCGAGACGTTGAATGTCCCCTGGTCCCGTGGCAAAGACGGCACGATCTACGTGCGACCCAACCGGCCGCTGACCGAGAATATTCTGGTGGAGATTCAAGGGCAGTTCCCGCGGATGGCCTCGACGGAATGGGAAATCCCTCCGCTGCGCACCCTCGATGCAAACCGGGCTTCGCAATGGCTGAATATCTATCGCCAATCCGATGTCATGGTCGACCTGGTCGCGGTCGAAGGATATGAACCTCAGCCTGACATCGCGCTGGGTGAATTTCGCGACGGCTGGGGAAGATTGTGTTTTCAGTCGGAATCGAAACAGGATGCGGACGGCAATCGTCATCCAATCCGTTTGCGGGTCAGTCCCAATCGCCCCTACGCCGCGTCGCGATCCATTACGACCATGGAAAGACGAAGTGGAAAATGGCACGCGTTGTTTGATTATCGGCTGCAGGTGCGGGACGGAGTGATGGACGCGCTGCGCCTGGAGTTCGCCGAGGAATGGAATGGTCCGTTTGTCCTGCAACCCGCACTGGCGTATGAAATCGCTACGATTCCAGGACAGAGTCGCCGCCAGTTGATCATTCGTCCACCGCGCGCGATCGCGGGCGAATTTCACTTGCGCATCGACAGCCCGATCACGATAACCGACGACGAACCGGACGGAGTGCCGGAGGTTCTACCGCTGGATGTAGATAAGCTGGAACGATTTGTCGTGGTTCCCACCGTCCGCAGGCAGCAGGAATTGCGCTGGGATATCCGGGGGCTGCAGTCGGCCAGTTTGCCGGAGGACGCGCCGGCCGACATACGCGAACGACTATCCATTGCAACGTATCAGGTCGTTAGTCCTCGTTTCCAGGCGACGATTGAGGAGATCCAGAGGACCTTGGGCGAGTCGCGCGTGAACCTGGCACGTTTCCATACGCATTTCCGCGCGGACGGAACGGCCTTCGTCGCCGCGGCATTGGAGATCGATCCGGCAGGCATGGAGCGATGCCGTGTCGAACTTCCCGACGGCGCTAAGCTGGTCTTCGCCGCCGTCGACGGTCGCGCACCACGGTTTCGCGCCAGCGGATTGGGACAATGGGAGATCGAATTCGCATCGGCCCAACTTGCCCAAAGTCTACAGTTGTTGTACGAGCTGCAACTGCCGAGCGACCCCTCCCTGGCGGCCGAATGGCAGCCGCCGCCGCCGAAGCTGGCAGGGATTCCGATTGAACGAGTGATCGAGACGGTATCCGGGACTGCCGCAGTCGCGGAATCGGACGGCGCTTCGATCCCGCTTTCCCGGCTGCACGCGATGAATCAACTCCTGGAACAGGCCGACGAAGTCGCTTCCGAGCACACGATCACCGAACTCAGCGATTGGCTTTCGCCCTGGGCGCACCGCTTCCTGTCTCTGGATGTCGACGGGCAGCTTTCTCCCTCGGTGCAGCGCGTCGTGGCGGAACAGCGAGACGCGGTGAGCGAACGCATTCGCGACTATGAGTCCCGCCACAAATTGCCCACATCTTTGGAATCGCGCGAATATGTGCCGTCCGACATGGTCGACATCTGCCGGATGGTTGTCGCGGCAATCGACGGACCGCCGAACCCCCATTCCGTCGGCGTGCGCTGGACTGCCGATCGCGCGTCGGAGTCGACGTGGACTCTCGACCTGCCACGCGGGCTGGTCAGTCTGGCATGCTTGTCGCTGGGAACGCTGTTTTTTGCTCAGCGCCGCATCCGCTCGGTTCACGCTCCGCGTCTGGCGGCCTGGCCGTTCGTGCTGGCCGCGATCGGCATCGGGACACTGTTGATCGGATCCAACCCGTGGAGCGGAGCGACGCTCGTCGCCTTGGCGTTCTTCTGGTCGATCGGACAGCCGGAAGCGAACGCGGCAATTGCCGCGGCGAAAAATGATCGCAGCTAGCATGCCAACTAATCTTGGAATTCCCAGCAAGTTCTGGTACGCTCCCTCTCCTTCAACGATGCCTGCCGAAGTGGAAAATTCGAGGCAACAGCACTGGCAATAACACGAACGGATTTTGCTAAGCGGAAGGAGTCCGCCGATGGGTTCGCCGAGTTTCAGCCCGGTTTGCGTACATATTCGTTGGATGATCCGGCGCGACATGCCGGAGGTCCTGCAGATTGAGGATCGGAGCTTTGAATTCCCCTGGTCGGACGAGGACTTCGTACGCTGCCTGCGCCAGCGAAACTGTATCGGAATGGTGGCGGAACACGACGAACGGATCGTGGGATTCATGATCTACGAATTGCATCGCAACAAGCTGCATATCCTGAATTTCGCCGTCGGTGAAGAGATGCGCCGCCGCAGCGTTGGTTCGCAGATGATTCGCAAGCTGGTGAGCAAACTCTCCTATCAGCGCCGGAACCGGATTGTTCTGGAAGTGCGGGAGACGAACCTATCGGCCCAGTTGTTTTTCCGCGATCATGGATTTCGAGCCGTATCGCTGTTGCGGCAATTTTACGAGGACACGCCGGAAGATGCCTACCTGATGCAGTACAGTCACGAATCCAATCAGGCGGCACAGCCGGTCAACCGGATCTCACGCCTGGCCGGATAGCACGGCGCTGCGCGCCGCAAGCACGTGGTCGATGACTGTTTTCATCTGGTCCTGATCCGCGAACGGCGAAAGCACGTACGACTTCATCGCCACCAGCGGGACGCCCGAAGCGGTTTGCCGGTAATTTTCCGTGAAGCCGATCGCCACCCCCTTGCCGTTCAACGCCTCGCGATGCACCAGTCCGTAAATGCGACGATTCAGGTCGTTATGCGTCGCGACTTGCGCCGCGCGATCCGGATCGTGTAGCTCCTGGTCCCGAATTGAGAACGTATCGACACCCTCCGGGTAGGCGCGGAACAGGGTGACCGGTCCGTAATTCTCTTCGTTGACGACGGTCAGTTCCGGGCGCGCGGCCACAAGCTCGCGAAGCAGTTCCGCCATCTCGACCGCATGACCCAGCAAGGCGCGAAATCCGTCCTTCCCGAGCAGCAGAAGATTGGCGAGTGACGACATGGTTCCCGCGGCGCCTCGCGTCGTTTCCAGCGTGAACATGCCGGGATGATACTCCCCCGAGTGATAGAGGTACGGCATCGATTCCCGATCGCGCACCAGCCGTTGAAAATCGGCGCGGTCGCGAATCAGCAACATCGACGAAACGTAAGGGGCGAACCCGGTCTTGTGGAAATCGATGCCGATGGAATCGGCCAGGGAGAGATGCCGGACGTGCTTCTGCACCGCCGCGATCGCCCGCAGCGAACGGCCGCGGAAGCCCAAGGGATTACGCTGGTAGTCGTAGTCGTTGAATACAGTCCACGCCCAGCCGATGACCGCGTCGGCGTGCAGGTGCGGACGGTAACGCAGTTGAAACTCCTCGACGCACCGTTCGCGAACGGCGTGCATCGCCCCCAGGTCGTCGACGCCAAATGCATCGGTCGTCCCCATGGTGGCCACGATCGCCGCAACTCGATGGCCACGCGACAATGTCGCACGAAGGATCGATTCGAACGCGTCCAGATCGATCGCGTTGTTGGCGCGGGTCGGGATCGTCACAACCTGATCGTGGCCGATCCCCAACCAGCCTGCGACATTTAACACGGCGTAGTGGCTCTTGTCCGATGCCAGAATCGCCACCGGCGCGGCCTCTCGAATTCCACTGCGCATACAGTCGGGAACCGCTTTTTCCAATCCAATTTTCGCGCCGTAAAGCAGTGTGCCGGTGCCGCCGAACGTAAAGACTCCGCCCGCCTCCCCCGGGTGATACCCAACCAGGTCCGAGACGATCGACGCGACACGAACTTCCGCCTCGGAAAACCCACGCCCGGTTTCGTCGCTGCAAAGGTTGGGGTTGTACATCGACGGCAGGACAACACCGATGATGCTGGGAATCGAGGGAAAGGAAACCACGTTGACCTGGCTGCGCGGGTGGCCCCAGATCAACATTCCTTGCAGGCAGTTCACCAGCTCCGGGATCACCGACTCGACCGTGCGCGGCGACTCCGCCAGACGCTGCGCTAGCGCAAATGCATAATCCGGTTCGCGCGGCGAGCCGACGATCGGCGCGTCCGATTTCAGACTGTCGACCTGGTCGAGCGCCCGTAGCAACGAAAAGACCACGTATCCATCGTGAACGGGATCGGAGACGGGGGAAGGAAAAGCGTTCCGCAGACGCTTCAACAGTTCCTGGTACGGCGACGGCGTGGGGTGGGCTTCAGTCAACTTCGATCAGCGCCTTTACTAGCTGGGGTTGGCCGGGAAGTTCGGGAAATCGATCGGGGACCGACGACAACGCCAGGCGATGCGTGATCCACGGCTGGGTATCGATCACGCCCTGTTCGATTCGCTGGATAATCCAGGGAAACAGTCCCGCGCTGTTGCGGCTGGCGAGGATCGTCAGTTCACGGCGATGGAACGAGGGATCGTCGAATGAAACGCGGCCGATCACCAGCCCCACAAACACCAGACGTCCGCCTGGGGCGACCAGATCGAAGCTGTTCTCCATCGACGCCAGATTGCCTGTGGCGTCGAATACGATATCGGCGGGCTGGCGGTCGAATCCCGACCAGTCGGCCGCCGCCTCCACGCCCAGTCGCGCCACGAAATCCCGCCGCAGTGGATTTGGTTCCAGCACGCGGACCCGCGCGCCGCTGGCTTGCGCGAACTGGATGACCGCCAATCCGATCGGCCCGGCCCCGACGACCAGCGCCGACTCCGCGCCACTCAATTGGGATCGACGTACCGCCTGAGCGCCGATCCCCAGGGTTTCAACCAGCGCCAATTGATCAAACGAAAGCGACGCGGAGGGATGCAGCAGCCGTACCGGAATTGCAAATGTCGCTTGCATGCCTCCGTCCGTATGGACCCCCAGAGTTCGCAAGCGGTGACAGCAATTCGTCCGCCCCGCCCGGCAGGTAGGACACTCGCCACAATACAAATACGGTTCGATCGCGCATCGGCTGCCGACCGAAATACCCTCCGGTACCGCGCCGTCTGTCGGTAACGAAAGGACTTCCACGCCAAGTTCATGTCCCAGGACGCGAGGATAGTCGAAGAAGGGCTGCCTTCCGGCAAATGCGTGCAGGTCGGTGCCGCAAACACCAATCCGGTGAATTTTCACAAGTGCTTCGCCGGCGCCGGCGGCAGGTTCCGGCTTCTCCTGGATGCGGAACTTCCCCGGCCGTTCAAGTATCACTTGTTGCACGACAGTTCTTCCTCCGGCGATTCAAGACAGCCTGGCCATCTCTCCGCCTGCGTTCCCGACTCAACGACCACCGTACTTCAATCAGGCCATCGTCCCGAAACGATCGGCTTCAGTTCAATCTTCGCCAGATCCAGAACGACGTGACGGATCCGCTTACGCTTCCATGTGTAGGTGATATGCAGATGGCCGTCCCGGCTCTGAATTGCGGCCGGGTAGGAATACTCGCCCGGCTCCGACTCCAGCACCACCGCCGCCGACCAGTCGCTGCCATTACTCGAAACGGCGACGTTGATCGGCGATCGGCCGCGTGAGGTATGATTGTAAACCAGCAGTTGTCGACCGTCGCGCAAGGTCACACCGTCGATACCGGAGTTGGGGTTTGGAAGTGTGGTGGCTGCCAGTGCCGACCAGCTCGATCCCTGATCCTGTGACCAACTCTGCAGGATCAGACCGTCACCTCGGGATCGGCAAAGTATCTGCAATCGCGACGACGCCCCATTGCCGTGCGCCAGGATGGTCGGCTGAATCGCCCCGCGCAAACCGTTCAACTCCAGAGCCTCGGTTCGAGACCAGCTCTTTCCCCAATCGCTCGTCGATTCCATGTGCACCTTCCAGCCGTCATCTTCGCTGCTTGATCCGCATAACAGCTTCCCGTCCGCAAGCAGAATCGGTTTGTTCTTGATCGGGCCAAGGATTCCATCGGGCAGGCGTCGTGGAGTCTCCCAGCTGCCTCCGCCATCGCGGGAGACGCTGAGCATGCCCCACCACGATTCAGGGCTGGGTCCGACCTTGTAGAACAGCAGCAGACCGTTTTCCCCCGCGTCGAACAGCACTGGGTTCCAGCAGGGAAACCGCTGGCCGCCCTCGACCGCGCCGTTGAAGACCTCACGAGGCTCCGTCCAGCCATCCGCGGCGCGACGCGCGAACCAGATTCCCACGTCGGGGTGCTTTTCGTAGCTGCCGCCAAACCAGGCGGCGACGAGTCCACTCTTGGTTTCCGCAAGGGTGGAAGCGTGGCATTCGGGGAACGGCGCGCGCTGGTACAACCATTCCCTCAAGGTCACGGCCGGTTCGGCGCTCATTCCAGAACCGCCATACGTGGCGACGGTCGTTAACAAGCCCACGGCGAGCGATATTCGATTCAAAGGCCGTTCCTTTGCGTCATGATCGTCCTTGTTCAATCCGAGTCGTCACCGTAAACTAGACCACACGACTCGCTACTGCAACTACGGCTCGTCACCATGCCGAATCGCGAAGAAGAAATCTACCAGGATCATATTCTCGACCACTACGAGGATCCGTACCATCGCGGGCCTTGCCCGCGGTGCACGCACGCGCACGAGGACGACAATCCGCTTTGCGGCGACAATATACACGTCGAACTTGAAATTGAGGATGGTCGAATTCGATCGGCCTGGTTCGACGGCGAGGGGTGCTGCATCAGTCAGGCGTCGGCTTCGATGCTGGTGGAGAAAATCGAGGGATTGGCAGTCGACGAGGTCAAGAATTTCTCCGCCCGGGACATGCTGACACTTTATGGGCCGCCTCTGACTCCTAATCGCCAGAAATGTTGTCTGTTGGCGTGGCGGGTGGTGCAGTCGGCGATCTATTCGCCGCGTGGCCCGTCGTCGACGCCCGCGACGTGAACGCAAGCGGTCAACGGTCGATTTTCGACATGGCATCGACGTTCGCGATCGGAAGAACGCTGGAGGGGGATTCACGGAACCGATGCGGATTGCTCTGATCGACCCGATTCCCTGGGACTATTCGGTCTGGACCGTCGATCGGCGTCCACTCGGCGGATCGCAGTCGGCGTTGTGCTGGCTGGCGAAAATGCTGGCTCGACGTGGAAATGCAGTGGCCGCCTTTACCCATACGACCGTCGAACAGACGCAGGACGGCGTGGAATGCCACTCGCTGTCCGACGGTTACGCCGGTCTGGCCGGTATCGACATTGACGCGGCGGTCATATTGAATTCGCTCATGGGGATCGATCAGTTGCGGGCCATCCTGCCGGAGCATTGTCGATTGGTTCTGTGGACGCAACATGCCAGCGATCAGCCGGCTATCCAGGGACTGGGCCTGGATTCGATTCGTTGTCATCTGGACGGAATCGCATTTGTGAGTCAATGGCAGGCCGATCAGTACCGGAACCGATTCACGATTGGAGACCTGCCCGCGGTTGTGCTGCGCAACGGGGTCAACCCTTGTTTCGGCCCCAGGGATATCGACGAGAGCGGCCCCAGTCCACGTCGTGATCCGCATACCATCGCCTATACCAGCGCGCCCTACCGCGGTCTGTCTCGCCTGCTGCGCGCCTTTGAGCACGTACGGCGCCATTGTGACGATGCGGAGCTGCGCGTTTTTTCGGGAACCGCAGTCTATTTTCAGGAATCGGATACGGAACCGCCGGAGCTCGCCGAACTCCTGCAGCGCTGCCGCGAAACTCGGGGAGTACGACTGATCGGGTCGCTGCCACAAACGGAACTCGCCGAGCAGCTCGCCACCTGCCAGCTATGGGCTTATCCGTCAACCTTCGCGGAGACGTCCTGCATTGCCGCGCTGGAGGCAATGGCCAGCGGATGCCGTGTGGTCGCCTCGGATCTGGGAGCCCTTCGTGAAACAACGGCCGGGTTCGCCGAACTGGTCCCGCCGCAGGAGCCCCCGGATTCGTTCGCGGAAACAATGTTGCGGGTAATGTTGCAGGCTGAGCCCCACTCCACCGCCGCCGCGACATCCGCCGACGGGATCAAACTCCAGCAAGCCCATCTCCAGCGTCACCATTGCTGGTCCACAATCGCGGCGGAATGGGAAAGCTGGCTGGCAAAACTGCAGCGACGGCCCACCATTCCCGCCAGCGCAATCGATTGGCGCGAACTGCTCGCCCATGGAATCCGACTGCATCGCAGCGGGATGTTCGCCGAGGCCGAAGAGATTTATCGGCGGATCCTGGCGAGTTTTCCCAGGCATCCCGACGCATTGCACTGGCTGGGAATGCTGGCCTGGGAGTCCGGCGACGCCGTAAACGCGCTGCGATTGCTCGATGCGGCCATTCGATTCGGTCCCGATATCGCCGAATTCCACAATCATCGCGCCGTCGTCCTGACCGGAATCGGCGACTTGCCGTCCGCTCGCCAGGCGACCCTCCGAGCCTTGGAACTCGACCCCGAGTTTTCCGCCGCCTGGGTCAATCTCGGAAACATCTGCCGCGATTCGGGAGATCTGGACGGCGCTCAGCAAGCCTGTGAACAGGCGATCGGCTTGCAACCGGGATACGCCGATGCGCACAACTGTCTAGGAGTTGTCCTTCGTTTACAGGGAAAACTCGAAAACGCAATCGACGCCTATCGCGCGGCACTGGACGCAAATCCGAAACTGGTCCAAGCCTGGAACAATCTGGGCGCCGCGCTGCTCGACCAGACGCGATACAACGAAGCAAAGGACTGCTTCCTCCAGGCAATCGAGTTGGCGCCTCAACTGGCGGTGCTGCACGCAAATCTGGGGCGAGCCTACCGCAAAATCGGAGACCTGCAACGGGCGGTGCAAGCGATGCACCGCGCGCTGCAGATCGATCCCACGATGGATGCCGTCGCCAAGGAATTGCAGGAATGCCGTGGCGGGTAGACCTTTGCTGCGTCATTCCGTTCGTATTTCACCATGGCCGATCAGGCTGGACGGCCGGGCGGCAGGTCTGGGACCTGCTGGACGTGCCTGAATCACTGCAAAGCTACGTTCCGAACATGGAACTTCAGATCCTGGATCTTCACGTACAGTCCGACGAGCAGCTGGCGCGGGACTTGCAATTGCGAACGAATCTGTTGCTGCTAAAATATGCGCAACGCCCTGAGTTGGCCGAACATCTTCCCGCCATCTGCCGTCAGATGGCGGAGTGGCTGAGCGAGCCTGACGGTCGCTCCCGGATCGAGGCGGCGTTGAACTACATTGCGAACTTCACCGATCAGGTCAGCGCCGCCCAGTTATCAACGGCGATCGAGAACGAGATTCGCGACAGGAGTATCCAGATGCCGACGATTGTCCAGCAACGATTTCTTGAGGGAGTCGAACAGGGCAAGACGATTGGCCTGACGCAAGGGATTCAGCAGGGACTCACGCAGGGCCAGTGGATCGGTCAAATCCAGACATTGCAGGAGCTGCTTGGCCAGCCGGTTTCGCCATCGGCCGAATTGACTGCCCGTTCCATTGCCGAACTTACGGAGTTGGCCGGCGCACTAAAGGCTGCCGTGCAAGGCAAAAAGCTCTAGGACGGGTCTCCAGAGACATTGGGTGTGCCAGCCCGGTGATGCGAACTGTGAAACAAGTTGAAATGCAGACGGGGAGGGTCGCACGCCTTGTTGCAGCGGCGGAATCGATGGCACTCGCATGGCTGCTCCTGTTGTTGCTGCAGGTCCTTGGCGATGCTGGCGTCTGCTTCGCCGGCGCAGGAGTGATCGACGAGGCTCAGACGACGACCCGCGATGCGGCACCGTCGTACGCGCGCGAGCTGCAGCCGCTGCTGCAAGCAAAGTGCGGCCGCTGTCATGGCGAAAAAGACCGCAAAGCGGCGCTCGACTTGCGAACTTCGGCCGGGATACGGCGTGGCGGCGAATCCGGTCCGGTGATCTCGCCCCGGCGGCCCGATGAGAGTCCGTTGTACTTGCGGGTCCAGGCTGGCGAAATGCCGCCCGATCCCGCCGATGCGTTGAGTGCGGAACAACTCGACTTGATCCGCCGCTGGGTTGCTGCAGGTGCCCCCTTCGACCTCGATGATCACGATTCACCGCCGGCCGTGCCATCGCAGCATGACGTCGTACCGATTCTGTTGCGGCGCTGTGCGCCTTGCCATGGTCGCAATCGCCAGGAATCGATGCTCGACCTGCGCAGCAAGCCGTCGATGCTGCGTGGTGGAAAGTCGGGGCCCGCAATCGTGCCGGGGAATCCCGATGTGAGCCTGCTGATCCAGCGGGTCGTGGCCGGCGAAATGCCTCCGCACGAGCGTTTAGTGGAGGTGAGCGTCAAGCCGATCGAACCGCTCGAAATCGAGACCCTCCGCCAATGGATCGCCGCCGGCGCTCCCGAAGTGACCGAAGAGGTGGTTCTGGAACCGGGCGATTTCCCCGAGGGAACTGATCCGCTGGTGCCGACGGCCGAGCGGGACTTCTGGGCTTTTCAGACTCCTTGCGCGGCCGTCGTTCCGACCGTGAGCCACAGGGAGCGGGCCCGCAATCCGGTCGACGCGTTTCTTCTTCAAAAGCAGGAAGAGGTGGGGCTCAAATTGTCCCCCGACAGCGAACGGTCGGTATTGCTGCGTCGCGCGAGTTTTGATCTGACGGGATTGCCTCCGGAGCCTGACGATGTGGAATCGTTCCTCAGCGACGATCTGCCGGATGCCTTTGAACGCCTGCTCGACCGACTGTTTGGCTCGCCGCGCTTTGGTGAACGCTGGGCCCGTTATTGGCTCGATGCCGCCGGCTATGCCGACTCGGAGGGCAAACGGGAACAGGATCTGCCGCGACCCCATGCCTGGCGCTATCGCGATTACGTGATCCGTTCGACGAATGCGGACGTCCCCTTCGATCAATTCCTGCTCCAGCAGATCGCCGGCGACGAACTGACCGATTACGAAGCGGCGTCGGAGATTACGCCGGAGGTCTACGACAACCTCGTGGCGACCGGATTCCTGCGGATGGCCCCCGACGCAACCTGGGCGAATATCACAGGCTACCTTCCGGACCGGATCGACGTGATCGCCGATGAGGTCGATATCCTCGGATCGGCCGTTCTGGGTCTTTCAATCAAGTGTGCGCGCTGCCACAGTCACAAGTTCGATCCGATCCCACAGCGCGACTACTATCGTCTGCTGGCGGTTTTTCGAGGCGCTTACGATGAATACGACTGGCTCAAGCCCGACGTGCGGGCCGGGTTAGGACCGGTGAGCCAGGATATCGTTGGCGGCCGCCTGTTACCGTTCGTGACGACGGCGGAACGGCGGGCGTGGGAACTCCGAGAGAGCGAATTGACGCGGCAGCTTGCCGAGGCGAAAGCCGCCGGCGCGCCGGCCGACCGCATTCGCGATCTTGAATCGTCGCGTCAAGCGGAACCGATGATCCAGGCGCTTTGGGATCGCGGCGATCCGACGACAACGTACATCTATCGACGCGGTGACCCGCTGAATCCGGGCCGCATGGTACGGCCTGGAGTTCCCTCGGTACTTACGGGATGGACGGCGCCGTATGAAGTGCGGTCGCCGTGGCCGGCGGCCCGTGCGACCGGCCGACGGCTCGCATTTGCGCGATGGCTCACTGACCCGCAGCATCCGCTTACCGCGCGGGTCCAGGTGAATCAGATCTGGAAACACCATTTCGGCTCAGGTCTGGTGCGATCCCTCGGCAATTTTGGTCGAGCGGGAACTCCGCCGACCCATCCGGAACTCCTGGATTGGCTTGCGCGAGAGTTTATTGAGCGCGGATGGAACCGAAAGCGGATCCATCGCCACATGCTGACCGGATCGGTCTACCGCCAGAGTTCCGCGGTGGACGAGCAGCTCGCGCGCGTCGATCCGCAAAACGATCGGTATACGCGGATGCCGATGGTGCGACTCAGCGCCGAGGCGCTCTACGACACTTTGCACTTCGTCGCCGGCAGTTTGAATGAAGAACGGTTTGGCCCGGCCGTCGACCTGCAGGCTCGGGAGGATGGACTGATCACCCCCGCGGAACAGTCGCGGGCCCGACGCCGACTGATCTACGTGAAGCAGTTGCGAAAGAAGCTGGCCACCCACCTGGAGAACTTCGATTATCCGCAGATGAATCCGAACTGCCTGGAACGGCGCGATTCGCTCGTGGCGCCGCAAGCGCTCTACCTGATGAACAACGGCACAGTGCATGAACTGGCCGAGCGGTTCGCCGATCGCATCGGGCAGATTGCGGCCGACGACGTGACACGGCAGGTCGAACAGGTTTATTGGATCGCCATGGGGCGCCCTCCCGTCGAGACCGAACGAGTGCTTGGTCGCGAGGCAATCGAACAGCTGGCGAAATCCTGGTCCCAGTCCGACGGTGCTGGTGCGGAGACGAACGATCCTGCGGCGCACCGAAGGGCGCTGGCATCGTTCTGTCGAGCGATCCTGAACTCCGCCGGATTCCTATACATCGATTGAGGTGTTTGCCGGTGAATGATTGCGTACCTGACAACGGCGGCATTTCAGGCAGTCGCCGCGATTTTTTTCAGAGCGTGTCGGGCGGTATTTTCGGGGCCGCCCTGGCGAGCCTTTTGAGCCAGGACGTCGGGCCTGTCCGCGGCCTGGCTGCGGAGTCGCGCCAAGTTGATTCACCGCCGTCCCTGAACTACCTGCAGCCTCGATCGCCCCCTTTCGCGGCCCGCGCGACCTCCATAATCCACCTGTTCATGAATGGAGGTCCTAGTCAAATGGATCTATTTGATCCGAAACCGTACCTGGACCAGCACCATGGGGAGCCGTTTTTCGACAAGATCGCCGGCGAGGTCGAAAATCCGCAAAGCGCCGGCAAAGTGATGCGCAGTCCGTTCAAGTTCGCGCGCCACGGCGAATGCGGCATGTGGGTTTCGGACGCCATGCCCCAACTCGCCGGACGGGTCGACGATCTGGCGCTGATCCGCTCGATGGCCACCACGAATCTCACTCACGAACCGGCCGTCTATCTGATTCAGACCGGCAAAATGGGACCGGGGCGGCCCACGCTCGGATCGTGGGTGGTATACGGCCTGGGCAGCGAATGCCAGGATCTCCCGGGTTATGTGGTATTGGACGATCCCTTAGGGCTACCGGTGAACGGCGTCGAGAACTGGCATTCCGGATTTCTGCCACCGGCCTACCAGGGTACTCGCTTTCGTTCGACCGGATCACCGGTCCTGAACCTCCGTCCCGATGTACCCCAACCGGAACAGGTTGTGCGCGCCGAACGTGATCTGCGACGCCGATTGGACGACCTGCATCGGCGCGAACGTCCTGGCCAGCCGGTCCTGGATGCCCGCATCGCCAGTTACGAACTGGCGGCGAGGATGCAGATGGCAACCAGCGACGCGCTCGATGTATCCCAGGAGACCGCATCGACACTCGCGATGTACGGAATCGGCCAGGCTCCCACCGACTCCTACGGGCGCCGTTGCCTGATCGCGAGGCGGTTGGTGGAACGCGGCGTGCGTTTCGTGCAACTGTATATCAACGGTCAAATCTGGGATAACCATACCGGATTGGCAACCGACATGAAGGCCGCTTGCGATCGTACCGATCGACCGATCGCCGGATTGCTGGCCGATCTCAAACAGCGAGGCCTGTTCAACAACACTCTGGTGGTCTGGGGAGGCGAGTTCGGTCGACTGCCGATCGCTCAGTTACCCGCCGACAAGGATGAACGTAAAGCGGGCCGCGATCACAACAAGAACGCGTTCTGTTGCTGGATGGCCGGCGCAGGTGTTCGTGGAGGAGTCACCATTGGCGCCACCGACGAGTTGGGCCTGGCGGCCGTGGAGAATAAAGTCACCGTTCCGGACTGGCACGCCACGATCCTGCACCTGCTGGGGCTCCACCACGATGACTTGTTCGTACTGGAAAATGGATTGAAGGAGCGGCTTACTGGAGTCACCGACGCCCGCGTGGTGCAGGAACTTCTCGCCTGATCGGACAATTTCGATCCCTGGGTGTCGAGAATGCAAAGCATTGCTTTCAGGCGGTCCAATCGCCTGCGTAACGAGTGCCATACGGTTCGGCATCGCGCTGTACGATTTGAAACTGGCGTTTGGCGATCTGGCGCAAGTGCAACTGATCGTGAGCGACCCCGGCGGCGAATAGTTCGCCCGCGCTGAGCGGGCCGAATTTGGGATGCAGCTGGGTTCTCGACCAGTCTGGACGATCAAGCGACCCCAGCCAGGCGACGGAGTCGGCGCGAAGCTGCTGGATCGAACTGCTTCCGTGGCCAGATCCCGTTCGTTGTAGCGCCGCTCGACGGCCCAGCCTGGCGGGTCGATCGGGTCCCAGGGCTTTTCGGGCGATTCAAGAGTCGACCTGACGCGGGCTCGAAAATCATATTCCTCTTCGTCGCATAGATGACTCACCACCTCCACGATCGACCAGCTGCCGTCCGCGGGCCGCCATCGCGCATCCTCGACGATGACGTCGGTAACCAGTTGCGGCAGGAACCGACCAAATCTCTGCAGCGAGCAAGACCAGATTCTGGAAATTACGCATCGAAAGACTCCCGGGGCGTTGAATTGACCTTGCGGATCGTGATAAAGTTCCGACATTCGAGTGCGGATGGCCGTAGTGTAGCACCGGAGAGGCGCTCAAATTGCGCCGCCCAACACCCCGCGTCACGCGGTAGACTGGGAATACTCAGGACGCGAAAACTCACAGCTGGCCAAAAGAACTTGATACCACAATGTCTTCATGTTGCATTTCCGCTGGTGAATCTGCCATACGACTTGCGTGCTGTGCATCGGCCCTGGCGGCGGCATTGGCGTTCGTTGCGCCGTTGGGAGCGTTGGACGCACAGGGACCCACGAGCGACTCCCTGGCACGCGACCTGATTGGCCATTGGAAACTGCAGGGGGATTCCCGCGACAGCTCAGGCGGCGAGATGCATGCCGTGAACCATGGCGTCCGATTGCGGGACGGTGCGTTTAATGGCAGCAGCGCGTTTCTGGAGGTTCCGCCTAATCCGTCGCTGCGGATCGGGTCGTCCGATTTCGCGATCAGTGCCTGGGTGCGGACCGAACCGGGTGGAGACGATGCCATCGGGGATATTTTGGAACTTTATGATCCCGCATTGCGCCGTGGAATTACATTGGCAGTGAACTCCAGCGCCGGGGGATATCAATCGCAATGCGCCGATCGCCACGTCTATTTTGGAATCGACAACGCAAAGTTGAGCGAATGGCAGGACTGCGGTCGCCCCAGTCCGACCAGCCCGTATGTGAATAACTCGATGATCGTATTCCAGGGCCACCTGTACTGCGGTACATCGGAAGGTGCCGGGGAAAAGGACTGGTGTCACGTCTACCGCTATGACCGGGACCAGACCTGGGTCGATTGTGGCCGAGTTGGCGATCAGCGGACCACCGGAGTCGGCCCCCTGTTCGTTCACGATGGCAAACTGCACGCGGTAACGACGACCTACGACTGGACCCGAGTTCAAACCGATCCCTTTGATGCGGGCCGCGTCTACCGGTACGCCGGCGGAACAAACTGGGAAGATCTGGGATCACCCAGCGATAACCGCACATGGAATTCGGCAGGGAGTTTTCAGGGCCGGATATTTGTGGGAGGTGGTCCCAAGGCCTGGGGTGTCTATGTCCGTCAGGAAGAAGGAACCTGGGCCGCGTCGAAACTGTTTCCGATGAAGGGAGCAGGACGCTGCTTTCCGCACCCGATGACGCGGTATAACGGTAAGCTGTACGTCGGCTGGCCTGGGATCTATTCGTTCGACGGAGAGCAATGGCAATTCATCGGCTCGCCCGCGGAACCCGAATTGCAACTGCAAACGCATTCGTTCTGTATCTTTCGAGGTCAATTGGTGGCGGGAACGTGGCCGCGCGGCAAAGTCGCCCGCTACCTGGACGGCTCGGAATGGGAAGTTCTGGGACAGGTTGGCGAGGACGGTACCGAAGTCAATTCACTGCTGGTCTACAACGGCAAGCTGTATGGCGGATCGCTGCCCCGTGCGGAGGTCGGCCGCTATGACGAACAACCGCGATGGACGAGCCTGCGACGATTTTACTCGCCGGATGGCTGGATCCCGGTCCCACCCGCCGACAATGGCGGTCGACCGACGCGTGCCCAAGTGGCGGAATGGAGCCGCGTGACAAGCATGACGATTTACCGCGGCCGCTTGTTCGCCAGCACAGGGAACTGCACCAGTTCGATCCAAGATACGCCCGCCGATATTCGCGGAACCGTCCACAGCCTGCAGGCCGGCGTCTGCGTCTCCTACGACGAGGAACTCGAACCCGGGTGGCGGCACCTGGTCGCGGCCCGCGAAGATGGCCGACTAAAACTGTACATCGACGGCCGGCTGGTGGCGGAGTCGGACCGATTCGAGTCGACGGAATTCGATCTGAGCGTCGATCGGCCGCTGAAAATCGGATTGGGACAGATTGACTATTTCCGCGGACAAATGGCCGACGTGCGGTTCTATCGCAGGACACTTACATCGGCCGAGATTCGCGCCCTGACCAACGCCAGGCCCGACCGCTGAACGTGTCTCTGGATCGAACCCGCGTGAAGAGACGATCCACAAGTTTGGCAGATCACAATGAGCCCTCTGTGTCCTCCGAATCTCTGTGCTCAACGTGAGCGTGACGTGGCCGGAAAATTTAGCACAGAGTTCTGAAGGACACAGAGGACGGAATGGCAATTCACGCCAGCTTCTTCAGAAACGACACGCGGCCGGTCGCGACCCACTCGACGACGTAAATATTTCCTTGGGCGTCGAAGCAGGCATCGTGCGGGTGGACGAACTTGCCGTTCTGCCAGCGTTCCGGCTGCTCACGCATCTTGAAGCCTTCCAGCACCTGCTCGGTCCAATTCGGATCGTATCCCAGATGGATGGCCACGTTGTTGTCTTGGTCGAAGATCGAGAGGCGGGCGTGCAGATCGGGAATCAGCAGCTTCGTCCCCTGGATATCGAAGTGGGCCGGGAAGCTCACGTTGCCTACGATGTTCAGCGGTCTGCCCTCCAGAGTCAGATACTGTAACCTCGCGTTGGCGCGGTCGGCGACGATCAGCAGTGGCTCGCGGCCGGGACGGTCGTCGAGCCAGATGCCGTGCGGCGTCTTGAACTTGCCCGGTTCGTCCCCTGTCCCTCCGAAAGAACGAAGGTACCTGGCGTCCTTGTCGTATTGGTGAATGTAGTTTGAGCCGTAACCGTCGGCGACGTAGAACCCGCCATCGACAGCGAACGCGATGTTGGTCGGGCTGTAATTCTCCGGGGCGTCGTAGAGTTTCGATTCTTGCGGGCAGGGCAACTCCCAGACTTTCTCTCCCTTGAGGGTCGTTTTGGTAACCAACCCGGGACGTGGTTGGGAGCCATCCGGCGGTTTCGTGGTGGTAATCGCCAGGTACAGGAATTCCTCCGAGCCTTCCTTGCGGATATCGATGCCATGGCCTCCGAAATTCCATTGCGCGCCGAATGACCGGACGAACCTGCCGGTCGGTTCAAAGATCGCGACGGTATCGATGTTGGTGTTGAATGGAGCTCGGTGGGTGATGTAGATCAGGCCCGCGGCATCGATCGCGACGCCGTGAGTTGCATGCCACCGGATATGACGGGGAATCTCGCCCCAATTGTGATGGCATTCATAGGTGAATTCGCCCGAGCCGATCACCGCTGGTCGCGAACCCGACTTGTCGGAGGCATGCACAAAGAAGCTGGGAGAGAGCGCGGTCGCCGCCGCCGCACCGGTGGTCTTCAGGAATTTCCGGCGATGAGATTCGGTTTTCTCCAACATGGAAAGATGCCTTTCGTGGTTCGCAATTTCGCGGCGGTGGTACGAGGCAGCGTTCTCCGGTTCACTTGATTCTGGGCGCTTCAATCGTGCCACCGTTCTGGCTGTGAATCGCTTTGCTGATCGTGCCGTCGTCGCCGGGTTCGAATCGCACGCTGGCCTTGACGACACGCCATTCAAACTCGTTTTCCGCCTTGGGGAATATCGGCATCTTCGGCTGGCCCGTCAGTTGCGCGAACAGCTGCGTGCCGTCCCGCGTGACGGTCAAAACCACGAACGGCGCGTACTGGTACTTTCCCACGATCGCCTCGACCTGCTCCACCGTCAGCTTGACGGGATCTTCCGGCAATCGACCCGCACGGAACGTGTTGCCGTTCTGCGTGTGCCGCAGTGCAATCACATCTCCATTTTCGTTGCGGACAAATTTTGCCCGGGCATCGGCCACCTTCCAGAAAAACTCGTCTTTTCCCTGGGGAAAAATTCGGGTTTTGGGCTGTCCGGTGAGCTGCGAGTACAGTCCATCTTCCTCAACGGTGACCGTATTGATCGCGCCCGGATATTCGTAGCGACCTTCGTAAGCGGCGAACGACTTGGGGTCCACCGACGCATCTTCAACCAACGGTGGCAGGCTGCGGATTTCTTCGGATAGGAGCGTCTGGGCCATCCCGGCGGCAATCCCTCCCGGTCCGTAACCCGGGGGCGCGGGCATGGCGTTCGTCAAGACAACCACCGTACATTTCTGAGCGGGCAGATAGACCAGATTTGTCGACCAGCCGTTAAGTCCGCCGCCGTGTCCGATGGCGGGCAACCGGCTGATTTCGTACATCATCAAGCCGAACCCGTAGTTCATGCCGTCGACGTCGGCCGGTAACTCCACTGGCGTCGTCGCCGCCTTCAAGGACGCTTCGCCGATTACTTTGCCGGCGAACAGTGCATCGTTCCAGCGATACAGATCGCCGACGGTGGAATAGAGGGCGCCCGCCCCGCCCGCCCACGACATGTCCCAATCGATCGCCGGGTGCGTTTTTCCGTCGGCAAACGAGTAACCGATGGCCATCGACGGTGGAGGTTGGGAATTGACGAAGACCCCCGTATCCTTGAGCCCGAGCGGTTCAAAGAAGGTATCCCGCAAAAAGTCGCCATACGGCTTCCCACCAACTTGCGCGACGATTTCCCCCAGCAGAAAATAGGCCGAATTGTTGTAATGAAATCCTTTTCCCGGCGCGAAATCGGGCGGATCGTCGCGGAACCACTCGATCAAATAGCGCGGTTCGATCGGCTTCGTCACGCGCAACATGAAATCCGGCTTTTCCGTGTAGCTGTGAATTCCCGAAGTATGGGTGAGCAGCTGCTGCACGGTGACTTTGTCGCCTTGCGGAATGTCGGGAAAGAACTTCGCCAATGGGTCGGCCAGGGCGAGCTTGCCCTGTTCCGCCAGGCGCACGATCGCGGCCGCGGTGAATTGCTTCGTGATCGACCCGATGCGGAACTTTGTTTCCGGCGTCACGGGAGTCTTGCTCTCGATGTCGGCAAAGCCGAAACCAGCTTGGAAGACGACCTTGCCGTCGCGCGCGATCAGAACGGCAATCCCCGGCGAGTCGCCTCGGGTCAGTTCGGTCAGTCTTGTCTTCGCAATTTCCTCGACGGAAGGAGCGGCAGCCGGGACCTTACAGGTCAGCACGGCCAGCGCGATCCAGGCGAAACTGGACGCCAGAACACGATGTCTCATCGTTGCAACTCCTGAAAGGGTATCGCTGCTTGAACTGGAGGATGCCTCCAGGATAGCCGATCTGGCTTCGGTCACGCCAGCCACTCGGCGGCGAGCTCATCCAGCCCGACGATACGAGCGCGATCCGCCGAGTTCCTTACCAGTTCGCAAATCAACCGGATCGATTCGAATTGGGGGTCCTCGACCACCAGACAGGATGGATGCGCAAGTAACGTGAACACCGCGCGATTCTCGATCGCCCAATTCACCGCCAAGCGGATCGCCTTGAGGAAGTACTCGAGTTTCCAGTAGTTCGTTCGAAACGCTCCGACGTCACTCACCGGGCTCATCGGTAACTCGACCAACCCGTTGGCATAGCGATACGGCTGCGCTTGGGCCTGGGCAGCGACGATGCCGTCGTAGATTTCCTGCGTCGGTGCGGTCTTGGGCGGGCCCATCGGATGCGCCGGGTATTTGGAACTTACCCAGCGGAACCCCAGTTCCAGCAGGAGTTCCTGCAGGTCGACGCGATCATCCAATCCGTTTTGGAAGCCGCCGGGAGTACGGAATCCGTTGGCTGCGATTCCGACTCGTGATCGCAGTGCTTCGTTGGTGACGCGGATGTTTTCGCGAATCACGTCGCGTGCGGCCCGACCTTCCACCAGCCACGGCGCGCGCTGGAAGCGGAACTGCAATTCGGTAACCGTGGGCGCCTTGAGGTGGATATGGTCGTAGGTATGGTTGCCGACGGGGTGCCCGGCTGCGGCGATTTCCTTCAGCCAATCGACATTCGGTTGTTCGAGGACCCGGCCGACACAGAAGAAGTGGATTTTGCCTCCAAGTTCTTTCGCGACCCGGGCGGCCTGCAGCGAATACTGTTTGGTTGGTTCGTCCAGATTGCCCTTTTCAAAATTCCATTCGGTCATTTCGCGGCGTGGATACTGGGCACTCATTTCCAGATCCAGCGTGATGGCGATTCGCGCGTGGGCAGCCGAAGCCTTGCCGGCCGGGACGGAATGGGCGTTGGTCAGGGAGCGGGGCCTCGGCGGAGCGGCGCTCGTGGTCCGTCCCGTCGGTATCCCGCCTGGAATTGTCAGAAACTGGGCCGCGCCGATCAGCGCTGCCTCGATCATTTCGCGTCGCGTCACCATGAAACGAATCCCTTGCGCGGTCTCGGTTACCGCTCAGGCATACAGACCGGGAATCGGCTGCGCCGCGGTGATACTGTTGATCAGTTCGGCGGAGAGGCCTGGCATCAGTCGCACATCGCTGACCTTGAGCAGAGCGTGATGGATTGTCGCCATCAGGTGCGTCATTTCCAACGGTTCCGAACGTGGTTCCCCGCCATCGCGACTCGATTGACCGATCACCTGCCCGGCCCGCGTGCCGCCGCCATAGAGCAACAACGGCGCGATGCCACCCCAGTGGTCGCGGCCACCGTTGGCATTGATGCGCGGCGTGCGTCCCATTTCTCCCGACGCGACCAGCAGAATCTTGTCTCGCAATCCTCGCGACTCGACATCTTCGATAAACGCCGAGAGTGCATGGTCGAGCGGCAATCCCATGTACTGCATCCCCTCTTCGACCGTGGCGTTATTCACGTCGGCGTGCATGTCCCAGACAAAATTCGTGGTGACGGTAACAAACCCGCAGCCGGCCTCGCAAAGGCGGCGCGCGAGCAGCAAGAGCCTGCCCAGCGTCTTGGCGTTGTCAACGTAGTTGTTGTAGTTATTCCACTTGCGACTGATGTTCTCCGGACGCACCAACGGCGCCGTATCGTAGCGCGCCACGCAGGCGGGACTTTCCTTTGAAATGTCGAACGCCGAGGCCACGCCGCCTAGAATTGTCTGGAACGCCTGTTGTTGGAATCGATCGACCCCGTCCAGGAGGCCCTGCGCGTCGACCTGCCGCTTGAACTGGTCCAGTTGCCGCAGCAGCGAGCGTCGGTCATCCAGGTGAGTTCGTTCCAGTGCCAGCTGCATGTCCTGCTGTAATGAACCGCCACCGCCGGGGACGAACGGTGCGCAGGCGTTCCCCAGCGAACCGGACGAGTCGAATTTGCCGAAGCTGAAATTGGCCGGCTGGGTCGATTCGTCGACCGCTCGGGGAAACAAAGCCACGTTGCGAGGCATCCCATTGCCGGGGTGATTGGTACCGGCGATCCGCGCGTACAGCGATCCCAGATTCGCTCCCAGGCTGTACCGACTGACGATCGGCTTGATGTCGTGGTTACCGTCCCCGGTTCGGTAAGAACGAACGATGGAAAACCGGTCGGCGAGACTGGCCAGACGCGGGAATGTGCCGCCGAACGTGACCCCCGGGATGGCCGTCGACAGTTCGCCGGTGGCGCTGCGTATTTCGGCCGGAGCCTCCATTTTCGGATCAAACGTCTCGGTCTGACTCGGGCCACCATGCAAAAACAGGAAAATCACCGATCGGTCCGTGATCGGCGGCGGGTTGCCGGCCGCCAAAGCGCGGGCGGCCAGCAGGTCGGGCAGCGTCATGCCGGCGAGTCCCATCGATCCGATCCGCAGAAATGCCCGCCGGCCAATGGCTTGACTCGGGGTCGAAGTCTGGTCGTGAATGGTGAGCATTCTGACTCCTCTTGTGCGGACGACGCGGTTCGTTCGCCGGCTGCTCTTGGTTAAATCGGCCGATGTGGAGTTCCAGTATCCAACGATTCCTGCCGCGTTGCAATCTTTTTCGCAAACTCGGTTCCCCGGCGTTCCTTGGACGGGGTCGCTTTTGTTGCTATCTTATGCACAGTTTCGGGAATCAGCGACCTTTGTCTTGGACTCGCGAGTACGCGAACGAGTTCGCTCCGGAGGTACCACGCATGCAACGCAACCTGGACTGTTCATTCCGTCCCGCCACCGTTCGGAAGGCCTTAAGCATTGAGTCGACTGCCAGAGTTCTTTCGGTTGCAGTGCCACGCCTGCGGTGACGCACAAGTCGCAACGGGCGAGGCGTTGCTGGAACGGGCCCGGTCGGCGGGATTCCTGCGGCGCGATACCGAATTCGACCTGCCGTTCTTGATCGAAATCCTGCGAACCGCCGCCCACCGCTGGCAATGCGAACGGTGCGCGCAGACGGGCCTCCACGTCGAGCAACAATCGCTGGAAGCGGAATGGGATGACCGCCATTGCGAACGTTGTGGACGAACAATTCCACCCGAACGGATCGAAGTGCTGCCGACGGCGACACGTTGTGTGACCTGCGAGACTTTGCCGGTCGACGAATGGGACGATCCGTCGCAGTTCTGCCCGCGCTGCGGCAGTCGCATGGAAACACGTACCAGCAAGCGATCGGGCATCACTCGGTATGTCTCGACCTGTCCCGATTGCAGCCGACGTGGGCGCTGAAGGAGTGCCCAATGCACGACAACAACCTTCCTCGTGAATGCCGCAACGCCGGACCGCGGCTTTGCAGGCGAACAAGTCGAAAAGGGACCTTGCTGCGAGCTGGCGTGATGATCGTGTTGCTGAACGGCTGCGGTGCAAGTCCGCCATCGCAGCCGGCAAATAGTGCCGTACCGTCCGCTGATCGCTCCCAAATCGTCCCAACGACCGAGTCGGGAACCGGGCAACGGCGTTTCTGGAGTGAGGCGATAGCCGATGTCGAGTCGGGGATGGCGGCGGAGATTGACGTCGACGAGCCGATTGACGACCGGAAGCTGGAGGATCTGCAACGGGTTCCGCAGCTGGAGGTCTTGAAGCTGAGCCAGTTGCGGACCAGCGTCGCAGGGTTGAGCTCGCTGCGACATGTTGCTCAACTACGCCAACTAGTACTGCGCGGCGTGCCGCTTGACGATGCCGGCCTGGAACAACTTGCCGTACTGAAACGCCTGCAAATCCTCAACCTGCCGCAAACCCGCGTCAGCAACGATGGACTGCGGTATCTTGCCGCCTTTCCCGACCTGCAGTTGCTGCGCCTGGGCAGTCCCGACCTGGACGATGACGGCGTACGACGGATCGCCGAACTATGCCGAGCAGAATTGCCGCAACTGAGATTTCTGCACCTCATGGCTCCAGAAATCTCCGATCGGGGCCTGGCTGCCGTGGCCGAAATCAAGTCCCTGCAGTCTTTCTACCTGGACGATTCGACCGTCACCGACGATGGCCTCGACCGCTTGATTCTCGCCCGCCCAGACCTTCATATACATATCGACCAGCGGCATTCCGATCGCGATCCGCAACGCGGACACGATCCACCCTGAGCGACGGCGCGTGACCCAAGTTCACCTTGACAAGGAGTACCCTTCAGTGGCCCCCACGATGCTCGCAATCAGCCTGCTTCTCACCGCCGACCCGACACCGCAGCAGCGCGAACTGCTGAAAGTCTTCCGTGAGGAGTTCATCGCCATTACCCCGGGTGAAGGAAAATTCCCGGCATCCTTCACGATGGGACGCGAATCGACCGCCGCCGGCAAGCGCAAACCGACTCGCATAACATTTCAATACTCGTTCGCGATTGCCCGCTACGAAGTACCACAGAATCTCTGGGAGGCGTTGATGGGCGCCAATCCCAGCAAATGGAAAGGCAAGCGGAATTCCGTGGAGATGTTCGATTACGGCGAGGCACGCCAGTTCTGCGAGCGGGCCACGGGGCTGATGCGCGAGGCGGGACTGATCGCGGCCGACGAAGAGATCCGGTTGCCGTCTGAGTCCGAGTGGGAGTATGTGGCGCGCGCAGGGACCGACTCAATCTACTCGTTCGGCGACGACGTCGCTGAGCTGCCGAAATTCGGTTGGTTTAACGGTAACGCGGCGGGCAATGACCCACCGGTCGGCGCGAAGCAGCCGAATCCGTGGGGCCTCTACGACATCCACGGCTACCTGCGCGAAATGTGCCTGGACGATTGGACGGAAGAGCCGCCACCGGCGGACGGCACTCCGTTCGTCGCGCAACCTCCTTCCCGCTCGAAAGTCTCCCGCAGCGGCAGTTGGAAAGACCCCGCTGACAAGCTCTCGTCATTCACGCGCTTCAAGGAATCGGAAACCGCCCGCGACGACGCCCTGGGACTTCGCTGCGTCCTGGCGAAACGCGGCAAAGAATAGGGTTCCCCGTTCCCCGACGTGCGGACATGAGCAAAAGTTGTTGAATTTCCGGCAGTTTTTGGCCGAGAGACACTCGACCTTGTTGGTCGTAACGATCGTCCGTTCGGCGCGGCCCGAATTTCGCTGAATTGGGGGTGGGGACGAGGCGAATTCGCTTGCGGCAAAAATCGACCTTGATAGATTCGATCTTGACGAGTTCGGGATGGCCTCGAACCGTCAGGACCTCGATGCCAGAAGTGGGATTCATGCGACGTTCGCCCCAACCCAACCCCCGGGACCCCGGTCCTCACGACGAAGTTGATCAGTTGCTGCTGAATGCTCAGTTGCGCGACGAACTCGAACCGTATCGTGACGAAGCGGTCGATCTGGTGAACATCAGCCGCATGTCGACGCCGATGGAAAACGAGTTCCTGGCGTCGATGCTGGAATGGGAGCGGGCTCCCACGCTGCCGATCAGCCAGTGGTTCGAGCCGGAATTGACAATGCCGCGTCCCGAAACGCTGGACGATCCGCAGTTGCATCGCGTGTTGTGGGACACCATCCACAAGTTATACAGCCGCCGCGTGGCCCTGGAGCTTACCGACCACCTGTCCGATCGACAGCTTTATTGCCTGATCTACCGCGACATCCTTCCGTCGCACGAAAAGAAGATCAATCGACCTCGACATTACCTGCATTGGCATTGCATCGACGACGTTGAGGATCGCGAGACCTGGCTGCGGTATTACGCCAGCGATGAGGAACGCACGAAGTGGGCGGAGGAGACCGGTGCTCTGTTGCCGATCGCCGAATCGCCGCCCTTTCCGCGCCGGATGCCAAGCCGTCCAAAATAACGCGACGGGAAATCTTGAAGGTCATCGCTGGGGGCTGGAAGCCCCCGCCACTTCGGAATTCAACACGACGAACGAGACTACACTTGGTCGACTTCCGGGTGCGTCCATGGCGCTCGGTAGGCGCGTCGCAACAGTTGATTGGCTTCGTCATCGCCGCGAACCCGTTGAGCTTGCGCGTCCCAGGCCAGCGTCCGACCGAGTCGCATGGAGAGATTCGCCAGGTGGCAGGTGGCGGTCGATACATGTCCCTGTTCGATATCGGCGACCGGACGACCGCGCGTCTCGATGCAGTGCAGCAGGTCGAGCATATGCTGACGGATGGCCGGCGCGACGTGCTGTTCCAGGTCTTTCTCGTCGCGATCCTCGGGGAATTTTTCTAATTCCATGACCACATCGCGGTGGATGGGACTCCCGCCGCCGATCGGCTCGAAGTCGTAGCTATGCACGCTCAGCTTGAGCGTCCCTTTGTCGCCGTAGATGGTCGCGCCCCACGGGTATTTCGGGTCGGCGGGATGTCCGTAGGTGCGATGCTGCCAGACGACAGGAAAATCGCCGTAATCGAAGGTGGCCGACTGCGTGTCGCTGATGTTGGCCTTGCTGGACTTTTCGACCAGGATTCCGCCGGCCGAGGAAACGGATCGCGGCCACCCCAGATCGAGCATCCAGCGCACGGTGTCGAGCATATGAATGCACATGTCACCGACGATGCCGTTCCCGTATTCCATGAAAGCCCGCCAGCTGCGCGGATGGACCAGAGCGTTGTACGGCCGGAGCGGCGCGGGGCCGGTCCACATTTCGTAGTCCAGGTGGGGCGGTGGATCGGTGTCGGGTGGATTGCCGCGCGCCCGCATATGGTAGTAGCAATAAATCTCCACCATCCCGATGGTTCCCAGCTTTCCCGACTTGACGATCGATTCCCGCGCTTCGACCAGGTGCGGTGTGCTACGGCGTTGCGTTCCGACCTGTACCACGCGCTGGTGCTTTCTCGCCGCGGCGAGCATCGCTTGCCCCTCGACAATATCGACGCTGATCGGCTTCTGCACATAAACGTCGGCGCCGGCCTGCACCGCGGCGATCATCGGCAGAGCATGCCAATGGTCCGGCGTCGCGATCAGCACCAACTCCAGGTCCTTCTCACGCAACATCTGCCGATAATCGCCGAAAGTTCGCGGAGTCTTCTTGTTGAGTTGTCGCCGCGCGACGATTTGCGCCGCTTCCTCGAGCATCTTCCGGTCGACATCGCACAGCGATACCACCTCCACCGGCGCAACCTGGATCAACCGCAGCAAATCACATTTCCCGTACCACCCCGTTCCGATCAATCCAACGCGATGCTTGCGATCCGCTCCGGCGGCAAAGGCGCCGCGCGTCAGCGCCATCAGGCTGATGCCGGTGCTCTTACAGAAATCTCTTCGATCCATTCGTATCCCCTCCGCGACACGTTTACGATCAGGTCCACCGCATGCTCACCTTACTCCCTGGCCGGTTTGAGGAAAATGCCTCCGTCGCAAAATTTGACGCGGAATGACCCGGAGTCCGCCGGTCACCTTTGATTGAGTTTCCCGCGCCGACGCCCTATAGTTGCGATAGGTCTATCGGAGGTCGTCCCATGCGGTATTCATTTCGGCTGGCGGAACTGGTTGGGTATGCACCGGCGCCAAAACAAAGGTCCGGATTGATCACACAGATTGGCGACGCAACCGGACTGGATCGGCACCATATTGCCGGTCTGCTGAAAAACACGCGACGGAACATTTCGCTCGATCCGCTCGCGGCGATTTGTAAATACCTTGTGGAGCATCACGGAATCTCAGCGGATCGGCTGCCCGGTGCGCTGTTCGCGGTGGAAGCCGAGGATTTCTGGGAATTGCTGGCTCGACGCCGCCGACTGGAATTGTGCGTCGGAATGCGTCGAGACCATCCGGAATCGAGTGCCGACGCCGCCTGGGTTGTGGCCTCCGATCTGGTCCTGGTCGGTGAACTTTTCAACGGGATCTCGACGCTTGGCAGCGCCGTTCAACTGAAGCAAACCTCGGACGATTCCAAGGCGGTGGCCACGTCGACGGCATTGGCCGGCAGCCTCCATGTGCAACCGGAACATATCAAGCAGACGTTGGTACTGGCTCCCGACAACGCCGCGAAAACGCAAGTGATGGATCGAGCCCTGGAGGTTTACGGCGAATTCATGAAAACCGATCGGGATCGAGCGCTTGTTGCACTGGGCAGCATGAAAAGTAATCCGATCGTTGAATTGATTATTGCCTCGGCCTTCCATTGCGAGCCGTTCGTCTCCCAGGACCGTTTGGCGAGTGCGCGGAAGCGCTCCTGCCCTTTTTTCCTGCGATTTCGCGAACACGATCCGCATCCCGATTCCTGTTGCGGCGGCCTGAAGCTCGATCAATCGGGAACGACCGATGCGCCGGGGATCTACTACGAATTGCCCGACGGCAACTGGGACCATTGCAGTTGCAACGAGAAGCAGGATTGCGCTTTCGTGTTCTACAACTATTTTGAAGCGGGGGGGCGACTGGAGATGGCGCTTGGCGGTTATTCCGGGCGAGCCACTCGCAGCCTGGCCCGATCACTCTCCAGCATCGCGAAGGATCTCTGGCCACCGGTCTCCGTCAACGACGGACTTAGGATCGGCGCCTTTATCGTCCAATTCAGTTATTCTTCCCTGCAAGATAAACAAACCGCCATTCTGACGACCGAATCGGTCGACAGTCTGCGCGTCATTGCGTTGCACAGCACGACGATCCGAAGCCGCTTCCCCAGGACGAAGGCCGAGGCCGATTAGCGGGCCGTCAGGCCAGCAATTCGTCGATCGGGTGTCCGTCGCTGAGTTTCATCGGCCGGCCGATCGGCGTGATCAGTTCCCGATCGAACTCGATTCCCAAGGCGCGCAGGATCGTGGCATGGATATCCGCGATGCTGCGAGGATCGTTCACCAGCCGGGCCGGTTCCTTTTCGTCACCATCGGGTTTCGGATTGGTTTCGCCGACGACCCTTCCGCCGGCGATTCCACCCCCGGCCAGCGCGAGCGTGAACCCATGCGGCCAATGATCGCGACCACCGAGGGGATTCAGCGTCGGCGTCCGTCCAAATTCGCCTCCGCACAGTACCAGGGTTTGGTCGAGCAGACCGTCGTCGCGCAGGTGCCGCAGCAGCGCGGCGAACGCCGGATCGAGAATCTCGGCCTGCGTACGGTGGCCATCGTGGTTGTTCGCATGGGTATCCCAGCCCGCCAAAGAAACCTCGACACAGCGCACTCCGGCTTTGACCAGCCGAGCGGCGACGAGGCAGCCCCGACCGAACGGCGTATCCCCGAAAGTCTTCCGTAGCGACTCCGGCGCTTCGCGAACGTCGAACGCCTTCAGCTGCTCGGAATCCATCAATCGCCGCGCGTTGGCGGTCATCGTCTGGTGCAATGTTCGTCGTTCGTCCAGTCCCTTGATTCGGCCCCGAGCAAATTCGGTTTCCACCACATCCGTGAGATTCGCCAGCCGCTTGTGATAACGACTGTCGGGAACACGACTCGTGACAAAGGGAACCGGCCCGATCGGGTCGGAGATTTTGAACGCATCGAACTGATCGCCGAGATAGCCACCCCGGGCGGCCCAGACATTCGGCAGGATGGAGACGTGCCGCGGCAGGTCGATGTCGTCGCGAAGTTGATGGCAGATCACCGCGCCGATCGACGGGTGAATCAGCGTCGGATCGGGGCGATAACCGGTCTTCACGTTGTAGGTCGCCCGCTCGTGATCCCCTTCTTTGCTGACCACCGATCTCACCAGCGAAACGACGTCCATCTGTTCCGCCAGCCGCGGATAGAGTTCGCAGATTTTCACGCCCGGCGCACGGGTCTCGATCGCCGCCATCCCGCCCGTTTCCGCGTTGGGGTGCGGATCAAAAGTTTCCAGTTGACTAGGACCACCTTGCAACCAGAGGACGATAACCGACTTTGCCGGAGCGCCGCCGGGTAATCGTTCCTCGGCCCGGGCCAGGGAGTGTGCCAGCGGCGTCAGCCAGGCGAAACCCGATAAGCCCGCCGCGCGCAGCAGCGTCCGCCGATTCCAATGTGAGATTCCCCCGCAACCGGAGACGTCGCTCGTCGGATTCACAATCCCCGCGGAAGGATGCCAACTCATGTTTTCCGTACTCCATCCAACGTCAGTGGTTCCAGAGAAATTCCGTGCTGTTCATCAACGTCCAATACAAATCCTCGACCGCCTGGAGTCGGTCGGCGGCCGTACGGGCCTCGGCGAATTCGGCCTCAAAATGAGCCGCTTCGGTCGACGAAGGACGCCGCGTCAAAACCGCAAGATAGGCCGACTCGATCGCCGTTCGGTGGTCGGGAGCGAATAGCGCGATCCGACTGGATGCATTGAGTACGATGTTCTGTTCCGTGCGTTCTTTGATCAAGTCGCCGTTCATCATCAGCAGGCGCTGCGGTATGGTGCCGCCCCGGTCGGTGAATTCGTCCTCGCCCATGTCGCCGTAGGCCTGCACGAAATCGTTCTGCTGGCCAAATTTGAGCAACTGCCAGAGGATATTGGACTGAGCGTCAATCGTGTTCAGCGATGCTGCCTGCAGTACGCTTCCGGCAACCTGTTCGGGGCGCAAGCGAATCAATGGAAACACGGCCCACAGATCCTCGTGCATCGGTTGCAACTCAAAAGCGGCGCGGCTGTCCGCCTGAAAGACCTCGCTATGCGCGATCAGGCGGATCAATCTCCGCAGGTCGTAGCCGTTGGCGACAAAGTCGTCGGCCAGTGACTCCAGGCCGGGCGGGAAGGGCCCGAACAGCGGAATATCATCGATGGGCTGGACCAGCGGCTTGCCGAACATCAGCGCCCAGACGCGATTCACGGCCATCCGGGCAAACGCGCGATTCTCGACGTGCGTCACCCAAGCCGCAAGCTGTTGCCTAAGGGTGCCCTCCTCGCGCCACAACTCGCGTTGGAACGGAACCCGCGGCTCAACAATCTGCTCGTTCTCCGCGTGCAGCAGTCGCGTACGATATCGGTCCTTCGCGGCAGACGGTTCATCACGGATGCCGGTCAGCCCGTTGTTACCCACTCCGCCGAAGAACGCCGCCAGCTCGTGAAAGTCGATCTGCGTTCCCTCGCGCGGCTCCGTCGCCGTGCCCAACGCGACCTTGCCTAATCGATCATCGTGGCACTGCAGGCAGTCGATTCGCACACCGAGAAACGCGCGCGTGGTCCGCGCCGCAAGCCGGATCGGGTCGGGCGGATTGCCGTCCCTGTTCTGATCGGACGTGACGGTGACGAAGTTGACCGAGGGCTTGTCGGTCCATAACCCCTGATCGGCGATAATGTGAGAGACCAATTCGCCGTAGCCGGTCTTTCCCTCATGAAGCTGGTCGCTGATCCAGGAGACGAAGCGTCGCCGCCGGAACAACAAAAATGGTCCATCCTCCGTGCCGACGTAGGCTCGCGCCAAACGTTCCGCGATATAATCGGCGTACCGGCGATCCTCGAAAACACGCGACAACCACCAATCGATCTGCTGGTCCGGCGGCACCAGTTGCAATGCCCGAATCTCTTCCAGGGAGGGAACCGTGCCCATCAATCCCAGGGCCAGCCGTCGCACAATCTGCAGCGACGGAGCCTTAGGTGCCTGCTGCAGGCCGGATGCGGCCCAAACCGATTCAAATTCGCCGTCGATCCGATCGACGACGTCGCTCAACCCCGTGGCGGTAGCCTGTTCCGAATGAAAATGCCGCGGCGTTCGTACCCGATCGGTACGCAGCAGGTTCGCTCCCAATGCCGAGAACCCCGCCAGGCAACTGATCAAGAACAGCAGATGACGTTTCCACATTTCCGTTCGGGCTCCGTCGATTTTCCCAACTCCGTTTGAAACGTCGGGCACGCGACTGGGGTAACCATCGTGAATACCCTGTATGCCTGCGAGTAGTTTCGCTGGTAAAGTCGGCAGCTTGGCCGATCGACGAGCCTTTTTCGAAGAAAATGCGGTGCCAGCACGACCGCCCGCACGAGAATTGCCGCGACCGACTCGAATACCACACCACGTCGAGCGGCGCGGACCTAGAGCGCGCAGACCTTGTGGCGGCGCGGACCTTGTGGCGGCGCAGACCCTTAACCGGCGTCAACGTCGCCGAGAGAACCAAGATGCTGATCGATGCCCCGACCAATGAAAGTCCGACGCAGGCTTCCCCCAGGCTGTCCGCACGGATTGGCGCCGCGGTCGGTTCGGCCTGGGAATGGTGCTTCGGGATGGTCAGCCTGTTGATCGGCCTGGCCGTTCTTGCATCGATTCCGGTCCTTTCGTTTCTCAGCTTGGGGTACCTGCTGGAAGTCAGTGGTCGGGTCGCCCGCACCGGGAGTTTCCGACAGGGATTTGTCGGTGTGCGGAAGGCGGCGCGCATCGGCGGAGTTGCCCTGGGGACCTGGCTTCTGATGATTCCGTTGCGGTTCCTCTCCGATCTGTGGTACTCGTCGCAGATCATTGAAGCGGGCAGCGGTGCAACGCGCGCTTTGCGAGTTGTGCTGGTGATGGCGGTAGTGGTCGTGGTAGCGCATGGAGCCTGGGCCTGCTTTCGCGGCGGCAAGTTGCGCTACTTCTTCTGGCCGGCGCCGTTACTGCTGTTGCAAAGGCTGCCACAAGGCAATCTGTATCGCGAGGCGTCCGACCGGCTCTGGAATTTCACGACCAGTTTGCGACTGCCTTATTACTTTTCGCTGGGATTTCGCGGATTTGCCGGTGCCGTGGCCTGGCTGTTCGTGCCGATTTCCGTGATCATCGCCTCGATCACGATCGGCGGCGGAGCTGGGATCCTGCTCGGCCTGATCGGCGCAGTGCTGCTGGGCGGCGTGTTGTTCCACTTATCGTTTCTGGAAGTCCATTTCGCCTGCGAAAACCGACTGGTCGCGATGTTCGACCTGGGGTACGTTCGCCAAGCGTTCCGTCGCGCGCCAATCGCGTTCTGGTTCTCGCTGCTGCTGACGCTTGCCTCGGCGATCCCGCTCTACCTGCTGAAGATCGAATTAACCCCGCGGCAAGCGACCTGGTTGCCGAGTCTTTTTTTTGTGGCGTTTATCGCCCCGGCTCGGCTGATCAGCGGCTGGGCAATGGCCCGCGCGCGCCGCCGGCAGACCCCCCGCAACTTCCTGTTCCGATGGGGTGCGAGACTGGGCGAATTGCCAGTAATCGGCTTCTACGTGCTGATCGTCTTTCTGATGCCGTTCTTGACCTGGAACGGCAAATGGGGAATGTTCGAACAGCATGCGTTCCTGCTGCCCGTGCCGTTTTTCAAATAGCACGACTTCGTCACACGTTTGGGATCCAGGCCGGCATGCGGGGGGCGCGGCCCGCAATGAACTCTCTGTGTCCTCCGAATCTCTGTGCTAAACGTGAGCACAGAGTTCTGGAGGACGCAGAGAACGGAATTGCATGTCTAGCCGCCTCCGAGGTCAAATTTGATTCCCTGAGCCAGCGGTAGTTGCGTCCCGAAATTGACGGTACAGGTCTGGCGGCGCATGTAGGCTTTCCAGGCATCGCTGCCGGCTTCCCGCCCGCCACCGGTTTCTTTCTCGCCGCCGAACGCGCCGCCGATCTCGGCGCCGGATGTGCCGATATTCACATTGGCGATGCCACAGTCGCTGCCGCGAGCCGACAGGAATTGTTCCGCCTCCCGCAACCTCTCGGTAAAGATGGCGGACGACAACCCTTGATCGACGTCATTCTGCCAGGCGATCGCCTCGTCAAGTTCCCGATACGGAATCAAATAGAGAATCGGCGCGAAAGTTTCCTCGCGGACAATCGCCATCGAAGCGTCGGCACGGACGAGTGTCGGCTCCACGAAGTTTCCCGCGCGCTCCAGCCGGCGGCCGCCGTATAAAATTCGGCCGCCTTCCGATTCCGCTCGGGCAAGCGCGCCCAACATCCGCTCGACAGCGCTCAAGCGAATCAACGGTCCCATCAGCGTGTCGTCATGCGCCGGATCGCCAATACGGATGCTCCGATAGACTCCGACCAATCGTTCCGTGAACGGATCGATGATCGATTCGTGGACGATCAATCGCCTTAATGTCGTGCAACGCTGTCCGGCGGTGCCAACCGCGGCGAAGACCACGGCGCGCAGCGCCAGCTCCTGATCGGCGGAGGGGGTCACAATGACGGCATTATTGCCACCCAGTTCCAGCAGCGACCGCCCCAAACGGTCCGCGACGCTGCGGGCCACCAGCTTGCCGACCTGGCAACTTCCCGTAAACGAGACCAATGGTATGCGGCGATCCTGGCAGAGCCAACTGCCGACCGTGTCACCCGTTCCCAGGCAAAGCGGAAAGAGTCCCGCCAGCCCCGCCGGTTCAAGAATGCGATTCGCGATATTCTGCACGGCGATGGCGGTCAATGGCGTCAACGGCGATGGCTTCCAGATGACGCTGTCGCCGCAAACCGCCGCCAGACAGGCGTTCCAGGCCCAAACTGCCACCGGAAAATTGAAGGCGGTGATCACGCCCACCGGTCCCAGCGGATGCCATTGCTCGAACAAGCGGTGGTCCGGTCGCTCACTCGGCATCGTCAGTCCGTAGAGCTGGCGGGAAAGGCCCACGGCGAAGTCGCACATGTCGATCATCTCCTGGACTTCCCCTTGCCCTTCCGAGACGATCTTGCCGGCCTCCAAAGTGACCAGCATGCCCAGATCACGCTTATGCAGACGGAGCGCGGCGCCGAGTTCGCGGATCAACTGCCCCCGTCGCGGCGCGGGCAGGTTTCTCCAGATCTGAAAGGAACGGCACGCGGCCGACAATATCTGCTCGTAGTCGCCACGTCCGGCCAAAGTCACGCTACGGATCACCGCTCCTGTCGCAGGATTAATCGATTCGACTTCCGCTCCTTCCGGCTGCGGATGCCAGTGGTCCGAATAGACACCGCTGGGACGATCGGATATGCCCAGGCGATTGAGCAACGAATCCATCAGAGCGGTCTCCGGATAATGGCAGCTCACGAATCAGTGCGACGTCGGCAACAACTCCGATTCGATGATCTCCAGTTCGGGCAACTTGACCTTGGCGCCTTTGACCGTGAATACGACGGGAATCAGTTCCTTGGAAATGGCCGCGTCGTACGTCAACCCGAAGTACTTGTGGGCTGGCGTGGAGAAGTTCAGTACCCAGCGGAACAGCCCGACCCAAAACTGCTTCCAGAGCGACAGGTCGGGTTCGACGAAAATCTCTTCCTCACCCACCTCGATAATCCACCGCTCCGCGGCGATATGAATCTGCCCCCTCCGATGCAATTCCCGTAAGGCGCCGCGAATATCGGGCTGCTCCATGTAGCCATAAGTGACAATGACCGAATCGATATCGTTGCCAAGGTTGACGACCTCGTAGCGCTGCGCACTGTTCGCCTCGGCGACGCCGATCTGATTCACATACAGCAACGTGACATGAGACGGCAGAACGCCGTATTTTTTCAGGAATATCCGCATGCTCACGGGCACGTAGTCGTCGCAGCTTCGAATCGGGCGGGAGCAGAGAAAGACCGCCGCGCGGTCGCTCTCCACCAACCGTCGCCGCCCCTGGATCAACGACCGCGCGAACGGCAGGTTCTCGCGGATGGTGATTTCGATTTCGTCCAGCATATCCCGCAGCGCGACCAGCCACTCCAGCCTCTTGCCATCGCGAACGCCAAAATCGTAGAAAGCCTTGGCGAGATGCGAACGACCCCATTGCCAGGACATCATGATGATCACCAAGCCGGTGGCGATCATGACGGGGAAATAACCGCCGCTGGTGAACTTCAGCAAGTTGCTGCCGAACAATAATAAATCGACCGACATGATCGGAATGCAAACCGCCAGCACCAGCGCGAGTTTCCATCGCCAGCGGTAGTAGGCCACGTACCCGAACGCCAAGGTGGTGATTCCCATGGTTCCGGTCACCGCGATACCGTAGGCCGACGCGAGGTTACCCGCGGTGCGGAACATCAGGCTGACCACGATACAACCGATGAACATCGACCAGTTCACCACCGGAATATAGACCTGGCCCTCCGTTTCGCGGTTGGTGTATCGCACGAGATGTCGCGGGCTGAAGCCAAGCACGATCGCCTGTTTTACGATCGAAAACATGCCGGTGATCAGCGCCTGCGAGGCAATGAACGCGGCGATGGCGGAGACGCCCAGGTCGATCACCAGGATTGCGTTATCGATCGATTCATTCCCGGTACGGAAAGTCAGGGCGTAAAACGTATTGCCGCGCGGCGGAACTCCTTCGTGGAGCAGATAGGCGACTTGCCCGCCATAGTTCAACAGCAGGCAGGGGAAAACAAGAAAGAACCATGCGAACATCACCGGTCGCCGCCCGGAATTTCGCGGGTCGACGCTTTCCGATTCACGTACCGTATGATCGCCGCGCTTGGCGAAATGCCCGATATCGGCATACTTCGCTTCGCCACCGGTGATCGCCAATACCACCATGCCGAGAACGACAAACGCGCCGAGACTGGGAAAGCTCCAGAGAAAACGGACGGCATGGATCGGATTGAACGCCGAGAAGACCTCGGGATTCCCTACAACCCAGGGAATCCCCTTGATGGCGATCCAGGGAAACCAGATCAGCATCATGAACCAGCCGAACATACCGCCGACCTTGCTCGTGCCGCGCCACTGCGGTTTGAACAACGCGAACAGGCTGACCAGGGTGGCGAACAACGCCCATTTCTCGCCTAAAGGTTCGTACGCTCCCAGCATGCTCACCGGCGGCGTGATGATCCCATCCGCAGACAGCAATCCAGCTGCCGCGACAATCAGGAAGGCCAGCAACGATCCTCCCATGATTTTTCCCGTATAGCCTTTCAACAATCCCCAGAGAGCAAAATCTCCGCCTTCACCCCGATTATCGGCGCGCATGATCAACAGGTCGTATTTCACGGTCAGGAAAATCAGCGCCCAAAGTACCAGACTGAATCCGCCGATTGCATCCTGTGTGGTGACCAGGCCCGAACCGCCCGCGGCGATCATCGACTCCGGATCCCCGTCGGCGTACTTCAACCGCACTGTCTCCCGAGTAATCTCCATCACCGTGTAAAGCACGGAAGTGCCGATGTCGCCGTAGACCGTACCGGTCGCCTCGCGCATGCGAGTGAACAGGCTCGCGCCGTGCCCGGAATGCGCGCCGTGGTCTGACGCGGACCCTGGGTTTGGAGCCGAACCCGGCTGGGAGACCGCGTTAGTCGAGGCTGCGGGCAATTGCGCCGCGTCCGCCGGGGAATCTTCCGCGGCGGGAACTGGTTTGTCGGCGGAACCATTCGCGCCGTCATGGGGCGGCGCCGGCTTCGGCTCGCTTTCCGATTCGCTCGTCATTGCTGTTGATCAACTCTCCAGATTCCAAGGCTTTCGATACGGACGCTGCAGCAAGGCATTCGCTTCGGCGTCGCCTGGAAATTCCTCCTTGACGGCGTCCCAGCGCAAGGGGCGGCCTAATTGAATGGCGATATTTGCCAGATGGCAGGCAGTCGCGGTGCGGTGGCCGATCTCGACATCGCAGATCGGAAGCTTGCGCGACCGGATGCAGTCCAGAAAGTCCTTGTGGTGATTGTCGCTGACATAGAGACGCGGCGAATCGCTTTCGAGTGGTTCTTTCAGCAGCGATTCGTCCGAAGCGGTGAGTTTCCCCCTGGTCACATGAATCCGTCCCCGCTCGCCGATGAAAGTCGTCCCCTCAGGAATATCCGCCTGGCCCTGGCCGACAATCATCTCGACATTGTCGGGATACTCGTAGACCACTCGGCAAGTTTCCGTGACTTCGTGCCAGCGCTGCGGATGGAATGTTCCTTCACCGCGAATCGAGATCGGTCCGCGATCGTCGCAGCCCATCCCCCAGTGCGCGATATCAATATGGTGAGCACCAAAATTCGTCATTTGGCCGCCGGAATAGTCGCGAAAAAAACGGAAGTTGTAATGCACGCGATTCGCGTTATACACTCGGGCCGGCGCTGGCCCGAGCCAGAAGTCGTAGTCGAGTTCCGGCGGTGGATCGGAATCCGGGACCGGCGCGCCGGGGTGATTGGGGGCGGGGATTCCCGCCAGCACCTGCCGCAGTTTCCCCAGTCGTCCCGCGCGAACCAGTTCGCAGGCTCGGCGAAAGTTCGCGTCCGACCTTTGCTGCGATCCGGTCTGCACCACACGCTCGTACTTGCGGGCCGCGTCGACCATGCGTCGCCCCTCGCGGATCGTCAAAGTCAACGGCTTCTCACAATAGACATCCTTGCCCGCCTGGCAGGCATGAATTGTCATCGACGCGTGCCAATGGTCGGGCGTCGAAATCACCACCGCGTCGACATCCTTCCGCTCCAGCAATCGCCGGTAATCGCTGAATGCCAAACATTCCCGTCCCGTCTGCTCGACCTGCTTGACGGCCTTGGCCAGCACTTCCTGGTCGACGTCGCAAACCGCCACAGCCTGGTTGATCAATCCACGCAGGTTGGACGAACCCTGGTTCCGCACACCGATGTGCGCTGTCTGAACGCGGTCGTTGGCGCCGAACGCCGTACCGCGGACGAAGTAGGGAACGGCAAAGGAACCGGCCAGCAGGGTCGCCGAGTCGCGGAGGAACTTGCGTCGAATGAGTGCAACGGACATCGGTTAACTCCGAGAAGGAAGGCATCATGCTAGCAGATCGATCGCCGGCTGCCAGGGTCGGCCGCCAGGGTTTGACTTGACCCGGTCCGAAAATCCCTGCTAAACTCGATCCACGAATCCTTCGCTTCGGCCGGCGCGATCCTCGACGCCTCGAAAGGATTCGGCAGCAAGGAGGATTGGTCATGTCGAGCACCATCGGACTCGTCGACGTCAGTGCGTCCAGTGCGCCGGTGGCCGGCGGCCAGACCGTTTCTCTGCCGGCGAAACGCCTCGGGAATCGTTCGATTCTGGACTGGGTCGTGCGCCGCGTTACCGACGCGCAAACGCTCTCGACCGTGGTGGTGGTTGCCGACTACCGAGATCCGCGGCGGCAATTGATCGATGCGATTACTCCGGCCAACGTACCGGTGTTTTTCGGGAAACAAGCCGACGCGCTGGGCCGACTCGCCGCGGCGGCCAAGAAATTTTCCGCGGACGCGGTCGTGCGCGTGCGCGTCGATCACCCCTTCGTTGACCCCGTGCTCATCGATCGGCTGGTGCGCGAAGCGCAAGTCGAACCGTCATTCGAGTACATCAGTTACGGCAATTCAAGAAACTGCGCGACGCTTGCATCGCGCACCGGCCTTTTCGCGGAGTGGTGCAGGTCCGACGCATTGGCACGCGCCAACCGGGACGCGACCGATCCGCTCGACAGGCAGGATGCGATGCGGTACGTGCGAACACACCCCCAACTGTTTCAAACCCGCATCCTCCCCGCGCCGCAGGCGCTCGATCGTGACGATCTGAGGCTGGCCGTGAACTCCGAGGAAGATCTCGACCATGCCCAGGCAATCTACGACGCATTGGGCCCCGAAAGTCTCGACTGGCAGCAGATCGCGAGGCTCCTGAACCACCAACCCCAAATCCGCCATCGGATGGCGTTGCTTAATCGTTCCGACGCCGTTTGACGAAATAGTATCCATAGCGCTTCGAAAGGAATCGAACATCTATGGAAACAGGTTGGGTAATTCCCTCAATTTACTCCCGCGACCGCCGCCGTCTCGACGCGACGACGGAACGCCGACCGATCGGAATCGCGGCGGCCGACCGGTTTCGGGCAATCCTCGTCGAACCCGCAGGAATACTTTACGACGATACCGCCTGGCAACGCTGGCTGCTGAAGGTACTCGGCCGCATGGGACTACACACGCAGTACCAGCCGTTTTTCCATCTGTTCGAAACGGAGTTTCTTTCCGAGTCGTACCGTGGCCGCCGCGATTTCTGGGACGCTTGGCGCGATTTTCTGCTCCGCGTCGGGCTTCGCAAAGGCCAGATCGACGAGCTGGCCATCGCGGCGACGGCCAAGCGGGCACAATACGAACGCGAATTGCGCCCGATGCCCGGCGTCCCCGCCGCACTCGCGCTGTTGCACACCCGCGGTGCCGATCTCGTGGTCCTCGCGAATACGACGGAATGCAAACAACGGTTACTGGATAAGCTGGGCAGGATGGCGATCGGCCAGCGGCTCAAATCGGCGATCAGTTCGCGCGATCTGGGGGTCGCCATGCCGGATGCGGAGTGTTACCTCGCGGCGATCGAGGAAATCGCCATGCCGCGATCGGAAATCCTCTTCGCCGCCGCGGACAGCCGATCATTGCAAGGAGCCCGAAGAGTCGGAATACGCACCGCGACATTGCGCAGCACCGGGCAGATCGCCGATATCACTGTCGACAGGCTCGACGATCTGAACCCGCTGGTGCACGAGCCAGACAACATCGCGCGACGGTCGCTGCCTGGTGACGCGCTGCCTGGTGACGCGTTGCCGTTTCCCCGCGCGAAAGCTGGTTGAAGCGCGACCCGGTAAGATGGGCAGATCGAGCATGGCCTGGGTCCGACGCAGGATGGGGCCCGTAGGACGGGCCTCCAGGCCCGTCTAGAAGTGCGAATTGACGTCAAGAAAAAACCGAGCATTAGCCGTCCGGCAGCCGAAACCGGCGGACAAGTCGGCATAATCGGCAGACTTTCCTCAAGTTGCCGGGACGGGGTTGCCGATCTCGTCAGCACAAAAGCTCATCGCAGGTACCAACCGGAATTCTCCGCCTATGACTCGCTTGATCCGCATCCTGGTCTTGCTGGCACCATGCATGGCTGCCAGCGGCTGCACAATTTGCTGCGCGCCATTTGACGACGATTACGGCTGTTATGGCGGTATTTTTGATCGGGCCGACCGGGCCCACGGTCGGGTCGGTTCGAAATTCGCCGCGGCGGAAGGAATCGTCGATGCGGGCGAAGGGGAGTGGATCGAGTCGATTAGCGATAACGGGTCGGATGAGGTCCCGCACGTCGCGCGTCGCGAATACAATCCCGATTTCGACCTGGACTGATTGTCAACTCAGCGACCGCACCCGCACGCGATTCCCGATGACCTCGGAAACGACGATCGGTGTATTGTTCGCGATCATCTGCCCGTCGCTGATCACATCCACGATCGCGTCGCCGAATCGGGCTTTGCCGGAGGGCAATAACGGTGTGGTTGTCGTCCCGCGTTTGCCGTGCAGATAGGTAAAGTCAACCAGCGACTCGCGCTTGCCCAATTCCTGCAATGTCTCCAGATCCACGGGAGGCAGCATCAACCGCCGCAAGAACGGTGCCCGGTGCATGTACCGCCGCATTAGCCCCAGGGAAATACAGGCGCCACCGACCGCCGCCACCATCATCAGCAGTGATTTGGGAAACTGGTCCAGCTGGTACGTATTGCTGGGGATTACGAAGGTCTGGCTGGCCAGAACGATCGAGACGATCATCAACGCGCCTCCGGTCAGTCCCACAATGCCAAACCCTGGCAACAGGAAGATCTCGATGATCACGCAAACGGCGCCACACAGGAACAGCACAATTTCCAGCCATCCCGCGGTGCCATGCAGGAACTGGCTCCAGAAGTACAACACAAAGCAGATGCCCGAAACCAGCCCCGCGCCCGTAAATGCCGGAGTCATGAACTCGATCATCAGGGCGAACCAGGCGACGAACAGCAGCAACCCGGCGATTTTTGGATCGGCCAGTCCCTCGATGAACTCGTGGGCCCAATTGGGACGAATCGTCTCGGGTTCGGACTCCAGCGAATACAGCCGCAACATTTCGTCGAATCGGTCGGCGCGAAACTGAGCCAATCCTAACTCTTCCGCGTCGCGACCGTGCAGGCCGTCCGCCGTGGAAATTGAGGCATCCTGCTTCCACGGTGCGGCATCCTTCATCGAGTCAAGTTCGTCAACCGACAAGTAGCGGATTTCGCCCGTGCCTTCGCGGGTGTATTTGAATACACGTACGGACGAATCGACCAGTGCAAGTGGCAACGACCAGTTGGTCCCTCGTTCCATCGCCATGACCGAAAGCGGCTGTCCCAACTCCGCAAGCTGTTCCCTGTCGATCCGTTCTCCCGGCCCGCCCAGGATGGCGTTGCCGCCGACGACTAGCTGCTGGCAAGCCAATGCAATCAGCGCGGCATCCGCTCGAGCCTGTTCCGGCACGAAGGCGACCGTTCGGACGCGGGCCGGGTCGAGCCTTGCCAGGAACTGGGCAAAGTTCAAACTGGCGGACAAGTCGCCTCCCGAGGAGTCGATTGCGAGGCAGATGAAGTTCGTCGTATTCTGTTCCAGCCGGGATTGCAGTGACCGGGTTACCCAGTTCATGGTCGTTCGGTTGATCGGGCCTCGCAGATCGACACGCACGGCGTGCCATCCGTTTTGGAGCGAAGGATCCTGTTGCAGTCGAGCCAACGGTATCTTGAGGGCATTGGCCAGTTCATTCTTGTCCGCCGCCAGGTGGCTGGCGAATCCATACGTCAAGCGGAGTTCCCGGCCGCTGAATCGTCCCATTTCACCGGCCGGAATGACCCGGTCGACAGCGCGCACGGCCGATTCTTTCTGCAACGCCTCCAATTCGGCGCCGCTGGCATAGCGTACTCCCTCGCTGGTCTGCACTTTGAAAACGTCGGCGTTGCGATCCAGCATTCCGATCGCGACGGGCGCCGGGATGACCCTGCGCCGTTCCGCGACCTCCTCGTAGCCGCGCCGCATCGTCGGATCGATGAACGACTCGCCAAGACCAGCCTCCCCGAACGTTGCATCCGGAGCGACGATGATCTCTTCGCAGGCTAGCGCGACCAGAACTGCGTGACCTTGTAATGTGTGCGGCACGTAAGCGACGGTTCGCACTCGTCGCAAGCGGTCTCCGGCCAGGAATCGCGCCAGCGCCAACGATCGCTCGAACTGACTTCCCACTCCGGTCTGCTCGTCCGAACCACGGAACTCGATCACTAGAATCGGTCGGGGGCCGTCCGTCGACAGGTTCCGCAAGGCCCGATCGATCGTCTGCATCGCGTTCGTGTCGACCGATCCGGTAATCGGCAGCGGCAAGGTAAGCAAATGGACGTCGACCGGCTGGACTAGGGCAGGAGGGGGGACCTCGTCGGCGATGACGGAACGCGCGTCGAGTAAAACCGGTGCGGAAGAGGCCAGACCGACCGCGCAGAGCGCGAACAGCAGCAATCGATGGCGAACCGCCGGTGGCGCGATTGGGCGTCTCCAGTCCGATCTGTTCGGTATGCAGAACACGACCTGTCTCCGGCACATGGCCCTGGATCGCGGCACCACCACGTCGACGCCACGACAGGCTTGCGTAATTATACGTGACGCTGGTAGCCTGACCAGCGACATCGGCCTCACCACTCTTGCGAGTTCCCCGGCATACTGCGATAAACTTAACTGCCTCAACGGTTTGAAATCGATCGGACTCCGCTGTCGGCCTCGGGACGTGAGCGTAACCCCCGGTGTGCTAGGTTAATCGCCTATGTCGTACGGCCCTACCCACCCTCCATTTGAAATCGTCCAGGCCGAAACGGCCCACGGCGGCCGTCGCGGATGCTGGCTCGGGGCCCTGGCCGTTTTCGCGGTCATCACCCTGATTGTCCTCGTCGCAATCGCCGTCCCGCTGCAAACGTTTCAGGCTCTCGCGCCGGTCGACCCGGACGACGATTTCGCGTTCGCTCGGGATTCTCTGCGGAGCAAAACGCGTGGAATCGGCAAGCGCGACTTGAAATCCCTGGAGGCATACTTCGATCAACTGCTGAAAAGCCTGCGCGGCGAAACGCGGAAACCCTTCCTCGAATTTGTCGATCTCGACCGGTTCTTCGAACAGACGAAGCAATACCCGGAATTTGGGCGCCAAACGTTGCTCGGTTCGGCCTCTTTCCGTTTGATGCTGGGTGAAAACTTGTTCACGCCACATGCGTTTCAACGTTGCGACATCGTGCATGCCCACCGCAGCGTTGACCGGCGGGATCTCACGTTGATGACCTACTGCTGGGAAGGCGAATTTGCCGTTCCGATGATCTGGTGGTTGACTTCTTACCAAGGGGAATGGCGGATCTACGACTGGAATGCCCTGCCGTTTGGCGAGCGAGCGTCCCAGCGAATCGCTCGGCGATGCAGCGGCAGCGAATTCAGCGACTTTTACGACAGGCTCGCCCGCTGGGACCTTCCCTCCACGCTCGACTCCGATTCGCCGAATTACCGGGAAGCGATGGAACAGCTTTTCATCGACGTCGACGCGGGACGGGTTCCCGACAATCTTCGCGGTGCGCTGCTGTTGGCCGCGGCCTACAATGCGACCTACCTCGATCGAGGGCGCGCCACTCTGGAAGCGTTGAAACGTTGCCGGCATCCCGATCAACTGCCAGGATTCCACTACCTGGAGGCTTTGGTGCGCGACTACCAGGGGAACCGGGAGTCGTCGCTGCGGGCACTCGAGCGTTACGAAGCGGTGCTCGGTACCGGCCCCGATATCGGCCGCATGAAGGCTCGATTGCTCGCCAATCTCGGACGGCACGACGAAGCCCATGCCACCTGGCGCGGACTGTTGCAATTCTTGCCCGAGAACGAGCAGGTCTTGCGCGAATGCCTGTTCAGTTCACCTGGAAGGCCGCCCGACGAACTGGCTCGCGTTTTGACGCGACTCCCGACGCTGGAGTCATTCCTGCTCAGCACGGCAGCCGACTCGACCGACCCCGCACATGCACGGCACATCGAATGGCTCGCTGAGTTCGCCCGCGAACACCTGCCGGACAGCTGTGCCGACTGTTTTCTCTCCGGAGCGCTGGCCCGACTCAAGGATGACATTCCCCAGGCCGAGTACTTCCTGCGGCGCGCCGTCGATCTTTTCCAGCAACCGAAGACGGCTCCCGCTGGGGCGGCGACAACCGTCGCTAGCCCCGCCGGGGCGCCCACCGCGATAGCGCGCGGCAGCGCATTGCCCGACGAGGAAGACCCACTGCTCCGATCGCCGCTCGAGTATCTGCGCGCGATGCTGCTCGACGAAGACGCCGACGTGCTGTCGATCTATTCGATCGGCGACGACCGTGAAGAGGCATTCCAATACCTTGCGATGCAGTACGAACTGGGGGAAATTCCCGCGGCCGGTTTTCATAGAGTCGTGCAGCGGCATCACGAACTACAACCGGCATCACCGGCAGGGATTATCGCCTGGAGCCGCTACCTCAGATACCAGAGCCGCGAAGAGGAATCAATCGATTTACTCACCTCATCGATCGACTCGGGAATTCACAACCAGGAACTGCTGGATGAGTGGGTGCAGCGCATGGTTCGGTCGGGACGCGCCGTCGAGGCCTACCGGAAATACCCGCGGCCAATCCTGTCGCCCGGGAAGACTCCGTTTGAACCGATTGCGGTGCATTGCGTGGGGGAACCGCTGCGCGATCAGTTCGCCGCGCTGATCGCGGCCCATCGCTCGAGCTTCCCCTCCGACGCGATGTTGCCGATTTACGAGTCGATCATCGCCGCGCACGAACAGCGTTGGGAAGAGGCGGACGCCATGCTTGCCGCCCAGCTGGCGACAACCGGTGATGCATCGCAACGGTCTGTACTGACCCAGTCGCGAGTCCAGTTGCGACTGCGCGCCGAACGACTCGCGGAGATCATCCCCCAGGTCGATCCGACGGGCGAGTACTTCGGACTTGTCATGCGTCACGCGATCGAACTCCGCCAATGGCAGGTGGCGGAACAACTCCTGGTCTGGCAGCGCGGCGCCCAGCAGCCTGTCGAGCAACAAGTCTATTGGAGCGCCGAACTGGCGGCCAAGATGGGGAACGACGTCGAATGCGTTCGGGGACTGCTGTTGCGACCGGAGCAATTGTTGAATTCGCCGCTGGCATACATCCTGCGACGAAGGCTGCTGCATTCGCTGCTGCGCTTGCATCGCACGGACGAGGCATGGAATCAGGCGGAATCGTGGTGGAATCACGACAACGACACGATCCACTGCCTGATGGTCGCCATTGCCCGACGGGACGTCGAAAACGCCTTGCGGATTGCCGAGTCGCTGCGAAACTCGGGCGGCTCGACGGCGGAGTTGTACCTCGCGGATACGATCGTCGAACCGCTGTGGTCGCCCGAATTCACTCAATTTCGTCAGCAATTTCCTCCCCACGTTACCTACCGCTACCCCGACTTCCGACTGATCGCGATCTGGCGCACCCCTCCCAGCGATCCGCGCGCCATCGCGCTGGCGGTGACACAAAGCATCCAGGGAGGCGACGTCGCCTCCTTGGACGACCAGATTCCGCCCCAAGACAAAACGATCTCCTTCGGCTCCGATGCCCGCGCGGGCCTGCTGACGCAAATGCATGGCCCTCTGGTTGTTGATGGCCAAGAAATCCGGGCCGGGGACGGTTCCATGTCCGGCCTGTCGACCACTGGAGCTTGGTGCGAAATTACGCTCCTCGGCCCCGAGTCGGACCTGTACGGCAAGTCGCGGAGCCGGTTGATGCAGGGGCTGTTCGACACCGGCTGCTCGGCCCTCTACCTTCCCCAATTCCGCCGACTTGTGCCGCTGACACCACCAGTGCTCGAGCGACTGACGCGGGAATCCGAAGCCGACTGGAGCCATTTTCCGACCGTAACCGTTGACCTCTATCCGGCCGATGAATCGCGGAATGCGACGGTCGTTTCCCGCCGTGTCCGACGCCAGATCGGCCGGCAACTGGTATCCGCGGCAACCGGCACGCGGCGCGTCGTCGTTCTTAATCGTCTCGGCAGCGCCGAAGAGCAACTCGAACTTACCAATATTCAACCACCGTCCGGAACGCAGGTTCTGCGAGGCAGATTGACAGCCAATTCAAGACTCGACCCGCGATTGCGTCGCGGCGAGTTCGTCGAGTTCACGACCGATGAGATCCTGGAGATGTCGGCGGCACCCGCGGAAAGCGTTCACTCGGGAGGTACCTAGGCAATGCGACAGTTACAGTTGAACCATGTGGCGATCCACGTCGCGGACGTAGAGGCGAGTTCCATTTTTTACCGCGAAGTACTGCGTCTCAACGAGATTCCACGCCCCGCGTTTACCTTTCCCGGTGCCTGGTTTCGGCTGGGGATCGACCAGGAACTGCACCTGATCGGCGGCCGGACGATTCCCGTCGCTTCCCACCATCGTGGCACGCATTTCGCGCTGCGCGTCGACAATCTCGATGCCTGGGAGTCCCACGTCCGTGAGATCGGGATCGCGTCGCACCGCCAGGTTCGCCCCGACGGCGCATTGCAGATGTATGTGAACGATCCCGACGGGCATGTGATCGAACTCTGTCAGATCTGACCCTCCAGAGCGCTGCACAAGGATTCCGCCTCGATCGCCATCGGCTCAGCCCTCCTTATACCCCACATCTCCCGGCGAGCAGGTCAAGCCTATTCCACTTCGCGCAATGGCACGGGTCGCAACGATTTTGCCGGTCGCGTCCAGTTTCCTCATCTGGTCAACTTTGCGCGACGAAAAAAGAAAATGCCACGGCAGGCATTCGCAGCGCACGGCAACCGCACCACCCCCCAACAAGGAACTCGAATGCCATGACCGATCGAACCCTGAATCGCGCAGCCATTCTGATCATCGACAGCGACGCAATCACGCTGACGGCGATGGCCGCGGTCCTGGACATGAGCGGCTATGAGTGCCATTGCGCTCAGGACTTTGAAGCGGCGCTGAAAGCCCTGCAGTCCAACCCGATCGACCTGATGATCTGTGACGTGAACCTTCGCGGGGCCAGCGGCCTGGAAATGTGCCGCGATCTGAAGCTCACGGGGAACTGCCCCGATATTCCGCAGTTGTTCGTTTCCGCGCAACAGGTTCCCGACATCATCCGCCGCGTGCATGATGCCGGCGGATCATATTACCTGCGCAAACCGTTCGATCCCTACGTGCTGATCGAACTGGTCGAAAAGGCGCTCTGGATGCCCCACCTGGTCCGAAGCCGCATCCGGCACACCCACACCGTTGCCAACACCTCCGCCGCGCTGCCCAATGCGGCTCTGACACCGGTGCCCGGGGCGCATTTCCATATCGCGAGCATTTCGCAAACCACGTAGCTCGAAACTTGTTTCGAGTCCCGCGCCGAGCCAATCGCCGCACCGCGGTGCGAGAAGGGCGTGGAGAACGCGACGAAGTGAAAAATGCGAAACAAGTTTCGAGCTACGGAAGTTTCGAGCTACGACTCAGTGAACACCGGAGCCGGACGGGGACCGGCGCAACTTGTCCTTGGCGCGGCTGAGCGTTGACCCGATGGTGTTTTCGGGCATTCCCACCTGCCTGGAAATTTCCTGGTACGACTTGCCTTCGACGTAGAACATTCGCACCACTTCCCGTTCCGGGCTGTCCAGCCGGTCCAGAAGCCGCTCGATCTCGTCCTTGTCGCTGAGCCGCTCGTCCGGCGGCGGGTTCTGATCGACTGGGTTGTACGGCGAATCCGCCAACTCGCTGATACTGACGTTTGTCTTGCGGCGAAGCAGTTCTTTGACGACCACCCGACGAGCGATCACGGCCAGGTAGGTCGCCAGACTGGCATCGCCCCGGAAGCGGCGCAGGACCCCAAAATTTTCGTTCACAATCGCCAGAAATACTTCCGCAGCAAGATCTTCCGAATCGTCAACGGAGAGTCGAATCGACCGGGATTGTGCCGTGTGGTTGATGACATGCACCACAAGTCCCAGAAAACGGTCGACAAACGCCTCCCATGCACGAGGTTTCCGCTCCAGGCAATCCTGCAAGAGCTCTCGGTCAATGTCGGATAGTGACACGTTTTCCCTCGACTAACCATCGCCGCCCACGGATTCGGCCGATGCCTTGTTTTGACTGCTGTGCGGAACTTTCTTGACGGTTATTCTTAATATCCAAGATTTTATTTCCGACCTGCAAACGAGGCAAGCCAAATGCGCGAGGTGGACTTTAATTGCGGCGGACGGAACCGGCTGTCCTCTGGTCAACGTCCGAACGACAACCTAAAATATCGTCGAAACTGTTGGTCCGGCTTGACTTGCACTCATTGGCCCCTCGGTAGTCCGAGCCACTTTGGACTCCGATAGGCCGCTGATTTTTCCGATTTCTTTGGCGAAGTCACGCGGCCAAAACCGAAAAAAGCCGATCTACAGCTGTTTTTTGCGAGGGATTTTCCGTCATTTTTTGCCAAGGAGTTGATGCGTCATGGCTCACGTGGTTGCGCAACCGTGCTTTGCCTGCAAGTATACCGACTGTGTCGTGGTCTGCCCTGTCGAATGCTTCTACGAAGGCGAACAGATGCTCTACATCCATCCGGACGAGTGCATCGATTGCGAAGCATGTGTTCCGGAATGCCCTGTGGAAGCGATATTCCACGAGGATAACCTGCCGGAAGAATGGAAGCCATTCAAGGAACTGAACGCCGAACTGGCTGCACAGTGCCCCGTGATTACGGAAAAAAAGCCCCCGCTCGCAGAACAGTAATCCGGCTTCCAGGCCCCAAGCAGGATCGTGCCCCAAGCAGGGGCGATCCTGCCGACCGGACACAGTCGGTCGAACTGCTAGCGGATTGTTCGTGCCGCCCATGATCGAATCGGCAGCGGCGGGAACAGGTCTGTCGAACCGTGTCGCAGCGAGCGGACGTATCGCTCGCAACCGCGCGCCTTCCCTTGCCGGAACCGGCACTTCATCAGCGCGCAGGGCGGTGGCCTGGGTCCGTTGCGATACCATCGCGCTCCCGCTAGGCAGGTAACGAACCATCGGCGTTGTCTTTGACGCCCTCCGATCATCGCGGCGATCACGGTACCTTTTTCCAAGGAATTACCGGCGCAGGAAATTGTGGCTTGCCCCACGCCATCGACTCGGATTAGGATTGGAGTCAGACGACTTTATTCGTTCATAATTTTCCTGCGTGCCCAGGGTTCCAAGTCATGATTCATTGTTCCTGTGATCGCTGCAGGCGAACGATTGATCCCGATCTGGAATTGCGCTATATCGTGCGACTCGAGATCCAGGCGGCAATGGAACCGCTGAATTACGACGAACCTGACGACGACCGCGACCACCTGCTCGAGATCCAGGAGATTCTCAACGAACTTGAATCCGAAACTGACAGTGTCGTCAGCGACTCCATTTACCAGCGGCGCAGCTTCGATCTATGCAAGGAATGTTATCGAAAGTTCGCGAAGAACCCGGTCGGGCGCGATCTGCCGACATCGATCGGTTACAGTAAGAATTAGCACCCGGCATAAAGTCCTGATGCCTGTCCGATTGCGAAACCATGGGACGGCCCAGCGGATAGGCGTGGCGGCGATCGGGGCGCTCATCTTGTTCCGTATCGCCTGGCAGCTGGGCACGCACTCGGATCCGCCATCGGTTGAGCCCCCGATGGAAGGCGAATATCAGTTGCTCGAGATCCGCGAAAAGGGCCAACTGCTCGTTCGCCCCCTCCATGCACCACCGGGCAGTCCTTCCCTGACGGTGTCAATGCTGGCAGTCGCCACTCCAAGCGGACTCGACGGCAATTCGCGTCTCCAACAGTTCCTGCGAACGCAACTTGACACGGCAACGGTTCGACTGCGGTTCGATCGCAGACGCAATGGCGTGGATGGGACAACGCTGGCCTGGGTTTTTCGAGGCGACCGCCTGATCAATGTCGAAATTGTCCGGGATGGGTTGCTGCCTGCCGAAACGCATTCCAGCGATTCCGCGTCGCTGCGACGCCAGGTTATCCAGGCGGAGAAAGAGGCAAAGCAGGCAAGACGCGGTATCTGGATGGCGAATCGGTCGGTGAATTCGCAGACCGATCCCTAGGGGGTCGGCGTTCGCTTCGAGCTGCTCCGACCGCGAATCCGGCAGAATCGACGGAGTTTCCCTAAGCCGCATCAAACTCAGCGTCGTTGCGACCCGATGAAAGTGAATGGCGAGCAAGTTCGCGCGCCGTTCGTTCGTTCTCCATTCACGGTCACGCGTATGCGACTGCTGTACTTGGTGGCGTTGGTAGCACTGATAGGAATCGCTGGTTGCGGGAAGAAATCCGAACCATCGAAAGCGACCGCCAGTGCTGCGCGCCCGGACCCATCGGCGTTATCCGATGAGTCGTCGGCCACGGACGATCGCGGACTGGAATCGCCTCCAGATTCTTCGTCGCCCCCCGCCAGCGAACAGTCTTTGCTCGACGGTCTGCCGACATTACCGATCCCGGGCTTTTTGCGCCAAGGCGAATCGGAAGTTGAGCCGGAATCGGAAGCCAGCGTGGCGGCGGACGCGCCCCAACAGGTTCCGGCGTCGGAATCGTGGCCGCCGTCCCAAGATAAGCGAGACGCCTTGGTCGACGGCGGTGGACCGGAGCCAACGACACTGACGCCGGATCCACTAGCGGACCAGACGGATCGGAATGACGGCAATCCGCTGCGCACGTTGATCGGCCGACGGATGCCGGCAAAGGACCTGCTGTGGAACCCGCTGCGAGACACCGATTCCGCCGGCGCAGCGATTCGTAGCCCGCGTTCGAATCCCCGACAGGAGACGGGCGTAACCCCGCCGAAATCGGCCGCCCGATTACTGGCACCGCCGCTGATTCCCGACGCGCGGATGGATGCCGAATCGTCGAGTGAAACGGTTGTTGAACCAAGCGAGCCTCCCGTGCCGCGCGCGGCGGATCTGGCACCTGGGGCGAGCGATGACGACGAAAAGAATTCCGAGAGGGAAGGCGGTCAAGACGCCGTCGATCGCCTCGCGACGAGCGGCGAGGAATCGGCGTCAAATACCCGCGAGGCAGAGCCGCTTCCGGCGCGAGCCATCCCCGACGCCGCAGCACCTGATGCCCCTTCGACGCCATTGGAACCGGGCCTCGACGGCGCGGCGGCATCGGCCCCGGGTGCGCCACGCGCCACGGAAAACCGACCTGACACAAAATCCGGCGGAACCTCGCCCGGGTTGAATACCGTCCGCGTCTACTATGGAACGGATCGCAGGCTGCTCAGCGGCGTAAGCCGCGGCGCGGCGCCCCTTGTGCTTGGGATCGTACTGGCCGTCATTTCGATCGTCGCCGCCAGCTGCATTTACTCGCGTCGTAAAAAGCTGGCGCTGGCCTGCGCCGTCGGCGGCCTGTCGCTCGGAGGCCTGCTGGTACTGGGAACGGGAACCAATCTCGCCTCCGGTTCCAGCACCCCGCGGCCGTCGTTGGCCTTCGGTGCGGAGCGAGGTTCGCTGCAGTATGGCTACTGCGACGTTTCGATCCCTCCCATCCACCAGACAGGAAATATCGAACGTCCGTCGATCTTGCGATTGGAGTTTCGCGAGCGGGAAGATCGGCATATTGTGCTGCAGCGGGTCGAGCCGCTTCCGGCCGAGAAATTGTTCCAGGAGGTTCGCGGTCGCGTGCGTGGTTCGTCGCGGCAGGATCTGTTTGTGTTCGTGCACGGCTACAACGTGACGTTTGATGCCGCGGCCCGTCGCACCGCCCAGATGGCGCACGATCTGGAATTTGACGGCGCACCGATCTTTTTCAGTTGGCCGTCGCAAGGCGAACTCTCGGATTACATGGTCGATGAGACCTCGGTGGCTTGGTCGACGCCGCATTTGAAGCAGTTCCTTCTCGACGTCGTGACGCGCAGCGATGCTCAGCGCGTACACCTGATCGCCCACAGCATGGGCAGCCGCGCTATGGCCAGCGCGGTGCAGGAACTGGCGGCTCATTTTCCATCCCAGCCGCCGTTGTTCAACGAGGTGATTCTGGCGGCGCCCGACATCGACGCCGACGAGTTCCGCAGCCGGATCGCCCCCGCCATTCGCCCCGCCGCGGAACGGATCACGCTGTACGCATCGTCCAACGACCAGGCGCTGATGGCGTCCCGACTGGTACATGGCTACTCGCGCGCCGGAGAATCAGGAGCCAACCTGCTGATCCTGCCCGGCATCGAAACGATCGACGTGTCGCTGATCGACCACAGCATTCTGGGCCATTCCTACTACGGAAGCAGTGGTCCTGTATTGCGCGACATTCAGGCGATCCTGCGCGGAGCCACTTCCGCTAATTCCCGACCCTGGCTGCGGGCGGAGTCGAACGGACCACGGCAATACTGGCGCTTTGACGCCGATCGATCGATCGTACGCCGCCCAAACTAGCCCCCGTAACCCGTCCCCGCAACCCGTTCCTCATTCCGCTCCATCACGAATCTTAAGAATCATCACCACCGAGTTCTGTACGAGCGAATCGACCTGTGGCCATTCGAGGATGGTGGGCGAGGCGGCGTCGGCCGGTTGGAGCGCGATCGACGGCACGCGTTCGGTGAGAAAAGCCAACAGGTCTTTGGCGGGGATCGCGACGCCGTAACTATCGAGTCCATCGCCGGCGCGACTTTTGGCGGTGATCATTCCGATCACATGCCCGGACTTGTCGCATAGCGGCCCGCCACTGTTACCGGGATTGATCCGCGCATCGATGATCATCATCCCAGTCTCGTCCGTACCGGTGATCAAACCGGATGTCAGCTTCAACCCCGAACCGATGAGATCACCGAGGGGATATCCGAAGGCCGCGACATTGGTGCCGCGACCGACCTTGACATTTGAAATATGAAGCGGCACGACCAGTCCCAGTTCCTCGGGGTTGGCCTTTAGCACGGCGAGATCTTTGTTGTCGTCCAAGGCGACGACCGTCGCCGCGACGCGTTGATCCGTTCCCGGTACACGGACCACCGTCTTGCCCGGCCCTTCAATGACGTGATGGTTGGAGAGGATATGACCGTCGAGGGAAACGATAAAACCGGTCCCGGACGAAATCTGATTGCGCTCCCTCATCTGCTTGCTGATTGCCGACATCGCTTCGCGGAGCTTTTCATCTTTGGGGGAATAGAGTTCGGCGAGCCGCACCAGTTCGGAGGTTAATTCCTGGTCCCGAAGTCGTTCCGAGGCGACGACGGCTCCCAGCAGGTGCAACCGGACCGCCCGGTTGGAATCCTGGAACTTATGCTGCTGGCTCCAGGAAATCAGTTCGTTCAGCCAGTTTCGCATTTCGCTGCTGTCGCGTAATGCCGTTTGCAGTCGGGAACTCCATTCGCCCTCGAAGAACAGTTCCTGCCGGCCGCCTTCATTTTTCGGGTCGAGGCGGCGAGCCAGCGTCAGCCATTCCTGGAGATCGCGCGCGTAGAATCGGGCGAACGCCTTGCCATTCAACCATTGCAGTCCTCGCTCAGCCGCTGTCAATCGTTTTTCCTTTTCCTGTCCGGCACGCGCTGCCGCCAGGATCTGGTCCCGTTCGGTGCGGTTCGACTGCAGCAAGGTGAGATGCTGCAGGTACTTTTCGACGGTGTCGTCAAATGCCCCGTCGCGGGCGTACGGTTGCCCTTTCGCATCGGCCAGGATCACTTGCGGCAGCCGGTCGGTGCTGCGAATCTCGTATTGCTGCAACAGGAACTGGTTCTGAGCGGAATCGGCCAGCAGATTGAAGCCCGCCGAGGTTCTCGGGACGTCGATGACGACCAAGGAAAATCGCGGCTCGGCGTACGCCAGAAACTTCGGGTTTGAAAAGATATTATTCGCCATTTTGATCGACTTCGCATGCCAGTCCGACCCCGCGAACACGATCAGGATGTCGCGTTTCTTTTCTGTGGCCCGTTTCTTGGCTTGATCGAGAATCTGCAGCCAGCCGGGGAAGCCCAGCGGGGAACTCGTGACGTCGTCGCCGGTCTTTGCCGGATTAGTTTGCCCGACGGTACCGGTCCCGTCGGGTCCGAATCGTGGCGATTCCCAGACCGGCTTATAGGCGATCGTTTTGCCGGGTTCGGCCGCGAACGACCATTCGATTTGTGGATAACCTCGACGCTTCAGCACCAGTCGATGTTTTCCTGGTCGCAGCTCGACGCGAATTTCGCCCGTGGAAGGGATGGCGATTTTCCGGCCATCCAGATCGATGGCGGCATCCCCTGTGCGGTCCCGTTCGGGCCAGTCCAGCACCAGGGATGGGCTGCGTTCCCAACCGAACCAGGATTGAGCGACGACGACGACGCCCAGAACGACCAGCAGTACCGCGACCAGGGCTGTCGCGGCAATCCAGACCAACGGGGACCTGCGACGTCGAGTTGTCCGCGCGTTTCGCGACGGCTCTTTGCCCGGTGCCGCTTTCACGATCGATGGCAACGGAAGTTCCGCGGGATCTTCCTTCGGCTTCGCAGTGGACGGGGAAGGCGCCGAGGCAGCCTTGGTTTTTTGCGCCGGAAAATCGGGGAGTTCAGGAATGGTGACGGCATCCTGCGTCGCGTCCCCGGTCTGGAACCGCCCCGCGTCCGGTCGGCGATCGATCGCATCGTGCACGGTATCCGCCGTGGGCACGATGGTGACCGCCGCGCAGCGTGGGCATTTCGCCTTTCGTCCCGAGTATTTGGCGTCGACTTTGAACTGAGTCGCGCAGTTCGCACATCGACATACAACGTCCATCGCCGCCGCCTTCCCGATCGGTTCGCGCCGCATCCTCTGCCTATTTTCTATTATTCCCGCAATGCCTGGAACTGCAAGCGTGCCGCCGAGGCGACTGGCAGTGTCGTCGGCCGGCACCTAAGATGGAGCCGTTCGTGACGAATGGGATGGTACCGAACCGGGATTTGAGCCGCGAATCATGAATGCCAGCACGATCATCGACGTTTCCGACCTGCGGAAAACCTACCGTGGCGGCTGGCTGAGGCGGCGTCCAATCCACGCGCTGCGCGGGCTGACGCTTACGGTCCGCCCCGGCGAAATTTTCGGACTGCTTGGACCGAACGGGGCCGGCAAGACGACGTTTATCAAAATCCTGCTTGGAATCGCCCGGAAGACCTCCGGCGACGCGACATTGCTGGGGCATCGGGTGGGTGTTCGCGCCAGCCGCCGCGAGATCGGTTACCTGCCCGAAAACCTGCGGATCCCACGCTACCACACCGCGCGATCCGCACTGAACTTCTACGGGCAGTTGAGCGGGCTGTCGGCGCGGGAAATTTGCCTGCGGGGAAATCAATTGCTGGAACTGGTCGGTTTAATCGAACGGGCCCGCGATAACATCTCCCAGTATTCCAAAGGCATGCTGCAGCGATTGGGGCTCGCCCAGGCGCTGCTCCACCAGCCACGCCTGATCATCCTCGACGAACCGACCGACGGGCTGGACCCCGTCGGCCGCGCCCAGGTGCGGACCCTGTTGCAGCGACTCAAGGACGACGGCCACACCGTCTTTCTCAATAGCCACATCCTGCAGGAAGTCGAGTTGGTCTGCGATCGGGTCGCGATCCTGGACCATGGTGAGCTGCGATTTGTCGGCGAGGTCGACACGCTGCGGGAACAACTATCCGGCGATTGCGAACAAGACTTCGAACTCACCGTGGAGGTCCGCGGAGAAAAGTCGCAAGTCGAGTCGGCAATGAGCGCCTGGAGCATCCTGTCCTGGCAGCCAACCTCGCCCGGTCAATATGAGGTTGTCCTGAGGTTTCAAGACCAGCATCGCGTCGACCAGTTCGTGGACCGACTACGGGCCGCTGAAATCAGTATCCTCAATCTCCAGCGGCAGCGATTGACGCTGGAGGACGCCTTCCTGAAACTGCTCGCCTCGAAGAAAGACTGATCATGCGCCCGTACCTGGCGATTCTCAAAGACTCGTTCCACGAGGCACTGGCCTCTCGAACCCTGATCTTCATCCTGGGGCTGATCACCCTGGTGCTGCTCGCCGTGGCGCCGTTCGGCTATCGCGAACAGAAAACAACGTTACTCAGCGGTAATTCGGTGCAGACCTGGCCCCGGCTTGCCGAGCAGATTCGCGACGAGAGCCGAACCTCCGCGCCTTCCCCGTCGAACTGGATCATGTCGAAACTGGACGAGCAACTCCAGGAAAAAATCCGCGACTTCCGGGCGCCCAAGCCCGAAGATACCAGCGGATCGATGAAGATGATCGGCGTTGTCGCCGGGCTGCAGCGTTCCCTCAACAAGCTGATGAAGACCGACGAATTCTACGACCAGGAATCGTGGCAGGCCGTGGAAATCAACGACGAGGAACTCCAGGAACTGCTGCGGAAAAAAGGGCTCAACGAAGAGGATATCGCCCGCCGTAATCGGCTGCTGATCGAGGCCGCCTATCCGGAACTGATCGCGTCCAGTCCGGCAACATCGTTGCAGGTCCGCTACCTGTCCGCCAACATGTTTACCCCTCTGCCGATCAGTAAGTCCCGATTTCAAGGGCTGGTTGAGGAGCGGGTCGTCTGGTTGATGTCCTGGTTCGTGGGTGTCATCGGCGTCGGAATCGCGCTGGTGATCTCTTCCTCGATCGTGCCACAGACCTTCGAGCCCGGTTCGCTGCACCTGCTGCTCAGCAAGCCGATCCAACGCTGGCTGCTGTTTCTCACCAAATTCTTCGGTGGCTGCGTCTACACGCTGATCACCGCCGGATATTTTGCTGTCGGCGTCTGGCTGATCCTGGGCACACGCTTCGCCATCTGGAACCACCAGATTCTGGCCAGCATCCCCTTGTTCATGTTCCTGTTCGCGATCAATTATTCGGTTTCCTCGCTGGCCGGAGTCGTCTGGCGCAGTCCGATCCTGTGTGTGATCCTGAGCGTCGCGTTCTGGCTGGCCTGTTCGCTGCTGGGATGGCTGCATAGCGGGATCGAGAACTGGTATATCAACAAGATCATGATCAACCGCGTCGTGCGCGCCGGCGACGAGATGATCATCGCGAACGAGGTCGGCAACACCTACCGCTGGGATCCCGAGAAAAACGAATGGGTAGAAATTCTCGAATCTGACAGTCCGGAACGGATGCAGATGCGGCTGGCGATCGGCATCACGCCGCGCGTCCCGAAGCAACTGCGGCCGTTCGGCATGAATTTCGACCGGAATCGAGGCCAATACGTGGTCGTGGAGCGGAACTTCATGCAGCAGCCGGTGCTGCATATCGGCCACCCCGATCGCGAATGGCGAGATCAGGACGGCGTGTCGTTGCCGTTCGGTACGCGTGACCTGCTCGTCGAACCGGACGGAAACCTGCTCGCCTTTTCGCAAACCGGCTTGTTCCGCCTGGAAGGCGATCCGATCTCCGACAATAACGGACCCAAGCTGTTCGGGTTCAATTTGCCGCTCTTAAGCCGCGACCCGTTCCGACAGGTCGGACCGGATCCTGCCGTCAGTCTGGGCGAGAATGCCGTCGCGTCGATCAACAGCGTCCAGGGACGACTGGCGATTTTCGGGCGCGCCACCGTCACTCTGCTTGAGCCCGTCACCGGCGGTGGTTACCGCAGGTTATCCGAAACCAAACTTGAAATCGAACCGACGCTCGACGGACTGATCGCGATCGGTACCGATCGACTGCTAATCGGACTCGAGGACGGCCGGGTACGACTATACGAGTTACCAGGCATGACCGAATGTGGTGAATGGAGTTGGGAAGGGAACACGCCCCCCCGATGCATTACCGCATCGGCGAATGGCGATCGTTTCGCCGTCGTGCTGCATAACGGATCGCTGTGGTATCTGGGTGCGCGAGCCCGCCCTGAACGACCGCGAATTTCGGAACAAGGAAAGATCGCGACGGCAACTTTTGGTGGCGGCGACACATTGCTCGTCGCGCGCGGTTCGAATCAAGTTGTCGAATACCAGCCCGAAGCGCCAACCGCGGGCGACGGAGGCCGCACGGAATTCAAAGTCGTCCGGCGCTTTTCCAGCACGCCGTCGATGAGCGAAAACCTCTATCATTACCTGCTCAGCCCCCTGCATAATGTGCTGCCTAAACCGGGCGAATTGACCGAAACATTGCAGTTCGTCGTTTCCGGAAAATCGACCGTCCCCTCGGACGCCGGGCAAACCGACCTGCAAACCGCTCGAAAAACGCTCGATCCCTGGAATCCGGTCTGGAGCGGCGCTCTGTTCCTGGTCACGGTTCTCGGCATCGGTTGCATTTATATGCAATCGGCCGAATTCTAGCGGAGCCCAAGATGGATTCCGAACCCCCGTTTCCAATCTACGAACAGAACCGGCGCGCCTGGGATGACATGGTTCGCCACCGTCAGGGCTTCACACGACCGGCGACCGACGACGATTTTGTGAACCCGCTGCGAACCGTCGACGGCTTGGGCTGGCTGGGTCCCAGCATCCGTGGAAAGCAACTGCTCTGCCTCGCCGCCGGAGGTGGCCGTCAAAGCGTTTTGTACGCGGCGGCCGGCGCGCAGGTCGTCGTGGTCGACATCAGCCCGGCCATGCTGGCCCTCGATCGGCACGTCGCTCAGGAACGAAATCTGGACGTGCGCACCGTCCAGGCCTCGATGGATGACCTCCGTGTTTTCTCCCCGGGGCAATTTGATATCGTGATCCAACCAGTCAGCAGCTGCTACGTCCCTTCCGTAATCAAAGTCTATCGAGAGGTCGCGCGCGTCACTCGCCCGAACGGGATCTACGTCAGCCAGCACAAACAACCCGGCAGCCTGCAAGGATCGGTGACGCCGTCGCCGCACGGATTCGAATTGACCGAGCCTTACTATCGGCAAGGCCCCTTGCCGATGGTCCAAGGCAGCCGGCACCGCGAGGAAAGAACGATCGAGTACCTGCATCGTTGGGAAGAGTTGCTCGGCGGCATGTGCAGAGAAGGATTCTTGATCGAGGATCTCCTCGAACCGTTCCACGCCATTCCGGACGCGACGGTCGGCTCTTTTGCCTATCGGTGCCGTTTTCTGCCGCCCTACGTCCTGATCAAAGCCCGGCGACGGAGTAACAAATCGGCCTCGCTGTTTGTCGGCTCTGCCGATTCATGACCTCCCGTGGCGCGCAGCAGGGCGAACGCCACGGCGAAAACCAATCCGCTCGCGGCGGCGACCCGCAACTGATCCGCATAGGTCCCCGGAACGGACGCGAACGCATAGCAACTGGCCGTTGCCGGTATTCCCGCCAGGCAGGCAAGCAGTTGGACATGCCACCGACGCCGGGCTCGCCATGTTGCGAAACTGAGCCAGGGAAGTATCGCAGCACTGAGACTGAGCGGCAGCAGTCGGCCCGCGAACGGCGCGGGGAAACGGACATGCAGACCGATGCCGAGCAGCAGCGCCACGGCGGTCGTCAGCGACAACAGCCCGGCGATGCTCGTCTGAAACGCGGCGCGACGCGCCGTCGTTAACTGGCAAATCTGATCGACCACAAATGGCAGGCTCAGCAACAGCGCGCCGCTCATCTGCCATCCAACCCAGAGCCAGACCTCCCGCGTGAACTGGCCACTGCCGATGCGGGCCGTTGCGAGCCCTTCCGACCATACCGCCCCCGAGGCAAATGCGAGGCACCCGGCACACCATGCGGCCGTTCGGCAAACCCGACTTGCCGACCCGTTCACCAGCCAGATCGCCAGAAGTCCGACTGCCGCCGAACCCAGTCCAATTCCGATCCCGACCGGCTGCCGCGCGCCGGCGATTGGAGCCTCGGCCAATCGATCCCGATTCAACGATCGCTGGCGCACCATCGTCGCCCAGGTCGACGAAACCAACGCCATCACAAACAGGCCGATCAATATTGTTCGTGGCTGCATTCATCCAGGGTGCTTGTCGGTGTTCGCCCTGCCAACGAATTGGACTGTGGGTCGTTGCATGATCGACCCAATATTCGCAGAATGTGCACTTTATGACGGATGTTCGGCCCCGGTCGTACCCAGCGGAGAAAAATCGTCGTGTCCAACCCCGCGATCCAGGATCTCGTCTGCTGCATGGGGCAGCCTGTTGCCGGCAATCCGACCCAGTTCATGATGGAACGGGCCTTCGCTGCCGCGGGTCTGGAGTGGCGCTATCTGACGCTTGAGGTTTCTCCCGTCCAGCTTGCGGACGCCGTGCGCGGGATGCGGGCGATGGGATTTCGGGGCGGTAATTTCACCATCCCACATAAGGTGGCCGTCGTGCCGTTACTGGATGGATTGACGCCGTCCGCCGAGTTGATGGGCGCCGTCAACTGCGTATATCGCCAAGAGGACAAGCTGATCGGCGACAATACCGATGGCAGAGGCTTCGTCAAGTCACTGCGGGAGATGACCGATCCCGCCTCGAAGGAGATCGCCATTCTCGGAGCCGGCGGGGCCGCGCGGGCCATTGCCGTGGAACTGGGGTTGACCAGGCCTGCGAACATCACCGTCGTTAATCGTACTCCGGAACGGGGCGAGGAACTGGCGTCGCTGCTACGGGACAAGGTTGGCATCGCCGCGAACAGTGTGGTATGGCACGGCGATTATGCCGTCCCCCCAACGACTCAAATCGTCGTCAATGCCACCTCCATCGGCCTGGGAGATGGACAGGCTCGCGTACCGGTCGACGCGGGATCGCTGACCGCCGAAATGATCGTGGCCGACGTGATCTTCAATCCTCCGCAAACCCGCTTTCTCCGCGAAGCGGCCTCGCGCGGCTGCCGTACACTCGACGGATTGGGAATGCTCGTCAATCAGGCCGTGATCGGCTTCAAGATCTGGACCGGCGTCGATCCCGACCCGCGCGTGATGCGCGAAGCACTCGAAGAGTATCTGGAAATCTGAGGCCTACCAGAATCGTGCCAAATCGGAATTGAGTGTGAACCGGAGTCCGGTGCCGGCTTGGGCTTGGAATACCTCGACCGACCCTACAAGACTAGGCAACGCTTCGCATCAGCTCGAACATTTCTTGTCGCGGGTTCGATCGGGCAAGGTCCAACGCGGAGACCCCTTGTTTGTTTTTTGAGTGCACCGACGCGCCGGCGTCGATCAGCAGGCGCGCGGCGGCAACCTGCTCTTTTTTTTCGCGGGGACCGTCCGGTCCCCAACTACGCACGGCCCAGAACAGCGGGGTGGCCGCGAATTCGGTGCAGCGGGGTTCGATCTCCGCACCACGGACGATCAACCGTTCCACGATCGATGCCGAACCGACCCAGGCGGCCCAGTGGATTGCGCGCGATCCAAAGATCGATCGCGACTCCAGGTCGGCACCCGCTTCGATCAGCAATCGGGCGACACGCTCCGCGCCCAGCGATACCGCCCCGATCAAGGGAGCCTCCCGGCCTGGACTGCCGTTAATCGGCGCTCCATGCGCAATCAGCAACTCCGCAATCGCCGCCTCCGTACCGTTCGTCAACCAGCCGTGCGCGACGCAGTCGCTGACGAAATGCAATGGGTCCGACTCATTCTTCTTTTGCAGATCCCAGACGATCGTGCGACTTGCGAGTCCCGGATCGGCCGCCAGCGCGCCGCGCACCGCTTCCAGATCTCCATTTTGTATCGCTTCGCGAAACTCGTCGTGCTGCACCGTCACTTCTCCTATCCAAGTTTCAGCGATCCCGCGTCGTGGCGAGGTTACGGATCGACTTGAGGCGGATTTCCGTCGCAAACCCATCCTCGGTTGATACCTGTCGCACCAGCCGTCTCCGTCCGTCGAACCAGAGGTCGACGACTTTGGGTTCGGTGACCCGTACATGCCAGCAGTCTCGCGGCTTCCCGCTCAGTTCGATCGATTCGATCTTTTCGGGGGACAGCCGCGCCTTGAGCGGCGCACCGGTGTCCACGTCCAGAATCAGCACTTCGCCCGACAGCGCCTCGGGATCGGGCAAATTCCAAAACAGGGTTGTCCAGGTGACTTCCGCCGAGGCACGCTTTTTGTCGTTCACGATCACCCAATTCTCCTCGCCGCGAAGATCGGCCTGCACCCGGAACTTCTTTCCGTCGTCATTGGCTTCGGAGCGTAACGACAGCAGCCTTCCGTTCGCCCATTGCTCGCGTCCGTGCAACGAATAGCTGTAGTTGTAGATCTTGTAGAACGTGTGTTTCACTTCGGTCTTGAAGCTCACGCTGACCGCGTCCGCCCCACGCTCGTCGATTTCCAACTCCAGCTTGCCGGACAGGGTTTGATCGACCCAGACACCATATTCGCGTAACTCGCGCGCCGGCCGATCTTCATTCCCCCCGGCAAGGAGCGCGGCACTGATCAGACCCCAACATGCCATGCCCTGCATCATTCCCCGTTGCCTCCATGAATCGGCGCAGCGGCCACCTCGATCCGATCAATTCCGGCCGGTTGCAGCCTGCGTTCTACCCGCCGCAGACCGGCAAAGCAACCGCAAATGCCGCGGCCTTGTTCGCGATCGCGATCGGTTTCAAGCGACCTGGATCAGGAATCGGACCATTTCGGGCGGATATCGCGATTCAAACAGCATCCGCTGGCCCGTCGTTGGGTGCTGGAATCCCAAGGTCCGGGCGTGTAACGCCACACGACGATACGGCCATCGTGGATGCCGGGGCGCGGGACCGCCGTAGCGCGGATCGCCCAGCAAGGGGTAGCCATGCTCGGCGAAATGAACCCGAATCTGATTGCGGCGGCCCGTCTCCAAACGGACCTCCACCAGTGTCGTATCGGCAGCGCGCTGCAGAACTCGATAATGCGTAATCGCCAACTGCCCGATCTCTTCATCGTCGGTCGAATAACGGTTCAGATCGCGGTCGGTCGCCAGATGGCTGCGAAATGTGCCGTGGTCGGCCGGCAGTTTACCACGGACAATGGCCACATAGCGACGCTCGGGCTTACGCGCCGCAAACTGATCCCGCAACGCGGCGGCGCACGGCTCCGATTTGCCAAAGACAAGCAAACCCGACACATCCCGATCCAGCCGATGCACCGTCCACGCCTGATGTCCCAGGCGCGATCGCCTCAGGTATTGGCCGAGAAGGTCGACCAGCGTGTTGGGTTCGCCACGCCGCGTTGGCACCGTAAGAATCTCCGCCGCTTTATCGACGACGAGGCAGTCGCGGTCCTCGAACATGACCGTGAATCCGCGGTGCGATCGAGGGCGACGTGCCGGCTGATAGTTGCGATGCTGATCATAACGGACCCGCACCCGGTCGCCCGGGTAGATTCGCATCCAGTCCTCCAGAATGCGCTCGCCGTTCAACTCCACGCATGACTGTTCAAACAGCCCCGCGATATGGGCGCGACCGCCTCCGACTAATTCCTGCACGAGTCGGTCGATGCGTCCGCCGCAAAACGGCGAGTCTTTCGGAACTGTGAATTGCCGTTCCGTCAGTGGCATAGGATCCGCGTTCCTCGATAATCGTCAATCGCTGGCGTGCCGGAATCGGGCCGGCGATCACCTGCCGGTTACCTTTGGGCCGCTGTCGAATCCGATCAGCGCGGGGCGCTGGCGGCGGCCGGCACATGGCCGGGCCGGGCTCGATGCATTTCCCCGCGAAAATCGCCCATGCTGGGCCAGAGCAACGGCTGGTTCAAGTCGACTTCCGCGACGGCGATCGAGCCCCATTCTTTCGCCTGCGACAAGGGGACCCCGTCGTGGCCGAAGATTGCCGAAACCATCCAGTTTGATTCGACGGGCGTGTACGTGCTGCTGACGATATACACGTGGTTTTCGCAGGCGCGGGACGCCGCCAGCATCGGATTGCAACCCGCGACAGGAAACGCGATCACCTCGGCGCCATTCTTGGCTAATTCCCGAGCCGGTTCGGGAAAAAAGCCGTCGTAACAGACCATCATGCCAACCTTGCCAAACCGCGTTTCGAATACGGGAAATTCCTTGCCGGGTTGAATTCCCGCGTCGTGTTCGCCGCGCGGCAGACAGACTTTGCGATATTTGCCGACCACCTTGCCGTCCGGGCCGATCAGGACCGCCACGTTGTAAAGCAGATGTCGATCCCGTTCGACCAGTCCCGCAACGATATAGAGGTCGTGCTTGTTCGCGAGTTGCCCGAAGTAGTCGGTGGACGGTCCGGGAATCGGCTCCGCCGCGGCCTCGTAGTTCCACGTTCCGCGCAGCGCCGTCAACGTCTCTGGCAACACGATCAGGTCGGCTTTTTGTTCCGCCGCCCGGGCGATCAGCGGCGCGAAAATCTGGCATTTCTCCAGACTGGTCGATCCTTCGCTGGGCACTTTGTGCACGGTGGCCAGCCGGACCAGACGACGTGGTTTCTCCGGGAGCGGCCGGAATTGAAACCCGCTCCATTCGACCGACGCATTGGCGGCCCAGCGAAACACGAGCTGCACGACCGCGCGGCGGGCGGCACGTGGCGCCATGTATGTATCACCGACAATCGTCCAGTGGCCGTCGTCGCGACGGAGCTCACCGCTATCGCTGCTGCGGTCCGGCGGATAGTCCGGCAAGGCCTGCGGCACAGCGCCGGGCATGTAGCTTGCAAACACCGGTTGATCGCGCAGGACCGAACCGCCGTTTTCATCCTGCCAGAAGACTCGGGCATAACACGATTGGCGAGGATCGGGAACGCCCTGGCACTTGCGACGCACTTCGAACCCGTATGCCTGACCGCCTTCGACGGGCACGACGGTTTCCCACCATCCGATCAGACCTTCGCGGCCGTCGGTGCGAATCACCCAGCGTGGCGCGTCGTTCCAGCCACCGGCCGGATCGTACTCGAACGCGGGTCGCAGTTCTTCGCGCGGAGCGTGATGTTTCCAGTTTGCGGGCGGCGGCGAGGAATCCCGCGCCTGTGCGGCGGGCGCGAAATGGCGGCTCTCAGGGGAGGCCAGCACCAGGCTGACGGCGATACAGAACAGTGCACCCGCTTGCGTTCTTATTCGCGACGCCGCTCGCCCCGGCTTCTCCAATAACACTCCTGCCATGGTTCACTCCTCGCTCAACGCCTTTTTCCCGGAAACATTCCGATCCGCGCCTCGACGGCGCCATATCCAGTTTGACGCCCCGCGATCGCATCATTTACTGGCTCCGTTGCGTTCTTCCGCGGTCAACCCGAGTATCCGTTCGGTCGTCAGCGGATCGCGGCCCGCCGATCGCTCCCCCTTGCGCCACTGCCGCAAAACTTCCGCGACGACGCCGGCGATTTTGGATCGCTGATTCGCCTGGAGGGCGGTTGTGATTTCGTCGCGGCGCTCGAACAACTGCTGCAGGAAGGCTCGCCGGGGATCGGTGGAGCCGAGCCCCGCCGCATTCAGGTACCGGCTGACCGTCGCCCAATGGTAATCGGCGCCGTTGCCATTCAGTTGCTGAAAATTGCGAGTGATAATCGAATAGCTGAAATCGTCGCGGAACTGGTCTTCCCAGAAATGCCGCAAGCTCAGCCATTTCTCGAACACGACGACGCCAAAGCCGCGCACCAGTGGGTGTTTCCAGCGGAGTTTCGGATGGTTCCGCAGGTAATCCGGCACTCTCTGATACCAGTCGTCGATCAGCGCGGGAACCAGCTGACTGCCGCCGCGGGTCAGCATCCGTTCCAGTATTGGCAAGGGGGGGACTTCGGCCCCGCGCGCGATACGTTTCAGTCGTACCGGAGTGAAGCTCACCTGCCGCTCGGGGTCATCATTCAACAACCGGCAAAGCGGGTTATAACCGCCGTGACGATCTCGCAACCGTTCCACGGCTTGTCGAGCATTTTCCGGCGGGGAATTCAATTCCGTCAATCGGGCCCGAGCCTGTTTCACCTTTTCCGCCGGAAACGACTCGATCAATTTCAACAAGCGTTTTATTTCCGCGGCGTTTACTTTTCGATTGCCCCGTTCGACCAGCAGCAGATGATCCTTGGGGATCCCCGACAGGTTCGCCAGTTGTCCCGGCGTGACACCGCACAGGATACGATGCCAGCGCAACGGCGAACCGTGCGCGGCGGTGCCTTTGCGGGAAAGTTGCCGCTCGACACCCTCCAGGAACAGCCGCGTCAGGTAGTCGCGCTGGTTCTCGCCGCTCGCTTCCCGCTTCCCTTCCAGTGCCACCATGTCGATCACCGCTTTCGCGGGCGCCTGGCCGGAAAAGCACTTTTCCTGGTACATCCTGCGGATCTCCGCCGAAGGACGATACGACTCGGCGCGTAGCCGTGCCTTTCCTCGCGCCGAACTCGCAATTCCGCGCTCCTCGGGCGGTCGAATGCGCAGCAATACCGCCAGCGTGTGATTGCTCCAGCCATTCTCCGCACAGATACGTGGTAACGCCGTTCCAAAGTCCTCCTGAGAACGGTTGCGCTCCCAGGCCGCCTGCCAGTCCTTCTCCAGTGCCGCCGCACTCCGGGTGTCGAGTATCGATTGCACCGCGTTGCGAATATCCTTGAATTTCACCAGCTGACCGTTGTTGATCGCTTGGGCCGTCTTTTCGCTGACGCGCAGGTGCTCCCGGACCGAGGCGGCGGTCATGCGCAGGCCGGGACATTGCAGTTGCATGGCGACGATCAACCGGACCAAGGGAGGCGGCAGTCCGCGTTCCAGGAGCTGGCGGGTTTTGCACCCTTCCCAGATCGCCGCCGCCTCGCCCAGATCAAGTCGCAATCGAGTGCCGATCGAACGTACCTCGTCAAAGTCCGGCACCATGCCGACTTCGCGCCTCTGCCAGAGCGCGCCGTAGGTCAAGGGAACGTGGAGAGGATTCGCGAGCTTCGACGCCGCTTCAAACGCCTCTTGCCCGGACTGATACATCCATTTGCGGTACAGTCCGTCGATTGTGGCGCGCAGCGATCTGCCGTGCTCGTCCTTTTCCGGGACGAGCAACTCCAGCAGTTTGTCGCAGGCCTTCGCCACCTGTCCCCGCACGGGCAGAAACGGTCCTTTTTCCGACCTGGCGATTCGGGACCACGTTCGATAAACGCGCGAGAACGACTCATGTTGCGGATGGGAACCGGGCGTCTCCACGTTCTTCACGGCGTGGAAGTGCATGCCGGCGGCGTTGCCGAATTCCCGCCTGCCCATCTTCAGCACCAGCACGCGCGTCTGCGCCAGCAGCAGTGCGATCGACTGCGCCGGTTGCTCTCCCGATTTAGCAACCAGTTGCCGGGTGCCACGCAAGGTATTGTTCAACTTCTGGACGCGGCGTAAGGCATGCCCCGCAACGCCGCGCGTGGACAACTCGACGGTATCGATGCGAGCCGGAGACATCACGGAAGTTACCTGGGGAGGGCAAGGGGGGCAGGGGTGGATTCTGCTAGGGCGGGATAGTATGATAATCGAACCGACGACAGCGGTCCATTCAGCGACGTTTTTCGTCGAGCCCCGCCTTGAAAGTATCCCACCGAACGTCGACTTCAGCCGAAGGAAGCCCCGACCGTGCGGCCTGCGATCACCATCATGAACGGATCGGGCAGCAGCCGTGAGCCGGCTCCCGCCTTTGCCTCGCTGTATCACAAGCTGATACCCGTCATGACCAAGGTGTTTCCGCCGGGCGAGAATCCGGACAGCATCTATCCGCCCGAATCGGCTCGGGAATTCGTCAATCTGCGGTTTGCGAACGCTCCCGAGTTTCACCGGCAGCTTGCCGTGGAGCTTTGGACCGTTTTGCAGGATTTGCAACTTGGCAAGCGTCGCGTCAACGAGAAAACGCTGCGCGATCACCAGTTTGCCCATCTGATCTGGCTGGCGGCCTCGATCACCGACGGCCAGAAATCGCCAAAATCGTTCTTCATCCAGGGCGCGCCGGGGACAGGCAAGACGCTCACGCTTGGCGTGGTGATGCAGGCGTGCATCCGCCTGCAGATGCGGGGACGAATGGCCGGCAAGATCGCCTACTGCACGGCGAAGCCGTATCACCTGTCGGACAAGGTTCGCGGCAAAGGCATGGGACGCCGCCGCATACTGCGGGCGCCGCCCTACCTTCCGAACGAACGCGACATCCAACGTCGGCGCCAGGCGCTCTGTCGCATCGACGGCCCGTTCATGAAGAAGTATTTTCCCAAAGCCGCGTTCCAACGCCTGTTCGCACAACGGCCCGCCACCCTCGAACAGGCACGCGAACTGGTGTCCTGCCACCTGCAGTCATGCAAAGCGACGATCGATGCATCGGAGGCTCCGATGCTGGAAAACGTCCTGCAGGTACTCGCTTCGATGGCAACCTTGGTGCGCGGCCCGTTCGGATCCGTGGAAATACTCACCTTTCCTCCGATCCCGGAGGAAGCGCAGCGGCTGGTTTCGCATACGGGCGACGCGGCGTTCGCAATCCCGCACGACTACCCGTTGTTCACGCGCGACGGTATCGGCGTCGCCAATTGTTCCCGCGCCGACGCACGCGTCGTGCTGGAACCCGCGTCGGTTTTCACCAGCGCTCAACAGATCGGTCGCTTTCAACAGGAATTGCACCGGCATATTCGCGTCGTGCTCTGCGACGAGGCCCAGCGAAGGCAACCGATCGCCTTCCAGGAGCCGGTCGTAGCGGCCGGCGCCGAACACTCACCGCTGGTCTTTGCCGCCGGGTCGCAATGGTACGGTAAGTCGTGGGACCGCCGATCGCCGGCGCATAGTTTCCCGGAGTCGATCCGGCGCGGAATCCTCCCCGATCTGGGCGTGCGGTTGTTCCCCTCCGCCGAAGATCTGCACTACCCGGCCGAAACCGAGGAAGCACTGCGCCAACTGATGCACTTCTACGCCCAGCCGCTCGATAGCTTCAAGGCGCTGGGACTGCCCCAACCGTTCCACGTGAACACGCTGGTCGTCGTCCACGCGCGGCTCGTCGACCTGTATGTCGAACGGCTGCGGCAGGCTTATGAAAAACTGCACCCTTCCGCCGCCGTTCGGCCATTTCACGGCGACGAGGAGGATCGGGAGGCGCTGCAGATCTGGTTCGATACTTCGGGCGATGGCCCCCATGTACTGGTGTCGTCGGCTTCGGTCGTCAAAGAATCGCTCGACCTGCTCAGCCTGCGGCACCTGATCGTCGCGACACGGGTTTCTCCGGATGTGCTCTACCATCTGATTGGCCGGTTGGCGCACGGACGGGGCCGGCAAAGTCCCAAGGATCGCATGCTGGTCACGCTGCAGCAGTTCGCGAACGGGAACTTGAGTGCCACGCCTTTCGTCGCGTTGGACCATGGCCAGGAGCTTCCCGAAGATGGTTTCGCCTGGATTAACGGGCACGCGCTGATGAGCCACAAGGCCTACCAGGATGATTCCCGGCGTCTGAAAAAGGGGCGTGGACGGGATCGCGTCAAGGTACCCGGCCATCGCCGCGTGTTGCGCGGCCAGCAGCCGCCGATCAAGATGACACCGGGAAAATCGATCCTGCCGGGGAACGTCGGCGAACTCATCGATCCCGCTTCTCGAACGGCCGCCGGAGCCATCGCCGGCCGACTGGCGCTGGTATCGGTGGTTCCCGAAGCTTACGACCCGGAAAAAGGGCCGCCGTCACGGGAATTGGCTCGCTTCTGGGCCGCCGAATGCGGCGGACTGTCGATCTTCGACACCTACCCGTCGATCATGCTTTCGATGCTCGAGGCCCACAACAACGGCTGCTGTCCCCGCCAAGCGCTGGAACAGAAAATCGCCCAGCTGCGCGAACGAGGCCGCCGCGCCAACGCCTGACGCGTTCCCCCCCGCGCTGCTGCGTTCTCCGCCTCCCTTTTCACGGGCCGCCGATCGCGTAGATTCGCAGCTGCATGTCGGCGTGGGCAACCGCCAGTTGCCGTCGATCGGGAGAAAGACTCATGCCGCGGCCATCGTGCTTCAGCTCGACACGATGGAACTCGTGGGATTCGTCGCCTTTCCAAAAATACAGCCAGCCTCTCCCCGCGCCGCCCGAGACTCCGATCCAAAAACCGTCGGGATGATGCGCCACGCCCCAGGTCGTTCCCTGCGTCTTGTCCTTGGCCTGCAGTACCTGGTCGATTTTTCCCGATTGGGAATTCAACAGCGCTACGACGATCTCACCGATGCCGGCAAAGGCATTCGACACGTTGCTGATACCGCCCAGCGCGATCTGCTCGCCGTCGCTGCGCGCCGCGACACACCGCGCGCCGCCAATATCGGCGCGGAACGTCGTATCGTACTCGTGCAACGCCTTCACCGTAACCAGTTCACGCCCGACCCCCGATTCAACCGTCCACTCGAAAACAACGCCGCGCAAATCGCAGGAAAAAATCCGCCGCGCATCCTTCGCGTAAATCAATTGGTACACGTGCGTCGTATGACCGCGCAGCGACTGAAGCCTCGCGCCGCTGGCCGCGTCCCAGATATTGATCTGGCGGTCGTTGCCGCAACTCGCCAGGTACCGGCCGTCACCGCTGATCGCCAGTGCCCGGATCCAGCCATCGTGCGCTTCGATCGCGCGCAGCGGCACCGGATTCTCCGCGGCGGCGGACCAGGTGATCAACCGACCATCGTAACCGCCCGTGTACAGGAATTCGCCGTTGGGAGACGAGGCAAACGCTCGCACCCAACTGTCGTGCGCCGCCATCGCCGTACGCGTACCACTTGCGAGCTCCCAGCGATGGACCAGATTGTCCTCGGCGCCGCAGTACAGAAAACGCGACCCCGGCTCCCAGTGGCAGGCCGTGAGCGGACGGTCGTGGCCCAGTTCGCGTACCAGTTCCAGCTTGCGAGGATCGACCGGCATGGCCGACTCGTTCGTCATGCCAGCAACTCCTCGATCGGCTTGCGCGCCGGGTCGGCGATCGGAAAACTCCGCCCGCCAACCTGAAATTCGCCACCCGAATCGACGCCAACCGCTCGCAAAATCGTGTGGAAAATGTGACCGTGATCGACCTCGCGATCCGTAACCTGCGTACCGTTGGCATTGGTTCGACCGATGACCGCCGCCGGCTGAACCCCCGCCCCACCCATGACAACGCTCCAGGCGGTACCCCAATGGTCACGCCCGTAAGTCTTGTTGATCTTGGGAGTCCTTCCAAACTCGCTCATCACGCACACAACAGTAGTCTCCAGCAGCCCCCGTTCGGCAAGATCCTCGACTAATCGGGCGAATGGCTGGTCGAATTCCCCGAGCTGCTCGATATGGAAATCAAAATTCTCATGATGCGTGTCGTAGTCGGCGTGGTTCACCTGCACGTAAGGCACACCATGTTCCAGAAGTCTGCGTGCCAGCAGGCAGTGCCGCCCGAACTCGCTGCCGCCATATCGCTCCTGGTCGGCCATCGACTCTCGCTCGATCCGAAACACGTCGCTTTGGGCCAGAAGATCGCGAGCCTGATCAAAAGTAAAGTTGTACGCCTCGGTGTCGGCCGTGCGGCGACGCCCGGCGAAACGCTGATTGAGACTTCGGCGCAGATCGTTGCGTAACTGGTCAAGATTTCCGTCGGCGCTTGAGGTCGGCCCCGTCGCCAGCTGCGGCGGCTTGCAATCGTAGATCGCCATGCTGGCGAAGCGGGGACCAAGGTAGGCCGCTTTGTGAAACTCCGATTCGACGTTCCGCTTGCCCGGCGAACTCCGAATCAGGATGTGGGCCGGCAAGGAGAACGAGTCGGGAAGCAACGCCTTGGCCGACACGGCCCCCAAGTGCGGAAAATCCGCGCCCGGCATCTGCTTTCGGCCGGTCGTCATTTCCACCACCCCGCGCGCATGGTCTCCATTCTTGGTGTCGAGACTCCGCACCACGGCCAGTCGATGCATCTGCCGCGCAGTGCAGGGCAGCAGTTCGCAGAGATGCAGTCCCGGCACGGTTGTGGCGATCGTACGGAACGGCCCGCCGGTGTCCGTGTTCGGCTTCGGGTCCCAGGTTTCCAGCTGACTCACGCCGCCATGCAGAAAAATATTCAGAATCTGCTTGCCGCCGCGCCGCATCGCGTCCGCCACCGCCGGCGTTCCGGTGACCATTCCTCCCAGCCCCGAAACCAGTCCGGCAAGCCCCATTCCGGCCACGCCACGACCCGATTGCCGCAGAAACGCGCGCCGACCAAGTTCGTGTTCGGCCGACCCACAGGCATAACGACACCGCATAGAGCATCCCTCAGTTTGAACCGCTCCCACACCGATGAATGTCGTCGATTCTTGCCTGAATGCGCACACCGGTCAATAAAGAGAAGTGAGAACGTATGCTCGTTTCTCCCTCCTCTCTTCGCTTTTCCGAGGCATCGCGACCCTCGCGATGAACCCGGAAGCGTGACGGGGGGAGTCGCCTGAGCACTCGAAACAAGTTTCGAGCTACGGGTTGGCGAATGGATCACCCTCCTGCTTGGCTTTCGGAGTCGCGAACGGGTCGTCGCCTGTGTCCTGGCCGGCTTTGGTTCGAGGCGTTGTCGCCGGCTTTTCGTCCGACGCGGATTCGCGATTGACGTGCACGATCGGCCAGCGATTGCCGATTTCCCGCAAGCATTGCAGCGTTCCACCGCGATTCCCGAGATAGATACGATCGGACTGCGCGTTGACCACATGGAGATCGAATTCTTCTGTTTCGACCGTGGCAAGCCGCGTTCCGTTTTTATTATCGAGGATCACTATCCGCCCGATGTCGCCGGCGCAATAAAGTTTTTCCATGCTGCTGGAGAGCACCAGTCGGATGCCGATCGCTCGCCACTGCTCCAAGCCATTCTGCAGGTTCAAGCAGACGAGATCATGTCCTTCGGTCAGGATCAAGACCGAATCCTGGACACAATACGGCGCCACGAAACAGCGGTCGCCCACCGCCGTTTTCCAGACGGCCGCTCCGCTGACCCGGTCCATGCAATGCACGAAACCGTCGACCGTCGCCGCCACGACACGGCTGGCGCCGGCGAATGCCGGCGACGCATAAAACGGTTGTTTCGCTTCCAGTCGAAAGCGAATGGCGCGAGGATCCGCGGCCGCGACAATCAGTTGTCCGTTGTCCGTTGTCCAGGCGACGCTGTCGGACGAACCGACCGGCGGTACGCGCGTCTTCCCCGCCGTTCGATAGTGCCAAGCGGTCTCGCGGGTACTGGAGAGCAAACGAACCTCCATGCTGCCGACGACGGTGGGCAGAAACAGATGCGTATCGGTGACGGCCGGGCCGGCCGCGGCAACCCCCGCCGACCGATGGGTCCAGACGAGTTTGCCGTCGAGCGAATCGAGCACAAACACACTTGACCCGTTCATGTAAGCCACATAGTTGTCGTTGGCCGAGACTTCCGACATCGGGTAGTTCAGATTGCCCAGCGCCGCCACCCACTTGGTCTTGCCGGTTTCCGCGTCGATCGCGTGCACGGCACCCAACGATGTCGCGGCATAGAGCGTGATCTCCGGCACGTCGCGCGATTCGATCCGGGGCGGGTCGGCGTTGGCAGGCTGTTTGGCCGCAAGTTCCTTAACGCGATCCTCGGCATACTTCCGAGCTCCGTCGATGCCGAACGGCAACCCCTGCGGGCTAAGCTGCTGTTCCGATATCGACAGGGTCCCCGCAGCGTGCACGACGTCGAAGATGGTCCGCTTGCGAATAGAGCTCACGTGGGGCGTTATGTGCACGACACCACCACGATCCCGGCCCACTTCGACCTGAGTCGCCCAGACGCGGTCGAGGCCATAGCGCCGCGCTAAATTGGGTGACAGGATTCCGGAACTCTGAGCCTCGGCGACTCCGACCGTGCCAAGTATGACGACAACGAGTCCGTAACAGCAGTTTCGGCAATGCAACATGCGGAAGACCTCAAGGTTGTATCCAGGTCGGACGACCGGTATGGAAAACGGGACTGGGCACCGCGCGGTGGCGGACCCGGGAAGTCGGTCTCCTGCATGATAATTCAGATCGTCCGGATTTTCACGTTCTAACTCGGCATTCCGCGTTCGGCCCTTCCCTCGCGGCACAGCGCCCCCTAAATTAGACCCCGGGGGAGCGCGAAAATCCTTCCTAGGTACCGCGGCACCCCATGCGGGATGGGCCGTCGACCCGCAGTCTGGGCCAACGGCGGCCAACCTGGCTGTGGTGACGAGGCTGCCGAGAGAATTGGTGCGGACTGGGGACGGGGCCTCTGTTTTCACGAGGGAGGGGATTCATGGCGGCACGAGGACTTGACCGAAAGGGCGCGCAAGCCCTCGAACAAGTGCTCGGCTACCTGAATTTTTCTTCCGGAGCCAGCGACCCGCAGTTCCATGCGGCGCTCAATACATGCTGGGAATCGTGCTCCCACTACTCCGGGGGGGAGCCCCTGTACGGGGTTGTGCTCGCCGCCTTGCGGGAAAAGATCCCCACCCGGAAATCGCATGAAGCGGACGACGGTCAGGCGGGTGCGGTGATCGAGTTGTTGGAACGGCACGTGCTCCCAGGCTATTTGGACTTTCACCGGGATCTTTTGTTCCACCAGACGGCGGAGCGGCTATTCAATCCCTTTTTTGTCGGACGAGTCTGCGAGCAAATTCTGCGCGAAGGCGGCCCCTGGACCGAACCGGCCCGGATTGTGCCTGCGGTGATCGAGCGGCTGAACGACTTCATCGGGCATCGGCCGGTGGCCACCCTCGAGAATCAGAAGGTCGAACCTTACCCGCACGAATCGGTGCGGCCGGTTCCCTTATTTATCCGCGGCGCCGGAGTCGTCTTCGGCCCGGCTCGACCGGTGATTCAACGGGCCCTGGAAATCCTGGAAGCAACCGACCCCGACATCCTGCGCGAGGCCTGCTTTGATCCGGCGCGGCTGGACGAACTGGCAGTCGATCCGCGCGCCTACGATTTCGATCATCCGGCGAACAAGCGGCCGAATTATCATTTTGGTCAGTGGGATCCGCACGTGATCGACAACAAGGGATTCTATCGTCGCTACGTGGCACAGGAAGTCGCGTTGGAAGCGTTGATGAGGCGCGTCGAATTGATGACGGAACTTTCTCGCGAAGAACTGGAATTCGAAGCGGCGGCGGTCCTGGCGGGGACCATTTTGATGGCCGCCGGCGTGAGCGGCGCGGGACCGGACAGCCACAGTTCCTCCGTCACACTTTCGACGCTCCTTCCGCGGATCGCGGTCTACCGCGATGAGTTTTACGAGCGATTGTTGGCGGGGATGCCGGGCAAGCATGCCGACCGTTTGCGCCGCGAAAGCAAGGAACGCAAGCAGCCGTTTGGCGCCGCGCGGCAACATTTGAATGCGGAGCTGGCATGCCGCCGCGCTTCGCAGCTGGAACATGTGCATCTGGCCCGGATCTTCGCCCGAATGGGATTTGCCGCCGCCGCCACGCGGCAGGTCAACGTCGTGCCGACCGCCTCGGCGCGGATGCTCTGCCAGATCGACTGCTGGCTCACCGAACTCGACCTGGCGATCCGCCGCGGCGACCCGCAGCATGCGAACAGCCTGTTGCCCCGCATCATCGACTTCCTGCAGCGCGGGATCGAATGCGGCGCGGTGATTGATCCCCGGAACATCCTGGGCTTCGACGCGAATTTCAGCCTCTTTCCCGCTCTTGAAAACAGCGTCCACGATCATCGCGCGGACGAACTGGTACGGGTGATCGAACAGACCTGTAACGGCTACGCCCGCGTCTGGAGTGAATTCGCCGCGCGCGACCAGAAAGACCGCTGCCGCGAAGTAGCGAGAGCATTTCGCTCCACGGCGGAATGGTGGCACCGCTTCGCCGCGCACGAAGTGATCTGTGTGGAAGCGATCGATTCCCTGGACGCCTACCGCGCGGCGGAAAAAGTCGCGGAAGCGCTCAACCTCTGGCACAAGGGCGGCGCCGCCGCCGGCGATGTCGGTTTCTGGGCGCCGTACGCCGAAATGTTCGATTCGTCGCGCGCCTACGCGCTCGTCATCGACGCACTGCTGGAAAAAAACGACTTTGTCGCCTCGCTCGCCCTGCTCGTCCATTGGCTCAGCCAGGCCGAGAAAATCCCGTTGCATGTCGGCGAGAGCTCGTTTCACGTATTGGCCGAGCACTGGCTGCTGCGACTGGTCAATCTGCCTCCCGTGGAAATCGAGCGAATGCGGCTGAACCCGACGTCGATGCTGCGGAGAATGCTCGACTTCTTCGAAGCGAATGCCGAATCGTACTGGGAAGTGCCGCAGTTCCAATTGAACGAGTCGGGTGAGGCGGGGCGGAAGAACAGGGAGGGCTCGAACTCCCACCGCCCGGCAGAGGACGACGCCGACGAAAGCCAGGATCCGCTCGACGAGGACGCGCCGGCCAGCGACGAGCTCTTCAACGCGGCCTACGAGGAAATGGTCTACCGGGATACGACCGATGACGGCATGGAGGGAGCCGTTTTCGAAAGTAACCTCGGCTCGCACGACGAACTGGCGATGGAAGCCGATCGGGTGGTCGATCGCGCCGCATTCATCGGATGCCTGGCACGGCTCTGGAAATCGGTCGTGACCTGTCAATACTGGTCCGATAGCCCCACCGGCGACGCCCGAGCCGACAAGGAACGCCAGGATGCGATGGAACGCTGGCGCGCGCAGGCGGAAGTGAACCGGGAACGCCTTGTCGAACTGCTCGACACGATTCAAAGATATAAGATCCCGTTGCCCCGCACCGATATGGACTCGATGCTGGAATTCGATAACCGCCGTGCCACCAAGGAATCGCTGCTCGACCAGATCGTATCGATCACCGTCGAAGTTACCGACGCCGAGCGGATCCTGGCGGCGGCCCTGGACGCAGCGCCGAAGGAATCGCGCGCGGACGATCAAGATCAGCGGCAGATCACCGCCGTCCTGGCCGCCATCCTCAAAGGGGACCGCGGCCGCGTTCGCGAGTATTGGCCTAACCTGATCAAATCGCTGGCCTCGAAACCGTTGCTCTATGTACCACTGGGTCGCGGCGGCCATCCGCGCGTGATCGTCGCCACGCGCGTGCGCCAGCGAGGGATCCAGGACCTGCTGGCCTTTCTGCCGCGACTGGGGTTGATCCGCGAGACCTGCGAACTGCTCGACGTCTCCCGGCGCATGGAGACCGACCACCCGGTCGGCCACGGCGCCGTGACGGAATTCGACGAACTTTTCAAACGGGGCTACAAGGCGATCGTGGAGTCGCTGGTCGCCTCCAGTTCGCAGTGGGGCCACGGTACCGGTCGGGCTCGCGAGGAGACCTCGGCGTCCATGCTGGTTGCTTGCCTGGAAAAACTGACCGAATCACTGCTGCTCTGCTGGCTCAACCATAGCCGTACGTTGCGTCTGTCGGTCCTGGAAAAAGTCCACGACAAACAGGCTTGGGAGCATATGCTGGAGTTTATTCAGCGTTTCGGCAGTGATCGGTTCACCCAGCGATTCCTGAACCTGGGAAATATCCGCTCCATCCTGCACCAGGGTGTCGACAACTGGCTGGATCAGGCCGAGGAGAGTGACGATGAATTCGCCGCACCGTTCCTCGCCGCCATCCAGCAGGGTACCTCGCGGCTCTATATCGTCGAACACCTCACCCTGCTGCTCGAAGCGATCTTCGAAAACTACGGCGAATATCGCGATTACAACAGCACGACCACCCAATCGGACCGAGGCGAACTGATCTACACGCTACTCGATTTTCTCCGTTTGCGGACCCGATACGATCGCGTCGCCTGGAATCTGAAACCGGTGGTCTGGGCCCATGAAGTGCTCGTTCGCGCCGAGCAGAATGCGGCCGCCAAAATGTGGCGCCGGGCTCTTACCGATCGGATCAATAGCGAGGCGGACCATTACGGCGAAAAACTGTCGTTGCTGCAGAAGAAATATTCCATGCGGATGCCCACCATCGCCGACCAGGTTGCGGAGCGATTCGTGCGACCGATGGCGATCGACCGTATCCGGGCGCTGGTGGAACCGGCGATCCGCGAAGCCACCGCGAACGGCCCCCGCCCAGTTTTCGAACTGTTGGAACATGAGGCCGAATCGCTGACCCGCAGGCCGACCGGCGTCGGACTCGATGTCCCCGCCTGGCTGGTGGCACTGGAAGATGAAGTGGAGGCTGCACGGGACCCCCTGCGACGCCTGGACGATGCCGAGGAACTGCGCGGACGCATTCCGCAGTGCAAATTCAGCTTGAAGGACGCGAACGACCAACTCGATCAGCTGCAGCGCCGCAACATCGACGAGCGAAAATAGGAACGAGGGCCAGCGCGAGTCACGGGTCGCTCCCCGCGTGAGGGAATGCCGTATGTCGGAATCGGAGTTGCCATTGCTGGGCCACGTGGCCGTCGTGACAGGTTCGTCCAGCGGAATCGGCCGCGCCATGGCCGTGCGCCTGGCGCGGGCGGGTGCCGATATCGTCGTGCATGCCTGCGCCAATCGTGATCAGGCACAGGCAACCGCCGCTGAAATCCAACGACTTGGCCGCGACTCCCGCATGCTGCTGGCCGATCTCGGCGACAGCGCGCAACTCGAGGAATTCTTCCGTCAGTGTTGGAGCTGGAGGAATGGCTGCGATATCTGGATCAACAACGCCGGAGTCGACCTGCTCACCACCCCCGCGCGATCGCTGCCGTTCGATCAGAAGCTCGAACTCCTGTGGCGCGTCGATGTCCAGGCGACGATTCGCCTGTCCCGGCTCGCAGGTCAGCAGATGACCGCGCGCGAGATTCCGGGCGCGCCTCTTCGCGATACCGTCGCCGGCTCGCCTCGCGACACGACGGCGAGCAGTCCGGCGCCGGGTTTGCCCGTGATTTTGAACATGAGTTGGGATCAGGTGGACTGGGGAATGGCCGGCGAGAGCGGTGAGCTCTTCTGCGCCGCAAAGGGCGCCATTGCCGCGTTCAGCCGCAGTCTGGCGCGAAGCCTCGCGCCGCGCGTGCGGGTCAACTGCCTGGCCCCTGGCTGGATCCGAACCAAGTGGGGCGAAACGGCTCCCGAATACTGGCGTGATCGAGCTTGCCAGGAATCGCTGCTGGAACGCTGGGGCACCGCCGAGGAAGTCGCCGAAGCGGCGCTATTCCTGGCCTGCCCCGCCGCTTCATTTATCACCGGCCAGACGCTTGCGGTGAACGGCGGATTCCGCATCAGCGGTTCGAGGCCTGATAAAGATACGGATTGAGAGCCGGATCGTTGTACATCTTGAACTGCCGGTAGGTGCGGTGCCGCTTGCGGCCGGTCCCGATCTCGGCCAACAGTTCGCTCAACGACCGGCCCAGCTCATCCCGCTGCAACCGGCAGATTGCCGCTTTCCGCGCTACGGCCCGGCGGTGCTCATCCGACGCTTCGATGCGCGCCGCCTGTTCGTCCAGATGGTAAATCCGCAGCGCGATGATCGAAAGTCGATCGACGGCGCTGCCCGGCGTCTCGGTGTTGATCGGCCCGTTCGGCTCGGCGACGATCGACCGCGCGGCAAGCGCGTCGCTCAGCCAATCGTCGAGTTTTTCAATGGCATCGTTCCGCTGTTGATTGAACCGGTCGATTGCCCGCTTGACCTGTGCGATCCGCGCATCGCCGACATCGGGACTGCGCGCGATGTCTTCTTCGTGCCACAACTGAAAATTGAACTGGTGCTGCTGGCAGGCCAGCCCCAGAAAATCCTCGTACGGATTATCCAGCGGCTCCTGGTGCCAGCGCGCCACGGTCTGTTCATGCATCGACAGCACGGCCGGAACGTCAAACATCGGTGGGTACTCCAGATCGGATTCGGTCAGCCGCGGAATTGTAGGCAATCCGCTCAATTCTTCCCAGCCGATCCCTTCCCGTCGACTCCCCTTTCCAGCACTTCGGCCCCAGGGAAAACGATTGCATTCCGGGGTGCGGTTCCGCTACACTCAGCTGTGGTATCTACTCCCCTGGAGGTAGTAGCGACTCGATGGCGATGTAAGAAACGACAGCAAGGGGTCCCGGCGCAACCTCCGCGGCGCCGATCGCCGAGGCCGTCCATTCCGACCGTCCATTCCCTGGCCGGGGAAATGCGGTTGATGATGATCCACGATTTCTTCCTGGTGGAGCGCGCCCTGCAAGTGCAGCGGCTCCGGGCCACAAAGGCTCCGTACCGAATCAACATTCCAGGTTCGATCTCGCGACTGAATCACTCGGCACAGACCGTCCGACTGTTCCGCAGCATCGACAGGATCAGCGAGATACCGCTCGATGGAAAACCAAAGAAGCTGCTCGGAAGGCAAGCGGCTCCAGCCCGAGCCGCGCGACCGACAATGGACAATGATCCCTCGACTTCAAGTCCGACCGATGCGTAGTGGCCTGGTGAACGATTCGGACTGCGCCTCGGCTTGGGTCGTGGTAAGCTCGCCCGCCTGCAGCCAGAGCCGATAATTAACGAACAGTGGTTTCGACGGCTCGATTTCGTATTCAAAATAGGAACCGAAACGCCCGTAGTCACGTTCGCTGTAGCGCGCCTCCTTCGGATTGTCGGCATGATCGAGGTAGAGGCAGGTGTAGCGCTGTTCTCCGAGCACAAAGCAGAGCCCCAGCCAGGGCAGGTTGATTGTACGAGGATCGCGCATCTTGTCGTCCCAGTTTCGGAAGCTGCCTGGCTGTCCGGCGCCGTCGGGACGCAGGTAGTAGGTCTGCGCCGCGGTCTTGTCCGGAACTTCCTGCGACGCGCGAAACTGGAACCCGGCGTGCTGCGGGTCGCCATCGAGTCGCACCTTGCCCGCCGTGGAATCCAAGATCGAGCGGAACTCAATCATCGAGCCGCCGTTGACGTCGTAAGCTGTGAGTTCGCGTTCCTCCCGGGCAAAGACCTTGCCGTCCGGGCCATGCCAATCGATCCGTACTCGATGCCGGCCATAAACGGGGCCCGCTTCCTGAACGACGACCTGCTCATGCGATTGGAATTCACCGCGGTTACAGTGCCAGACATCGGCCTTGACCCGCTCCGGACCATACTCGATACGGTTGAATCCGTAGAACAGCCCGCGGTGGTGTGGAAAGAGCCCGCCGGGTCCTTTGGTAACCAGCCGCATCCCCGACGGATCGAAGAGATGATGGTACGGCTTGTACGTTTCGGCTCGACGATCCGCCGAAGTCTCATCAAGCTTCTCGTACATATACCGCAGTACCGGACGATCGCCGAACAGCAGGTCGGCGAATTTACCCGGCGTATCGTTCCAGCGGAATGCGCGAGCAGTTTTGTCGTTCGACGGTTCCCGGCGGTCGCTCGACGTGTATCGGGCCGTCAACTGCAGTGACTCGCCAGGCTGCAGCGCCGGGAGAATGACCGTCAATTCGCGGCGTGCGTCGGGCACGGGCTGCTTTGCGGCGGATAAGCGCAAGCCGCCGATTTGCGCCGGCAACTCGTGCTGATCGTCGCTGGTTACCCGCACCGCGGGGAGTTCATTTCCATCGCGGAGCGCCGCGGACGGCAATTCGACCGTCCAATGCATCGGTCCCGCGGCGCGACCGCGCTCGCCGGCGCGCAAAACAACGCGGTCCAAGAGCGCGTCCTCCGCCGTAGAAAGCTGCGCGCTCACGAACAAAGTAATCAGCCCCAGTCCCCACTCCAGCCGCTTCAACATGCGTCCCCCTTCGACCGTTGCGCGCACGGCGCAACGCGCCGCACCCTTCGATCGCCCATCATTATAGCGGGCAAAGGGCACCCCTGGCACACGATGGGCACACACAAAGGGGTGGAGCCGAATCAGGCGAAAAAGACGGGGCGATCGAACTCCGTGGGCGCGATACCCTCTGAAGATTTTTTCGGGTGGTCGGCGGAAGCGGCAGGCGGGCCCGCTGGAATCTCCTTCGCGGGCGGGCCGGATAATTGAAACGGCCCGACCGGCTGCGGATCGTCGCCAAAAGAGACGCTCAGCGCCCGGGCAGCCTGCACCGCCGAACCATTGACGTCGACCGTGGAAAGCTCATTGACCGCCTCGATAATCGGAACGCTCTCCATGCGAGGCGGATGATAGCAGACCATTTCGCCGAATCGACGCTGCACGATCAGCCGCACTGCGTGCGCGCCATACTGCGTGGCCAACACGCGGTCGAAAGTGGTCGGCACACCCCCGCGCTGCAGATGCCCAAGCACGACCGTGCGTGTCTCGCGGCCAAGTCGCGACTCGATTTCCTGCGCGACGATCGAGCCGATACCTCCGAGTCGCGTCTGGCGGTCTTTCTGCTCGGGCTCCTGAGTCACGACCGCGCCCGATGGCAGCTTCGCGCCTTCCGCGACGACAATCAGCGTAAACCGCTTGCCTTGCCGATCGCGTTCCAGGATTTTTTGGCAGACGTTTTCAAACGTCCATGGAATCTCCGGAATCAGTATGACGTCACCGCCCGCCGCGATCCCCGCATGCAGCGCGATCCAGCCGGCATGGCGGCCCATGACCTCCAGGATCATCACCCGATCGTGGCTCGCCGCCGTCGTATGCAGCCGGTCAAGTGCATCGGTGGCGCAATCAACCGCACTGTCGAATCCGAACGTGAACGCCGTCGCCGACAAGTCGTTATCGATCGTTTTGGGCACGCCGACCACAGGCAATCCGTACTCGTGAAACTGCTGGGAAACGGCCAGCGAGCCGTCGCCACCCACGCAAATCAATCCGTGCAGATTCAACTGCTCAAACGTCGTTCGCACGCCGGCCAGCAATTCCGGATCGAGTTCCACGCGATTCGAGACGCCGACCGTCGCCGCGAATCGACCTTTGTTCGTCGAGCCCAGGATCGTGCCACCCTGGCTGAGAATGCCCGTGGTGTTCTTGTGATTCAGCGGAACGAAGCTCACCGGGTCGACCAACCCCTCGTACCCACGCAGGAATCCGACCACATCGAAACCGTGCCTGTTCGCGCTCTTGACCGCACCGCGGATCACCGCGTTCAATCCCGGACAATCGCCGCCACTGGTCAAAATCCCGATACGTTTGCTGTCACTTGCCATAAACGGTTCCCACCGCAAGGTTGCCACTGGATATCGATTATGCTAGTTTTTCCTCCGCTGCTGCCAAGGGCAAGTGGACAGCGGACTCTGTGGTAATATCTAGCACGCGGAGTGGAGAAGCCGTCGCGGTAACGGCCCCCGCGAAAAAAATCCCCCTTCGGCCGCCTCGACCCGTTTGGACGGCCTTCAGGACCAATCGATGTTGCACCAATTCGCTGAGAACTTCCCCGCGCACGCGGCACCAGCCCGCGGCGCGCAATCCGCTGATCCGCTGGTTGTTCGACCGTCGCGGTTCCGCGGTTGCCGCGCGCTGCGACAAATATTGACGTGCCTGCTCGCCGCCGCCTTCTGCTTGGTCGCCACGACCTCGATCGCTGGCGATGAGGGAAATGTGACGCTGCGGGTGATGAGTTTCAACATCCGTTATGGCACGGCCGACGACGGCGAAAACCACTGGAAGCATCGCAAGGAGTTCCTGGTGGAGACGATCCGTAACTTCAACCCGGATCTGCTCGGAACCCAGGAAACGCTGGCGGCCCAGCGCGATGAACTCGCCGCGGCACTGCCCGCATTCGAACTGCTCGCAGCCGGCCGCGACGACGGCGCCGACCGAGGTGAAATGATGGCGCTCTATTATGCGCGCGACCGATTTGAAAAACTCGACGGCGGACATTTCTGGTTGAGCGAATCGCCGGAGATCGCCGGCAGCAAGAGCTGGGACAGCTCCTTGCCCCGCATGGTGACCTGGGTCCAGCTGCGCGACCGCCGCCAGCCCCTTGCCCGGCCAATTCTGTTCCTGAATACCCACTTTGACCACCGAGGAACGACGGCCCGCCTGGAGTCGGCGCGGCGGATCCGCGCCCGGGCGGCGCGTGAACTGGACCGCTCGCGGATCATCCTGACCGGAGATTTTAATACCGGTGAAAACAGCGAGCCGTACCGCAGGCTCTTCGACGACGTCGATGGGCTGCGCTCGCCCGTCGTCGATACTTTCCGAACCGCTCATCCGGAACGGAAGGCCGGCGAAGGGACATTCTCCAATTTCAAGGCCGATCAGATCGACGGTCCAAGAATCGACTGGATCGGCGCCTCCCGCGACTTCCGCGTCCAATCGGCCTCCATCGATCGCACCGAACGCTCAGGACGCACTCCCTCCGATCATTTCCCCGTCACCGCGGTACTCGCCGCAAACTGACGCGTTCGTAGCTCGAAACTCTGGCGTAGCTCGAAACTTATTTCGAGTCCCCCCTGTTGCTCCACGTGTAATTGCAACGACGCGACTCGAAACAAGTTTCGAGCTACGTGGGGCGAAGCGGAAATATCGGGTGAAGGCATGGAAGCGGTTTTGCCCAAGAGTGAGGATAACCTCGGCGTATGGAGTGCGCCTGGCAGCGGTTGCTAGCAGCAGGCGGCGATGAGACCCACCGTTGGTTGCGCAGAGGGAGCCGATCATGATTCGTTACGGCGCGTTGGCTCGCCTGGTAACTCAGGGCGTTCCGCCGATCTGCACCTCTATACCGCCGGCATCCATTTGCAATTGGCGCCGCTCTCCAATCTCCGCATCGGCGCCGTCGTGCCGCTTCGCGCCGCTCCCGAGCGCGTGTTCGATTCCGAGCTGCAGGTCTCGTTCAACCGACTGTTCTGAAGATTCCGCAACGGCGTGTCCCGCGGGAACTTTCAGAAATCGAGTTCCATGCCCTCTTCCGCCAGCAGCGTCCTGGGGAAGATTCGCCGGGCAGCTTCGAGCCCAACCGGATCGGGGTCATCATCGAGCGGATTAAAATGGGTCATGAGCAGCCTGCCAACGCCGGCAGCCGCCGCCAGCTCGGCCACGGCCGAGGTGTGGCTGTGCCCGGTCTTCTCCGCCCAGTCACGGTCGCCGTCCCGAAAATTACACTCGTGGATCAATAAATCGACACCTCGAATCGCCCGAAGATACTCCGAGTCCGCGGCAGCGGTGGTGTCGGTCACATACGCCAGCGAGCGATCTGGCCAGTCGAAGCGGAAGCCCAACGAACCGCCTGGGTGCCGCAGAGGAAACGTGGAAATTCGGCAGTCCTCGATCACAAAAGGCGCGCCATCGAGCGGATGTTGTTGAAAATCGGGACGCAGGGGAAACAGGTCCGGCGCATACAGGTGCCGTTCGATCGCCGCCAGCTTTGCGGGCTCGGCATGCACCGTGACGCGGGTCACGTTCTTGTTCCAGACGACGTCGGGCAAAAATGTCAGCCCGACGATATGGTCGAGGTGGGCATGGGATAGAAAGATATCCAGCGAACGGGTATTCAGCCAGCGGCGCACTCGGTGCATGCCGGTGCCGGCGTCGAGGATCCAGCCTGGTTCAGGCAGCAGGAAACAGGATGTGTCGCGCCGCTGGTTCGGATGGTAGCCGGCGGTTCCTAAAACCAGGAGTCGCATACGAGCCCCACTTACGGTTGCGTGTTGATGACCGCGCCACGCATCGTGAATCCGCGATTGGCCGCCGAACCTCCGCCCTTATCCGGCTCGCGCCATGCCAATCCGGCAAGGGGAGCGGGAATCACGTCGAATTGTTCGAAGCGAGGTACCAGCTTGTCGGGAAGTTCCCCCTGGTAGTCGCCGATCAACAGGAACCGCAACATGCGAACCGGCATCGCGGCATCCTGTAGCGGCTGGTTGGACGCCAAAGCGTCGAGCAACGGCCGCATCACGAATTCGGGCTGGCCGAGTTGGCGAACGCAAGCATCGTCCGCGCGCCAATCCGCGCAGCGCCGCTGGAATCCCCGATATGCCTCGCTGTCCACCAGCGGTCGCTCGGTTTCCCGCTTGCCCAGCAAAGGACGAAGATCGTCCGAAGTCGATGAAATCAACAGCAGACTCTCCGCGCAGAGAATTCCCTGGATCGGCGCTTGATCGGCGAGAATCCCCAAACCATTGTTCGACGACCACAGCGATGCGTCGCCGGCTTCACGCACGCCGACGTTGGTTTCGTTCTTCAACAGGCGCGTTATCGTTTTGCGCATCCGATCCGTTTCTTTCGGTGAGCAGACCCACATCGATCGCTTGCCAATCGGGTTCTGCTTATCGGCGATCGATGGGTCATAACGCGTCAGGGAAAGGAATTGCGGATCGAGTTGGTCAAAGATCTCTTTGCGAACGTCGACGCGGGGCCCATCGACTTCCTGCGCCAATCCATCCAGGGCATCCTCGAAAGCCGTTTCGGCGCCAGGACTGTCAATTTCGCTGAACAACAGACCGATCGCCCGCATCGCGACGCGGAAATCCCAGCTTGCCGACAGGTAAAAGGCGGTATCGGCGGGAATCCAGGCCGGTGGATTCGTGTTCTCGATCGGCATCAGTTCCAGCATTTTCATCGCGTCGCGATACGCGCCGGGGGCCAGAATCGCGCCCTGGTATTCCAACGGCTGGTCTTTGTCGACACGAGCCACGCCACCCGCGGCCTGCACGGCTCGAAAGCCCATCTTCCGCATCGCCGCACGAACATCTTTTTCACCCTTGCGGCGGTTTTTGGGCGCCGAGTCAATCGCTGCCCACAATTCCAGGGGCCGCAGGAACCAGTCGATGTTTCCCGTTGCCGCTTCGAATCGTTCTTCCATCAGGGCGCGAACATCCCGGTACGGCGCTGATTGGGCCAGCGTCGCGGCACCGGGCGGGCGAGCCGCAATGCGAACTCCCTCGAGCGAATCGCCAATCAACAACCAGCGGTCCGTCTTGAGGAACACGCGCATTTCCGCGGTGCCCGCCGGACTGCGTTTCTGTTCCACGACGGTCGCCTCGTGGCCCTCCATCGTCTCTTTTCGTATTTTCGCTTTTTGTTTTCCGAAGTACGCCTGGGCGACACGCAGACAATCGTCGACCCGCGCTTCGTTCCCTTCCAAGCTGAGAAACAGCACCCAGCCCCCTTTGCGATCTTCCGCGACATACGCTAACCCGGCAGCCCCTTGAAACTCGCCCAGCTTTTCCCAATTCAAACCGAGCCACGGCTCGATATTCAACAGGCTGGCCGACTGTTTCGAGGCAAGAAATGCGCGTAAAGGATCGAACTGGCTGGAGTTCAACATCCGCCCCCAGGACGACGCCTGCCATCCGCCGGAGACGTTCTGAAAGTCATCGGTGGAAAGCAGAAACAACGTTGTCTCCGGCACTGCGGATGCCAGTCGGTCCGCCGCACGCGCGCCGACCGGAATCAAGTGGCCGCACAACAAGCCCGATAACAACAACCTCGGCAACAGCATTTTCAGCGGGGGATAGCCCGTCCGTGGCAACCTTGTCGATGAAAACCGTTGATCCGCTCGCCGCTCGAAAATGCCCATCGTCAGTGTTCCGTTCTATTTCAACTTGATTCAGTGACTCGCAGGCAATGCTTGTTCGCCATGGCGATGCCGCTGACGATCGACCCGACGATTCCCACGAACCCCTGATCGGTTCCACACAGGAATAGATTCTTGAGATGCGTGGTCCCCTCCAGTCGTTTGCGCGGTGCTCCGTACACGGCACCATTGTCGTGCGAAGTGAATCGCCGGATCGTCGTGGGTGTGAACATATCGGTGTCGATCACATGGCCGCGGAACTCGGGCATGAACCTGACCGCGGATGCGACCGCTCGATCGTACCACTTCAGTTTTTCCAACACGTATTGGTCCGCATCCAGGCGGGACCAGCGGTCGTAATTGGCAATCGAAGTGATGCGGACGACGCCTTCCGGAAGCTGCCCGTCTCCCGCATCGTAATCGAAATTATTGGGAGAACAAATCACGCCGGTGCGCAAGTCGCAAAGTTCCTGTTGTGGCACACTCCAGTCGAACTTCGGGGAGTCGTTGTAAAATACGATCGTTCGATCGTGGCCGATCTCCCGGGGCATTTTGTCCAGAATTGAAACCGTCTCGATAAATGACATCTGCCCCGGCGCCGGGGCTTCGACATGGCTCCGATCATTGCACATGCGCAGGGTTTCCACGAGCCCCGCCGAGGACAGAATGACGCGTCCCCGCAGTTCCTCTCCGTTTTCGAGCACCACACCGGTCGCCACATCGCCATCGACCAGCACGCGCCGCACGCCCGATCGCAGTTTCAGCTCCCCGCCCAACTCACGGAAGCGCCGCACCAGATTCTTCAGGATCAGCCGCACGCCGCGAAACGGCCGCGCCATCCCTTCCAGAAAAATACTGCGAAACATGATGCAGAACTGCCCCCAGTCCATGTCGTGTTCCCGCGCGTTGCCGTACCACATCAGCGGACAAAGCAGCATCTCCACCAGCAGCGGATCCGTGATCAGCTCCGACAGCCGGGCGCGCGTGGAAAGGGCAAACATCGCGTCGTTCAAATCATCGTAGTCCACGATCTGCGTCAAAAGCCGTTGAAACGCGTCGCGCTGCCGGGGAAACGCCCGTTCAATCTCTGACTGCAACAACTGAATGTCGTTATTGAAACGGAGTTGGATTCCAGGGAAAGCGATCGACGAGCCGATCTGGGGAGCTAGCGCGAAATCTTCCCAGCGAAACCGCAGCTGCCGCAACAACCTCGCTAATGGACCTCGTTTCGTCCCCTGCGGCGTGAAATTCGTAATCGCATGTAACCCGACGTCGTAGTCCCGACCCCGCAGCCGGTAAAACGAATTCAGCCCGCCAATTGTGGTGTGGCGTTCGAGGATGCAGACACGCTGGTCAAAATGGGCCAGTCGAATGCCCGCTGCCAGTCCGGACATTCCGGCGCCGATAATAATAGTGTCGTACATATCGTGGAGTTCCAGACCGACCCTTTGTCCGCAAAATCCTGGGGATTCGCAAGGGTAGTAGACTCGATCGTTGGGGACCCAATCCGTCCAACCACCTGCCGCGCCCGGATCGCTCCCGCCCGAACCACACTGTCGGAGGGAACCGGCCGCTTCCAAAATAGTGCGAAGCCGATCATACCACTTACCAATTCATCGATACTCCGGCACTGGAGATCGAAGGTTGCAATCCGCCGAGTTGGCGCCGCAGACTTAGGCCATTTTCGCCTGGGAAGCGGCAATCTGGCAGCCGCGCTGGTGATCCCTCTTCGCTGTGATCTCGTTCGCTGTGCTCCCATATCATCGTCGGACGTTCGTCCGTCGGCCAGGACGCACCGACCGCGTCTCCCACGCCGGTTGTTGTGCAAGTAGGGCCGGACGGAACACCGATTGTGGTCCCGCAGGCAGCACCGGGTCAGCCGGTCCCGGGTCAGCCCGGTGGCCCTCAACCAGGCCGGTCGGAAGGCGGCCCGCCGGGCCCGGGCAAGGCGGTCATGGCGGCCGCGCGGGAAAACTCGAATTCAGCCTGGTCGTCAATCCGCGGAAGAACAGCCTGCTGGTACTTGCCGCGCCCGACAAAATGGCCGTCGTCTCCCATGCCGTTAAGATCCTCGACGTTCCCAACGCCCGGCCAATCACCCACCGCGGGAAAAAGCCACGCCGGAAGGACCGCGCGACGCGCTCGACGCATCGGTCGATGAACAGCCCCCGGCGCCGCAACGCGACCCCGCTGCGATTCGCGTTTCCGTCACTCCCGACGGCCGGCTGATCTTCGCCTCCTCCGACACGCAAGCCCTCGACATGCTCGAGGAACTCGCGACGCGCCTCGGGCCGCCCAAGCGCGAAGGCGGCCCCGAATAACCGGACCGTTCCCCCCGTCCCCCGTTCCCCACTCTGCACCGGATTTAACGAATTTTCCAGGCAACCGTACCACCGTCGCGCGTTCCTATTGAATTCGTCGAGTAAAAGGACGAAGATGATAGCAGCCTGGAGAAGCGGGATGCATCCGCAGCGGAACGCCATGCTGGACAGAGCGGCCGACCGAGGCATCCTTGTTCTCTGTGAAATTTGTTCTCTGTGAAATAAGGGACCTACAGATGACCCGCATTCTGGTCATTGCCATCGGTATCAATCTGGTCGTTGCCGGCCTGGCGCAGGCTCAGTTCAGCAGCAATGCGGCGGGGCGTTCCGGCGCTTCCGGCGCGTTGGGTGGTGGCGGTTCGGCGAGTCCATTCGGCACCAGCTCCAGCGGCTTCGGATCCAACTCGGGCTCGGGCGCGGCGCGTGGCGGATCCGGTGGCGACGTTTTCGGCAACGCTCAAGGGCTCGGTGCCGGCGGCGCGGGATTTCGAGGGTCCGGCAGCGGCAACCTGTTGCAAGGCATGGGCGCCGCGCCCGGCATGGGTGGCACCGGTGGACTAGGTGGCATGGGCATGGGCGGTCGAGGCGGAATGGGCGGAATGGGCATGGGCATGATGGGAGGGATGGGCCGCAATCAGTTCGGCATGTTCGGCAACATGAACCAGAACAATATGAACAACCGAGGCCGGTCCAATATGCGAATTCCCGTGAAGCTTGGGTTCACACCCAAGCCGGTTTCATCCGTCGCGGTAAGTCAACAGTTCGTCACGCGACTGCGCAATCTGCCAGGCTTGAATGTCACCGAAAATGTCTCGGTTACGATGGAGGGGCGAACGGCGATTCTGACGGGAACCGTTGGCTCGGAAAATGAGAAGGACCTGATTGGCCGGTTGGCCCGGCTGGAGCCGGGAATTTCGGACGTACAAAACGATCTTGAAATTGCGGAATCGGCCAGCGGTTCGCCGGCGGCGGGTTCGTCGGATTCACCGTAGCGCTTGCCGCGGCATTCTGCGTTGCTTGGACACGGGCGTTTGTGTTCGCCATCGCATTGGCGTTGAATTGTTCGAATCGATCCAGTAACTCCCGCGAGAACGCCGCGTCGTTAACCCCTTGTGTCGCGATGGCGTTCGGCATCTGCCCCGCGGCACTCCGACCGTTCCCGCCCGCGGTTGCCTGGGCTGGATTCTGGTCGCCGCTGGCATTCAGGAGCGAATTGTTGTACGGGCCGGTCTGGCTCGAATTCAAAGCTCCGCGATTTATGCGTCGTGAAATTGCCTCGGGCAGCTCGATCGTCGTCGTCCGCATCTGCTGCGCCGGACCACCCGTCGTACTTTCCTCGGGCGAGGCAAGCTCGACAGTCGCACTTCGATCCTCGTGAGTCACGCGCTGGATCGTCGGCAGCGACGACGACTGTCGCGTGCGAACGACGTTGGCGAGTCCGCCTTCTCCCACGGGACCCGGCAGAATACTGACCGTCGGTTGGCCCATCACGACGCGACCCGTTGTCGAAGTGAAGACCGGAACGAGCGTTACCTGCTTCGCTTCACCACCCGCTTTCTCCCAAGGCACCCAGACGCTGTAGGACGGCCCGAGTTGTGATTCGCTGTGGTGCTTTTTCAACTGTTCTGGAGTAAAAGCAAACTTGCGGTCCGGGACACGATCGGTGGAGTGCTCCGGCTTCGAATCATCGTAACCGTAGATGATCAGTTGTCCTTCGGCGGCGACAACTTTCTGGTTCTGATCGTAGAAGAAGATCCGCCCGCCGAGTCCCCGGGCGGGCGCTTGCGCCGATTTGGCCAGTACATCCGGCGTCCAGATGCAGACCATGTTGGCGGGTGCCGCGGTCTTGCTCTCCTGAATCTTGGTCCAACTCGACAGCGGGTTCGGCAGTGAAACCGTTTTACAGCCCGGGCCGCCGGTCGCCGCGAGCACCATCAGCATGAACGCCTGCGCAAACTTATGATTTCTCATGATCGTTTCATCCCTGACAGATGGATCCTGGCAATATTCTTAGCGGAAACCCGCCGGCGCATCCGGACCGTAGCCGGGGGGCGGTGTGGGTGACGGTCCGGCGGCCTGCACGTTTCCTTGCCCGTTGGGAAAGTACTCCGCCGGCGCCACCGGGTAACTTGGGCTGCCCAACGAACCCGCCCGTGGCTGGGGCGATCGCGAGCCGGCCTGGTGCCCGGCCTGGTTCACGGTCGGTCGCGGCCGATTCGAACGGGACGACGAATTTCTGACCGTCGGCGTCGGTGCGCGCGGGTCGGCTGGTCTCCAGTCGGCGCTCCGCGGTTGCGCCGATTCCGGTTGCGGGCCGTAATAGGCCCCCGATTCGACCGGAGGCACAGGCGTCGAACCATCGTTGCCGCCACCCGTCGATCCCGGTTCCGAATAGTACAGCGAACCGGTCGGATCGACATCCGGGTAGCAGATCGGCAACGCGTCTTTGCAGAACAGGTCGCTGCCGCCTCGCAATCCCACGTCGCCGTGCACCGCGACGACGTCACTCAGGCACCAGTTCATCCGCTCCGATTCCGTGGCATTGATCCAATCGTAGTCCGGGTCGTATTTCACGATCTTCGGCGTCATGACTATCAGCAGCTCCGTACGGCGCTGCGTCTCGTTGTCGAATCGGAACAGGCGACCCAGCAACGGAATATCGGAAAGGTAAGGCACCCGCCGCACGACCGCGTTTTTGGAACTGGTGATCAATCCCGCGAAGACGACGGTCTGCCCATCCCGGGCGCTGATCGTCGTGAACGCGCTGGTAGTGTCGATCCGCGGCGAACGGACCGGAACACCGTTGGCACCGGTCGTAATCACGATACCCTGCTCTTCGGGACCGACCGCCGATTTCTGCGCTTCCAGGTAAAGCGTGACAATCCCGTCGTTGTTGATCTGCGGAATAATGTTCAGAATCAGGCCGACGTCGACATCCTGAACCGTATTCTGCGTGTTGCCCAGGTTGTTGATCGTGCTGTTGGAAATTCGCGGCACCTTCTGTCCCACCAGGATTTGCGCCGGGCGATTGTGGATCGCCATCACCTGCGGGCGGCTGAGCACTTGCAGCCGCTGGTTGTCCTGCAGGGCCCGCACCAGAAGATTGATCGACTCATTCGCGGCGGAAAGCACCATGCCGCCGTAGCCGAGTTGGGCGTTGGTACGCCCCAGCCCGAACCCGCTGACACCTTGTCCGGCGAGCGTCTCCTGCAGGCGAGCATTCTGATTCGTCAGTCCAACGTTGTTGAAATTGAATCCCGGAGTTCCGGGCGGCAGGCTGCCGACCAGCGCGGCCTTGCCGCGATCGAAAATCAGCGAGTCCTGCAGCCCCATCTCCACGCCGAACTCGTAGACGTCCGAGAGTTGCACTTCCGCGATCAGCACCTGGACCATGACCATCGAAGGACGGAAGTCGAGTTGTTCGATCATCTTGGTGATCGGTTCGGTGAGATTCGGCGTGGAACTGACAATCACGCTGTTGCTCTGCGGTTCCGCCACCACGACGACTTGACGTTCCAGCTGATCCCAGGGACTGACGGACGTATTGAAGATCTGATCCTGCTGGAACAGCGTCCGCTGGCTCTGGGTGAAGTTCGTGATCGCGGTCGCAACATCGCTGGCGAAGGCGTTCTTGAGACGGAAGACGGAGATTTTGCGCGAGCGTACGTTGTTTTCGTCGAGCCGCAGCAGCAGGACTTCCACGACGCTCAGATCGGAGGCAGATCCCGAAGCGATGATGCTGTTCGACCGCCCATCGATGGCGAAGCGCAGCGGCACGAGATTGGTCTCACCAGCGCCTGTCTGGCCTGCCGCGCCGGCGAATCCTGCCAGTGCTCCAAAGTTCGCCGCGCCAAAGGCGCCGCCCGTCCCCCGTCCAATCGTGACCTGCTGGCCGAACAACTGCTGCAGTGTCTGGCCGAGATAGGTGGCGTCCCCGTTCACGATGGTGAAGACTTTGATCTGCGCCGAAGTCTGCGGGCCGGCGTCGAGTTCGCGGATCAAGGCCGCGATCAATTCCATCGACTTCGCCGGAGCGCGAACAATCAAAGCGTTGATCGCCACGTCGGCCGTCACGATCACGTCGCTCGCCACGCCCGAAGCAACCACTTTCTTGCCGCTTTTCGGATCGACCTGCACGAATTCCAGTCCCGCGGAGGTGACCTGGCGGGCCTGCTGGTTGGCGCCCTGCTGCTGCCCCTGTTGTCCTTGTCCGAATTGACCGCCGCCGCCGCCCGGCCCGAACTGCTGTCCGCCGCCCGGAAATCCCTGCTGTCCGCCGGCACCGGTGCGTTGCTGGCCTGCCTGGCCTCGAATCGCTTCCTGTAAAACGGGCGCCAACTCCTGCGCCAGCGTGCTGGAAAGCTTGAAGACTCGCAATTCGCTCTTGACCTGCGACCCCTCCACGTCCAACCGCTCGATCAACGCGGCGACTTCTTCCAGGTCGCGAGCACTGGCCTGGACCACAATCGAATTGCTGCGGGCATCCCCGATGACCGTGATCCGAGGTCGCAAGCCGATCGGCTGTTGCTGTCCGAGTCCGCCGCCACCGCCACCACCGAACCCTCCGCCGCCCGGACCCCCGCCGCCGCCGGCTTGCCCGGGAGCCGTGGTGATACCGCTGAACAAGTTGCGAACCGTCGCTTCCACTTCCGTCGACGTCGCATGTTTCAGCGGAAAGACCTTCCACAACGCGTTCGGCAGCGTGGGCTGGTCGAGTTTCTCGATGAGCTCCAATACCACGTTGACATTGTCTTCCTGGCCGATCAGCAGCAACGCGTTGGGCTTGACCAAAGACGTAATGCTCACCGTGCCCTGACGCTGCGAAAGCACCCGGTCGTTGATCTGATTCAGCAGATCGGCCAGGGGCGTTGCCGCGACGTTCTTCAGATCGCGAATTTCCACTTTCGGTTTTACGGTCTTGGCGAACGTCTCAATCTGCTCGATCAGTTGCACGACCCGTTCCACATCGGCGCGCTTGCCTCGGATGATGTAGAGGTTCAGCGCTTCGATGAACTCGATCCGTACCTCGCCAATCAACCCGGCATCCGGATCGACCGCCACGATACTCGGACCGCCAGGCTGATTCTCGTTCGGCTGTTCCGGATCTTCGGGGTTGCGCCGTTCGTTCGGGTCCTGGCCTTGGGCTTCCACTCGGTTCGTGCGTGCCGCGAGTCGTTCGGTCGTCGGACGGGTCTTGCGATTGCCCCGCAATGGAACCGTCGCGGTGACCTCGTCTTTAGCGGTGACCTCGTCTTTAGTCGTGTCGCCGGAGACCAGCAGTGCCGCAACCGCGCGCTGCACCTGTTCGCGATCCGCGCGATTCAACGTCACCGCTTTCAACTCCTGGTCGGGGTCATTCTGGGGTTGGTCGAGTGCAGCGAGGAATCGATCGAACGACTTGCGGGCCTCCTGGTTGCCGACCGCCGCAACTCGTTCGCGCTTGTGATCGATCTGCACCATCACCGGCAAACCATTTCCAGCCGGGATCTTGGCCGTGGAAATACCATCCTCCGGAGTCTTGGAAAAGATGATCAGGTCGCCCCAGATATTCTTCAGCGACTGGACGAACTGGTCGGCGGTCAGATTGCGCAACTGATGGGAACCGTCTGCGGCGGCCGCGACCGCCGGTTCCGCGGCAGGCAGCCGCGCCGGTTTGCGCGACGCGGCAGGCTCGTCCGATGCCAATGACTGCACGAACTTCGCAACCTGCTGTTGGACCGCAGGCGTCGCGTTGACCACGACCTGGCGAGTACGCGTGTCCGCGCCGATCGCCACCGCGTCGCGCCCGAATCGCCGACGCACACGCGCGGTCATCGACTCAAGCTGATCCGCCGCAACCCGGTACCCGCGTATCACGGTATCTTCTTCCGCTTCGCCGCGTTCCCCGTCCTCGGGTGCTCGATCCAGTGTCCTCAACAGTTGCGCGGCGACCTTTTGCGCCTCCGGCGAACCTTCGATCACCAGTCGCCCACTGCGCCGATCGACGTAAACCTCCGTCGGACCGATCAACTCCGATAACAGTCGCTGCACGCGACTGGCGATTTCGCCGGGCTCGACATGCCGCATTTCATACGATTGCCGCACCGCATTCGATTCCTGCGCGAACGCCTGGTCCGCGGTTACCAGAGCCAGCAACATCCACCCGGCGACCGTAATTCCCAGCAGCCGTTTCGCAATCCGCAATAAAAAGCGATGGGCCCGCATGACTTCCCCCCTGAGTAAAGGCCGTACGAGCGCAAAAGTCTCGCACAATCCGAATCATCGGTACGACCGTTACGATTCAACACAAAAAAAGGCCGGTGGACTGTTGAAATCCCGGCCAGGAGGGTCGCAAGTTTCAGATTACAAAGGCTGGATCGACTTTGCGGGGCGTGCGTTGGCGCGGGATCGGCGCGGGGATCGCGCTCTGCCGCGGGGATGGCGACCCGCGCAAACATCCGTTCCGCCGAAGAAGCCCTAACTTCTCCCGATCGATGCTAGCAGTTCGCCCATTTCCGCGGCCGTCTTCAAGTCGCCCTGGGTTCGAGCCAACTCTATGCCGTCCCGCAGCGCGGCGCGCGCCTCCTCAAACTGCTCCATCGCGACCCACTGCTGCGCGGCGCGAAAATAGGCCGGGACATACGAATCGGCCATCAACTCGCGAAACAACGGAAAATACCGCTCCTCCGTACCCTCGGAAAGGTACTCCATCGCCAGCATATACCGCAGCATCAAGTCCCGGGGCTGCTGGGCAAGGAGCGATTCAATCTGTTGGCGACGCGTTACGGACATTCTTCTCTCTTCTCACTTCTCTGTTCCCAGCCAGTCCTGCGGTTCGGGCCAGAGGCATCGCATCAGCCGGATCAGCATCGCACCGAAGAGGCTCAAGCCACAGAGCGACCCCACGGTCATCAAACACCAGACCGGGATTTCGGTCTGAACCAGCCCCATGGCGATCGCGATGCCCCAGCCCATCGCCAAACAGAGCCCCACGGCGGAAATTACTGAAAGTAGACCGAATACCAGAACGGCCACGATGACGACCAGGGAATCGAGGAACCAGTTGATACGCGTACCTACGCCGATGCGACGGTCACCCCGCAGTTCGTGCACCGCCAATGCCGTACGAATGTAGGCTAAACCGGAAAGCATCGTTACGCCCATACCGACCAACGGTTCCAGCCGCCCCACCGCAAGACAGACCGCGATCAAAGTGATCGTGAGCAACGCGGTCGCCAGATCAAACTGCCAACTCTCGACAACCGCCAGCGCCCGTCCCCGCCGCGCTACTCGGACCTCCTCGCAAAGCCAACAGTCCCGGTGGTGCGCGGCGATGCGAGTACCACAATGGGGGCAGCGATGACGTTGAGCGGCAAACAGGTTCATCAGCGAGTATTCATCCGGCGGTCAACACCAACCGCTCCACGGTCTCGATTTCACGGTCTCACTCCACAGTCTCTATCCACGGGCGCGTCCCCAGTCGCCAAGAATACCGCATCCATGCCGATCTGGCCAGCGCGACCCGTCCCGACAAACGTCGACCGAGCGAACCCCTTTGTTCCACTTTGCAATCGCGAACGGACAAGTTACCATACCTCACATACTTCCCGGAGGGTAAGCGAATGGCTAGCGGCCACACTGGAAATGTGGTGCCGGGCAACCGGTTGCGGGTTCGAGTCCCGTGCCCTCCGCTTCTCGCCGCATCTCGCCAGATGCGGTAGTATTGTCGCCAAGTGCTGACAGAGACAGGACTTTGCACCGATCAACATCGGTGCTTTTTTCTGCGTCGACGGCTCCGACGAATTTTCCCGGTTCGCCGCTTCTCGCCACGTTTTGTCCCGATTCGCCGCCCAACTGCGCACCAAAATGCGCCCACTTCTTATCCGAGCCTGTGCTCGGCTGCGCGTTATCCGTTCCGGTGGCTCGCAGTACCCTGGGTTCGTTTGTGGGTGACTGGTCGGGCAAGCCGTCCAGTGCCCCCTGCAGGTCGTGAAGTCGGGCATGGGCATACCTACCAATCGTCAGTGTCGGAGTGCTGTGACGGGCCAAAGTCTGAGCTACCTTGACCGACGCACCGCTGGCCACAATACCCGAAATGTACGTATGGCGGATCGAGTGGAAATCAGCGACTTCACCTGTGGCATTCTTGTAGGCCAGAAAATCGCTCTCTTGGCGGCTGGCAAACTCACACTGGTCGTTTTTGGCTTCATTAATCCAGTCCGCCCTGGCAGCGTCCAGGTCCTTGCGGAGCATTCTGGCAGTGTCATCGGGCAATCCATCGAACACTGGCCGCCGTTCGAGCTTACCCGCCAGCCATGGGCGGAGTACCTCGGCTAGATCTCGACGAATCGGTTGCACGTCCTGACGACGGCGTTTACTGTGCGCCGCTGCAACTGTCACCGTCGGCGGTTCGGCATCCAGATCAAATGACTCCGGTGTCAGGCTTCGCAGCTCCTTCGCACGAAAACCGGTTCCCGCCGCCAACCGGTAGACCATCGCCCTGTCCGCCCCAGAGATGGTATGCTGCGGTAGCGTCCGCTGCTCGGCAGCGGTAATCAACCGCGACAATTCATCGGCCGACAATTCCCGCCGCACTCGCTGCCGATCCGCCGCCTCGTTAAGTCCTGACAATGTGGACAGTGCATCGTCACGCGTGCGCTTATCACGCCACGCCCAGCGCGTGAATCCTTTGATGGATCTCAGGTAGCTATTACAGGTTCCCGCGCTGCGAGTGTCCCTTAATCGCCCAATCGCCGCTTGAACATCCGATGCTGTCAGTTCTCCGATTCGCTCCGCCTTACACTTACTAACGATAAACTCAACCCTCGCAGCGGTCTGTCCCACGTATTCGGTGTCGTTCCCCCTCGCCTGAAGCGCTGATTGATATTCCTTCAAATGCTCGGCAATTGGCCGTCGAGCTTCAATACTGAAGCGTTCGGCTGCGGGGTCGACCAGCCCTTTTACTCTCTGCATGACCTCCGTTTCGAGCTTGTCGGCCAACTATTGAGCGGCGTCCATATCCGAAGTACCCGCACTGACCCTGCGTCTGGCACC
>VGZA01000014.1 GCA_016872775.1 Planctomycetota bacterium | reverse complement strand
ACGCACTTCCGGTGACGGAGAACACGGGACTCGCGTTTGCGTCGAAGGTGAAGGCGATCGACTCGAGCGGCGTCGAAGTCGGTGTGATGCACGCATGTGGACATGACATTCATATGACCAGCATTATCGGCGCCACGCGCTATCTGGCGGGGCACCGCGCCGACTGGAAGGGTACACTGGTGGTGATCGGACAGCCGGCGGAGGAGCGTGTGATGGGCGCCAAGGCGATGCTCGACGACGGCCTGTTCACTCGGTTTCCCCGGCCCGACTTTGCGCTGGCGTTGCATGTCGATGCCGCGCTGGAGGCCGGAAAGATCGGTTGTCGTCCCGGTTATGCGCTCGCGAATTCCGACAGCGTCGACATCACGCTGTTCGGCAAGGGAGGGCATGGGGCCTATCCGCATACCACGGTCGATCCGATCGTAACTGCAGCCCAACTGATCCTGGCGCTGCAGACGATCGTCAGTCGGGAAATTCGGCCCACGGAGCCGGCCGTTGTCACCGTCGGGTCGATTCACGCGGGCACCAAACACAACATCATCCCCGACCAATGCAAACTGCAACTGACGATTCGCAGCTATTCCGACGAAGTCCGCGAGCAGACACTGAAGGCCATCGAGCGCAAAGCCAAGGGGATCGCGATCAGCGCCGGCGCGCCGGAACCCGAAATCCAGGTAACCGATGGCACGCCGGCGCTCTACAATGACGACGGATTGACGGCGCGGGTCGACGCGATGTTCAAGGCAAACCTGGGCGCCGAAAATGTCACTCCGGCGGAACAGTCGATGGGCGGCGAGGACTTCAGCCGCTACGGCAAAGCCGGCGCGAAGATCTTGATGTTTCGCCTCGGTGCCGTCGACCTGAAACGGCTTCACGCGTACCGCGAACAAGGCCAGCCTCCTCCGTCACTGCACTCAGCGAAATTCTACCCGGACGCCGAGTTGACGCTGGAAACTGGCGTGGTCTCGATGAGCCTGGCGGCCCTGGAATTGCTGCAATGAACCGTTCGATCGGATCGCCGAAGTGAGCCGGTTTCAGATCGTTGCCGCACTGGGTTGGCTGTTGATGGCCGCGGCGGTCGTCGTGGCGATGGTGGTCGCGCGCGACCTGACGCTGGCCGCGTACGGTTCGCAGGCGGCGCGGCAGGAATGGGAAACGTGGAGGAAGGTGGCGCAGGAGCAGTCGCAGGGCGGCGGTCCTGTCCAACGGCGGGTCCCCAAGAGTGTCGAACCGCCGGCGCTGGTGCTGATGCGGGACCATTTCGCCGTGATTCTGCCGACGTTGATGGTGTTGCTATCGTGCGTCTACTTCACGTTGGCCTGGATGTTCGCCGGCGTCGTGCGCGCCAAACGGTCCGGACTGAACCGTGGTCAGAGAATGTCGATGCTTTTCAGCGAACCGCCACCCGAGGCTTGAGCAGCGTTCAGACACCGTTGAGCAGCTTGGATCAGCGATTGCGGATCGAGATTTCTCGCAGGTACCCCGACCGTGGCCACACCGATCGAGAGCGTTACGCAAGCGGCTCCATGCGCGCCGGACCCATTCGCCGTTGTCGCCAGAGCCGGAAAGGCCGCGACCAGTGACGGTAAATTGGGAGTTTCCGGAGTTACTTGGGCCACGAGCGATCAATTCCAGTCAGAATCGCGGGAATTCGGCGTCTGGGATAGCCTAGCTCACAATCCGAGCCGCCGAAGACGACTTTTCGACGAACGGCGAATCGCCCGGCAGAACTAGTTTGGGCCGAGGATCACTTGTAGACCCCAAAGGCGATTTGTTACCATCCGCTGTCAAAGTTGTTAGAACCCGAACACCAAGCCGTGCCGAAGGAGCTGATTGTGGGAGTAAAGAAGACGGGAAAAGGACGAAGAAAACTGGGTCGTAAGAAACGCCGCATGCGCGCCCGAATTCGCCACCGCAAATGATGAAAGGGTGAAGGGTGAAGAGTGAAGGGTGAACTTCACTCTTCACCCTTCATACTTCCTTGGGCGCAGCTTGTGGAAGCTGTTGCCCTGTTGGAATGCATGCGCCAATGCCAGCAGGTCGGATTCACCGTAGAGCCGTCCCGTCATCGTCATCATCGATGGAATTTCCACCTCCTCGACCGACTCCGCCGATTTGGGCAGAACCACCGTCGGGTGACCGGTGAAATTGGTGATCATCAGATCGTCTCCGCCGACGTAGGCATCGACCGTCTGCATTAACTGATCCATCTGTTTCATCAACAGTCCCCGTACCCGATTCGCGCGCAGGTACTCGATCGCGGGAATGAACTGGCCGGCCCGGAAGGTATTGGGCCACGGGCCGATCCCTTCCAATTGACCCTGGCGAGTCAATTCGTCGAAGACCGCGGCTGCCTCGGTCACCAGAATCGTATCCAGCGAATCGATCGGTAACGTTCGCGGCAGTTCGATCGGCACCAACTGCACGCCGAGCTGTTTCCATCGGTCCAGCTGCGATTGTTCCTCCTTTTCCGGAAAGTAACCGACCCGCAACGAGGAGAGATCGCGTTCCACAGGCCAGGAAAATGGGCGATCGACCGCCGTCGGGTCCCGGCCGTCCGCGCCGTGAATGACATCCAGGACCAACGCGCAGTCCTCGACCGTCCTACAAATGGGGCCGATTTTGTCCAGACTCCAGCAGAGCGACATGCACCCGAATCGGCTCACTCTACCAAACGTCGGGCGCAGACCAGTTACTCGGCAGCGGCGACAGGGTGACACGATACTTCCCAGCGTCTCGGAACCGAGCGCGAATCCCACCAGTCCGGCGACGGTGGCCGCCGCAGAACCGGCCGATGAACCGCTCGATCCTTGCTCGGGGTTCCACGGATTGCGCGTCATGCCACCGAACCATTTGTCGCCCAACGCGAGAGCGCCGACGGAGAGTTTCGCGATCAATACTGCCCCGGCTTCCTCCAGGCGTTCGGCGACCGTCGCCTTCACATCCAACTGTTGTTGCTCGAACGGTACCGCTCCCCAGGTCGTGCGGTAGCCTGGATAGCTGATAATGTCTTTGGCCCCCCAGGGAATTCCATGCAACGGGCCTCGATAATGGCCCGCGGCGATTTCCCGATCGGCCTGCTCCGCCTGACGCAGCGCGAGTTCATCGGTGAAACTCACCACGCATTGGAGCGTGGCGTCATGCTTGTGCAGACGGTCGAGGTACAATCGCGTCAGTTCGCGCGACGAAATACGGCGTGATCGCAACAACGAAGCCAGATCCGCAACCGAAAGAAAAGCCAGGTCGTTGTCGTCTTCGGGACGTGCGATTTCCAAGTTCGTACTGGCCGGCATGGCGCCGCGCCGCACGTCGCCTTCACTCAATCGACCTGGCGTCGGGTTAAACCAGATTGCGGGCGGGTCGGCGTAGCCGATCTTGGCCGAACGCAGCGCGACAAGCTTCTCGTTACGATCCCGCACCGTCTTTAACGTCGCTTCCCGATCCTGTTCCGACAGCTTGATCCCGGCAATCCATTCCGCCTGCTGGATCATCTCTGCGGTGAAGGTCCCTCCTTCCTCGGCTTGCGCGGCCAGCGCTCGTCGAAAAACCGGGGTTCCGACTCCCGCCGCCGTCAATAGCCCCAGCACGCCTTTGCCGAGCGCTCCCCGTCGCGAAACCAGGTTGGCCGATGCAGCCGGCTGCCGATCGGACTGTTCCGCGACCGCCTCGCCAGGCACACCCGACAGTTCGTCTTCGCATATCTGGTCGCTGGCTGCCATCATATTCCTCGAATTGGTACGCCGAATCGTTTTCGTGTAATCGATGAACCCGCGGTCCGCGAGCCATCCTATGCGATCACCCTGCAGCGCTCCATACCGGGGACATCGGCGTCAAGAGGCCGTCGACGTCATCCATGGCCCGTCGTGCTGCCACAGCGCGCTCGTGGGCCGGCACTGGCTGGCGGATGGGTGGGTGCGTACGTCGGTGGGCGGCTGGCTGGGCCTCGGAATACCTCGGCCGACGCTACCGCATCGATTGCCGGCTTTGTTTTGACTGCCTGTCGATCGTACAATCGATTCGCGACGCGGCCCGTTCGCCAGGAATGCGATGCCGGTGTCGCAACAACGTGTTTGCCCTCACCCTCCAGGGAATCGCCATGCGAAGTATCGTTAGCGACCTGATCGACCCCGTTTTACTGTTGACGTTACTCGGACTTTTCCTGCTGCTGGCACTGTGGCGTCGTCGCGCCCAGACCGGGTCCGGCTCCGTCTTGTTCATGACCCTGATCTACCTGCTCACCGCCTTCGCCTGTACGCCTTATGGCGCCCACCTTTTGTTGCGGGAACTGGAACGTCCTTTCCCACCGCTCGCATCGCGCCCCGATGACCTCGACGCGGTTGTGGTCCTGGGCGGCGCACTGAACGCCGGCCCCGATCCTAAGACCTTGGGGGAACTCGGCGCGGACTCGCTTCGCCGCTGCGTCTATGCCGCTCAACTGTACCACGACGGCACGCGTATCCCGATCGTGGTCAGCGGCGGTAACCTCGACCCCGATCGTTTCGAATTCAGCATTGCCGAGGCGATGCGGGAATTTCTGATCGACCTTGGCGTACCCGAGGAGAACATCGTTCTGGAAGATCGTTCGAAAAACACGATGGAAAACGCAACATTTACCGCCAGGATTCTGCAGGAGCGAAAGCTGCGGCGCGTCGCCCTGGTCACCGACGGATCGCACTTGAAGCGCGCGGAGCGTTGTTTCCGGCTGCAGCCGGGTGACGTCGATCTCGTGCCGTGCGGCACGCATTACCGGGCGATCCGATCGCCGCTGGATCGCCGCCACCGCTGGCAGGCGTTTATTCCATGCACCTGGGCCGCTGACCATTGCCGGGCCGCGATTCACGAATTTGCCGGCATGGCATGGTACGCCTGGCAATGAGCCGATTAACACTCGTCGCCCGCGTGCCATTTCCGCGCGGCATCCAAGCGTCAGCTTCCGTCACCTCCACGAGAACCCACCACATGAACGCTCGCCTTCGCCCCCATTTCGCGCCACGGATCCACGCATGGACAGCCATTGCACTCCTGGCCTGCATTGATCTCGCCCCGATGGCATTTTCCGCTCGGTTCGCCCCCAAGTTTCTGAATAACTCTCTGGCCGCGAACGAATGGCAGGCTGCTGCGGGAAGCGTCAAGATCACGCCGGCCGAACCGATCTGGATGGCAGGCTACGGCAGCCGTAACAAACCCGCGGAGGGATTGATCAGCGACCTGTTCGCGAAAGTACTTGTCCTCCGGGATCCGCAAGGCCACCAGGGTGTGGTGCTCACGCTCGACCTGGTCGGCATCGACCGGAAGTTCTCGCAGTCGCTCTGCGCCCGCCTGGAGAAAGAGCTGTCAATTCAGCGCCACCAGGTCGCCCTCTGCGCGTCGCACACGCACTCGGGGCCCGTCGTCGGCAGAAATCTCGCTCCGATGCATTATGAATTGATTCCTCCCGATCAGCAGCAAAAAGTGGACGCTTACGCGGCGCAACTCGAAGCCGCCCTGGTGCAACTCGTTGCCGGAACCATACCGAAGCTGGAGCCTGTCGATCTGAGCTGGGACAGTGGGACAACCTCGTTCGCCGTCAATCGCCGCAATAACAACGAAGCGAAAGTGACGGAGCTGCGTACGCTCGGCCAACTCCAAGGGCCGTTCGACCACGACGTTCCCGTGTTGGCGGTGCGTGGCAAAGACGGAAAACTGCGCAGCGTCCTGTTCGGATATGCCTGTCATGCGACCGTCCTTAGCCTGTACGACTGGTGCGCCGATTATCCAGGATTCGCTCAGGCGGAACTGGAGCAGCTTGTTCCAGGCTGCGTTGCGCTGTTTTGGGCCGGCTGCGGAGCCGACCAGAACCCTCTGCCGCGCCGCGAAGTCGATCTGGCTCGAAAGTACGGCAGGCAACTCGCCCACGCCGTCAAGGAAACACTCGACCGGCCAATGCACCCCGTTTCCGGACAACTGCTCACTCAATATGCGGAAGTCCCGATCGCATTCGACGCAATTCCGACTCGAGATTACTGGGTCAAAGAGGCCGATTCCACCACCGCCTACGTCGCAGCCCGCGCCCGGATGATGCTCAGGGAACTCGATGCCGGACGCGCCATCCCCACGTCCTATCCGTACCCGGTTGCGACATGGCGCATCGGCTGGGATGTGCAATGGGTCGTCCTCGGTGGCGAAGTCGTCGTCGACTACGCACTACGGCTCAAACGCGAACGAACGAACACGCGTACTTGGGTCGCCGGTTACAGCAATGACGTCATGGCGTACATCCCGTCCGTACGCGTGCTCCTGGAGGGTGGATACGAGGGTTCCAGCTCCCAGCCACTCTACGGTCAACCGGCCCACTGGGCACCTTCGATCGAAAACACCATCGTCCGCGAAGTCCATCGCCAGCTCGGGCAGTGAGGGGAACGGGGAACGGGGAACGGGGGCGGTGATGCCCAGGGTGCCGCATTCCCACCGTGTGCCTTGGGTGAAGGAGTAGCCTTTGGGGCGTCCCGCTCTTATTTCACCATTCACTCTTCACCCTTCACTCTTCTTTTCCCCGTTCCCCGTTCCCCGCTTTGGCAACAGCCAGATAAAGAGCATGCCTGTCATGAAAACCAGGCTCGTGACGCGTCCGATTTTTCCGAAGTCGCCGTCGAAATAACTATGGGTGGCGAGGGAGCCTGCGCCGAGCACTCCGAGTCCGGTCAAGATCCGCCCGGCGTTGAACGTCACTCCGGCGCCCGTCGAGCGAACGCGGGTCGGGAACATTTCGGGCAGGTAGAGCGGCAGCCAGCCGAAGTAGAAGCCCGAGGTGGTACCGAGCATAAAGACCCAAAAATTGAATGAAGGAGCGCGAGGGTCGAGCATTTGATAGATGTACTGGCCGATCAGCAGCGAGGAGAGACTGAACAGAAAATAGGCTGTTCGGGCGCCGATTTTGTGGGACACCCACCCGCCGGCGAAGCTGCTGAACGCGGCGCCGACGGACCGATAGACCTGGGTCCAGGCTTTCAAGGCCGGATCCGCGGTCGCTCCGACCTGATCGGCCCAGGGCACAAGCCAGTTGGTGCAGCCCCAGCCTCCGAACAGCGGAATGGCACCCAGGATGATCCCGATCAATGTGGTCGAAAGCAGTGGCGGTGATAGGACTTCGCTGATTGGCGCACGGGCCTTCGATTCGGAGAGACCGCGCGCTGCCAGCCACTGCGGTGACTCGGGAACGAACAACAGGATTGTTAATCCGACGAGCATCGGTGCACCGCCCAGGAACATCACCCAGCGCCAATGATCGATCGTGATCTGGACGTAGCAGGCGAGCAGGCCCATCAAGACCAGTCCCACATTGGCGGCGGAACCGATCACGCCCGCGAGCACTGGGCGAGCAACATTGGGCCAGGTCTCGCCGACCAGAGCGATCGCATTCGGCCAGGTGCCGCCGATCCCCAGGCAGCCAAGGAACCGACAGACGACAAATTGTTCGGGGGACTGCGCAAAGCCGGCCACGAAACTGAACGCGGTGTAGCAACAGACACTCCAGCCCAGAGCCCGGGAACGGCCAAACCGATCTCCCAGCCAGCCAAACAGCAATCCGCCGGCGGCGGCGCCGAACAGGAACGTGGCGTTATAGCGGGAGAACCAGGTTGTGGTCTGCGTTTTCGAAACGCCACCCGGTTGATCACGCAGGAAGTCCTGCGTCGCGGAGTTGGCGACCAGCGAGGTCAACGACATCTGCGTTCCGGCGAACAACCAGCCGGCGAACGCCATCACCAGCACGAACCTGCCTCGCCGCCCGGAACCGGTATTCATGGCAGCGAACATATCGCATCGGTCGGCCCAATGCAAGAAGCAACGGGGTGGTTTGCGATCGCCTACCCGCCAGCTAGTTTCGGCGTGATTCGGTCTTTGCCGACCCACGGTCGCAGCGCTTCGGGGATGATCACGGAACCGTCCGCCTGCTGGTAGTTTTCCAGGATCGCAATGATCGCGCGGGTGATTGCCACGGCGGTGCCGTTCAGCGTGTGCACGAATCGCGTTCCCTTTTCACCTTTGGTGCGGAACCGCGTATCGAGCCGCCGCGACTGGTAATCGGTGCAATTCGAGGTACTTGTCACTTCGCCCCATTCCCCCGCTTCACCGCGTCCCGGCATCCAGGCTTCCAGGTCGAACTTGCGGTAAGCAGGTCCACCCAGGTCGCCGGTTGCGGTGTCGATCACGCGGTAGGGGATTTCCAACCCGTCGAAAATGCGGCATTCGAGTTCACACAGGTACTGGTGCATCGTGTCGCTTTGTTCCGGCAGCGTGTACGCGAACATTTCGACCTTGGTGAACTGGTGCACGCGGTAGATTCCGCGCGTCGCTCGACCATGCGCGCCGGCCTCGGTGCGGAAACAGTGGCTGACTCCGGCGATTTTCAGTGGCAGTTCACTGTCTTCCAGCGTCTGGCCACTGTAGAGTCCCCCCAACGTGATTTCCGCGGTACCGACCAGGCTCAAATCGGAGTTTTCGATACTGTACACCTGAGTTTCCGGTCCCCTGGGCATGAAGCCGATGCCGTGCAGGATGCGATCCTGAGCCAGATCGGGTGTCGTGGTGATGGTGAAGCCGTCGCCCACGAGGATCCCCAGGACATACCGCTGCAGCGCCAATTCCAGCAGCACGGCTTCATTGCGTAGAAAATAAAAACCGTGACCTGTGGTCCGCGAGCCGCCCTCGAGGTCGAACAGATCGAGCCGCTCGCCGATCGCGACATGATCCTGGGGCTTGAAGTCAAAGGTCCTGACGGGATGCCTTCCTCGGCGCACTTCGACGTTGGCGTGGTCGCCACTGCCGATCGGCGCGTCGGGATGCGTCATATTGGGGATTGCGCATTGCAGAACGTGTGCTTCCTGGTCGAGCCGGTCATGGTCGGCCTGGCAGCGGTCTTTTTCTTCCCGCAGCTGCCGCCCTTGCTCCTTGCGGCTTTCCCGTTCGCCGGCATCTTTTGTCTGACCGATCGACTTGGCGACTTCGTTGGCCTTGCGATTCAGTTCCTGTACTTGATTGAGCTTTGCCCGGCGCTGGCTTTCGATCTCGAGCAACTTGTCGAGGTCCGCGACGACCCCGCGATTCCGGCAATTCACCTTCACCGCTTCGGCGTTCTCCACAATGAACTTACGATCCAGCATGAATCCGATCCTTCACTCGATAATTCGACTCGAACAAACTCTCGCCCGGCGATCGCGGGTCAGACCTTGCACTCCGCGAGTTCGGCCCATAGTCGAGCACTCGCCTGGATCCCCCGGTGAAAATCGGCAAGGCAGAATTTTTCGTTCGGGCTATGAGCGTTGTCGTCGTTCAACCCCCAGCCCAGGAGCAGGGTATCGACTCCCAACGACGTCTTGAACCGCGTAACGATCGGGATGGAGCCGCCTTCACGAATGTAGACGGGTGCTTTGCCGAACCCCGATTCGATCGCGCGAGACGCGGCAGCCATGTAGGGGCTGTCCAGCGGAACCACGACCCCCGTCGCTCCGTGCATGTCGATCAACTCCATTTGAATGCCGGGCGGGCATACCGATCGTAGATGAGTTGCCAGACTTGCGGCGACCTTGTGCGGATCCTGATTCGGCACCAATCGAAAGCTGAATTTTGCCGTGGCGCGCGCGGGCAGCACCGTCTTTGCTCCCTCGCCCTGATACCCGCTCCAGATCCCATTGATGTCGAACGTGGGTCGCGCCCAGCGGCGCTCCAAGGTGGAATACGACGCCTCGCCCGAAAGTCCCTCGACGCCGATCTGCCCCATGAAGTCACGTTCGTCAAACGGCAGCGCTGCGAACTGCTGGCGTTCGCGATCGGACAGCGCCAGCACATTGTCGTAGAAGCCAGGAACCTGAATGCGTCCTTGACCATCGATCAGGCTGCTCAGCATCTTGCACAAGGCGTTCGCCGGGTTGGTCACGCCGCCGCCAAACGTGCCCGAATGCAGGTCTTGCCTTGGCCCCGAGAGCCGCAATTCGAAATAGGCGATCCCGCGCAGCCCGTACGTAATCGCTGGTTGGCCGGCGGCAAACTGGCAGGTATCGCTGATGACTGCGACGTCGCAGGCCAAACGCCGCCGCGACGCGGGATCCTCCAGAAACTCATTGACTCCCTGGCTGCCAACCTCCTCCTCGCCCTCAATCAGGAACTTCAACTTCAACGGCAACGATCTGCGTGTGGCCAGCCAGGCCTGCGTGCTGAAGACGTGGGTCAGGAACTGCCCTTTGTCGTCCGTTGACCCCCTCGCATAAATATTCCCGTCCCGACGCGTCGGTTCGAACGGTGGCGTAATCCACTCCGACAGCGGATCGGGCGGCTGGACGTCGTAATGACCGTAGACCAGAACCGTGGGCGCCCCGGGCACGTCCGGCGACTCCGCCAGCACCAGCGGCTGGCCGCTGGTGTTCACGATCTCAGACTGCAAGCCTAATTCACGGAATCGGGTAGCAACCCACTCCGCCGCGCGACGCACGTCGCTCCGATGTTTCGAATCGGCGCTGACGCTGGGAATGGCCAGCAAATGGCACAAATCGTCCTCAAACGCGTTCCGTTGACTCTCGATATAGTCACGTATGTCCTGCATGTCGTTCTGGCTCCCAGGCGTCCACTTGGCATCGGATTCGGTCGGACAATATAATCCATAGAGAACCTCAATCCTATTCGGGTTCCCGGTTCGACGCTTAACAGAGGTGCCCTATGACGGAATTCAGATCGAAATCCGAGTCCCGACTGGAAGTCGAGCAGGAGTCGCAGCAGGGGACGCAACAGGAACGCCGGCCGGCACTCCGTAAAGTTCCCCGTTACAAAGTAATCCTCTGGGACGATAACGATCACTCGTTTGATTACGTCATCGGCATGATGCGGGTCTTGTTCGGTCATCCGTCGGTAAAAGGGCGGCAGATTGCCGACGAGGTTGACTCGACCGGGCGTGCGATCTGCCTGACGACGACGCTGGAACACGCGGAACTGAAGCGCGACCAGATCCTCAGTTATGGCGGCGACCCCCGCGCTTCGTCCTCGGGCCGATCGATGAAGGCGTCGATCGAGCCGGTGGAATAACCGTCGGATGTCTCCCACAATCCGCACCGTGACGCTGGGTTGCAAGGTCAACCAGTACGAAACGGAACTGGTGCGCGAGGGGTTTGCGCGAGCCGGATTTAGCGATGCCGTTGAGCACGAATCGGCGGATGTATGCGTCGTCAATACCTGCACGGTGACGGCCGAAGGGGACGCCAAGAGTCGTCAGACGATTCGTCGCTTGGCGCGGGAAAATCCTCGCGCCCAAATCGTCGTTATGGGCTGCTACGCGACCCGAGCACCCGAGGAAATCGCGGCGATTCCTGGCGTCGCCGAAGTTGTGACCGACAAGCGGGAACTTCCCGACTTGCTCGACCGATTCGGCATCCATGAAATGCCGACAGGGATTTCCCGATTCGCTAACCATCATCGGGCCTTCGTCAAGGTGCAGGACGGTTGCCTGTTGCGCTGCAGCTACTGCATTATTCCCCACGTTCGGCCGCGCATGGCGAGTCGTCCCTGGCAGCCGATCGTCGAAGAAGTCGGCCGACTCGTCGAAAACGGCTACCGCGAAATCGTGCTCACCGGCATCCACCTCGGCCACTACGGTGTCGATTTCAACCAAGGCAAGCCCAAATCCGAGTGGAAGCGGCTATCGCACCTGGTCGACCGTCTCGCGAGGCTTCCCGGTGAGTTTCGTATCCGGCTTTCGAGCATCGAAGCCACCGAGGTTACTCGGGAATTGCTCGAAGTCATGCGGAGCCACGCCGATCGCGTCTGCCCGCACCTGCACGTCTGCATGCAGAGCGGCTCCGATGCGGTCTTAAGACGGATGCGGCGTCGCTGGAGCAATCGGCATTTCCTGGACCGCTGCCGCTTGATTCGCGACTATCTGCCCGACCCCGCACTCACGACCGACGTGATCGTAGGATTTCCCGGCGAAACGGACGACGACTTTCAACGCACCTGTGATGCCGTGCGCGAAGCGGCGTTCTCCAAAGTCCATGCGTTCTCGTTCAGCGCGCGGCGGGGCACGCCCGCCGCTTCGATGCCCGGTCAGGTACCGCCCCAGGTTCGCGCCGCGCGGCTTGGACAACTGGAACAACTCGCGGCTTCCCTGCGAGACACTTTCCACCGCCAACAGATCGGATCGCGGATGGAAGTCCTGGTGGAGACGCCACCGGGCAGCGAACTGCCGCTGCCTGCCGGTTTGCGCGACGCGCCCGATCGGTTCCACGCGTTCGGTACATCGTGCCGCTACGCGCCCGTGTTATTGACCCAGCCGGCTCGGAACGGCCGTTTGTATCGTGCCATCGCCCGGCAGTTCGCCGAAGGATGCCTGATCGCCGAACTGGCTTGAACCCGACGGAACGTTACGTTGCAAGACCACGGTCTCTCGCCCAATCAGCACTGGCTCGGGAATACCGAGCCAGTGCCATACCGCCGGAGCAGAATCCGTGTGGGTTACCCGGCAGAGTCGTCGCCGAACGTTGCTTTTCGACGCAATTCGTGATGGTAGTGTTGGGCGAAACGATGTGCTTCATCGCGGACATATTGCAGCAGGCGGAGCGCGAACGCTCCCCGTCCCAGCCGCAGCGACTCACTTTGCCCTGGTAGAAAGATCTCCTCGTCGCGCTTGGCCAGCGAAATCAGTACGGGGGGCGTGATCCCCTGCGTCTGGAAGGCGTCCAGCGCGGCGTTCAGTTGCCCTTTGCCTCCGTCGATCAAAAGCAGGTCGGGGAAGACCTGAGATTCGTCGGACAGTCGCCGGAAGCGACGAGCCACAACTTCATGGATGGAGCGGAAATCATCGATGCCGTCAACGGTCCGAATCTTGTAGCGTCGATAGCCAGGTTTGAACGGCAGGCCATCGATGAACTGCACAACGCTGGCGACCGTGTCCGCGCCTTGAAGGTGAGCGATATCGACGCCTTCGATGGTGCGCGGCGCCTGCGGCAGCTTGAGCAACTTGCGCAGCCCGGATAGCCCTTTCTTGGGATCGATATAGAACACTTCCGGCTGTTCGTGGGTCTCCAGTTCTCCTCGTTCGTCCAGCCGTTCCAGCATCCGCAACTCGTCGCGCAGTCGAGCTGCCTCTTCAAACCTCAGTTCCTTCGCGGCCAGCTGCATTTCGTCCCGCATCTGTCGCAGCAGTTCTCGCTTTCGTCCCTCCAGGAACATCTGCAGCCGTCGAATATCGCGTCGGTACGCTTCGCGCGAAATGCGCAAATTGCACGGCGCCGTACATTGCTCAATGCTGGCCAGCAGGCAAGGGCGAAACCAGTTCCAGCGTTCGTCGCTCTCCTCGATATCCAGACTGCAGGTGCGGAATTTGAAAATCCGCTGCAATACCTGGATCGCTCCGCGCAAGGCCCCCGCATTGGCGAACGGACCGTACAGCTTGACTCCGCGATCGGGCGGCTGTCGCGTTAACTCAACGCGCGGAAAGTCCTCGCCCGTCGTGATCATCAGGTAGGGAAACGTTTTGTCGTCTTTCAGTTCCTTGTTATGTTTTGGCTGAACATCCTTGATCAGTCGCGATTCCATCAACAGTGCGTCGACTTCACTTTCGCACTCGACAAAATCGATGTCATGGATCTCGCGAACCCATTGCGTGCGCAACTCCTGTTCGGCCGCCAGGTGAAAATAACTTCCGGCGCGGGAGCGGAGGTTTTTCGCTTTGCCGACGTAGATGACCCGGCCGGCAGCATCCTTCATCAGGTAGACACCCGGCTTTTGCGGGAATTCGCGAACCTTGTTGGCGGCATAGTCGAAACCGAACGCCGCCGGCGAACCGTCACCCGGCCCGGGGTTGAAATCTGCGTCGTTGGCGTCCGCCGAGGATGTCATGTACTTAGTGAACCAGATTATCCCGGATCATGGCAATAGAGATGCCGACTAACCGCCGGCCAGTCTCTGGATCCGGCGAAATTCCTCCGTGGTGACCGGCTGCACGGACAGCCGCGAACCACGGCGCAACAGTTCCATCCCGGCCAAGGCTGGCTCCGAACGCAATTGAATAAGTGTCAGCGGTTCCGCGAAGATCCGATCCAGTTTCAAATCGACATTCACCCAGGTCGGAGATTCCGCCTTGGATTTGGCATCAAAATAGGCACTTTTCCGGTCGAACGCGGACGCATCCGGGTAGGAACTGCGCACGACCTTCGCGACGCCCACGATCGCCAGCGGTTCGGTATTCGAGTGGTAGATCAGCACGCGATCACCGACGCGCATGCCGTCGCGGAGAAAATTCCGAGCCTGGTAGTTCCTCACGCCGTCCCAGGCGGTTGTCTGATCCGGCGCCGCCGCCAGATCGTGGATCGAATATTCCTCCGGTTCCGTCTTTAGCAGCCAGTATTTCATGCGTCGCATTCCCGCACTATCGTTTTGGGGCGCAGTAACGGTCACCGCCCGGGTTCTGAATTGTTCGCGCCGCGCTGATTCCGAACTGCCACGGCTCGAATTATGCTATCTGCATACGCATTCTTGTCCATATGCCCGATCCCCCCCTATGCCGATCCCGTCGCGAGGTCTCTGATGCGCGTTTTCACTTCTCCGATTTCCGCCGCGATCCCTGACGCGGCCGACTTCGACGCCCGAACCGGTTCGCGGCCGCCCGCCTCCCGACCTGCCGTTTTTGCCGGGTTGGTGCTGAGCCTGTCGCTGCTGGCATCCGCGCCGCTGCGCACGACCGGCCAGGAACCGCAGGTCGACGAATCGCTGCTGACGCTGGATCGGATCTTCCAGGGGAACGAACTCGGCGGGCAACCTCCCGAGTCGTTCAACTGGCACCAGCGTCGTGGTGGCTATCTGCGCATGGAAACCGTCAAGGAGATCCCTGGCGGACGCAGCCTGGTCTGGCACGACACGGCCACCGACCGCAGTGAGGTGCTCGTGCCCGCCTACCATTTCATTCCTCCACGCGAGGAATCGGCACTGAGCGTCGAACGCTATGTCTTCAGCGACGACGAGTCCAAATTGCTGATCTACACCAACTCGAAACGCGTCTGGCGCACGCGGTCCCGTGGCGACTATTGGGTCCTGGATGTTGCCGCGGGCGAACTCAAGAAAATTGGCGGTCCGGCGGCGCCTTCGTCGTTGATGTTCGCCAAATTCTCCCCGGACGGCGGACGCGTCGCCTATGTGCAGGAACAGGATCTCTACGTCCAGGATCTGCGGACGATGACGATCACGCGACTGACCGACAAAGGCGAATCGCGCAAGATCAACGGCACCTTCGACTGGGTCTACGAGGAAGAACTCGGTTTGCAGGACGGATTCCGCTGGAGCCCCGACGGGCAGGCGATCGCCTACTGGCAAATCGACGTCGATGGCGTTCGCGACTATCTGCTGGTCAGCAACGTCAGTGGCCTCTACAACGAAACGCTGGCAGTGCCCTATCCCAAAGTCGGTGAGACCAATCCGTCAGCACGGATCGGCGTGGTGCCTGCGTCGGGCGGCGAGACGAACTGGCTGCCGATCCCTGGAGACCCACGCGAACATTATCTGGCTCAAATGGATTGGGCCGGAGACTCCCGCCACCTGGTGATCCAGCAATTCAATCGGCTGCAGAACACCAACCGGCTATTTCTGGCTGATGTTCTGCAAGGTGAATTGCGCACGCTGCAGACGGAAACCGATCCGGCCTGGGTCGACAATCACAATGCCCGACTGATCTGGACCGATCACCATACGCGTCTGGTCTGGCTGAGTGAACGCAGCGGCTGGCAGCACGCCTACTTGATCGATCGCAACGAAGGGCAGACGCGACCGATCACGTCAGGAAAATTTGATGTGATGCAGATCGAACGGGCCGACGACACAAACAACCGTGACGGATGGCTGTATTACGCCGCTTCCCCCGACAATCCAACGCAGCGGTATCTGTATCGGGTGCGCTACGATGGCATGCGTCAGGAACGGTTGACGCCGATGGATCAACCTGGAACGCATCAGTATAGTATTTCACCCGACGGCAACTGGGCCGTACATACCTACTCGACGTTCACGCGGCCACCGACCAGCGAACTGATCAGCCTGCCGGACCACAAATCGATCCGCGTGCTCACCGACAACAAAGCGCTGCATGAAAAACTTGCCAAGTTGAAGATGCCGGTCCGAGAGATGTTTCGCGTCGATATTGGCAACAATGTGCAGCTCGATGGCTGGTGCCTGTTGCCGCCCGACTTCGATCCGGCTCGTAAGTACCCGGTGCTGTTCCATGTCTACGGTGAACCGGCGGGTCAGACGGTTCTTGACCGCTGGGGTTCGCGGCACCATCTCTGGCACATGCTCCTCGCGCAACAAGGCTACGCGGTTTTCAGTGTCGATAATCGCGGCACGCCAGCGCCGCGGGGCAGCGAATGGCGCAAGTGCATTTACCGGCAAGTCGGGGTCCTGGCATCGGCCGACCAGGCCGCCGCCGTGAAGAGTCTGCTGCAGGCGCGGCCCTACCTCGATCCGCAACGTATCGGCGTCTGGGGTTGGAGTGGCGGCGGGTCGATGACGCTGAATGCCATGTTCCGTTACCCCGAACTCTACCATACCGGCATCTCGGTCGCGCCGGTCCCCAACCAACGGCATTACGACACGATCTACCAGGAACGCTACATGGGACTCCCCGGCGACAACGCTGAAGGCTATGTGCGCGGATCGCCGATTCACTTCGCCGGCCAGCTGCAAGGGAACCTGCTGCTCGTGCACGGCACTGGCGACGACAATTGCCATTATCAGGGGGCCGAATCGCTGATCAATGAGCTCGTCGCGCGCAACAAGCAGTTCTCCATGTTCGCCTATCCCGACCGCAGCCACAGCATTAGCGAACGAACCAACACCACGCGGCACCTGTTCGGCCTGATGACACAATACCTGCGCGAAAAACTGCCCCCCGGGCCAAAGTAGGGCCGGTCGAGGTACTTCGAAGCCCACTCCGTGGTGCGATCGATCCTCACCAGACTAGATTCGGCGGAACAGGCCAATGCTCCATTCCGGCACGTTCACGTAGATCTTTCCGTCGCTCTGCGTCCACGGTTCGTGGAACGCATTGCCGGCACCGACCCAGCCGCCGTAGGCGGGATCCTGGCTGCAGAGAATTTGTGTCCAGCGGCCCGCAAGGCCGGTGGTACTGACCCCATATTCGTGGTTGGAGAACGTACGAGTTCCGAGATTGACGACGGCCAGAACCAGATTCGAGCCCACCGTTCGCAAGAATCCCAGCACCTGGTTGGTCTCGTCCCCATGGCAGATCCACAGCGAATCGGCTCGCAAAGCAGGATGCCGGATTGTAGCCCCAGGAACAGTCACGATGGAATTCGTGAATCGGCAGCGGCTGAATGCAATTGAATCCAAGTTCGCGAATGTAGCCCAGCTTGTAGTGCAGATCCCGGAACGTCGACCAGGAACAATTCAAACCGTCATGGCGCCCCGCAAACGTGCCGACGTGCATGCGGTGCCCAGACGCGGAAAAAACATCCCGCGTCCGTCCATGTGGCACCTAACCGGGACAGATTTTTCATGCGATTCGACTCCGCTTTCGCTGCGAACTAACCCGACTTTCCCTCGGTCGCCCGCACTCGATTTTTACCCTTGGACGCGATAGCGGACCTGCCACGTGGCCAATTTCGCAACCCGGATCGTGGACGATACAGCGGCAAAGTCAAGTTATTACATAACTATTACACAACAAGGACCGTTCGGTGACGCTCTCCGGGCCGATGGACTTTACAATTCCGTCGTCACATTTCGGCATTACCACTCAATTCCAACAAATTCATCCTGCCTTAATACCTGCGGAAGAAAGCCGAGTAGCCCTTATGTCCATTGTAACTCGTCCTACAGCCAGTCCGGCGTCCGACAAGCCTACCCAGCACCCTCGTCACGGTACCCCGCATGCGCATCCTTCGCCGTCGCCAACGGGTGTTTCCCAGGAACGCCAGCTGCGGGAATCCGGTGGAGTGCATTGGCCCACGACGCTCTGGCTGTTGCTGCTGCATGTCGGCGCTCTGGCCGCACCCTTTTTCTTCTCCTGGTCCGGCCTGATTCTGACATTGGTTTTGCATTGGGTTGCGGGCGGCATCGGCGTTTGCCTCGGTTACCATCGTCTGCTGACGCACGATAGCTTCCGCACCTACCGGCCGATCAAACTGTTCATCGCCTGGGTCGGTGGTTTCGCCGGGGAAGGTACCGCCATCGATTGGGTTGCGAATCACCGCAAGCATCATGCCTTCAGTGACAAGGAAGGCGATCCACACTCTCCGCACGACGGCGGATTCTGGAGCCACGCAGGCTGGCTTGCCTACTCAATCCACGGTAAGGAAGGCCAAGAACATGCCCAGCACTGGGCCCCCGATCTCGCCAACGATCGTGGCTTGCGCATGATTGGCTACTTGTTCCTGCCAACGCAATTTCTCGTCGGCGCGGTACTGCTGGCTGCCGGCTACTCGTTCGGCGGCTGGTACCTCGGACTCTCCTGGCTGGCCTGGGGCCTATTCCTGCGTCTGACCTTCGTGCTGCACAGCACTTGGTTCGTCAACTCGGCAAGTCACATGTGGGGCTATCGCAACTACGAAACGACCGACGACAGCCGCAATAACTGGTGGGTCGCGCTGCTGACCTACGGTGAAGGATGGCACAATAATCATCACGCCTATCCGCGGATGGCCAAACATGGTCACCGTTGGTGGGAACTTGACGTGACGTTCCTCACCATCCACCTGATGCAACGATTGGGGCTCGCCTGGGACGTCGTCGATTACAAAAACCAGCGGGAAAAGCGGAAGAACGACTGAGGGTTGACTTGCGGGGGCGTTGGGAACGAAGATAGGGCGTTACCCTACAGTCTTCGCTAACAACCTGCCTTGGGAATCGATGTCTACGCCTCGTCCCACTCCTACGTCGTATACCGCCGTCGCGTTGCTGGTCGCCGTCCCGCTGTTGGCTCCGCCGGCTTTCGCGGTGGAGACGAGATTGACGGAATCGCACGTCGATTTTCGCCGGGATATTCAACCGATTTTTGCCCGGCACTGTGTTCGTTGCCATGGCAATGAGGCGCAGAAGAGCGGGTATCGGCTCGATCGTAAAGGCAGCGCTTTCGCTGGAGGCGACCTGGGAGACGCGGCGATTGTCCGTGGCGAACCCGAACGCAGTCCGCTCTGGAAATACGTTTCCGGAACCGGCGACCTGTCGATGCCGCCCGAAGGCGAAAAACTCTCCGCGAACCAGATCACACTTTTGAAGCGCTGGATCGAAGAGGGCGCGATTTGGCCGGACGACGCGGACAACGCTGATGTCGAGTCATCGCACTGGGCATTTCAAGCGGTGACAAGACCCAGGCCACCTGCCGTCACCGATGCCGCTGCCCGGATCCACAACCCGATCGACGCGTTCATCGTGGCGCGACTCGAATCCGAGCGATTGAGTCCATCGCCGGAAGCTGCACCGCACGCACTGGTTCGCAGGCTTTATTTCAATCTGATCGGCCTGCCGCCATCTCCGCAGGAAGTCGCCGCGTCGGACGAGCGCTCGGGGCCGGATGCCTACGAACGGTTGGTCGACCGACTTCTCGAATCACCGCAGTTCGGCGAACGTTGGGCTCGACATTGGCTCGACGTCGTCCGCTTCGCCGAAAGCAATGGCTTTGAGACCAATCAGCCGCGACCCAATGCCTGGCATTATCGCGACTACGTGATCGGTGCCTTGAACCGGGACTTGCCTTTCGATCGGTTTGTTCATGAGCAGCTGGCCGGCGACCTGCTGGGCAGTGACGCGGCGACGGGGTTTCTGGTCGCTGGTCCGTGGGACGCGGTGAAGAGTCCCGATCCGATCCTGACCGCGCAACAAAGGGCCGACGAACTTCACGACATCGTCAGCACGACCGGATCGGCGTTGCTGGGTTTGACGGTTGGCTGCGCGCGGTGCCACAGCCACAAGTTCGATCCGATTTCGCAGCTCGATTATTACGCGATCAAAGCGGTGTTTGCGGGCGTGCGGCATGGCGAGCGGGAATTGCGTCCGGCCGACTGGCGGGAACGCCAGGAGAAAGCGGCGAGGATTCGCGAGGAATTGTCAGGACTCGACCATGAACTTCGCGAATACCAGCCGCGCGCTTACCTCGGACGGGTCTTGATCCTGGACGATGCCAAGGCGGGAACATCGGACATCAGCGCGCCTTCGGTGCGCGCGTTGCGTGAACCGCGCGGACAGGCCGAACATGCCTCCGGGACCGCACGAGGCGAACGCGACGATCCGGGTGATTCCGATCGTCTACCCAATTTAGGAAAATCGTATACCTATTGGCAGGCAGCGGCGAACACCGATCTATTTCAGTGGAACCCGCGACTCACCGGAAACTTTCGCGTATGGATCTCGTGGGGCTGCGGCTGGGAGACCCATGCGGAAGATGCTCATTACCTGTTCGACCGTGATGGAGATCCGACAACGACCTCCGACCAGCAGTTGCTGGCCGTTGTCGACCAACGCTACTTTGCCGGCGTTTCGGAGCCAGCCGTTGCCCCGAACCGGCCGCTTTGGAGTCATTTCCTGTCCGCGGGGGTCCAGGAATTCGGACCCGAAAGTTGCGTGATTCTGCGAAGCGGCACCGGGAATCGACCGGTGAGCGCGGACTGCCTGCTGTTCGAGGAAGTGCCTGCAGCAGCCGACGCGGACGGTGTCGCGGAGGCGCCCGACGTGGCGGTGCCGCACCTGCGGATGCCTGTAACGCGGGGCGAGAATGTGGAGTTATTCGCGCCGGTTAAGGCGCGCTTCGTGCGATTCGTCATCGAGCAGACAAACCAGGGCGAGCCTTGCCTGGACGAATTGGAAATTTTCTCAGCCGGCGGCGATTCGCGAAACGTCGCGCTGGCGTCGAGCGGCGCGATCTGCACCGCTTCCAGTACGCTACCTGGCTTAGCGATCCACAAATTGGAACACCTGAACGACGGTCAGTACGGCAATGACTGGAGCTGGATTTCGAACGAAGTCGGGCGTGGCTGGGTCATGGTGGAATTCAAGGAGCCGGAGACGATCGATCGCGTGGTCTGGAGCCGCGACCGCGCACCCCAGCCACAATTCGCGGACCGTACGGCTACGCGATATCGCGTGGATGCGTCCCAGGACGGCCAGACATGGAAAACCGTCGCCAGTTCGGCGGATCGAATACCGATCAATAATCCCTGGAAGCTGGCAGCGATTCCGACATCGCCGGGTGTGCCGGTGACGTACGCAACTCGACTGCGTGAGCTGGTTGCGCGCAAGGTCGCGTTGATGAAGGAACTGCCGTCCGTCAACGAGATACCACGGGCATACGCCGGCCAATTTGTAAAACCCGAAGTCACGTATCGATTCCATCGCGGCGATCCGACTCAGCCGCGCGAGGAGGTCGCCCCCGGCGGGCTCCAAGCCTTCGGCGGCGGCTGGCGACTCGATCTGGAGACACCGGACAACGACCGGCGCAAAGCACTGGCGGAGTGGATTACCTCCGCCAAAAACCCGCTCACCGCGCGGGTCGCCGTCAATCGTATCTGGCATTACCATTTCGGCACGGGCATCGTCGATACGCCCAGCGATTTTGGCCGCAACGGCGGGCGTCCCACGCACCCGGAACTGCTTGACTGGCTGGCCTCGGAACTGATCGAAAACGGCTGGAGCCTCAAGCACATCCACCGGCTGATCTGCCGCAGTGCGACCTTTAGGCAGTCGAGCTCCGAACGGGAGCGGGAGCTGGCCGTTGACGCGGGATCGCGGTTGTTGTGGCGGTTTCCCGCGCGGCGCTTCGAAGCCGAGGTGCTCCGCGATTCCATGCTGCAGGCCAGCGGGCAGCTGAATCGTTCGATGGGCGGCGTCGGCTTTGATCTATTCGAACCGAATACGAACTATGTCAAAGTCTATTTTTCACGACGGGAATTTGGGGCCGAGACCTTTCGCCGGATGGTCTACCAACAGAAACCTCGCATGCAGCTGGACGACACGTTCGGCGTGTTCGATTGTCCGGACGCGGGCCAGATCGCGCCGCGACGCAACAGCAGCACGACTCCGTTACAGGCGTTGAGTCTGCTGAACAGTCCGTTCGCCGTGCAGCAGGCCGATTTTCTCGCCGACCGCGTGCGCGGGGAAGTGGGGGCCAACGCGTCGGCCGAACAGCAAGCGGTCCACGCCTTCCAGTTGGCGCTGGGACGAATTCCGGCGGCGGAGGAATTGCGGGCCGCCGCCGAGCTGGTCCACGCGCACGGTCTGGCTTCGGTCTGCCGTGCGCTGTTCAATTCCCATGAGTTCCAGACGATCCCGTGAGCGTTCGATGAAGCCGCCGTCCCACACCATGCAACCATCTCCGCAGCCATCACGGCCATTGTCCTTGGCGGGACATCAGCTGCTGCAACGCCGAGCGTTTCTCGAGCAAGGTGCTACGGGCCTGAGCGCGGTCGCGCTGACCGCACTCCTGGCGGAACATGGTCTCTTGTCGGCGTCCCCCGCCGACGGCCCACTACGCCCCGCCATTGACACTTCCCGGCCGTACGCGCCGCGGCCCACCCATCACGCGGCACGAGCCCAACGCGTATTGTTGATTTTTTGCTCGGGCGCGCTCAGTCATGTCGATTCTTTTGATTACAAACCGGAGTTGGTCCGAAAACATGACACTCCGCTTCCCGGCGGTAACCTAGTTACCTTTCAAGGTGAGAATGGCAATTTGATTCGCCCGCTCTGGGATTTCAAGCCGCGCGGGGAATGCGGCAAGCAGATCTCCGACCTGTTGCCTCGGATCGCGGATCACGCCGACGATCTCTGTTTTGTGCATTCCATGACGGCCCGCTCCAATACCCACGGCCCTGGCGAAAACCAGATGAGCACCGGCTTTACGCTGGATGGTTTTCCTGGGATTGGCTGCTGGGTGACCTACGCGCTCGGCTCCGAATGCCAGAATTTGCCGGCCTTTGTTGCAATTCCGGATCCACGTGGCGTGCCGCAGGTCGGTCCCAATCACTGGAACTCCGCATTCCTGCCCGCCGCCTTTCAAGGCACGCCATTCAATTCCGACAAGGCCCTGCCGCATTTGGTCCGGCCGGACCGCATCAGTGCGGCGAATGACCGGGCCACGCGGGAATTCCTGCAATTGTTGAACGAGCGTCAGCAAGCGGAGCGCCCGGGCGACAATGAACTTGCCGCGCGGATCGCCGCCTACGAAATGGCGGCGCGCATGCAGATCGCCGGCGCGGAAGTCGCCGACCTGGGCGACGAATCCCAATCGACGCTGACCCAATACGGCGCCGACGATTCCCGGAATGTCAACAAATCCCGGTTCGCCAGGAACTGCATTCTCGCGCGCCGATTGCTGGAACGAGGCGTCCGCTTTGTTCAACTCTTCAACGGTTCGTACGCGATGGGCGAAGGCGTTGGCAATTGGGACGGTCACAAGACCCTTCGCGCGCAGTACGAAATTCACGCGCCGATACTCGATCAACCCGTGGCCGCGCTCCTTGCCGATCTCAAACAACGAGGATTACTGCGCGACACGCTGGTCGCCTTCGTGACCGAATTTGGACGGATGCCAACCTTTCAGAAAGGCGCGAGCGGCCGCGATCACAATCCGCACGGATTTACCGTCTGGCTGGCCGGAGCCGGCGTCCGCGCGCCGTTCAGCTACGGCGCGACCGACGAATTCGGCCATAAAGCCGTCGAAAACGTTTCCTCGATCTACGAGCTGCACGCCACGATCCTGCACCTGGTCGGGCTGAACCATGAACGGCTCAGCTACTATCACAATGGAATCGAACGGCGACTCACCGATGTCCATGGCCGCGTGCTGCACGAGCTGCTGACAAGCTGAACCGATTTGCGGGGTTCAAGGCATTTCTCCGGTCAAAGGCTCGTCGCGCCAACAACGCGCGTCCTGACGCAAATTCCATTTCTGCATGCGTTGCGGATCAAGTTGAAACCGCACGTGGGCCTGAAAACCGTCCTCGTCAATAAACCACTCGGGCGGGGAGACCCTCGAGTCGGACGCATCGGGCTGCCACGGTAGTTCTTCGAGATTCCTCGCCCAGCGATGGTGCCGAGCACGGAAATCGTGCATCGCGTAGTAAAGTCGATACAATGTGCTCCGCGCCGGCCAGGCCGGATCTCTCACGGGTACGATTCGTGCGGTGGTACCGTCCGCAGGCCAACGCGTCGAGAATCGAACAGCGCCCCAGGTCTCGGGCCGATGCATGTTGATCGCGGCTTGAGGCGACCAGACCCAATTGTCTTCGGCCCGTCCCACCAGTCGGCGATAGCGCTTTTCCACGACCTCGTGCCACCATTCCACGCGGGAGAAGTTCACTCGCCAATCGTCGCCATCGCGCGGCGGTGATGACGCCGTTCCGGACGGCATTAACCGAGATAAGGAACTCCAGGGGATCGCGATCTCGAGACTCCAGCCGCGGTCAATGTCGGACGGATCGTTCAACGTTCCATCCACGAAGACCGCGGTGCGAATACCGTCGATCGTCCAGCCGTCGTCGGCGTTGCCCCGATCTTTGTACGGTCTGTCCAGGTACAGATCCCATCCGGTATTCAGGGCATTCATTTCGAACTCACCGTACTGGTGACCGTCACCATCGGGATCGATGAATACCTCGAAGTCGTTGTCGTAGAATATCACCGAATCCCGTCGGGTGAGTGTTCCCCAAACGTGAGGCTCTTCGAGTTCAGCGCCGATAAAGAAGTGCTCGTCGTCCCAGGCCATTTTCACCCGGGTTCGAAATCGCGGCGGGATACGGTAGTCGCCTTCGATGTCGCCAAAATCGTCGCTCCAAGGAATCCCCTGCCAGCCGAGGTCGTCCAGTCGTCCGTCCACGGAGATCGCGGCGCGAGAACCTGTGCTTGCCGCTCGAAAACAGGTGTACCCCTTTGGTTCCGCGGGGAGGTCGCGCCGCCCGAGTCGAACCGGCGTGGCGACGGTGTCCCAGACTCGCACCAGAAAATCACCGCCGCCCGTGACATAACAGGTCCCATCCGCGCTAAGCACGCCGCAGTTCGCCTCGGAACCATGTCCCCCGATGCGCACCAGTTCGCGCAGGGCAACGTCCCGAATCGGCACTGGCTGGGCGCTGTTTTCTGCGACGGCGTCTCCGCCGATAACGATTTCCCAAACACGGACCGACCCGTCAGCGCCGGTGGTGTACGCCCGGCTTCCGTCGGGTGAGACCGCCACATCCGATAATCCGTTTGCCGATTGGACCACGGCCAGTTCGTCTCCGGACTCGCGCCGCCAGACTCGCAACGATCCGTCCTTGGAAGCGGTCAGCACGAGCGGTACGCGGGGATGGAACGCGGCGGAGGTCACGACGTCGGCGTGCCCGATCAGCGTCGCGATCGGTTTTTGCTCGATCGTATCCCAGAGGTAAGCCTTCGCGTCCGAACTGCCAACTACAAGCCGCGAGCCTTCGGCGTCGAATGAAAGATGGCGGATTTTCGCGTCGGGGCCGTCGAGTCGCACCAGGGGGTTCGCGCCACCGCCGCCGCCAAGCGTCTCGCGATCGGGGACGTTCACCAGGTAAACTGCCTGGTCCTCGCAGGCGACGGCGAATTGTCGGCCGTTGGGCGATCGGCCAAGTCGAGATCGCAACTGCGGTTGCGCCGGGAGTGTCACCAGTTGTCGCGCAGTGCCCCGCGACCAATCCCAGATCTCCAATCCTCGCTCGCGACTCAAGGATACAATCCTTTCGCCCCGCGCGTCGAATCCCGCTCCGAGATACTGCTTCGTCAATGGTTCCGACTCGGACTTCAGCACGGCCAGGGTCGCACCGGTAATCAAATCATGGACTCGGATCTTTCCATCGCGACCCACAGACACGATGCGCTCGACCGATGGATCGATCGCCACGGATACCACGTGGTTTTCGTGTCCGTGCAGAGTTACAGGAAAGAGGCGTTCCGACTTCTGGCGGAGGTGTTGCCATTCCCAGCCGCGGAACTGTCTGGGGGCCTCGTCAAGACTTCCGGCCCGCGCGGCGCCGAGCGGAGACTCGATGACATTCGACAGCATCACGCGATACAACTGATAGGCAACGTCCAGTCGCTCGAGGCCCTCCTCCCCGGGCCGCTCGTCGAGGTTGTTTGATCTTGATGTTGCCGTTTTCTGTTGCGCTGCTCCTTTACGGGCCGCGTTCTCCCGGATCGCACTTTCCTTAGCCGCGTTTTCCTGAGCCGCTTGAGCAGCGTTGCGGGCCACCATTTCCGCGGCTACTGCTGCTTCGCGTTCCGCCATCGCTAATTCGCGAAGCACCTGCTGCTGGCGCACCACCTTTCGCTGAAAGACGATAAACCCGCCGATTCCAAGCAGCAGTGCGATTCCCACAATGAGTGCCAGAATCACGACGACGGTATCGCGGGTTTCGCCGCGCCGCTCAGGCCAACCCATGCCCCGATCCACCATCGGCTCAATCTCCTGTTTGCATCGTTGTTTCCGAGGGCAACGGTACCGCCACCCGGACGGTCGTTCCACGGCCGGGATGGCTGAGCAGATCCAGCTTACCGCGCATCCAATTCACGCGTTGGCGAATACCGAGCAATCCGTAGCGATTGGGTGGGACCTTCGCCGGGTCGAATCCCTGCCCGTGGTCCTCAACCGTCAGTTGCAGTTCGGTCGGGCGCGTTTCACAACGAATCTGAGCCGTCGAGGCACGGCTATGCTTGACGACGTTATTCAAGCATTCCTGAGCGATGCGGAACAGATTCCACTCCCAGTCGTGAGGCAGTGGCGGGAGCGGGTCGCAATGCAAGGTGAACTTCACCTGCGATCGATCTTGCAAGTCGCCGATCAAACGCTGCAGGGCGGCCGCCAGCCCGCCATCCTCCAGTTGCGCGGGCTGCAGTCCCGCGATCAACCGCCGCGCCTCCACCAGCGCACCGCGCAGCAGCCGATCTGCCTGCGCCAACGATTCGGAAGTTTCACCCGTCGCACCACAATCGGAGGCCGCCGATTCCAGGAACATCACCGCTGCCGTGAGTTCCTGGATCAATCCGTCGTGAAGTTCAAAGCCCAGCCATTGCCGTTCCCGCTCCTGCAGTTCGATCAGCTGGCGCACTCGATCGTCGCCGTGTTCCGCGGCGGTTGCTGCCCGCAATTCGGATTTCGCATTCATGCGCTAGAGGTAACGGTTGATCAGGTTTTCCAGCATTTCCTGGCGGCCGCTCTGATTGGGGCTGGCTTCTCCCTTTTTCAGCATATAGGCCTCCAGGGCGCGGAAATCGGCAGCGCCTGACTCGATCTGGGCTCCGATGCCGGAATCCCAGGTCGCGTATCGATTCTTGACGAACGCGGCCAATTCTCCGTCGGCGCGGATGGCGGCGGCGATCTTGAGTCCCTTTGCGAACGCGTCCATGCCACCGACATGCGCGTGGAACAGGTCGATCGGTTCAAAACTCTCCCGTCGCACTTTGGCGTCGAAGTTTACGCCGCCCCGGCCAAGTCCGCCGTATTTGAGCAGCATCAGCATGATCTCGGCGGTCAGGTAGAAACTGGTGGGGAATTGATCGGTGTCCCAACCTAACAACGTGTCGCCCGTATTGGCGTCGATCGAACCGAGCGCGCCCTGCATTCCGGCATAATCCAGTTCGTGCATCATCGTGTGTCCAGCCAACGTGGCGTGGTTGGTCTCGATGTTCAGCTTGAAATGGTCGAGCAGTCCATAAGCGCGGAGAAAATTCAGGCAGGCGGCCGCGTCCGAATCGTACTGGTGCTTGGTCGGCTCCTTCGGCTTTGGCTCAATCAGAAACTGTCCGTCAAAACCGATCTCCTTGGCATAGTTCACCGCCAGATGCATGAAACGTCCCAAATGATCCAGTTCCCGCTTCATGTCGGTATTGAACAGGTTTTGATATCCTTCGCGACCTCCCCAGAAAACATAGTTTTCGCCGCCGAGTTCCTTGGTGACCTCCAGGCATTTCTTGACCTGGGATCCGGCAAACGCAAACACGTCGGCATTGCATGTCGTCGCCGCGCCGTGCAAATAGCGTGGGTGGCTGAACATGTTCGCCGTGCCCCAGAGCAGCTTGATACCTGTCCGCTGCTGTTCCTCGCGCAGCGCCTTGGCGACGGCGTCAAAGTTGCGATTCGTTTCGGCCAGGCTGTCGCCTTCAGGCGCGACGTCACGATCATGGAAAGCATAATAGGGTGCCCCGAGTTTCTCGATGAACTCGAATGCCACGCGTACTCGCCGGATCGCATTCTCGACCGAATTCGAACCGTCGTCCCAAGGTCGCAACATCGTGCCCGCGCCGAACGGATCGCTGCCGGTCCCGCGGAAGGTGTGCCAATAGACGACGCTGAAACGGAAATGGTCGCGCATCGTCTTTCCTTCCACGACTTCCTGCTCGTTGTACCAGCGGAACGCCAGCGGGTTCTGCGATTGCGGACCTTCGTACGTGATCTTCTGAACTTCCGGAAATGCAGCCATTTGTGCGTCGTTCCCAGTCTACTGTTATCCGAGGTGGTGGATGCCGAATGCGTTATCAAATGCCAAACATCGTCCCAGATTCGCTGCTTGGAATCAACCAGCCCAAGGTTGTCGACAACGGCGCAGGCCAGCATCGAACCGGCAACCGCGCTCAGGATTCAATCCACAGATTCAGTTTCTTCCCCCGGTCATTTTCTCCACGATCCAATCGCTCCATCGTGGAGCGAACTGGGCAAGGGCCAGCAGCCAGCGCACTTTGCCCGGCAGAATCAGCTCCGGATCGCGCCGTTCGCAGGCACGCAGCGTGCGTCGTGCCACGTCCGGCATCGGCAGGCCGCGCAGGCGCACGCCGCCGCCTGGTCGACGAGCTGTTTCTGGTAGTCCGGCCGCTGCCGAATCGTAGCGGTTTCCAGCGTCTTCGCGCGCAAGCGGTCCCGGGCAGAGCAACAGCACGTGCACACCGCGCGGCCCCAGTTCGTAGCGCAACTGCTGCGAATAGGCGGCGACCGGAAACTTGCTCGCCGGGTAGGCGCCAAGGTATCGCGAGACCGTTTTGGCCGCCAGCGAGCCTACGTTTACCAGATGTCCCTTCGACGCGAGCAGGTGAGGAGCCGCATGCCGTGCGCAACGCACCACGGACAGAAAATTGCATTCAAGGTATTCCCGGAACTGTTCGCAAGTGGTTTCGAGTGCCAGGCCGCGAGTCGATCGACCGGCATTACTCACGAACAGGTCGATTCGGCCCCATTCCGCGCTGGCGGAATGAACAAGTCGCTCCACTTCCTGCTCGACGGTCACGTCGGCGGTAATCGCCAGGTGACGTCGTCCGGCTCCGGCGTTTGACGCTGGCGCGGCTCCCGAGGTCTGTTCCAGTTCCGCCAGGACGGAGTCGAGACGCGCCGCGTCGCGCGCCGCGACCACAACATGGGCCCCAACCCGAGCCAGTTCCAGGGCCAGAATGCGGCCGAAACCGGCCGAGCCGCCCGTGACGACCGCAACTTTGTCGCGCCAATATGACATCAGGCCTTGACTTCAAATCCGTCGCGAGCTGTCCGCTTCTGGAAGCCGTTCGCTTCGTTGTCGCCAATGATCTGCTCCTTGGCCGGGTCCCATTTCAGCGGCCTGTCCAGCCGAATGGCGATATTGGCGAGATGACAGGTCGTCATCGCTCGATGATGCGTTACGACATCCGAAATCGGCTGTTCGCGCGCCTTGAGGCACTCGAAAAAGTTCCGCATATGGTCGCCTGGCTGGCGGCCTTTATAGAGCCTGGTGATCGCATCCTCCGGGAGCGGATTGTCCGCGAGTTCCTCGACCGGCTTCCCACGCAGCGCCCCGCGACCCACGAACAACTGACCCTGGTCGCCTTCAAACAGAATTCCGTTCTCCGTGTCGTGTCGAATCACCAATTCCACCGACTCATCGCCTCGCCGAAACAGACACTTGACCAGGAACTGGTCCGCGGCATTGTACTGCGAATCGTCGGTCGGCATTCCGTCCTCGAACGGCACGGGATGATGCGCCGTCCCCTCAATCGTCGAAGGCCCCCAATCGTCCATACCAATCGCCCATTGAGCGATATCGACATGGTGAGCACCCCAATCGGTCATCTTGCCTCCCGAATACTCGTACCACCAGCGGAACTCGTAGTGGCATCGCGAGTTGCCCCAGCGACCGCCTTTATTGAATCGGTAGTCGACCAGCGGAGCCTGTCCCAGCCAGAGATTCCAGTTCAATGTGCTCGGCGCCTCCGCCGCTGGAATCGGACCACTAGTCGGCGCACCTCCAATCGCACACTGGACCCGACGCACTTTGCCGATGCGTCCCGCTTTCACCATCGCAACCGCGCGCAGGAACCGCAGATTCATTTCGCTGCGCTGTTGCGTGCCGACCTGGAACACGCGTCCGGTCTCCTGGTGCACCTTGAGAATCTGCTTGCCTTCGTCGATCGTCAACGTCAGCGGCTTTTCGCAATAGACATCCTTGCCTGCCTTCATTGCCTCGATCGCGATCTTGGAGTGCCAATGGTCGGGCGTCACGATCGTCACGACGTCAATCTCTTTGCGATCCAGGATCCGCCGATAGTCCTCGAAGCCCTCCACTTCACGCCCCTGGCGTTCCTTGACGATCCGCTGCCCCTCTTCCAAGTGTGCCCGATCGACGTCACACACCGCGACCACATCGCCAAACTTCATGGCGTTCGGGCCCACCGCCTTCCAGCGGTCTCCGGTGCCGATGCAGCCGATCAAGGGCCGGTCATTGCGCGACTCCGATTTTGCTTCGCCGGCGCGAAGGTTCGTCCCGGCAAGCAATGCGGGTGACAAATAGCCTGCGGCTGCAACCACCACGGAGTTTTTCAGAAACCGGCGGCGATCGGTTCGGCCTGATTTACGCTGCGTCATGATGCAATCGCTCCTTTTCGTCGGTCCAGAACGGCGGCCCTTAGAGTCTAGTGGCGCCAGAAGCGGTTTTCCAGCCGTGTCGAGGCATGGGAACGGGAGAATTTAAGCGGTAAACTCTTGGCGGTGCGAAGGTATTTCGCCCAACCTCATTTTGCACGAACAATATCCTCCATCCGCGAGTCCTCCATGCCACAGACCATTTTCCGCTTCGCGTCGGTCCGATCCTGTCTGCCCACCCGATTGCCCTGCCTGCTCTGCCTGGCCTGCTTCGCGGCTGTTCTGTTCGCGACGACTCCCCTGGCCGCCGAAGAGGGCTTCACGAAGATCTTTGACGGCAAGTCGCTCGACGGCTGGGAAGGCGATCTGAAGACGTTTCGCGTCGTCGACGACGCGATCGTCGCTGGAACGCTGGACGCGAAGATTCCGCGTAACGAGTTTCTCTGCACGCGCAAGCGATACGGGAATTTCGAATTGCGACTCGAAGCTCGGCTGCGCGGACCGGGCGAGAATGCCGGCATCCAGTTTCGCAGCGAAAGGATTCCTAACCACCACGAAGTGATCGGCTATCAATGCGACATGGGAACCTCACAGGGCAAGTCGATCTGGGGCGCTCTATACGACGAGTCCCGTCGGAAAAAGTTCCTGGTTCAAGGCGATCATGACCAACTGACGGCGAAGCTGAAAAAGGACGACTACAACAGCATCGTGATCCGCTGCGAGGGCCACCACATCCGCATCTGGGTCAATGAGCTGCTCACCGTCGACTACATGGAGAAGGAAGATGGAATCGCCGCGCGCGGCGTGATCGGACTGCAGATCCACGGCGGCGAGCCGGGCGAAGCCGCCTACCGCGAAATTCGTATCATGGAACTCCCCTGAGCCGACGTGATCGATCCATGCCGCCGTCCTCGCTACGATTTCTTTTCTTCGACATGGGAAAGGTGCTGCTCGACTTCGACCATCGAGTCGGCTGCGAGCGACTGGCCGTCCACGCTGGCGTCTCGACCGAACGCGTGTGGGACGCGATTTTCGCTTCGGGCATCGAGTGGCAATACGAACGGGGCGAGATCACCAGTCGCGAATTCATCGCGCGGGTGCGTGAATCGATTCCGACGCTGCCGGGGTTCGACACGACGTTGGAATTGGTCAGTGATATCTTTGCGGCTCGACCCGATGTCGAAGAACTGCTGGACCGGCTCGCGCGGCGCGGGCACCGCATGGGACTGCTGTCGAACACCTGCGAGGCCCACTGGCGACACCTCTATCCCGATCGGTTCCCGTTCCTGCGAGAACGGTTCAGCGTGCATGCGCTGAGCTTTGAATTGCGGGCGATGAAACCGGAGCCAACAATCTACCAGCAGGCGTTGGCGATGGCCGGCGTGACGCCGGAGGAGACGTTTTTCGTCGACGATCGGCTCGAAAACGTCGATGCCGCCGCCCGGTTGGGTATCGACGCCGTTCCGTTTCACTCCGCGACACAACTCGCGGAAGAACTTGCGGTTCGCGGACTGCTGTAGCTCGAAATTTGTTTCGAGATTTCTGAACACGGCGATCTCCGATCGCAGTGACTCAGTGACCCCGCGGCTGGGTGTGCCAAGCCGATGGGCGGCGGTTGCGCGGGGCGGCTCGAAACAAGTTTCGAGCTACTACTTTCGCGCTACGCTTTCGGCCCATTCGTGCGCCGACATTACCATGACGAGTGGCCGCACCAATTCACGCGGCACGAGGGTAGGCCAGTAGGCGATGACGGGACGAACGGCGCTGCGGCCGGCGGCATAGCCTGCGAGCCCGGCGGGGCCACTCGTGATCAGCGGCGCGAATTCCCTCGTGAACCGCTCGACGGCGTCGCGGCGTGAATCGTGAGCCGCCACCCTCAGGACGACTTCGTTCGTGGTTCGATTGCTCGTCGAGCCGCGTGGCACCGCACAGCCGGTGCCCAGGATTTCGACCTTCGTTCGCTCGAGTTGATATCCGGCGAGAGCAACTCTGTCGAGCACCATCTGGCCGGCCGCTTGCGCCTTCTCCTGGCAGTCGTTGCCGTAAACTACCAGCTGCGCGGACGCCATGTAGCCCGCCCGATATGCCAGCGAGACCTTGAGGCAGTCCGGGCGTGGACCGCCCGTCGCGCCTTTAACCAGAACGCGGTCCGTACCCATCTCGCGGACCGCGACGGTCGTGAAATCCACGTCAACATCCGGCGTAAGATAATGCTGTGGGTCGCCGATTTCGTAAGTCAGTTGCTCGACGACCGTGCGCCGATTGACGACTCCGCCCGAACCTGCCGGCTTGGTGATTAGACACGACCCGTCGGGCTCAACCTCCGCGATCGGGTAGCCGATGTCGGTCAATCGGCAGTTGTTCCATTCGGTGGCATAGCCACCGGTGACCTGAGCGCCGCATTCGATCAAGTGCCCCGCCACACTCGCGCCAGCCAGGCGATGCCAGTCGTCCCAGGGCCAGCCGTAGCGATGGACGGCTGGGGCGACGGTAAGCGACGCGTCGGCCACGCGACCGGTGATCACGATCCGCGCTTTCTGGTTCAAGGCGTCGACAATCGGGGCGGCGCCCAGATAAGCGTTCGCACTGACGATCGGGGTCTGTAACTCCGCCAGTTCGGCTCCCGTGTCCAGATTGCGGAAGCTGAAACCCGCGCCGCGCCATTCGTCAAGATTTGCCAGGATGTCGTCGCCGCGCACGATACCGACCATCAGGTCGCCCAGATCGGCGGCAACCAGCGCTCGGCTGGTCGCCGCCGCGCAACTGGTCGGGTTCATGCCTCCGCTGTTCGCGATCAGGTGCAATTGCGGCTGCGTCCGCAGAGCCGGCAATAGCGAATCGATGATCTCCAGAAAGTCACCAGCGTAGCCGGCTTGGGGGTCCTTGGCGCGCTGATGCGCCAGGATCGACATCGTCAATTCGGCGAGATGCTCGATCGTGAGGTAATCGACTTCGGCCGCCTCGACCAGTCGGCGCGGCGCGTCGAGGTTGTCGCCGAGGAATCCAGCGCCATTCGCGATGCGGATCGGCATACGGATCGGATTTCCTTCTTGCCCGCTCGACCGGTTAAGGTCGCGGCAGGCCTCGAATCCACTCCTCCAATAACTCGACGGCGGGTCGATCGACGAGATCGGTGGCAAGTTGCGGCATCTGGCCCTTCCCGCGCTGGCCAACCCGCTTCAGCAAGACGCTCTTCTCCGGGCTCCCGGGAGCCACAATCCGCGCATCCTGCACGTCGAACCGATGGTGAAGCGGGGCCGTAAGCAACTTGCTTTGATCGAGCGACGTTGCGTAGTCGAGATCGAGCTGCGCGTTTCCTCCACCCGCCGGCAGGTGGCATTGGGAACAGTTAGCGTGCAGGTAAGCACGCGCGCGCCGCTCCAGCGATTCGGCCCGATCGTACGGATCGGCCAGGCGAGGATACTGATCAGGGGCGTGTGTTAACAGCGATGTCGTGGATGACGGGCGCTGCAGGCGCGTCCCGGTCCGCTCCGCGATCGTCGCCCCGATCTCGGCTTCGCTCTTGCCTTGCCGAGTGAGTTCCTCGCGCAACGCAGCGAGCGTATCTCCGTGCCAGTTGACGCGCAGCAGACCCAGATGTTCGAGCACACGTAGCTGATTGTCCCGCCTTCCATCGTAGTCATGATCGCGGTTCATTTGCGCCGTGCTCAAGCCGAGAACATAATTCGCGGCACGACTGTGGCAGACCATGCACTCCGTGCGGCTGGGATAGCGCCAATGCTGACGCAGCTGCCCCGACGGGTTGTCCCGAGACCGCGGCACCTGCAGTTCGAACTGTCGATCGGCACCCTCCGCCGCAACCAGTTCGGCGTCGGTCTGGGCGTCATTCCAAAGGTAGGAATAGCCGATCCATTCACCCTGCTGCTTCACGAGCAGTCGCGTTTCGATCCAGAATCGAGTCCCCGGGTCGCCTGGCGTCCGTTCCAGAGCGAACGACTTGACCAGCACCGTGTCGTCGGGGAACCCCCAGCCCTTGGGCTGGGAGAAATCGATCGTCATTTCGGAGTCGAGGCGATCGGGATGATGAGGAATCCCGAACGCTCGTTCCTTGTGGGCGCCGTCGGACCAGAGCGCCGCATTGACGGAATAGGGGATCATGCCTTCCTGAAACTTGTGTTCCGGCAGCGAGCGAAAGATTCCGGTCTCGCTCAGCCGGTGTGGAAACGGCGAAGCGTCGTCGGCCTGCGGAGGATTCGGCTCGAGATAGTGCAAGTTGCCGGCGGCGGCGTGTTCGAGAATGAGCAGTTCGCCGTCTCGATCGAGCGCGAAGCCGGTAATGTGAAACGGCGTGTCGGTAAGTTCGCGGTGCCAGACAATCTGCGACCCATCGTGCTGGACTCCCCAGACTTTGCCCGTGGAATGATCGCCGTAGATATAAGCGCCTTGGAGCTCGGGGTATTTCCTGCCGTAGTAGACCAGTCCACCGGTGAGCGAACGCGCTTCACTGTGCGGGTGTTCGACCGTCGGCGCGACGAACGGCGTGGGGCCGGCTTTCCGATCCGGGTAAAACGGATGGCTGCCCTCCATCACACTCCAGCCGTAATTCGCCCCCTTCTCGATCCGATAGGCCTGTTCCCAAAGATCCTGGCCATTGTTGCCGACCCACAGTGCGCCGCGTCGGGGATCGACGGCGATCCGCCAGGGATTGCGCAGCCCGTAACACCATGTCTCCGCACGGATGCCGTCCTTCCCGGCGAACGGATTGTCGGCGGGAATCGAATAGGCGTGCGTGGCGGTCGGATGGTCCACATCGATCCGCAGGACCTTACCCAGCAGATGACTCAGATCCTGCCCGGCCAGATTGGTATCTGAATCGGACGTACCGTCGCCTGTCGTCACATACAACATTCCATCGTTGCCGAACGCGGTCGCACCGCCGTTATGCCCGTCGGACTCCCATTCCAGGATGACGCGTGCCGTCGACGGATCGAACGTCCCGGTGCCGGGGTGAAGATGGTAGCGCACGATTTTGGTTGTCTTGCCGCGAAAACCATCCGAACCGGTTCCGTTATAGCCCAGGTAGACCCATCCGGTGTGACGGTAGTTGGGATGGAACGTGATGGAGTAAGCCGTCGTATCGGGAATTTCCAGCAGTACCTCCGCGGAGCGAACATCGGCCGCATCTCGCATCTTGACCAGCTGCGATGGCGCAAAGGGTGCGGGCTGGGTGATGATCAGCCATTCCGCGCGACCAGGAATCAGCGTGGCGGCGATAGGGAAGGGCAGGGGAGGCTGGTCGAAAGCCGGTCGCGTTCGATAGGGTGGTGGCGGGTCGGGAGAACCGACGACGCGCGAGGTGGTCCACGGGATCCGTTCAGGAATGCCTCGCGCCGCGTTACGTCGAGGCGGCGGGACGAAACGCAGCGTCGCGTAATCTTCAAAGCGATGGAAGTCGGCATGGGGCGCGGAGCTGAGAGGTGAACACCACGACAATTCCGGTCCATCGAATTCAACGCTGTAATCGTAGCGGCAGAGCACGAATTTCCAGCGTTCATCGGGCCGAGGTGGTCCGCCGCTGCGCACGAAGTCGCGCCACGGAATGCGTCCTTCGACCGTCCATCCCGTATCCTGATCGCGCCAATTATTGAGCGTTCCGCGGAGTGCCACTTTGGATTCCAGATGGAATTCATCGGCGCGAGCGTATCGGCGTACGTTGCCCGATCCGCGCTGCGGGACAAACATGTCAAAGGCGGTATTGGCGGCGTTGACCTGAAACTCGTAGTAGCCCGGATGTTCATCGCTGGGCTTGAAGAACAGTTCGAAGACGTCGTTTTCCCACGTGACCCCGTCGTGCTCCGTGACATCGGCGTAGAGATCGCGGTCTTCCATGTCCGCCAGGAAGTACAAGTACTGATTGTCCCACAGCAAGCGGGCGCGGGTTGCGGTGCGTGCCTGCCGCCGCTTTTCGCCCAGCCATGGCAGCGAGAACGACGAGATTTCCTCGGCGGCCATCCAGATTTCGTCATCGGGCTTGCCGTCGATGACCGGAGGGCTGATCGCGTAGCGGCATTCAAACTGGCCGGCGGGTGCCGCGCCGTTGTCGGGCTCGGCGGCACGACCGATCGGAGCAAATGAAAACGCCGCAGCGCCGACGGCGATTGCACAAAAGACAAGCATGGAACACGTTGACGGGCGCGTTGCCGCGGTAATCGGGTGGCGATCGTCGGTGGTGCGATGGAAGGTGATTGTGGTCATACCTGGTAAACTCCAACTCGGAATGGTTCTTCGCTGACGGAGCGGGTAGCGATTTCCAGCGCCTGGACCAGGAAATCGCGGGTTTGAGCCGGATCGATGATGGTGTCGACCCAGCCGCGAGCCGCTCCATAGCGGACTTCGGTTTGACGTTCGTAGTCGGACTTGATTCGTTCGCGCAATTGCCGCAGTTCGTCCGCGTCGGCCTTGTGCCCCTTGCGTTCCAGGCTGGCGGCTTGGATCTCCAGCAGAGTCGACGTTGCCTGTTCCGCGCCCATGACGGCGCAGCGGGCGTTCGGCCAGGCGGCGATCAGCCGCGGGTCGAACGCTTTGCCACAAAGTGCGTAGTTTCCGGCTCCGAACGATCCTCCCACGATGACGGTGATCTTGGGAACGCGGCTGTTGCTGAGTGCATTGACCAGTTTCGCGCCGGCCTTGATGATCCCGGACCGCTCGCTCTCGCGCCCCACCATGAATCCGTTCACGTCCTGCAGAAAGATCAGCGGGGTCCAGTCCTGGTTACAGTTCATCACGAATCGAGCCGCTTTTTCGGCGCTGTCGACATACATGACGCCGCCGAACTGGAATTCACCCTTGGCCGATCGAATGCGGTGATGTTGATTGGCGACGATACCAACTGGGAATCCTCCGACGCGCGCCGTGCCACAGACGATCGTCTGGCCGAACGCCGCCTTATATTCATCGAAGCTCCCTTCATCCACGATCGTCGAAAGTAGATCGCGAGTTTCATAGTCTTTGCGCGGGTCGGGATCGACAATCTGGTAGATGTCGTGGGGATTGCGAGCGGGTGCGCGGGCAGCTTCGCGCAGGAAAGGATGCCTAACTGTCGCGGGTTCGTTCACCGAATTCGCGACCAGCCGGCGAATTCGCAGCATGCAGGCCTCGTCGTTCGGTTCGTGGTAATCAATCGTGCCGCTGATGGCGGCGTGCATCGAGGCGCCTCCCAGTTCCTCGCTGGTAACTTCCTGACCGATCGCGCTCTTGACGAGCGCGGGGCTTGCCAGATACAGTCCCGACCCTTCGGTCATCAGCAGTTTGTCGCACAACACAGGCAGGTATCCGCCTCCGGCGACACAGTTCCCCATGATCGCGGCAATCTGCGGTATGCCGGCCGCGGAAATGACGGCATTGTTGCGAAAGATCCTGCCAAAGTCGTCCTCGTCCGGAAAGACATCTTCCTGCAGGGGCAAAAAGATACCGGCGGAGTCCACCAGATAGATCAACGGCAGCCGATTGACGAATGCGATCCGTTGCGCCCGCAGGACCTTTTTGGCGGTGGCGGGAAAGAACGCCCCGGCTTTCACGGTTGCGTCGTTGGCAATCACCATCTGTTTGCGGCCTTCCACCGTCCCGACCACCGTGACGACGCCGGCGCCGGGCGCGCCGCCCCAGTCCCCATACATGCCGTGCGCGGCCCAGAGACCGATTTCCAATACGGGTGTGCCGGGATCGAAAAGCAGCGCCAGCCGCTCCCGCGCCGTTCGCCGCTTTTTGGAATGCTGGCGCTCCGCGGCCTGCGGGCCACCACCCTGTTGAATCGCCACCGCGTCGATAGCGAACTGCTGTGTCAGTTGTTCCAGTGTCATGGTGGAGGGCATGGGACGCGTCCGGCTCCGTCGAGATGCTCAACCGCGAACTCCCGGCACGGCAAACTGCACGCAAGGAAAAATACACGCAAGGAACGGCGCAGCCGCACGGCCAAGGGCTCCGACAGCATACTCGACCGGCCGTGCCCTGCACACCCATTTGTTGACGTCGCGGCGATGGACTAAGATCCTGGCAGGGAACCGAGATGGAAAGCGCACCGACCGATCGAGAACCTGCTCCACCCGCCGCCCGATGGGTACTGCGAACGCGGACGCTCGATTTGAACCGCGCCTCCCGCTTGCCGCTGCTGATGGGCATCGTCAACTGCACGCCGGACAGTTTTTCGGATGGCGGCCGCTATGGGGAGCCGGCAGCCGCGGTCGACCATGCACTTTCTCTGATCGAGCAGGGTGCCGATATTCTTGACATTGGCGGCGAGAGCACGCGTCCCTACGCGACGCCGGTGACCGTGGAGCAGGAACTGCGGCGCGTGATCCCGGTTCTGGAGGGACTCGCCGGGAAGGTCGCGGTACCGTTGTCAATCGACACCTCGAAATCGGCCGTGGCGCAGGCGGCGATCGCTGCGGGGGCCGAGATCATCAACGACGTTACCGGACTGGAAGGCGATACCCAGATGCCCGCGGTGGCTCGCGAGACCCGTGCCGGCGTCTGCGCGATGCACATGCGAGGCTCGCCGCAAACCATGCAGGATGACCCCCGCTATGACGACGTCGTCGAAGAGATCTTCGAATACCTTCGGCGCCGACGCGACGGATTGCTGGCGGCCGGCATCGACCGCGAACGAATCTGCCTCGACCCGGGAATCGGATTTGGCAAGACCCACGATCACAACGTCACACTGCTCAAGAGTTGCAGGCGGTTCCACGCGCTCGGCATGCCGCTTCTGGTCGGCTATTCCCGCAAGGGATTTATCGGCAAGTTGTTGGGCGATGCGACACGCGACCGATTGGCCGCCAACGTGGGGATCGCCGCGGCGCTGGCGCTGCAGCGGGTGCAGATCCTGCGGGTGCACGACGTCGGCGCCGTGCGCGATGCGTTATTGCTGTTCGAAGCTTGTGGCGGTATGTCGGCGGCCACGTTCTGATGGAATTGCATCGGCGCTGCCGCGAGGCTGCGTTACTAGCCACGCTTCTCGCCCAGGTAACGCTTCTCAATCTTCGTCGCCACGGTGCCGATCGCGTAGTATCCGACCGAAATCCTCGCCACATGCGTCAGCAGATCGTAGGCCCGCCAGCGATCCCATCCGTAGTCGGATTCCATCCATTGAATCAGTCGGGAAAACGCTTCCGCGGAAGCGCGTTCCATCGGACAGCCGGTGGCGATCGTCATGATCTCCGTGGGCGATTCGATCCTTGGTCCGGGAATTCGCTGACCGCGGATCAGGTCGACGGTAATCAGCGTGTGCGCCGGCATTTCCAAGCCGCTGGCCGATAGCTCGCCATGGCCCATCGCCGCATGAGCGTCGCCGAGATACAGCCAGGCGCCAGGCACAAACACGGGAAGATAGACCGTGTTACCCGGACAGGTCTCGATGATGTCCATGTTGCCGCCGTGCGGACCGGCCGGACCGGTCGTGGGTACGCCGGTGTCGGGTGCGGTTCCGATGCAGCCCAGCATCGGGCGATAGGGGATGGTTATCGAATCGCTCCAATGGATCAGCCCATCGTGGATCGCACAAACATGGGTCCCGTGCGGGCATTCGGTTCCGAGCCATTCGCTCAGTTGGCGCGGGTCGCTGGTACGCGTCGCACATTGTCCAATGCTAGGAATGATCTCGTGGATTTGAATGGCGAGCGTGTCGCCTGGCGAAGCGCCGAGCACTTCGATCGGACCGGTCTGCGGATTCCCGTACGGGCGTTTGGTTTTGTCCCGACGGTCGTCGTTGCCGCGAATCTGTCCCGAAAATGCGTCTTCGCTCTCGACCCACAACTGCTCGCCCGGTTCGATCGTGATCCGCGCCGGGTTGTGGCGGCTGAACTCGTAGTAAAGCGGTCCCAGAGGAAGTCGTTTTGGTTCCGGTGCGTGCGTCATGAGTGTAGAACTTGCTACAATTCGGGGCATGAGTCAAGACGCCCCTGTCCCGGCGAATCGCCGTTGGCAGTTTTCGCTCAAGTCGTTGCTGCAATGCATGCTGTTCCTGCCGCTCGTTGTTTACCTGGCGTTGCAGACCAGGCAGGTCGTTGAAATGCGTGTGGGGATCAGGGGATATCCCGAGGATGACAGCGCACTGCAAGCCTACCTCGAATCGCGTAACGGGGTAACTTCCGCCACGATCCATCGAGAAAAGGGACTTGAACTGCGGATTGTCGTGGTTCGGGAAGGGCTTCTGCATCACGTGATGGGAGACAGCTTTTCCTTTCCACCGTTCGAAAAACTCGGTTATACGGGCATGTCGGGCGTGCGTCTGGGGATGACCAGTAATTTGAGGCTGGGGGTTGTCTTGGTAGCCACGATACAATGGGCGTGGAACTACTGGTGGATCACCATGCCCGTGGTTGCCTTTTTCGTATTGCGGAAAGTGGTCACGCGTCGCAGGTGAATTTCTGCAGCGAATGGCATGTCGGATCGACCAATCCACGATTGCCTCCGGCCGACATCACGACTTCGGCGACATAGAGGTCGCCGCGCCCGTCGAGGCAGAGATCGTGCGGCGCAAAGAAATCTCCCGGCGCCGTGGGCTGCAGTCCTCCACCCCAGCGATGCAGCAACTGGCCGTCGCTCGAAAAAATGCTCACGCGTCCTCCCGTCGCGTCCGGACTGGGGGCTGTCGTACCGGGCCACATACCGGCCCGATAGCCAAGTTCGGCGACGAAAACGCGGCCCTGACGATCGACGACGACCTGGCAGGGGCGAGCGATCCCGGTCCATTCGTCGATATATTCGCCGTCGGCAGTGAACCGTTGAATCCGGCTGTTCTCCCGATCCGCGACCAGTACGATACCGGACCGATCGACGGCGATTCCGTGCGGCACGCGGAATTCGCCAGGGCCGCTCCCCGGCTCGCCCCACGATCGCTGAAGTTGTCCGTTCCGTGAGAAGCGGTGGATCCGCGCGTTGCCGTAACCGTCGGCGACGAAGATCAGACCTTGATCATTCAAGGCAACATTGGTCGGATAATGAAATGGCCCGGCGCTGCGGCGAATGGTGCGGAAGTCGACGCTGGTCGCACCCGTATCGCTTGGTGTGCCCGGTGTGCCCAACGTCATCAGCAGCCGGCCATCCAGCGTGAATTCGCGAACGGAATGTCCCGAGTCGTCGGTGCAAAGCAACGTCCCCTCCGGCGTGCAGCAGATGCCGTGGGGCCGGTGGAAAACACCGGCGCCCCAAGCCGAACGCAGTTCGCCGTCACGATCGAAAACGAGTACCGGCCGCGGTCCGCGATTGAATACGTAAACCCGGTCCTCGGCATCGCAGGTGACGGCAGTCACTTCGTCCCATCGATGGCCCTCGGGCAATCGCAGCGGCAGGCCAAGCCACTCCGGCAACGGTCGATACGCGACTCTAATATCTGGCATGATGTGAGTTCCTCGCAGGGACTAGCCTTGAATTCCTTCCGGAAGCCGCGCCCACTGACGGACCCTGGGGGACCATCGTATGATGGTGGGCTTGCGGAAACTAATCATGTCATGCATGGGATTGAAGGGCAAGCGAACATGGCAATCAACAAATTCAGCAGTCGAGTCACTCAGCCAAAGAGCCAGGGCGCATCGCAGGCGATGCTGTACGGCACCGGCATGAGCGAGGCCGACATGAACAAAGCGCAGGTCGGCATCGCCAGCGTCTGGTACGAAGGAAACACCTGTAACATGCACTTGCTGAAGCTGGCGGAAAAAGTCAAGGAAGGCGTCACGGCTGCCGGTTTGGTCGGCATGCGATTCAATACGATCGGCGTCAGCGATGGCATCTCGATGGGCACGGAAGGAATGAGCTACTCCCTGCAATCGCGAGACCTGATCGCCGATTCGATCGAGACGATCATGGGCGCCCAATGGTACGACGGGCTGGTCGCGCTGCCGGGCTGCGACAAGAACATGCCCGGGTGCCTGATCGCCATGGCACGACTGAACCGCCCGTCGTTAATGGTTTACGGCGGGACGATCAAACCAGGCATATTGAGTGGCGAGAAACTGGACATCGTCTCGGCGTTTCAATGCTACGGGCAGTATCTTGCCGGTACGATCGATGAAAAGACACGCGCCGAGATTGTTCGCCGATCCTGTCCGGGTGCGGGTGCCTGCGGGGGAATGTACACCGCAAATACGATGGCCAGCGCGATCGAAGCGATGGGAATGAGCCTGCCATACAGTTCGGATATTCCCGCGGAGGATCCCGAGAAGCTGCAAGAGTGCGTGGACGCCGGCCGCTGCGTGCGGGAACTGCTGGAACGGGACCTGAAGCCCCGCGACATTATGACCTCCAGAGCATTTGAGAATGCGATGGCCGTCGTGATGGCCGTCGGCGGTTCGACCAACGCGGTACTGCATCTGATCGCCATGGCGCGGGCAGCCCGTGTACCGCTGGAGATCGACGATTTTCAACGGATGAGCGACCGGGTGCCCTATCTGGCCGACTTGAAACCAAGCGGCAAATATGTGCAGGAAGACCTTCACAAAGTTGGCGGAACCCCGGCGGTCATGAAGTACCTGCTCGAAAAGGGATTTCTCCACGGCGATTGCATGACGGTGACCGGCCGGACCGTCGCGGAGAACCTCGAGACGCTCCCCGGTTTGGCTTCGGGACAGAAGATCGTTCATGCGATTGAAGACCCGATCAAGCCTACCGGCCACATTCAAATTCTGCGCGGTTCGCTTGCGCCGGCGGGAGCAGTGGCAAAAATCACGGGCAAGGAAGGCTTGAAATTCTCCGGGCCAGCGAACGTGTTCGATTCCGAGGAAGAGATGCTGGCTGCGCTGGAACAGAAACAGATCAAGGCCGGCGACGTGGTGATCATTCGGTACGAAGGGCCGAAAGGTGGGCCGGGCATGCCGGAGATGTTGACTCCGACCTCCGCGATCATCGGCGCTGGACTTGGTTCCAGCGTGGCATTGCTTACCGATGGTCGGTTTTCCGGGGGATCCCACGGCTTTATTGTCGGCCACATTACCCCCGAGGCCCAGGAAGGCGGCCCGATCGCACTGGTGAAAACCGGCGATCTGGTCACCATCGATGCCCAGTCCCGACGCATCGACATGCAGGTGGACGATGCCGAGATGGCGCGGCGCAAAGCGGCGTGGACGGCACCGGCCTACAAGGTCACGTCCGGCACGCTTTTCAAATATATCAAGAATGTTAAGTCGGCATCGGTGGGGTGCGTAACCGACGAGTAGCCGCAGCATCCAACGTAAAGTTGGGACGCAGGGAACTCCATTCGAATTGATCCCAGCAAGCCAACCGCGTAGAATTGGCACGTTCCGAACAAGACTTTGCGTCGTGGCGTAGAAAGCCTATGAATATTTTCGCCCGAACTATCCTGCTCCTGACGGCGTTGGCCAATGCGCTGCCCGCCGGGCTGTGCTGCCGATCGATTGTCGGCCAGGATGATTGCCGCGTCGCCCCGCCAGTTCCCCATGCCTGTTGCCTGCCTTCCCCGACCACTAGAAGTCTGCCCGGGGTCGACCACAGGCACGGTTGCGGACGAAATCAAGATGGTCCGGTTGATGTCCCCCAGCCGACGTGCTGCTGTGACGCGGCAAAGGCCGTCGCAATTCCGCAACGGGCGAAACTGGACAATCCCGACGACGCCCCGATCCTACTTTGCCATCGCCCAATTCCCAACCTGTCGACGCAAGGTCGACAGGTTGGACAGAGGAATTCAGGGGAATCTACTTCAGCCCATCGGCTGCACCTGCTGAACTCTGTCTGGCGCTGCTAGCGGCTCCGACTTGACGTTTTTCATGGCGCGACGCCGTGGGTGACGTTGAGTTGCCGTCTCGACGGGGCCGATCAAGTCTGCGACACAGGCAATCGACCCGAACAGGACCAACCAGGATCGAACGCATCGTCGTCGATCGCGTGCCGCACTGGACGAGCATCGTGATCATCCGCGGCCTGTTTCCGTGTCGTATTCAAATTCGATTGATTTCTGATTTCTATTTAGGAGCTTGATGATGTCGAGAACATCTTTCTTAGCGGCTGCATTGTTGACCTTGGGACTTGCTGGAGGGCTGTGGGCTTTTGGCCCGCGGAGCCAGACTGCGAATGGCGGCGCGGCGTGCTGCGCGGCCGGTGAAAGCTGCTGCGAAGCAGGATTGCCGTGCTGTGAACTATCGCGCACGACCGATTGCTGCGAGTTGGGCGGAACGTGCTGCGACGAGCAGGCGGCATGTTGCGATTCCCATTGATCGGCGCTCGATGAATGCGTCAGCGGGGCGGCCAGATCCGGCCGCCCCGCATCGTTTCCGATTCCGCCTGGCGCCGCGACCCAAGCAATGGCCCGACCTGAGGTGATCGACTACTTGCCGGTCGCGGAGAAAGATTCGGGAGGAGTCGCCGGCGCCGCAATGCCGATGGTCCAGCAAAGTCCATTCACCAGCAATTTGCGGAATTCCGGATTGGCGAAGTCGTCAGGGTGTCCCAGCGACGTGTAGAAAACCCGGTTGCCGCTTTCGCGTACGACGTTGGTCCAGGCAAGGGGCTCGATCGGTGTGTCAGGAAACGTGCCGTTGAGCAACGGCGTGGTGGTGGTCGCCAGTGGTACGACCCGGTAGAGAGAGCCGTTTCCGAGGATGCGGCGAGCGTCGATGCCGCGGAGGATCGGATGCGCCGCGGCTCCGGGTGCAATCGCCAGTTCGACTTTCGGGCCGACGCCATGATGGCCGACGTAGTGTCCACCCAGAATTTCCGGATCGAAAGTTGTCCAGGCCGCATGTTCGGGAGGGGGGGGAGTATCGCGGAGCGAGAAGGCATGACTCGCGGTGCGGATACCGACCAACGGCTTGCCCGCGGCGACGAACTTGCGCACCGCTTCCAATTGATCGCGCGGCGGTGTGCGCCGCCGGACACTCACGAACAGTAGATCGGCTCTTTCCAACGCTTCGACCAAACCGGGAAAGGTGTTCTTGTCGTCCGCCGCCGAGTGAACCACGGTGACCTGAAATCCCTTGGGCTCCAGATCCTTCGTCGCGAAGTCGGGCAGCGTGATTTCGGTGCGGTATTCGTCTTCCCCGATCATCATTACGATCGAACGCAGGTCGTTGGCAAAACGGAACGGCTCGCCGCCGACAAAGTCCACGCTGGTGATCGTCGGACACACATATTTTTCGATATGCTCGACGATGCGGTCGGTGCCGACGTAATGCGTTACGTACGGCCAGCGTTCCGGATTGTACATCGTATCGGTCATGTCGCGCATCAGTACGACGTTCTTGCCATTCTTCGCCATCTGCCGCAGGCCGAACGGGCGGCCGAGCACGCACATGTTGGTATGAACGCCGAGCAGCACCACGTTCCTTATTTGGCGTTGTTCGAGCAGATTCCAGATTTCGACGCCGGAGTCACTGATCGCGTCCTGTTCGTCGATTCGAATAACGTCATACTGGGCGCGCCATGGGGAACGAGGCGTCCGGCCCATGCCGGCCAGTCGCTCGTGCCACTGCAGGTGTTCGACCGGATCATCGTCCTCTCCGCCGTCAGTTTGATCCAGAGGATACTGGCCCGCTTCCTCAGCGGGGATCTGGCGGCACCATTCGCTGATCCCTTCGGGCAGGCTCGATGCCTGCGGCGCGTTTTTGGCTCGCATTCGCGCAGGATGTTTTTCGTAAGGGGCCATGCAGCTGCTCGGAGCATGGATGATCAGGCAACCTTTCTTGCGTGCGGTTTCCAGCACGAGGTTCATCCGCGGCGCCATCTCCGCCACCCGCCTTACGGCGTTCAGGCAATGGTGCGCATCCCAGACGTCACAGACGATTAATGCAGTCTGCGCGGAATCCCATTTTTCCGTACTGCCAACGACGCCAAATTCCTGGTCCGTTTGCGGAGCGCGCTGTTGCTTGTGAACGGTAATGTCGGCGGCTGTGGCGACGGCACTGCAAAGCGCCAGGCTCCAGCATATGCTGCGCAGCACGGTCGCCCAGCCGGTCCACGCGTGAACCGTTCGCCGCGGGTTGTCGGCCTCGCGCAATCGAACCGTGCTTGCCTCGCGGATTGGTATCGAGCCAGCTCGAAGTCGAACGTAATAACCCATGTGAAGCCTCCCGAATAATAACCGGCGGACGCGGATCGGCTGCGGTAATTGTCGCGTGCAATTACTCGTCGTCCGCCTTGAACCAGGGCGTCAATGTCGGTGAATAGCTGAAGATTTCTTGAGGACGGAAGTAGAGCCCGATTTCGCGCGCGGCTGCTTCCAGTCCGTCGGATGCGTGCACCAGGTTCATCTGCCGGCTGCTGGAAAAATCTCCGCGGATCGTGCCGGGCGCCGCTTTGAGACCACTGGTCGCCCCGAGCATCTCGCGTACGACTCGGATCGCCTCCAGTCCCTCCACGATCAATGCCAGGATCGGGCTGGCCGTGATGAATTTTTCTAGTCCTGGATAGAACGGCTTGCTGACGTGCTCGGCATAATGCTGTTTGGCCAAATCGGGAGTGACCTGGAGCATCTTCATCGCAATCAGGTTGAATCCCTTTTCCTCGAATCGACTGATGATTTTGCCCATCAGGCGGCGTTGGACACAGTCTGGTTTCAGCAGCACAAGCGTACGTTCAAAGGGCATGATTGCCGGGTCTCCTCATGGTTGATTGGGAACGATTCACGCACTGTCGGGCCCCGTGGTTCGGGGACCCGGCAGCATTGCGAGATTGTAGGGCAAGGTCAGGCGGTGCTCAACGGCAGCCCCCGCGCGGCTCGTGATTGCTAAGCGAAATTGGGCCCGCAAGGGCAAAGGCCTCGGCGATTCCCTTTTGGCAACGACTGCTGCTAAGATGAGACGATCGGATATAGACCCGAGAATCACGACCCAGGATTGATTTGTTATGGCATCCAGGATTCTGGTACTTGTCATCTGCTGCTTGCCGATCTGCGGGCGGTGTTTCGCGGAATCGAAGCGGTTCGACGCAGCGCGGATGGTGCTTATTTCCCGTTGCCTGGAATGCCACAGTGGCGCCGAACCGTCCGGCGGGCTGAATTTGTCGCGTCTGGAGGACCTGTTGCGGGGTGGAGAATCGCAGGCCGCTCTCGTTCCCGGTAAACCGGACGAAAGCCTGTTATTGCATCGTGTGCAGGCAGGTGAAATGCCACCGCCCAAGGGGGACCGATCGCAGAAGTTGCCGGAACTGGAAATTCAGGCACTGCGGGACTGGATCGTCGATGGTGCACCGTGGACCGAAGGATTCGTGCTCGACCTGTTTGAAATCACGACGGCTCGACGAGCCGGCTTGGACTGGTGGTCGTTGCAACCGGTGAATCGTCGGCCGCCGCCCGATCGCGTGGCGCTCGCGGACCTGCGTTCACCGGTCGATGCGTTTGTGGAAGAGAAACTGGCCGCCGAGGGTTGGCGCGCCGCGCCGCTTACCGATCCGCGAACAGCGATGCGGCGGCTCTATGCGGACACCTTGGGACTGCCACCGCCGTTTGAGGATCTCGAGGAATTCGCCGCCGAAACGAACCCCGACAGCTGGGAACGTTTAATCGATCGCTCGCTCGCTTCGTGGTCGTTCGGCGAACGGTCGGCCCGCCATTGGCTGGACGTGGCACGTTATGCCGAATCCTGTGGTTACGAACGTGATCAACTGAAGCCGGCCATTTGGAAATATCGTGATTGGGTGATTGGAGCCTTCAACGCCGATCTTCCGTACGATGCGTTTGTGCGTCATCAGTTGGCCGGCGACGAGGTCGAAGAACGCTCGGAGTCGACCTTGATCGCTACCGGCTTTTTGCGGCTGGGGACCTGGAACGACGAGCCTAACGATCCGCAAGAGTACAAATACGATCGGTTGGAGGACCTGGTGCACGCCTCCAGCACGGCGTTTCTCGGCCTGACCTTGAAATGTGCGCGCTGCCATGACCACAAGTTCGATCCGATTCGGCAGGAAGACTATTATCGGTTCGGCAGCGCATTCTGGGCGGGGTTTCTGGAGCCGGCGGCCGGTGATGTCCTGGGTGGACCGGACCCGAAGCTGCTGGGAGGCGAGATTCATGGCTGGACCGATCGCTCAAAAACGCCCCCGGACATGCAGCTCCTGAAGAAGGGCGATCCGAAACGCCCCGGACCTTCGATTGCCCCCGCGCATTTTTCGTTTGTGGCCAGTCAGTCTCGTCCGTTCCGTGGTGCGGCGCCGCAGGCAGCGACGACGCAACGCCGATTGCAGTTCGCTGAGTGGATCACCGAGCCCGCGAATCCGCTCGCGTCCCGCGTCTGGGTGAATCGCGTCTGGCAGCGCCACTTCGGCCATGGACTTGTGCGCTCGCCCGACAATTTTGGTTTTACCGGCGATCGACCGACGCACCCGGAACTGCTCGACTGGCTCGCGAGTGAACTGGTCGAAAGGAACTGGTCGACGAAGCGGCTGCAGCGCATGTTGCTGGCGTCGCGCACCTACCGTCAAGCCTCGACACATCCCCTGCACGCCGAATATGCCGAGCGGGATTTCGCTAATCGGCTCTGGTGGCGTTCCGAACGGAGGCGTCTGGATGCCGACGCGCTGCGTGATTCGCTACTGGCAGTGTCCGGGGAACTTGATCTCTCCCGGCGCGGTGGCCCGAGCTTTGCGCCGACCATCAGCGCGGAAGCGCTGGAAGGCTTGTCGATGAAAGCCAACGCCTGGAAAGCTTCGCCAAAAGCGGAACAGATGCGTCGCAGTGTCTATATGCTCTCCAAACGCAGCCTGTTATCCCCGTTGGCAACGACGTTTGATTTTCCCGATACGACTTTGCCCTGCGGGCAGCGGGACGTAACGACCGTGGCTCCCCAGGCACTGGCGATGCTGAACAACGAGTTCATCCACGACTGCAGTCAGGCGCTGGCCGAGTCGGTCTTGCGCGGCGATGCGCCCACGGAATCGAGGATTGCCGCCGCCTGGCGCGCGGTGCTCGGACGCCCGCCGTCGGTGGAAGAATTTGGCATCGCGGCGACGCATCTGCGGCGGCAGGAAGAGTGTTTGCGCATCCAGGCGGAGGCTGCGAGCGCCGACACGAGCCGACCGCGAATACCGGACAAAGGACTGGTGCTGTGGTTGCGAGCCGATGCCGGAGTGGACAAGGACGAGCTCGACCGGGTCCGCGCCTGGTGCGACGTGCGCTTCCGTGACAGCCCGGAAAAGCCTGATTCCGAACCGGTCGCGGGCCGACGACCCCAGGCCGATCAGCCGCTGTCGCAGTTTCGGCCGATCTGGGTCGCCGATGCCGGACATCGCCGACCGGCCGTCCGCTTCGATGGCAGCGGTATGTTCCTGCATGTCGACCGCCCGCTGCTCACGTCGCAGCAATTCACGATCGTCGCCGTGGTGCGTGATGCCGGTGGCGATTCGCATCGCGAAATCGTCTCCAATTGGGACGGCCAGGGAGGCAATTCCACGACCTCGGTTTTTCTGGGGCTCACCGGCCGCAATCGGGTGCGTTTGAGCGACGACTTTGTCGCGGGAGAATTACAGCATCCCAACAAGTGGTTCTGCCTTACCGGTGTCGCGCGCACTGGCGAAACCGTACTGTTCCAGAACGACCTGCAGATCGCCCGCCGCCCCAACTCGCTGTCGCAGCGGAACCTGTCCACGCGATACGTTATCGGCCAGCAAGGGAACATTAACGGCGAGTTCTGGCATGGCGAGATCGCGGAATTGCTCGTCTACGATCAGGCGCTGGAAGATCGAGAGCTGCGCCGTTTGACCAGCTACCTGGGCCAGCAGTATCAACTGCCGGTCCAGGCAGCGCCCAACCCGCAGCGACTGACGTGGCAGTCGTTGTGCCACGTGCTGCTGAATACCAATGAATTTATTTATGTGGACTGATCCATGACGCTACGACGACATTTTCCCTGCGGACAAACGCGGCGTGAGTTCCTCTGGGAAATGGGGGGCGGCTGTGCCGGACTGGCGCTGGCCAGTCTGCTGGAGTCCGACGGATTCTTCCAACGGAACGCCTCGGCCGCACCTTCCCCCGCGCCGACCACCAGCGGCCATCCGCTTCAGGCACGGCCATCCCATTTTCCCGCCAAGGCACAACGCGTCATATTCCTGATGATGAATGGAGGACCTTCACAGGTCGACACGTTTGATCATAAACCGCTCCTGGAAAAGTACGCCGGACAACCGTTGCCCGCCGACAAGAAGTTCATCAATTCGGGCGGCCGTAAGATCGGGTTTCTCACGCCCGCGTTTCGCAAATTCCGACCCGGCGGCGAAAGCGGTTTGATGATCTCCGATTTTTTTCCCCAGATTCGGCAGCATGCCGACAAGCTGGCCGTGATCCGCTCCTGCCACACCGATAGTCATGCGCACGGTTCCGCCCTGGTCGCCATGAACTCCGGCAAGACGTTTATCGGACGCCCGTCGCTCGGTAGTTGGGCCGTGTACGGTCTCGGCAGCGAGAATCAGGACCTGCCGGGCTATGTGGTAATACTCGATAAACGCGGTGGACCGATCAGCGGGCAGCCGAACTGGTCGAGCGGCTTCATGTCGGGCGCCTTTCAGGGGACGTTGTTTCGACCCACCGGCGATCCAATTTTGGATCTGCGCGGTCCTGAATTCCTCGACCGGGCCGCGCAGCGCGAGCAGCTTGACGCACTCGCCCAGCTCAACCAGAAACACCTAGAGGCCCGACCGGGCGGACAAGAGCTGCTGACGCGGATCGCCAGCTATGAACTGGCCTACCGAATGCAGGCAACGGCGCCCGCGGCCGTCGATCTGTCGCAGGAAAGTCAGGTCACGCTGGATGCCTACGGTGTCGGCAAACATCCCACCGACGAATTCGGACGGAATTGTCTGGTCGCTCGGCGCCTCATCGAACGGGGCGTGCGATTCGTACAACTCTATTCCGGTGGCGGGCATCTGGAAGAAACCTGGGACGCGCACAAGAGTATCGAAACCAATCACGGCCAGCATAGCGCGGAAATCGACCAGCCGATCGGCGCCCTGTTGACTGACCTGCAGCAACGTGGGTTACTCGACAGTACGCTCGTGATCTGGGGTGGGGAATTCGGCCGAATGCCATTCAGTGAAGGGCAGGGGGAGCCCGGCCGGAATCATAATCCGTACGGTTTTTCAATCTGGTTAGCCGGTGGCGGAGTTCGTGGCGGAACGTCCTACGGAGAAACGGATGACCTCGGTTTCGAAGCCGTCGTCAATAAGGCTCACCTGCACGACCTGCACGCGACGATCCTGCATCTGATCGGAGTCGATCACGAACGATTGACCTATTTTCATCAGGGGCGCGACGAACGTCTGACGGATGTTTATGGACGAGTGATCCGAGACGTGCTGGCCTGAAAGGTCGGGCTTCTGAGCTCGTGGCTGGGGCATCTAGCGGCGGCGTGGCCCTGTCATGATAGCTCGGTTAGAAGTGGTATTTGTTCACGAGGAGGGTGCCACTGGCTCGGTATTCCCGAGCCAGTGCCGAGCGGGCGAGTGATGGTAGTCCTTTAATGAGACTTTCCAGCGTGCAGGTCGAACGACGACGACGGCGAGGGCGGGTCACGGGACCGATCGTCTGCGTGCACTCACGTGTAAATCCCAAAATCAGTTCCGCAAACTCGACGAGCCTTCGACCTCACTCGACTGGCACGTTGGCACGTCACGTTGCACAACCACGGTCTCTCGCCCAATCAGCATTGGCTCGGGAATACCGAGCCAGTGGAACCCCACTAGTAGCTGAAACACCGTTCCACCAGAGTTGTTCTATCAATGCCACCCCGCCCGCTCCACCGTCGGAGGAACAAACGGGACCAGGCCGAACCCGGCCGCTTACGCTAGGCCTTCCCTATGAGGTGATCAAGAAAGAAAGGATCTCCCAGTAATCGGAGCATAAGGATGCAGGAAATGGCGAGCAGCATGAGCAAAAATCGGAAGTATCGATCAGTCGGACTAGCACAAGGCCGATGATCGTAAGAGTGAATTGCGGGGGCAAGCTAAGGACCCCAAATTTCATTAGCTCGAACGACATTGCCGTTGGTGATCGAAGAAAAAGCAGTCGCGCAAGCCTGATACTTCTAACGAAAATCATCACAAGAACGATGATGAGCGAACAGAGTAGCGAAGAAAGACCTCGAGGAATTGCATACTCTGGGCAAGACCAAATGATAAATGCAAACATTGCCACTGCGTGATTGCGTAATAGTTCTTTTTTGAACGATCATTCGTAAGTGTTCGTTGTACGATAGCACTACAGCTAAGGTCGCTACTCATCGTGGAGGCCCCAATCCTGGGAAACCTAATCGGGTAGCGCGCCGGCGACGACTTTGCCGCCGAGGAGGGTGGTCAGCACTTTTGTTTCCCGGATTTCGCTGGCCGGGCATTCGAGAATGTCGCGGTCGAGCACGACCAGGTCGGCGAGTTTTCCCGCTTCGAGGCTGCCAATCGCAGATTCTCGAAATGTGATGTAGGCGTTGTTTCGCGTGTAGAAGGCCAGCGCCTGGGCTCGTGACAAGGCTTGTTCCGCGTGGAGTGGCGTTTCGAGTCGCCGAGCGTTGCGGGTGATCGTCGTCGTCAGTCCGAGGAACGGATCGTACGGGTTGATCGCGCGGCGGGCGCCAAGTTTCTGCATGTGGTCCGACCCGCCGCCGACGACCACGCCACTCTCCATCAGCGAGCGCAACGGCTGAAAGTACTCCAGGCGGTCGTCGCCGAATTGCTTTTGCAGCGTGGCGCCGTCCAGGAACAACCATACCGGCTGGATATCGGCGACGACACCCAGCTGTGCCATTTTCGCGATCGCTTCGGCGCTCATGAAATTGCAGTGGGTAATGCACGGCCGCGTCGCCCGGATCGGCAAGCTCGCGCCGACCTCGGCGTACGCATCCAGCAGTGCATGCACGGCGCCGTCGCCGACCGAGTGGGCAGTGAACTGCAGGCCCGCCTCCGCCGTGCAGCGGACGATTTCCTGCAACTTGTCCGCCGCGATGAACCGAACGCCGACGTACTCGGGATCGTCGATACCATAGATGCGGCTGACGCCCCAGGGGCGGCGCATCAACGCGCTGCCGGTGAGCATGCCGCCGTCGAGGTAGGTCTTGATACCTACCACACGCAGTTCATGCGTTCCGTTGGCGCGGAGCGGATGGTTCGCCACCGCGCCGATTTTCTCGCGGACCGACTCAATCGGATCGGCCGCATTGACGCTATGAGAAGCCGCGACGCGTACGGGCAAGCGAGCCGCCCGGCGCAATGCTTCGTAGCGATCGATGTCCGCGGCGCTGGCGTCACGATCGGCGATCGACGTAATTCCGACGGAGTTGTAGTCGCGCAGCAACAGTGCCAGCCGTTCCTGGCGTTGCTCTTCGGTCACCTTATCGGTCTGCGGCTTGTGTTTCAGGTGCCGTTTCGTCCCGCCGCGCAGCATCCCGGTAAGCTCGCCCGTTGCCGGATCGCGTTCGATCGAACCGGACCCAGCGACTTCGAAGTCTCGTGTCAGGCCACTCAAGGAAAGCGCCAGGCTGTTCGCCATGGCGTCGGGCCCGGTCGAAAATACCACGGGGTGTCGGGGCGCGGCCAGATCGAGTTCCTTGCGCGTGGGAAACCGCTGCTCCGCCAACCTGGTCACAAAAACCTGCTGCACCCAGATCCATTGTCCTTCGGGGACCGTTCGTGCGCGGGAACGGACATAGTCCAGCACATCGGGTATCGAATTCATCTCGGGCACGGGGTGATCGAATTCGAACATGCTGGCCGCGCCGGGATGGACGTGCGAATCGATCAGTCCGGGAATCACCAGCTTTCCTCGCAGATTGACCACGCGTGTGTCGGGTCCGCGTAGTGCGAGGATTTCGCGCGAGGAGCCAACGCGCACGATGCGCTCGCCGGCCAATGCGATCGCTTCCGCGACTTGAAATCGATCGTCGACCATCGCGATCTTGCCTTGAGCGAGGATCAGGTCGGGAGCGGGCGCTTCAAGGTGGTTGGCGGCGAAGTTGGTGACGAAGGGCAGGACGATCACGATGGCGAGCATGGCAGTTCCTTTGTCGCGGACTTGTTGCCGCGTTACGATCAAGCGCAAGTGCCGCGATCGATTCGGAACGGCCCGATCGACTTACTGGCACTGTGCCTGGATATAGCGGGACGCGGTCTGGATCGCTTCGGGGAGTTTCTCTGGATGTTTGCCGCCGGCTTGAGCCAGGTCGGGCTTTCCGCCTCCTCCTCCGCCAACCACGGGTGCGACTTCACCGACCCACTTTCCGGCGCTGATCCCGCGCGCTACCAGTTCCGGCGTGACGCCGGCCACCAGCACAAGTTTTCCATCGGGTTGCGTCGCGGCGAGAAATACGGCGCAGGGCGCCGCTTTGCGGCGCAGCTGGTCGATCAACTGTCGCATGACGTTGGCATTCGCGCCCGGGACCTCGGTCACCACGATCGTCGTTTCACCGATCCGCTCCGCTCGCTCCAAAAGAGACTCGGCCGATACCACTCCCGCCGTGCTGAGCTGTTCGATTTGGGCGCGAAGTTCGTCCACTTCCTTCAACATGACGTCGATTCGAGCGGCGGTTTCAAACAGGGGCACGTTCAGGAATCGGGCAGATTCGCGCAGGGCATCGCGCAGTTCTTCTCCTGTCGGCGGTTCCGACGACGATGGCATTGCCGCGGGCCCTGCCGCCGCGACCGGCGTCGTCGGCACCGTTCCGGCCGAGGGGGCGTTCGTCTTAGCGCCGCTGGCAAGTTGTTTTTTTAGATCACGGACCGACTGCGACAAGGCGCGACACGCCGTCGGCACGCGCAAGGAGTCGACGCCAAGCCGCTGGGCGCAAAGGGCGAGCGTCTGCTCGATTTGCCGCGCGTTTTCGTCCGCGCGCGCTCCGGTCAAGGCGACGATGCGCCGTGTTCCAGCGGAAACGCCCTCTTCGCTGATGATCTCGAACGATCCGACTTCGGCGGTGTTGCTGAGGTGTGTGCCGCCGCACAGTTCGCGGCTGAAGTCACCCATCGAAACCATTCGCACAGGATCGGGGTACTTTTCGCCGAACAGCATCATCGCACCGGCTTTGCGTGCTTCCGCGAGTGGCACTGTTTCCCAGCGGATGGCAGCCCGCTCGGCGACATGGACACGCACGTCATGTTCAATCCGTGCCAGCTGCGCGGTATCCACGGCCGACATGTTCGTGAAGTCGAAGCGGAGCCAGTCGCCATCGACTTTCGAACCCTGCTGTTGTGCGTGTTTGCCGAGGTTCTTCTGCAACGCGTAATGCAGGATGTGTGTGGCCGAATGGGCTCGTCGAATTGCCTGCCGGCGACCGACGTCGACCCTTGCTGTAATTTTAGCGCCGAGCCGCATGGTGCCGGATACGAGTTGTCCGTGGTGCAGGATCAACTCCGCGTCGCGTTGCGTATCGGTCACGATTATGCGAAAGCCGTCACCGACCAACTCACCCTGATCGCCGACCTGGCCTCCACTTTCGCCGTAGAAAGGCGATCGGTCGAGCACCACCGTGACGCCGTCAGCCACCGGCGGAGCCTGCAGCTCATTGCACAGAGAATTGCCGCGAACAATCCCCTTGATCTCCGCAGTCGTTTCGGTGGATTCGTAGCCCAGAAACTGCGTGTTCTTCAGAGACCGCTTCAACGACTCGATCGGACCTTCCTTGAACACCGCCACCACGTCGCCGCCGCCAGATTCGTCACCGTGGCGTTTCATCGCGTCGCGAAAACCGGGCCAATCGAAGGTGAAGCCGCGCTCGACCGCCAGTTGTTCGCAGAGTTCCGGAGGCACTCCATGCGTCTGATAAATGCGTGCCGCATCGTCGCCGGGGACAAGTGCGTTGCCGCGGGAGTCCATTTCGGCGAAGACACGCTCGATGTGCGCCAGGCCGGCGTCAATCGTGCCGAAGAAGTTTGTTTCCTCGTCCTTGATCACATTGGCGACGCGCTGCGCCGTTTGCGTAAGCTCCGGATACGGCGCTTTCATCGTGTCGACGACCGCATCGACCAGCCGGTAAAGGAACGGCTCGCGCAGGCCCATCAAGCGACCGTCGAGTACGGCGCGGCGCAGCAGGCGGCGGATCACGTACTTCTGTTTGTTCGGACCGGGATAGACATTTTCGTGGACGGCGAACGTGCAGGCGCGAACATGGTCGGTGATCCTGCGCAAGCGGCGGCCGTGGTCGTTGGCCGGATCGTATTCGACACCGCAAACATCCGCCGCGGCGAGCACGATCGGTTGCAGGATGTCGATATGGAAATTCGTTTCGACCCCCTGCAGCTGAGCCGCCGTCCGCTCAAGCCCCATGCCGGTGTCGATGTTCTTGCTGGGAAGCGGTTGCAGGTTCTTGGGCGGATTGCCGACTCGATTGAACTGCGTGAAGACCAGGTTCCAGATCTCGACCGACTTGCCGTGCCCGGGATGATAGAAGATCTCGCTGCAAGGCCCGCAGACTCCATCTGGCCCGTGACTTGGCGCGCCGGCCGGCCAGAAATTGTCGTCCTCGCCCATCCGCTCGATCCGCTCGGGGAGCAACCCGATGTCTTTGCGCCAGATTTCCGCCGCTTCGTCGTCGTCCAGGTAAACGGTCACCGAGAGCCGATCGGGGGCGATTCCCAACCATTCCTTCCTGGTCAGGAATTCCCAGGCCCAGTTGATCGCTTCCCGTTTGAAGTAGTCGCCGAAACTGAAATTGCCCAGCATCTCAAAAAAAGTGTGATGGTAGGCGGTGCGGCCCACATTATCGATGTCACCGGTTCGAAGGCATTTCTGGCAGGTGGTGGCCCGAGTGAAATCCAATTTGACCTTGCCCAGAAAATGGTCCTTGAACTGGTTCATCCCCGCGGGGGTAAACAACACCGACGGGTCCCAGGTCGGAACCAGCACGTCGCTTGGCTTGCGGACATGCCCTTTGGACTGAAAAAAGTTTAGGTATTTTTCCCGCAGTTCGTCGGTTTTCATGGGGTCTCGTGTCGGCGAAGTGGCTGAGGTTTAGATCGCCGAACATGATATCGCGAAGCGGGAAATTCAGCCAGTCTGCCTCCATTCGTGCACGGCGTCGACGGCGGCGATCGCATGGTCGACATTTGTGCTCGGGAGGATGCCGTGACCCAGGTTAAAGATATGTCCAGGTCGGCCGCCCGCTTGCCGCAGGATCTCGCCGACCCGCTGACGAATCGTGTCGCGGCTGCTCAGCAGCACCGCCGGATCGAGGTTCCCTTGAATCGCTCGATGATGTCCAAGCAAGTTCCAGGCATCGTCCAGTTCGATTCGCCAATCGATACCGATGACGGCCTGCCCGTCGTCCGACTCCGACTGGCAGGCGAGCAAGCAGGGGTTTCCCGTGGCGAAGTTGATCACCGGAACGTCGCGCGGCAAACCACTTAGGATCGTTCGCATATGGGGTTGGACAAATCGTCGGTAGTCGCCTGGTCCCAGGCAGCCCACCCAGGAATCAAAGAGTTGCACGCATTGCGCGCCGGCGTTGATCTGGCCACGCAGGTAGAGCACCACGGCGCGGGACAGCAGGCCCATCAGTGCGTTCCAAGCGCCGGGATCGTTATGCATCAACTGTTTCGTCTTCAGATAGTTTCTGCTCCCGCCACCCTCGATCGCATAACTGGCCAGTGTAAACGGTGCTCCAGAGAACCCGATTAAAGGAAGTCCCGCCGGCAATTCGCGCCGCGTCTGGCGAACCGTTTCCATGACAAAATCAAGCGCGCCCAGGTCGTGCAGTTCATGCACGCGTCGAAGATCACTCGCCTCGTGGATCGGATTGTGGATCACCGGTCCGTCTCCGGCAGCGAATTCGAGTTGGAATCCGAGCGGCTCCAGGATAGGCAGCAGATCGGAGAAGATAATCGCCGCATCCACTCCCAGACGCTGGACCGCGGTGATCATCACTTCCGAACATAGAGCCGGGTTCTTGCAGAGTTCGAGAAACGAGAATTTTGCCCGCACCGCCCGGTACTCGGCCATGTAGCGACCCGCCTGTCGCATCAGCCATACCGGCGTCACACGATTCGGTTCTCTACGACAAGCCCGCATGAAGAGGCTGTCGTACCAGGGGGGGCGCGTTTCGTCGGTAGCGCTCGGGCGCGAGCTTGCGCCCGCGGTCGCGCCCGGGTTCGCGCCCGGGTTCGCCCCGGAGCGCGCAGACGCACTGGTTTCCGCTTCTGCCTGCGAATGGCGATCTTTTTCCCGGCCGCCGGCCAGGTCGATCGAAAACACGTTGCCGACGCCAATCCGCGGCGCTGCCGCCCTGCGTAACTGGCTGATCCGACGCGCCGCCGCCATGACCATCGAGCCCATCTTCGGGTGCTCCGGTTCGACATCCACGCGGATTCCGAAATCGCGCAGCGCGTCGGAGGTCGTTGGTCCGACCGAAACGACCAGCATCCGGCCAAATTGTTTGCGCAGCGCGTCCACGGCCTGATCGCGTTCGGCGCATTCGAGCAGGTTGAAAACCTGTACCGCCGAGGTGAACATCACGGCATCGACGCGACCGCTGACAATTTCGTGTAAGTTCGTCAAAAGCGGCAGGATGTCCTCGGGTAACTCCCAGCGATAGACCGGTACGGAAATTACGGATGCACCGCGCGCCTCGAGTCCGGCGATCAGGCTGGGGTTGGGCTTTCCGTATTCCTGAATAGCGACCGTCTGGTTCACGATCGGCGTTCCCGCGTCGAGCGTTGTCAGTAATTCGCGCCAGGTGTTCGGTTCGGGAACGCGGACCGTCGGGGTGAGTCCAACTTCTTTCATCGCGGCGACCGGTTTCGGTCCCCGGGCGACCGTAACGACGTCGGCCAGCGCATCGAGATAACGTTGGCGGTCGACGGTCCGTTCGACGATCTCCAGTAACTTGCGGAAGCCAACGCCAGTGAGAAAAATGACGAGGTCCACTTGACCAGTTATTAACCGGTGTGCGAAATCGATCGCTGCCGGATTGGGATCGATGGCGACTTCGCGGATCGATGGGCTGACCAACGGCTGACCGTGGAAACGCTCGATCAATCTCGCCATTTCGCCGGCCTGCCGGCTTTCAAAAGCCGCGATACGGGCTTCGTGGAAATCCGGGTTCTCTTCCGCGGTACGGTCTGGTTCGCTCATTCCAACTCCCTGGGACTATTCTCATCTGTCTGTGCGGGATCGGGCAAGCCGGCTTCGGTAAACCCGCGTGCTCTGAGCAGGCAGGCATCACAACCGCCACAGGAACTGCCATTCGGTCGCGGGTCATAACAACTCGTCGTCAGACCGTAATCAACGCCGAGCCGATGTCCGAGTGTAACGATCTGCGCTTTGTTCATTTGAATCAGCGGCGCGTGAATCCGAAATCGATTCTCGCCGGCAACACCGGCTTTCGTCGCCATGTTCGCCAACGTTTCAAAGGCGGCGATGAATTCCGGTCGGCAATCGGGATAGCCGCTGTAATCGAGCGCGTTGACACCGAGAAAAATATCGAAGGCGCTAACGGTCTCGGCCCAGGCCAGCGCCAACGCGAGGAATACGGTGTTGCGTGCCGGCACGTAGGTCAGGGGGATCTCCTGGCCGATCTGGTCGACTCGCGTGTGTTTCGGGACGTCGATATCGGCGGTGAGCGCGGATCCGCCGAATTGCCGCAAATCGATATCCATGATGATGTGCCGAGTCACACGGTGCCGCGCAGCCACCTTACGAGCGGCGTCCAGTTCGATCGCATGTCGCTGACCGTAGCGGAAGCTCAACGCGAACAGCTCGAAACCCTGCTGTTCCGCGATCGCCAGGACCGTGGCGGAGTCCAATCCGCCACTGAGCAACACAACCGCCGGTTTACGAGTGGGCTCGCTCATCGGACCGCCGTCCATGAACAATTCCCCTCGCCGTCAGGAAAGATTCGTCGCTGCGCGGGAAGTTCCGCGGGCGCCGCGTAGTAATAGGTGAACGCCCGTTGCCGATTGCCGGTCGGCCCCTGGCACTCGACGATGACGCGCGTGTAAAGGTCAACGTCGTCCATACCAAAACACTCGATCGCATCCAGAACCCGCAGCGTTTCGGCCAGATGTTCGGCGCGGATCGTCCAGAGTTCGCCGAGGATCAAATCGTCGCCGGCGATCATCGCCGGATATTCATCGAGTCGGTAGAGTCGGCCACGCGTCGTGGCCGCTTCCACCTTCAAGGGGGAATATGGCCAGCACCGCTCGCGCTGCTCGCCGCGCTTGAGTGTACCGTAGACGAAGATCGGCAGGGATGGCTCCGCTTGCCGCGGTTCGGCTGCCGTTTCCCTAAGTGCGATGTCGCTCACAAAACAGATTTCCTGACAGTGCTCGGGTCGATTGGCGGATCCAATTGCCCATTATTTGCGTTCGGGCCCGGCTTGGCAACGAGCGGATTCGTCGTCATTATGGATCGACCGAATTTGATCCAACCTTTCGTCGCCGGCCTCCCAGGGGACCCACCGCGGTGCAGATTCAAGGTACGCACATCGAGGATACATTCGCCGAGGCATTCGGCATGAGTTACACTCGTTTGTGGATCACCGCCGAGGACGATCGTTGGCTGGACGCGGCTGTGCGCGAATTCACGGGCTACAGTTCGTCGGTCATTGCCTGCGATGTCGAATCGGGTCTGGAACATTGGATGGGCGGCGAATCGACGCCGGATGGCAGGCCGGGAGCTTCCATCCTGGTGTTTGGCTTTTCGAGCGATTCTTTGGCGCGCGCCGTGCCGAACCGCGTCGGCCAGTGCGTCATGACCTGCCCTTCGACGGCGGTATTTGACGGATTGCCGCAGGAATCGAAACGGCTGCCTTTAGGGAAGCAGATCCGTTTTTTTGGGGATGGTTACCAGAAAAGCAAGCTGATCGGCAGCAAACGCTACTGGCGAATTCCGGTGATGGATGGCGAATTCCTGGTGCAGGAAAGTCTGGGTGTCGCCAAGGGCGTAGCGGGCGGAAACATCATCATTCAGGCGCGGAATCAGCGGGCCGGTCTGGCGGCCGCGCGTCGAGGATCGGAGGCGGCGGCCCAGTTGCCGGACGTCATCACTCCTTTTCCCGGCGGCGTTGCGCGCAGCGGCAGTAAAGTGGGGTCGCGCTACAAGGCGTTGAAAGCGTCGACCTCGGACGCCTACTGTCCGACGCTTCGCGGACTCGTCGAATCGAGGCTTCATGCCGAAGCGAACTGCGCTTTCGAAATTGTCTTCGACGGCGTTTGCGAAGCCGCCGTGGCAAAAGCGATGAGATGCTCGATCGCTGCCGCCGCTGGCGAGGATATTGTCGCAATCACCGCCGGCAACTACGGTGGTAAGCTCGGAAAATACCATTTTCATCTGCGAGAGCTGATGGCCTGACCCTCGGGAAGGCTCGGCTGACGGGAGGGTTCGATGCATCGAGTTTCCATGCTGTCTGGTTTGACCGGGTTCGCCCTGTCCATCATTGCCGCAGGTACTGTGACGTATGTCGCACAGGCGCAAGTTCCGTTCGGTCCGTCGGACTGGCCGCAGTGGAGAGGACCGAACCGGGATGGAATCAGCCTTGAGCAAGGACTGGCGAAAGAGTGGCCCAAAGACGGTCCGCGCAAATTGTGGGAGTCGACCGCGGCTGGTGTCGGGTACTCATCGCTCGCCGTGCAGCGAAAACGCATCTATACAATGGGCGACCTGTTCGGCGTCGAGCATGTCCTTGCTCTGGACGCTGCCACCGGCAAAGTCCTCTGGGCGGTTCAGCCGGAACCGGTGGCTCGACTGCTGATTGAAAAAGTCGATGCCGAATTCAAATCGCTCGATCGCGACAACAACGGGACGATCGACGAGACCGAAGCACTGGCGCGATTCGGCTGGGACTTCAATCGCTACGACCGGCCGGAATCTGGCGATGCGAAACCACGGGCCGTGCAGCGTGCGGGAGCAGTGTTCGGGCTCGCTGACAAGGACAATGACCAGCGGCTGCAGTTCGAGGAAGGTGCCCCCTTGTTCCGCGACCGTTTCAACGCGTTGGATGTCAGTGAACCCGATGCCGATGTCGCGGAGATCGCTGCCCGAAGGTCCGCGGACTATCTGAAACGGCTCGACAAAGATGGCGACAAAGCGATTTCCCGCACGGAAGCCCGAGGCTCATCGCTCGAGCAGGTTTTCAATCAGATTGATCAAAAGGTCGAAGGGACGGACAAGGGGGATGAGAAACTCGACGGTGCCGAAATCGCCGCGTTCCTGGTCAAGAACCAGCCGGGTCGCGATGGAGTGGTGTCGCGGGCCGAACTCGAAGAGTATTACGCCAAGAGCCAGCCGTTGGGAGACGGAAGACTCACCAGGGAAGAACTTCGTGGGCCGTTTGGCGGCTACCGCAACGGCATGGGGGACGGACCGCGTTCGACGCCGACGGTGGACGGCGAGTTCCTGTTCGTCGAGGGCGGCAACGGCGACGTCGCCTGTTTGCGCACCGAAAATGGCGCCACCGTCTGGCATGCCAATTTGCGAAACGATTTTGCCGGCGGCCTGCCAGGCTGGGGCTATTCGGAGTCGCCGCTGGTTGCAGGTAACCTGCTGATCGTAACCCCTGGCGGTCCCAAGGGTACGTTGTTGGCTCTGGAGAAGGCGACCGGCAAAGCGGTCTGGCAAAGCGGGCTCCTGAAGGACGGGGCTCACTATTCGTCGCCCGTACTGGCGGAGATTGCCGGAGTCCGACAGGTCGTGCAGTTCGGTTCTGCCAGCGTTTTTGGTGTCGATCTGCGCGATGGCAAATTGCTCTGGACCTACGCCGCGCCGGCGAATGGGACCGCGAATTGCTGCATGCCGATCGTGGAGGATGAATATGTGTACGCGTCCAGCGCGTACGGGACCGGCGGTGGATTAACGCGGATCAGCGGCGGCGGCGAGAGCCTGGTCGCCGAGCAGGTTTACTTCGACAAAAAACTGCAATGCCACCACGGCGGAATCGTCAAGATCGGTGACTACCTCTACAGCAACGCCGGCGGAACTTTGATCTGCATGGAATTCAAGACCGGAAAAATCGCCTGGCAGAACCGCAGTGTCGGCAAAGGATCGTTGATCGCCGCGGACGGGATGCTGTATGTGTTCAGCGAGGGACACGAAATCGCGCTCGTGGAGGCCACTCCGTCGGGTTATCACGAACATGGACGATTCAAGATCGCCGGTCACGGTCTGCCGAGCTGGGCTCATCCGGTAATCGCCGATGGTAAACTCTTCCTGCGGGATCAGGAATGGCTGGCCGCTTATGATCTCCGTAATCCGTAATCCGCAATTCGTAGCAACCGGGGGTAAGTCTCATGCATACGATCCGCGTTTGTGGCGCACTGCTTTCCGTACTGGTGTTCGCGGCTGCTGTCGAGGCGGGGCCGGCGGACAAGCGGTTCGATATTTATTGGGTGGATGTCGAAGGAGGGGCTGCGACGTTGATGGTGACACCCGCCGGCGAGTCGATCCTGGTCGATACCGGAAACCCGGGGCGCCGCGACCCCGACCGAATCCTGCAGGTCGTCACCAAGGTCGCCGGACTTCGCCAGATTGACCATCTGGTGGTGACCCATTACCACGGCGATCATTTCGGCGGTGCGGCCGAACTGAGCGCACTGCTGCCAATCAAGACGGTGCACGACAACGGTCTCTGGGACGGAATGCCGGAGAAGCCCGATAAGTCCTATTTCCAGTTCCCGGCGGAAAACCGCGTGGCGTTGAATCCAGGCGACAGCCTGCCCGTCAAACAGGATTCCGGCGCCGCCGCACTCACGGTGCAGTGCGTCGGTACCCGACAGAAGTTCACTTCGGTCGTCGACAACGCAGTCGATAATGCCGAGGCGTGCGACAGTGTTCGAATCAAAGATCGCGACGGCTCCGACAATGCCAACAGCGTGGTGCTGCTCGTCCGATTCGGACCGTTCCGTTTCTTCGATGCGGGAGACCTGACCTGGAACCGCGAGGCCGACCTAGTCTGTCCGAAAAATCTTGTTGGCAAAGTCGATGTTTACCAGGTGACACACCACGGCCTCGATGCCAGCAACAACCCGGTGGTCCTGCGATCACTGGAACCGGTCGTGGCAATCATGAACAACGGTACGACCAAGGGTTGCATGCCCGAGGTCTTCGCGAATCTGAAAGAAACAAAATCGATACAGGCGATTTATCAACTGCATCGCAATCTTCGACCCGATGGCCTGACCAACAACGTCAAGGATGAGTTCATTGCGAATCAGGAACGCGAGTGCAAAGGCAACTACGTAAAACTGTCCGTGAGTCCCGACGGCGGTTCGTACACGGTCGCGATTCCGGCCAATAACCACGAAGCGACCTACCGCACGCGAGGCGGATCGTAGCCACGGATCAGGGGTTGGCCGCTTCGCGCAGCAGCCGAAGTGCGGTTTCCACGAGCAGTTCACCGCTGCCAGGTTCCGTGGCTGCATTGGTCACTTCGTAGCTGCCGCCGGCGAAGGCCGCCCGCGTGGGGATGTAGATCGTCTCCTTGCAATTCGACAGCTCGACGATCATCGTCGTTCGGAAGGGCGACCCACGCTTTATCGCCAGACCAAGGTCGACGAATACCTCGCCTGGCAAGCAGACGATCGCCAGTTCGCCACCCACGACGATGACTTGGACTTCGACCGGCAGTTCGGCGCCGACTCCTGCCCAGGTCCGCGAAAGTCCCCAGCTGATGTACTCCGTGGTGTCAGAATAGGACGGGGCATTGCGAAGATGGTCAAGCATGATTGTCTTGTAGGCAAGGACCTGATCGAGAAACTCGACTTTTCCCCCTTCCTTGATCAACCGCAGCAGCTTTTCCGATTTCCGCACCTCCGCTTCGCTGACCGATTGCAGCGGCAGTTGGACCACGGCGGTCCGCACCACGACCGAATTTGATTTCAGCGGCGTCAGCTTGTCCAACCCCTGTACGAGTGTCTGGCCCAGAGACTGCCCGATGAAGTCGGTCTTGTTGCGTTCTGTGGTTGAAGGATCGACATGATTGATGTCGCCGCACGGTCCCGTGCCGAAAACGGAGACAACCTGGCCCCCCAGCGCGCCGCGCAGCGCCTGTTCGATGAAGAAGGGATAATCGGCGCTCCATTCGGTGCCGCCCACGGTATCCAGATGCAGTGCGAAATTGCTGAGTACGCTCAAGGCCTGATTACTGGACGCATCGCGAAACACGGCCGCCGCCAGTTCGTCGTCGATCGGGCCGGCGGCACGAACGACTCCTTCCGAGCGCAAACTCATCCAGGTGCGCACCGTCCCGTCTCGCATCACAAACCGGCGGTTAAACGAAACGGGAGTTCCTTGTCGCAGCGAACCCGCGGCGAGTGTCGCGTCGCGAGCGGCCGCTTTTGCGCGCAGCAGCGCGGTCGAGATCCCGCTCACAAGTTTCTCCGCATACGCCGGCTTGCCGTCCGTACGTGGTTTCTGGGCGACCGCGTAATCAAATAACTCGCGCGTATAGTCGGGCGCGGTGTGGGAATGCGTTCCCGTGATAGTGACTCGGGATGCAGGTATCTCCAGATCGGATTCGACGCGACGACGCACCAATGCCGAAAGATCGCGGCTGATGCCGATCAAATCGCAGATGACGATCGCGGCACTGTCGGGTTCACCCAGCAGGACGATCGCTCGAGCCTTCAAGGGATCTCGTCTGCCGGTGGACAAACGCTCGTGATAATAGCCGGCCATCGGATAGTGCTCGGGCGGGGTGATGTCGACTTCGGCGACGCCGATCCTCAACGGGCCAGCGGTCAAGCGATCGGCCCCATTCGCCAGTGCGATCAAAACTCCCAACGACCATAAGGCGACTGTGCGCATGAGCATGCTCCCCCAGTTCGAAAAAGGCTTCCTTCGTCTTCCCGACGGTAGAACCTAGCGGTTTCTTGTTGCGCGGAAAAGTATCGAAGGGGTCGATCCAGATCGGTCGAACGACGTCTTATCCCGTTTGCCCAGCTTTCCATGGCGTGGCCTGCCGGCGGCAGATTTCGCGAATGCGGCAAATTTTTTTACCGACCAATTCCGCCGTTTCCGATCAAATTCAATGCGAAACCGATCGTACCTGCGGTCCGCTCCATGTTGTGCCAGATCGCACAACGACGATGCAGAAGAGGTATCGACAGATTTTGGGAGTGCATCCATCGCATGGGGACAGGGTATCTACGGCAGTTCCGGGTGCAAGCAGCGCAATGGCTGATCGGCGCGATGATCGCGCTTTGCGGCGTGATTGGTGCGAGCCATCCGGCGCAGGGTTGTCCGTTTTGTCAGGCGTTCCGCAGTCCGTTTTCCAACGATCTTCGGAACGCACGGTACGTTGTCGTTGCCGATGCTCTTCCTTTGCCTCCTGTGGCCGCGGGAGCTGTCCGTCCTTCGTCCTCTACGGAACGCTGGCCGGAGGCCGTCGACAACGGTGGCGGGACCCATCGGGAGTCCCGTAAAGGTGATACTGACAAAGTCAATGCAGATGATGATGAGGATGAGGAAGAGGGAGAGGAAACGGCGCGTCCCGCGCGACAATTCATGGTGATCAAGGTGTTGAAGGGCGGTTCGGCTGTGCGGGTTGGGGCGAAGATCGAAGCGGCGTCGGCGAGTCTTGACCTACCTCCGTCCGAACATTCGACCTGCTTGCTATTCGGCTTCGATTCGCCTGAACTGACTTGGACCACTCCCGTCATCATTCACAAATCGAGCGAAAGCTATCTGCGTCAGGTTGCGCAGCTGAAGTCGGCGGGCAGGTCGCGACTGAGGTTTTTTCTGGATTGGCTCGACCATTCCGACCCGGCCGTTGCCGGCGATGCCTATAACGAGTTCGCTTTAGCGCCGTACAACGATCTGGTTGCACTGAAGGACGATCTCGACCGGAATTGGCTGAAGCAGCGAATCGGCGACCCGCGCACGGACGAAATGCGAATGCGGCTTTATCTGACGATGTTGGGGATTGCCGGTACGCCGGAGGATGCGCCCAACGTATTGGAGTTGATCGCCGTTTTGGAGAGTCGTGCCGACCTGGCGTTGGATGCCGCGGTCGCTTGCTACCTTTCTCTACAGGGAGACCGGGGTTTGCCAGTGGTGGAACAGCGTTACTTCGCCAATCCCGACATGGCGACGCGTAACGTCTACTCCGCGATCTGTGCTCTTACGTTTCACGGCGACGAGCCCCGCCGCATAGCGCGGGAGCGAGTCGCAACCTCGTTGGCGACCGCGCTCCAGCATGCGAAGCTCGCGGATCTGGTCATTGCGAAATTGGCCGCCTGGCAACACTGGGAATCGACCCCGCGCGTGGCTCAGGTGTTCAAGCAGGCCGACACGCAGCACGCGTATCTCCGGCAGGCGGCGGTGCGGTACCTGCGAATGTCCCTGCACCCCGAAGCAGACGAGTTGCTGGAGGAATTGAAGCGGATCGATCCACAATCGGTCGCTCAGTCGGAGTCGTTCCAGCCGATTCCGCCTCCGGATGGGACCGAGAACGACTGAATCGCCGCATGTGACTGCGAGTCTGCCGACTCTGTCCGCATCGGGCCACGGCGAAGTGTCCTCGCCAAGCCGTATTCCCGCACCGCGGGAGCGTTGGAGTCGCAAGACCATTGCGTTCCCCTACTCCAGTTTCCAGACGAAGTGCCGGTCGCCGACAATCGATTCATTCAGCCAGCGAAATCTGCGATCGCCGAGCAATTCCGTGGGATCGGCAATCAGCCGGCTCATCTGCGCAAACTCCGAACGGGTCGGTTCTACTTGCGCGGAGCGTGGTCCGTTTTTGGAGATGACGAGTAGGAAATAGCGGCCGGGTTGCGTCAGCTTGACTTCAAATTCGCCTTCCGCGTTCGAACGAGCGTGACTGCCGCCGAACTGGTTGAGTTTAGCGATCTGGGCGTGCCTGGAATCGAGGGGTGGGTCGGCGGGGCGGAGTCCCGACGCCTGGATTTTATCTTCGAGCGCGGGGCGTTCCCCTTCGCGCAGCACGATGATCGACGCGCCGGCATCAGGGAGCGTCTCACCCGCCTCATTCACATACGTGACTCGACCGCTGACGACACATGGCTGCGAGATTTCCGTTGCGTGCCCTGCCGACCGCAATCCAGAGCGACCGACGGCGTATCCGATCATGGCGGCGCCGAAGATGGAGAGCATCAGAACGGCGGCAAAGGCATAAATCGCAGCTCGCGGAATCGCGACCCTGCGCGGATCGACGACAATTTGTGCGGCGGTCCGTTCATCGGCGGCACGATCCGAGACCGTTTCTTCGTGGACGATCTGTGGCAGGCTCCAACCGGTATCGGGTGGTGCGCTCTGCGGAGCCGGCTCGGGCGGCGATGAACCCGCCGGGGGCAAGGGCCGGAACTCTGGCGGAGGCGGCTGCGGTGACATCGCCGTCCTCAACTGGGTGGTTCCACGTCGTCGTTGTCGGTCGTGATCGCTCGTACCCCGAGCGCACCGAGCAGCAGCAATGCGTCAACGATCAGCATCAGAACGGCAGCGGTCGCAATACCTCGCATGACCCCGCCGCCCACGCGGTCGTCAAGCGATCCAAGCAACCAAGCCGCCGCCGAGGATACCGTTCCAATCACGGCCAGGATGGGCAGGGCATAGACAGTCAGAATCAGGAACCGACGAGGGTGTTGCATCCGCCGACTTCGCCAGAAAAACGAGTGATCATGCGCCGCCGCGTGGGGTGATCGAATCACGTCCGTCCCACGCCGCTCGGGCCAATTCTGGGTTGGATCGCCTCGGGTGTCAATCGGATACCACTCTTGCGGAGGTGCGTCACGCATTGCACACTCATGCTTAAGTCCGGCTTGGCGCATGCCACCGTGGGAGCGCGTCCGCATGAGCAATCGTCCATTTCTACCGCTGCTGCTGGCGACAACGATCGTCGCCGAAGGTTGCAGCCCATTCACCGGTGAAGGGTCGAATGCGGCACCGCCGCCGCCGCCGCGCGCGGCGTACGCGATCCAGGAGTTGCCGGAGGTCGAGTTCAATTTGCCGGATCTGGATGGTGGGCGTGTTCGCATTCCGACGCCTATCGGCTGGAACTCGGGTTCGAAACAGAACGACCGTGTTGTCTGGTTCTATCATCGTGATCGGACCGGCCTGCCGCGGATCATCATCACGGCCAGTCAGCCGGAGGATGGCGCGCAGGAGACCAATTCCTCCAACCTCGCGCAGTTCGTCACGACCGTACAGGCGCGCGTGGAACAGGAAAAGGACCTGATTGAGCCGGCGAAGGGAATCCAGTTGGGAGACAGTGCCTGGGTACGTTATGTCATGCTGGGCCGCACCAAGGAGAGACGGGGAATCGATCGGCAGTTCTTGAAGGCGGTTCGCTCGAACAGGGAGTACACCATCGAGTTGCAGGTGTTGGGAGGTACGATTCATCAATTCAAGACGGTGGCTTATGCGATCGCCGCGCACCTGTCGACGGTCGATGAGAAGGCGGTCGTGGAACCTGCGACGCCACCGGTCGAACCGACAAAGCCGCCTGAATGATCGTGCTTGCTGAATGGAAACCGTGCCACCGCATAGAGCATGCCGGCTGGCGTGTTGCAGGGTCTTGTAACCGCGAGGGACGTGCGATGAATCCGCTGTCTGTTCGTATTTGCCGCGAGTGTATTATTGCCGTTGCGTTAATCGTCGCTCTGAAGTCGCCGCTGGTTCAGTGCGCTGAACCAGCGATCAATGTCATCGTGATCCTCGCCGACGATTTGGGGTGGAGCGATCTTGGCTGCTACGGCAGCACGCTTCATCGAACGCCGCATCTCGATCGGATTGCCGCGGAGGGAATCCGATTCACGCAAGCGTACGCCGCGTGTCCGGTCTGTTCGCCGACGCGTGCGGCGATTCTCACCGGGCGCTGGCCGGCGCGCTTGCATCTGACAGACTGGTTGCCGGGACGGGCCGATCTGCCGTCGCAGCGGCTTGCCAGGCCCGATTTCGTGCGTGCTTTGCCGCTTGAGGAGTTCACGCTGGCCGAATCGCTGCGAGAACGAGGCTATGCCACCGCCTGCATCGGCAAGTGGCACCTTGGAGGAGCCGGTTTTGAGTCGCTCAAGCAGGGATTTGATTTTTCGATCGCCGGAGACGAGGCGGGAACTCCGTTAAGCTATCTTGCGCCTTACCGCAAGGGCGAACGCGTCTTGCCAGGCCTGGAACAGTCGGAAGCGGGCGAGTACCTGACCGACCGGCTAACCGCCGAGGCATTACGATTCATCAGGGACAATGCGCAGCGACCCTTTTTTCTGTATTTGTCGCATTTCGCCGTGCATACGCCGCTCGTCGCCAAGCCAGGTACCGCGGACAAGTTTCCAGCGACGTCGGCGTTCGCAGGGCGGCAGAACAACCCGATTTACGCGGCGATGCTTGAAAGTCTTGACGAAGGTGTGGGGAAAGTGGAAGCGTTGCTGCGCGAATTGAATCTTGATTCGAGAACAATTGTGTTTTTCACGTCGGACAATGGCGGTCTGGCGACGCGTGAGGGGGCCAATACGCCGGCCACTTCGAACGCACCTTTGAGGGATGGAAAGGGTTTTCTGTACGAAGGCGGAATTCGCGTGCCCTTGTTGGTCAAAGGAGCCGGTGTTCGGCCCAGGGGTCTGTCCGATTCGAGCATCCTGAGCAGTGTCGATCTGTTTCCGACGATTGCCGCCATTTGCGGCGCAGAGCCGCGCATGCCACTGGACGGCATTGACTTCGGGTCGGTGCTCCGTGGAAACGAGATGCCGCAACGCGACGCAATCTACTGGCATTACCCGCATTACTCGAATCAAGGCGGACGCCCTGCCGGTTGCATTCGGGAAAAGAACTACAAGTTGATCGAGTACTTTGAACAGGGGCGTCGAGAACTCTTCGATATCGAAAAGGACCCCGGCGAATCGCGCAACCTGGTGGAACAGGAACCGCAGCAGGCGGAACGACTCGCGCGAAAACTCGCCGAATGGCGACAAAGTGTCGCGGCGCAGATGCCGAGCGAAAACTCCGCATATCGTCCCAACCCGATCGACCGGACGGGGCGCGTTGAATTACATGCCAGGTCGGCCGACGTGCATGGCGTAATGTTGCGATTTGAACCGATGCCCCATAAGGATACGCTCGGGTATTGGGTTCGGGCTGACGACTGGGCCGAGTTCGATTTTACGGTCGAACAGCCAGGAACGTATCAACTGCGGGTTTGGCAGGGTTGCGGCAACGGAAGTGGCGGTAGCGAAGTCGATTTTGAATGCGGCGATCAAACGTTGAAAATGGTTGTCGAGGAAACCGGCGGTTTCCAGGAGTTTCGCCCCCGAGAAATCGGCATGCTGGAACTGTCCCGAGCCGGTCGGCACCGGATCGCGGTGCGACCTCGGTCAAAACCAGGCGCCGCAGTGATGGATCTGAGAAAAATGGAACTGGTGCGAATGCCCTGATTCACTCTTGCCCACATCGCTCCGCGGAAACTAAGATAGAGGCTCGCTCCTGGATTGGGGGCCCAGACGCCGCCGATCCGCCACTACACCAGGCGCCCTAGGCCTGGCCCGCCTGTTCCGCGAATGATTTTGATGCTGAACTTCATCTGCAACTCGATCTTCACTGCTGATCGCAGGCCAGCAAAGATATCGCACTTCGTGCGACCCGGTCCGGTTCGATCGATGTGGCTCGGCACCTTCGCGCTACTGGCGGCGATGGTCTTCCGGTCTGCCTCGGCGCAGGACTCCCTGGTATTTGAGCGGCACGTGCGGCCGATCTTCAAAACATATTGTCTCGACTGCCATGGTGGTGGTGAAACGCTGAACGGCAACCTGGATCTGCGCTTGCGGCGCCTCGTCGAGAAGGGGGGCGATTCCGGGCCGGCGTTGCTGGTGGGAAAGGGGGCGGCGAGTCTGCTGGTCCAACGCCTGCGGGCCGGGGAAATGCCACCCGGCGAAAAGAAACTCACCGCGGAACAGATCGGATTGATCGAAAAGTGGATCGATGGCGGTGCGCTGACTTCGCGAACGGAGCCAGAACAACTTCCCCAGGGCATCGATATCACTCCGGAGGAACGCAGTCACTGGGCCTATCAGCCGATTGTCCGCCGCGAGCCGCCGTCGTTCGAGGCCGCGGATCGCGTTCGAACTCCGATCGACGCCTGGATTCTGGCGCGGCTGCGGGAAAATGGGCTTTCCTTTTCCCCGGATGCCGATCGTATCACTTTGGTGCGGCGTTTGGCATTCGACCTTACGGGATTGCCGCCGACCGCGGAGGAACTGGGCCGGTTTCTCCTCGATGATTCGGAAGCGGGGTACGCGGCCGTCGTGCAGTATTACCTCGATTCGCCGCATTATGGCGAGCATTGGGGACGGCACTGGCTAGACGTCGCAGGCTATGCCGAATCGGAAGGCAATGGCAGCGATGACACCCTCCGTCCGTACGCCCACAAATACCGCGACTATGTGATTCGAGCGTTCAACACGGACAAGCCGTTCGACCGTTTTGTTCTGGAACAGCTCGCTGGTGACGAACTTGTACCGTTGCCGTGGAACAATTTGAACGCCGAACAAGTGGAGTTGTTAGCGGCCACAGGGTTTGCGCGGATGGGTCCCGATGCGACAGCGACGGGGGGCGACGATCTGCTGGTCCAGAATCAGGTCGTGGCCGACTCGATCAAGATCCTGGGCTCGAGTCTGTTGGGACTGACGGTCGGCTGCGCGCAGTGCCACGATCATCGTTATGACCCGATTCCCCAGCAGGATTATTTTCGGTTGCGCGCGATTCTGGAGCCGTCGCTCGATCCCAGTCATTGGCGGCGGCCCGGCCAGAGATTGATTTCTCTGTACAGCGATGCCGACCGTGCCAAAGCGGCTGCCGTCGAAACGGAAGCTCAGGCGTTGCAAAAGGAATTGGATGCGAAGGCCGACAAGTATGTTGCAGAGGCGTTCGACAAAGAACTCACCAAGTTTCCCGATGACCAGCGTGAAACGCTGCGCGTCGCCTTTCAGACTCCCGATGCCCAGCGCACCGCGGAACAAAATCAACTCGTTGCGACTAATCCCAGCCTGAAGATCAATCGGGGGGTGCTCTACCAATACAACCAGGCCGCCGCCGACGAGTTGAAGAAGGAGCAGGAAAAAGTCAATGCCAAGCGCGGCGAGAAGCCGGTGGAGGATTTTGTCAGCGTCCTGAACGAACTGCCTGGAGTCTTACCGCCGACCCACCTGCATTATCGAGGCGACCCGCGTCAACCCAAGCAACCGGTATTGCCTGGCGATCTCACCATCGCGGCGGCGGAAGGGACACGCTTTGAAATACCTGAAAAGGACCCCGCGCAACCCACTTCCGGACGACGCGCGAACTGGGCACGGCATTTGATGAGCGGCAAGCACCCGTTGACCGGTCGTGTGTTGGTGAATCGAGTTTGGATGCATCATTTTGGACGCGGGATCGTTGAATCGGCCGGCGACTTCGGGACGTTGGGCTCGCAGCCCAGTCACCCGGAATTACTCGATTGGCTCGCCGACGAATGGGTGAAACAGGAGTGGAGTCTGAAACGTCTTCACCGATTGATCGTAAGTTCGACGGTCTACCGGCAATCGTCGGCGCGGAACGCCGCCCAGGATCGGAGCGATGCCGACAACCGCTTGTTAGGCCATTTTCCGCTGCAGCGGCTGGAAGCGGAATGCGTTCGCGACCGGATGCTGTCGATCAGCGGAAGTCTCGATCGCGGAATGTTAGGGCCCTCGGTGCCCGTCGAGGAGGATATGGTCGGCCAGGTTGTTCCCAAGGGAGAGTCGACTCGCCGCAGCATCTATCTGCAAGTGCGGCGATCCAAGCCCACGTCCTTTCTCACCGCTTTTGACGCGCCGGTGATGTCGGTGAATTGCGAGCGGCGTTCGATCAGCACCGTCGCGCCACAGTCACTGATGTTGATGAACAGCGAATTTGTTCTGAAACAGGCGGAACTGTTGGCCAAACGGGTTGCCCAGGAAATCCCGCACGATTTTCGTGCCGCGGAATGCCGCGGCTGGTCGGAGCGGATCGGATATTTTCCCAACTTCTGGAGTTACGGTTACGGATTTCTCGATGAATCGAGCCAACGCGTTTCTACGTTTGAAGCATTACCGCACTGGACGGGCACCGCCTGGCAAGGTGGAGCGGTACTACCGGACTCGCGGATCGGTTGGGCGATCGTGCACGCTTCGGGAGGTCATGCCGGAAATGATGTTCAGCACGCGGCGATTCGCCGCTGGACCGCGCCCAGGGCGGGAACGCTGCAGATCCGCGGAACACTGCGGCATCCCTCCGAAAACGGGAACGGCGTTCGTGGACGGATCGTATCTTCGCGGAGCGGGGTGGCCGGAAGTTGGAACGTCAAGAACGCAGAAAACGCAACCCAGATCGATCGATTGGATCTGCAGCGCGGCGATACGGTCGACTTTGTGATCGATTGCCTTGAGGACGTGAACTCCGATTCGTTCGAATGGCGCGTGCAACTGCAATTGTTCGACGACCAGGGAACCGTGGTGTCCCAATCTGATTCACTGGACGATTTTTCCGGGCCGCGCGGGGCGAACGTGGCGCAACGCGTCGCCTGGCTTTGGCAACTCGCATACCATCGCCAACCCTCATCGGAAGAATGGGAAGCGGTTGCCGATTTCCTGTCCTCTCGAATTGCGGAACTCCGATTGGCAGTCCACAAAGAACCCGAAACGACCGCGTTTACGGATCTTTGCCAGCAGGTGTTGAGTTCAAACGAGTTCCTCTACGTCGACTGATGACGCTGCGCGGGGGGAGGTCGTCCATGGTGCTGAAGATACAGTGAGGTAGCCGGAAGCATGAACAACTGTTGGCACGAACAAAATCCCGGGTCGTCAAGTCGCTCGTTGTCGCGGCGGGAGTTGCTCGCTCAGTCGGCGTTTGGCATAGGTGCTTTTGCGTTGGCCCACCTGCTGCAGCAGCAGGGCGCCCTTGCAAATCCGGTCGCCAAGCCGGGTGAGAATTTGCCGATGAATCTGCTCGCTCGGGCGCCCCATTACGTGCCGCGGGCCCGAGCAATGATTTCCTTGTTCATGCATGGAGGTCCTTCGCATGTCGACCTGCTCGATCCGAAAGAGGAACTGTCGAGCAAGACCGGTATGGAGTACGGTGGCGAAGTCGTCTACAGCTTTGTGAATCGGGCCAACAAAAAACTGTTTGGCACGCCGTGGAAGTTCGCCCAGCACGGGCAGTCGGGAACGCCCGTTTCCGAACTGCTGCCGCATATCGCCGGAATTGTGGACGATCTCTGCGTGATCCGCTCGATGCATACCGGGCACAACGGGCACGAGGTATCGATACGCTTTTTTCACGGCGGGATTGCCGGCGTCACCGGCCGCCCGACGATGGGAAGCTGGATCACCTATGGATTGGGGTGTGAATCGCAGGAACTGCCGGCCTACATGGTCCTTTCCGATCCGGGCGGGCACCCCGTGGATGGAACGCATAACTGGTCGAGCGGCTTCATGCCGCCGACGTTCCAGGGGACGGTGCTGCGACCGCAGGAGCCGCGCATCCTGAACCTGGATCCGCCCGGGCATCTGCGCGGCCTGGCCCAACAGCGGAATCTTCAACTGCTGGGGGCTTTGAATCGACACCATGCGAAGCAGCACCCAGGTGAGGCGGACCTCGAGGCGCGCATCGCCACCTACGAGCTGGCGGCGGCGATGCAGACGGCTGCCAAGGACGCACTCGACGTCAGCAAGGAGCCGGCTTATATCCACCAGCTTTATGGGCTGGATCAGGATGCGACACGCGAGTACGGAACACGCTGTTTGATCGCCCGACGGTTAATCGAGCGCGGAGTGCGATTTGTTCAACTGTTTCTTGGCGGTCAGCCCTGGGACAACCATAATTCGATTAGAAAAACGTTGCCCGAAATCTGCCGCCGGACCGACCAGCCGGTGGCGGCACTGGTCAAGGACCTCAAACAACGCGGATTACTCGACTCGACGATCGTGCATTGGGGCGGCGAAATCGGCAGATTGCCCGTCTGCGAAGGCACACTCGACGACAGTTCGGGCCGGGATCATAACGGCCAGGGATTCTCGATCTGGCTTGCCGGAGGCGGGATCAAGCCCGGTATGACTTTCGGCGCGACCGACGAAGTCGGGCATCGAGCCGTCGAAAACGTCGTCAATCCCAATGACTACCAGGCCACGATCTTGCACCTCCTGGGTCTCGACCATCAACGACTGGTGTATCATGCCAACGGTCGGGAGATGCGCCTGATCGACAGTCGGCCGGCGCGCATTGTTCGCGAAATCCTCACGGCATAACGTCCGCGACGTTTTTCTCGAATCCGATCGTTACCCGCCAGAGAGAAAGGAATACCACGTGGACCTGAGCGATCTGAAGTGGACCGACGTCGCCGCATTGCCCAAGGAGACACCGATTGTGATTCCTGTCGCGGCGCTGGAGCAGCACGGTCGCCATATGCCACTGTTCACCGACAGCCTGCTGCTGGGGGAGGTTGTGCGGCGGGTCAAGCAATCGCTCGGACCGCGCATCCTCTTCACGCCTCTGATGTGGCTAGGCAATTCACACCACCACCTCGATTTTCCCGGAACGATGTCGGCCGAGCCACGCTTGTACCTCGATATGTTGATCGGGATGGTCGAAAATTTTCTGCCGCACGGATTCCGGCGATTCATCATCGTCAATGGTCACGGCGGAAATACCGTACCCGCGCAGCAGGCAATGTTTGAACTGCGTCAGAAGTACCGCGAGCGGAGCGATCTGCTGTTGATCTCGACGACCTACTGGTCGTTGGGCGGCGAACCGAACAAGGTCGATTCGTCGATCCAACAGACGCAGATGGGCCATGCTTGCGAATGGGAGACCTCCATGATGCTCCGACTCGCTCCCCATCTGGTCGGCGATCTGACTAAAGTCGGCCCGGTGGCGTTCGGGCGCGCCTTCGCGCCGGGGCATCGCGCCTGGATTACCAAAGAACGTACGGAACCCGGTCATATCGGGGATCCGCGCAATGCGACCGCCGAGAAAGGGGAGGTCTTGTTCGCGGAGTTCTCGCGAAGTGTGGTGGATTTCCTGCAGCGCGTCCTCGACTGGAACGGCTCGGAGTGGGACGCGTGAACGACTCACAAACCACTCGTTCGCAGTCCTGGCGCTGGGCCGTTTGCATCCTGCTGCTCTTCGCCACGATGCTGCTATACATGGACCGCCAGACGCTCTCTCAAATGGCGTCCCGCATCTCCAAGGAATTGGAGCTCACCAATGAGGAAATCGGTCTGCTTGAATCTTCGTTCGGAGTGGCCTTTGCCTGCGGAATGCTGATCTTCGGCTGGATTGCCGATCGCTGGAGCGTTCGTCTGCTCTATCCGATCGCGCTACTCGGATGGTCGGCCGCCGGAGTCGCGACCGGTTATGCTCCGGAAATCGGCGCATGGATATCGGGTGCGATTCCCGGATCGCTCAAGGAAAGCGGCGGCGAACTGAACTGGTTGGGGCGATTGGCAGAGCGTCCGGTGTTTCTTGGGTTTGCTGCCTGCAGGCTGGTTCTTGGTTTTTTTGAATCGGGGCAATGGCCATGCGCATTGATCACCACCCAGAGATTGCTGGCCGCCAAGGACCGTCCTTTGGGAAACAGCATTCTGCAAAGTGGCGCTTCGCTGGGCGCGATTCTGACACCCGTAGTTGTCTTACTGATGATGGACGATCAACCCGGGTCATGGCGCGCCCCGTTCAAGTTGATCGGTGTCTTGGGAATATTCTGGGTCGTGCCTTGGCTGCTGATGATCCGGAAAAGTGATCTGGTACGCCGCGACGATCCGGATTCGGTGGACCAGGAGCCGACCGATCTGTGGAGATTGATAACGCAGCCAGTCTTTCTCACTCGTTATCTGGCGTTGCTGGTGGTTGTCGTCGCCATCAACCTGACCTGGCAGTATTTCCGCGCCTGGCTTCCGAAGATGCTGCACGACACCTGGTCCTACAGCGACAAGTTCATCTACGGTCTGACCATCGCCTACTATCTTTCCGCCGATCTGGGCTGCCTGGGTGCCGGGGCCGCCGCGAAGTGGCTCGTGAAGCGCGGCATGGCATTGCATACCGCCCGCATGACAGTGTTCGGTACCTGTTGTGGCATTACGTTGATTGGCCTTCTGATCCCGGCGATGCCCCGCAGTGCGATACTCGTTATCATCATTTTGTTCGTCGGTTTCGGCTCGCTCGGCCTGTTCCCGAATTACTACTCATTCGCCCAAGAACTCTCTTCGCGGTCGCAGGGAAAAGTCGGAGCCACGTTGGGGGCGACTACCTGGGTCGTGACTTCGATCATGCAATGGACCTTGGGCAAGTCGATCGACGAAACCAAATCCTACGCATTGGGAATTCGCATCGCGTCCTTTGTCCCGCTGCTCGGGCTTCTGGCGATGCTTTTGCTTTGGAACAAAGCCGCGAAACGTCGAGTCGAACGGGAAGCGGTGTCGTAAACGCAACTGTCCGATTACGGTATGCTTTTCGGCGACTTTGCGCCTGCGCGCGAACGATCCAGGAAGCGAAGCTCTCACAAAAACGCCAGTTCGCACCAAGTCACACCAGGTCGCAAAGCAAAAGCATGGCGGTCGGTTTGACGCGGGTCGGTATCAGCGGGCCGGAACGTTCGGAATGACGTTTCCAGTTTGCATGAGTCGACCGAAACTGGTCCCGACGTAAACATAGATCGAGCAAATAACAAATTCGCCCAGGCAAACAGCCGTCAGATATTTGCGAAACGGAATTCGGAGTGAACCGGCCACGTAACAGGCTGCATCGGTGGGTGTGAAGGGAAAGGCCGACCAGAGAAAAAGTAAGGTAACTCCCCATCGCCCGGCCAGCAAATCACGCATTCGTGTCAGGGATTTTTCAAAGCGACGCTCGACGTAGTCACTGATGCCGAAGAGCGTCGGCAGGTAATACAGCAGCGTCGCGGAAAGCAGAATGCCGGTCATACTGATGACCAGCACAGCTCCCGGTTGATGGGGCATCAGCAGTCCACCGGCAAGGACAAACGGTGTACTGGGGATCAAAAAAACGGCGCGCGTAATGGATGCCAAAAGGTAGAGGATGAGCACAAATCCGGCATACTGGCGGAGTTGTTCGGCGATGCGCTCGGCGCGGAACAGTTCCGGGTTTGTCACATAGAGGCCTGATCCCAGCACGACCAGCGCCAGCCAGACTAGCAAACCAAATTGACGCACGCGAGACAACATTGTCGGAACCGGATTCCTGGCTTGGTAAATGGTACTCCGGCCACGGTCTCATGGCGGAACGACGATGATCGCCGCGTCGCGCGGTACGCCCGTGATTCGCAATTCTACTTCCCCCGACAGCTCCTGCACCCGGGCCGAGAATTCCTGGGGGCTGAAAACGCGGCTCCCGGCAACGTGGCTGACAAACAGCAGAGGACGAATTCCGGCTCGCCACGCAGCTGAATCGCGATCCACATCGAGTACCACCACGCAGCCATCCGCGTCCAGGCGGCCCATCCAATCCTGGAATTCCGGAACCGCGGTCGCGTAATCGACGACGATTCCTCGCCATGCGGCTTGGCGGTTGGCCGCGTAGGCGCGACGCACGCCCAGCGGTGGCTTCTTGGCAAGCGTGACCTGCACGCTCGAAGCTCGCCGCGTACCCCGAACGGAAGGCCTGGCGACCTTCAGTTCGATACTGTCGCCGGCGAAATGCGAGCTGATCTCGCGGATGAGTTCTGTGGATTCTCGGACCGTTCTGCCTGCCACCTCGGAAATCAGATCATTCGGCTTCAGTCCCGCGCGATGCGCGGGCGTGCCGGGAACGACTGTCTGAACCAGTACTCCCACGAAGGACCCCGCAACAGAATCGGAGTCCTGCTGAGGATCGGAATTCACCGGCGCGATCCCGAGAAATCCGTAGTCGGGGCAAATGCCTTCGGCGAGTGAGTTTATCGTGCGCTGGAAGAGTTCATCGATGGGAATGGCAAGGCCGGCGGGCTGACCCTCGCCTTCGACGGAGGCAATCGAGGTGGTCAGGCCGATCCAATCGCCGTTCAAGCTGAGCAACGCCGCCCCGCTGATTCCGAGCGGTTGCTGGAGATCAGTCTGGATCATCGTTCCGTAATGGTGGATCGAATCGTTGTTGCGCTCGGGGTTGATCGATCGCGCGCTAAAGGCCCGCAGTGGGCTGGGGGCTTTTCTGGCAGTGCCAGTGACATTGCCGCTGGTGAACCGGGGCGGCGCATGGGTCGAGAGTCCTGGCCCGACGGCGATTACCGGTAACCCTGTTCTTGGCGGTTGCCCAGGACGAATATCGAGCGGGGTGAAATTGCCGTCGCTACCTTCGATCTTCAGCACGGCCAGGTCGGTCCAAGGATCGGCCGCGCGTACCGATGCAGTATGCGATTGCCCATCGATCCAGACCCAGTACTGGTACTTTGCAGGATCGCCGATTACGTGGTAATTCGTAGCGACCAAGTCGTGGCGGAAGACCACGCCCGCCGCATAACCCAGCGGCTCGGGGGCGGCCACCTGTTCGGAATTCTGCAGCCACAAACCGACCCCGCGCAGCGGTAGACGGTCGTTCTCGACGGCAGGTGACGGATCCAGGCTGTCCGGGGCCGGTGCGCCGAAAATTTCGGTCAATGCCGGAGCCGTACGCGGCAGCGGACGGCGAACTGGAATTCGGCCGAGGGCGGCTAAGGCTCTCGCGGACTTTGCCACCGTCGACGGCTGCTCAGCGGCCGCGGCTGGTGGGCTTGCGTTTGCGGAGGGGCTCACTGGAATTTCGGTGAGCGGTCCAGGCTGAGCGTGCGAGGTCGATCCGAATGCCAGCTGGAATGCCAGCATCAAGATCGAAAAGACGTGCCGCTGTACCTGCCGCTCTCGACTCATTCCATTCCTTCGACGGGTTGCTTCGGCCGGTTCCTGGGACGCGTGCCGCTGCAGTCCCACCGCTACAGCAGTTAGGAGTCCTCCTTCGAGTCGTTGTCTGCCGCCTCGGGTTCGGCGGCTACGGTCGCGGTGGCGCCCAACGCCAGAATCTTCGTGCGGATTTCCTCGGCTACCTTCGGATTCTCGACGAGATACTGGCGTGCCTTTTCTTTTCCTTGTCCCATGTAGACCTCGCCGTATTTGAACCAGGACCCGCTGCGCGTCAGGATCTTGTGGTTGATCCCCAGGTCGAGCAAGTCACCTTCGTAGCTGATGCCATGGGTGTGCATCATATCGAATTCTGCCAGGCGAAACGGCGGCGCGACTTTGTTCTTCACGACCTTGGTCCGTACGCGCTGTCCCACAACCTCTTCGCCGTCTTTCAACTGGCCGATCCGCCGTACATCGATGCGGCAAGAACTGTAGAACTTGAGCGCACGTCCTCCCGGTGTCGTTTCGGGACTGCCGAACATTACACCGATCTTCTCGCGAATCTGATTTATGAAAATCACTGCCGTCTTGCTTCGGGAAATCGCCCCCGTAAGCTTGCGCAGCGATTGGCTCATCAGCCGGGCCTGCAGGCCGACAAACGTGTCGCCGATTTCACCTTCCAGTTCCTGGCGGGGTACAAGCGCTGCGACAGAATCGACGACGATAATGTCGACCGCATTCGATTTCACAAGCATCTCGGTGATCTGCATCGCCTCTTCGCCGGTGTTGGGTTGACTTACCAGCAGCGTGTCGAGTTGCACACCGAGCTTGCGGGCCCAGCTAGGATCGAATGCATGTTCCGCATCGATGAACGCGGCGATCCCTCCGGATCGCTGTGCCTGCGCGACGACGTGCAGCGCCAAGGTTGTTTTGCCGCTTGATTCCGGACCAAAAATCTCGATGATCCGACCACGCGGAATGCCCTGGCCGCCGAGTGCGATATCCAGCGAAAGGCTGCCGGTCGGAATGCCCTGGATCTGCACCGCGGAGGCGCTGCCCAAAGGCATGATCGATCCCTCGCCAAACTGCTTCTCGATCTGCTGCAGCGCGGTTTTCAAGTTCGCATTCTGTTCCAAGGCCGATACTTTTGCGGCCGCGTCGCTCTTGTCCTTCCTGCCCGGTCGCGCGACCGATTTTCCCCCCGCTGCCGACTTTTCCGACGGCCGCTCGGCAGATGGTTTGCCGGTACCGGTTCGATCTTGTGCCATTTTGTCGTTCGTTCCCTTCTCTGTAGTTGGTTTGCTGTTCCTGGGGTTGCTGTGTAGGCCGTTGCGGTTCTGCGAATCGGCAATCGGCGTCGCGTCCGAAGGCTCGCCACTACCCCCGACGGTAGCCTTGAGCCTGGCTCCAGGTCCGTCCGTTTGCAGCGCGCCTTCTACTCCCGGTTTCAGCTCTGTGGAGATTGATTTTACCGGCTTACTTGTCGCAATGGCTACCATGCTCCAACTCCATTCATTACGAGGTGCTCACGATCGACTGCCAATACTGAACAGATGAATACTATATCGGCGTGCGGCCGTTGGAGCAAGAGCCATTTTTTCGAGATCGCAGCGGACGCGATCAACCGTGGTGATCGCTGGCACCGGTCCCCAGTTCACAATGTCCAATTGGTTGATATTGGGGGGGGCGGTTGCGTTCGAGGAAACTCGACATCACCACGACCTCGTCCACGACCGTCAAATCGCCGTCGTAGTCCGCCTGGTCTTCGATCATGTCGGCCAAGTCTTCCAGAATGGGTCCCGAGGAGACGTGAACACGTCCCAGGGTCAGGTGGGGCAGAAAACGTCGATTCTCTTTGGGAAAACGCAAGGACTGCAGCGACTGTTCGACCGCCTGCTGCAATTCGATGATTTCCTGCGAACCATGTTCGACGCCGAGCCAGAGTGTTCGCGGTTGCCGCAGGTTGGGGAAGGCGCCCAGGCCGCGGAACACGATCTCGAACGGTTCGACGGTTGCCACGGCATTTTTTACGACGCGGCAAACGTCGTTTAGTTCGACATCGGGAACGTTGCCGAGAAACTTCAGGGTCAAATGCATGTTCCGCGTCGGAACCCACGCGATATCGGCGGCGAGTTCCTGGAGTTTCTTGATCAGTGATTCCGCGCGCTTCTTGACGCCGCCAGCGAGTTCCACCGCGACAAACGTTCGAACGTGGGACATGGATGGAAGATGCCTGGGAGGAGCGATCGGCCGATCAGTGGTGCGACTTTGTGGTACTCGATCTGCTTCGCCGGCGAAAGGGGGTGGCTCGCCGGCGAAAGGGGAAGGCTGCCGCGGGATGATTGCACACCCATCGAGGATCGGCCATGCGATCGGTGACCGGAGTCTCGCTCAACCGGTCGACGTGGCCATCGACGGACCGTCGGCCGGTACCGCCTTTTGTTTTGCCGCGGCGTTGGTCTTGTCCTCGGGTTCTCCGGCGCGGCCGCGGATCAGTCGCGTCCAAAGGGCGTTGTCGGGAATCGGTTTACGATGTCCGAACCGGTTGGGGCGATTTTACCGCCTCTTCAAACGGCTGCCTGTAAGGGCTGTTATCGGACATTGACCGGACGGTTCTTGCTGGATGCAGACGATGGGGCGGCCGGCGTGCGGGGAAATCCGGCTTGCGCCGGCGCTGTCGATCCGGTTTCCGGCGCGATCGGCTCGGCCGTGCGAGGATGGAAGTCAAACGAGTTAGCGATGTTGCGATCCTGGTCCGCGACCCGATCGACCAATTCCGACTCGCAGGTAAACACCATCACCGCCTGCTGCCCCTGGTTGCTGCTGAGATGGTAGTAGTTCCACTGGATCGACAGTTCGTTCGTGACTCCAACGGCGACCACACGCAGCATGCGGAGTCCGGTAGCGGTCGTGCTCTGGGAAGCTTCCGCGAACTGCTCGAAATTGTCGCCCAGCGCGTTTTCGACCTCTTGCTGGAATTCTTCCAGAGGCAACATCTTGCCCGCAGGCGCGTCGGGAACGATCGAAATATCCCCCTGGGCGATCAAGTCGCCGCGATCGACGAGTCGTACGATCGTCGATTGCGGATCATCGGTGACGACCCGCCAGTGCCGGCCAATCTGCATCCGAAACGGAGCTTTCGTCGGATGGAATTCCAGATCGGTGATCGGTTCGTTGTCCCAGGCAATCTGTTTCAGCGCGGCATCCGAAAGATGAGGAGAGTTATCTTGTGGAGTCAACACGATTTTCATTTGCAACGTGGCCTCGTAACCGGGTTCGGCATGGCCAATCGAGCGGTTTTCCTTGTAGGCCAGATGGATCCAGCGCACGAATTTGCGTTGTCGGTCAAAGTTGGCTTTCGCCTTGAAATCGACTTCGGTCGCGACACCTCCAACCGACGCTTGGAGCGTCCCCTGGAAATAGAGCAGACCGATTTCCGATTCGATGGCCTTGAGTGTGCCCTGAATATCCGATTGGTGGACGACGTCGAATTGCAGCAATCGAGCCAGAACCTGTTCGGGAATTTTCCAGGATTCGTTGATCCGCTTTTCCCCGTTCGGAAGCAGTTCGGGGAGGGCGAGAGTATTGATGCATCCGTTGAGCAGTTCCAGTTCGTCGCGCAGCAATGGACCGGTGACCGAGTACAGATCCTCGTCCTTTTCGCTGCTGCCAATTCCGACCAGATGGTTATTGTCACGCAGATGGTATTCGAAGTCGGTCCGTCCCACCTTCAATTGCGAGTTGCCGACAAGGTAATAACGCAGGCCGCGGGGACTTTTCGACTTGCTGTTGCGTTCGTGGTAATGGACTTTGCTTTGGACATCGAGCGGCACCCGACGTAATTCCTTCCCGTCGGGATTCAGCTTCAGGTCACCGTGGATCTCAATCTGGGCCTTAACGTCGCGGATCCTCGGGGCGTCTTTGCCGGTCGCGAGCAGCAAGGTATCGGCAGGTGCGGGACCCTTTGCCCACAAACTGGGCAACGCCGGCGTCGCCAGCCATGTGCTGGCGACAGACCCTAAACTGAACAGACGGCGGGAGATAGGTCGATCCATCGTCGAATCCTCGGTGCCAGGGAACTTAAGAACAGGTTCGAGACGTCGAATAGGATGGCAGCCAGTCAAGGACGGGACGGCTCGAGCAAGGCGCGGAATCGTCGCCGTTGGGTGATATCGACGGCGAGGGGGCGTCCGGTCGAGTTCAACGGAAAAAAAGCTCCGATCTACGCTCGAACGGGAAGAAAAAATGCGTCGAAGCGCGAACGTACAACGCGGGAACGGAATCTAAATCCGGGCGGGTCGGGCAAAAATGGCAAGCGGAATGCGACAGCCAACGAAAGATCGAACAGTCTTTACGTCGTTGTTACAAGATTATCGCGACCGTAGCGGAAGGAGAAAAACGCGGTTAAGTACCAATCATTTCAGCGGTTAGAGCACCTGCACTCGCGGTCAATGCCGATTGGCGCGGAACGTGCTTGATTAGGGCGGGGATCTGCCGAAATGGTAAAACGGTGTCGGAAGCAACCCGGCTACGGCAACAATAATGGGAAGGTCGAGCAGGGGAGCCCGGTTGGAAAGGTCGGGCAGCGATTGCAGAAGGGGTGCGGGGAACAATTTTGGTTTTTTTTCGTAATGTGTGTCGGAAATGACTGTGAAAAGCGTTTTAGGAATAGAACGCATTTCCATGTCGAACCGTCCCCGGTGCGATGGGAATCGCAGGGACAACCGGTCGGTTCAAAGGAATGAAAGAAAGAGTGGCCATGCATACGGAGTACATGACGCCGATTATCCGCCAACTGCGCGATCAGCAGGTACGATTTGCTCCACGCGAGAAGAAACTGGAACAAGTCAACCGCGCCGAGCGGTTGTTGAACGAAATTGATCCGTCGCGAGTCTACAGCTACGAATACCTCTGCTATCGAATCACGGACTATCGTCCGGATGCGCCGACGGCGACCATGCCCGGGGCCCAGGTGCGGCACGACCTGCGATTGTTCGTCGAAGACGTTTCGGATTCGGCCGACATTTCGCCGGAGGAGGCTGGCGAGCCGGTTCACACGATGGAAGATCTCAGCCAGATGTTCAATGTCTCGCTCAAGACGATCCAGCGTTGGCGGGATCAGGGGCTGGTGAGCCGGCGGTTTCTGTTCGGTGGCCGCAAGCGGGTCGGTTTTCTGCGCAGCAGCGTGGATCGCTTTGTGGCAAGGAACAAGGACAAGGTCGAAAGGGGTGAACGGTTCAGCCAGCTCACGGACGCCGAGCGCGACAGCATCATTGAGCGGGCGCGGCGGTTGGCGCAAGCGGGGGGCTGCCCCTCCGAAGTCGCTCGACGGATCGCGAAGCATATGGGACGCAGTTTTGAGACGGTGCGATACACCATCAAACAATTCGACGAAAAGAACCCGACGCTGGCGGTCTTCCCGCTGCATACGGGACCGTTATCGGTCGAGACCCGCGAGAAGATCTACCAGCAGTTTCGACGTGGTGCTTCGGTCGATGCGCTGGCAAAGAAATACTGCCGGACGCGGACAAGCATCTATCGCGTGATCAACGAGATGCGGGCCCATCGCATCCTGCAGTTGCCGCTGAGCTTCGTCCCGAACGAGATTTTCTCGCAGCGCTCCGCGGAAAAAGAGATCATGGCGCCGCTGCCCGGTTCCAGCGAAAGCAGCCGTAAATCGCGTGCTCCGAGCGGTCTGCCGTCGTACCTGGCATCGTTGTACGAAGTGCCGTTGCTGACCCGTGAACAGGAATATCACCTGTTCCGCCAGTTCAATTTCCTGAAGTACAAAGCGGCCCGATTGCGCGAAGGATTAATTCCTGCCGAGGCGCGGACTTCCGTGATGGATGAAATTGAGTCGCTGTATAACCAGGCGATCGAAATCAAAAATCGGCTGGTTCAGGCGAATCTGCGGTTGGTGATTTCCATCGCAAAACGCCACGTATCGGGTTCCGACGACTTTTTCGGGTTGGTCAGCGACGGCAACATGTCGCTGATCCGTGCTGTGGAGAAATTCGATTATTCGCGAGGCAACAAGTTCAGCACGTACGCCTCCTGGGCGATCATGAAGAACTTCGCCCGGACCATTCCGGAAGAGTTCCGCGTGCGCGATCGATTTCGCACCAGCCAGGAAGCAATGTTCAGTCTGCGCGAGGACGATCGGTCGGATCACCTGGAACAGGAGCGTGCCCAGTCGCAGCGCGAGCAACAGATCAGCCGCATCTTGTCCTGCCTGGACGACCGGGAGCGACAGATTATCGTCAGCCGTTTCGGGCTGAATCACTCGCACGAACCTCAGACGCTCAAGGAAGTGGGAGCCGAACTGGGAATTACCAAAGAACGGGTGCGGCAACTCGAGGCGCGTGGCCTCGACAAGCTCCGGGAAGCTGCCCGTACCCAACAGATTGACCCGCCGGGATAGCAGGGTCCGAACCGGTTTGGACTGTCTTTTGTCCCGTCCTTTAGGGCCAGACGGCCGGCATCAAATCCGGTGTTGTACCACCCTTAAGGAGGTGGCGATTCCGGCTTGCAAGCGATTCCAGGTTCGGTATATTAGCCGGTTTTCGTTTTGGAAAATTTTTGCCAGTGTAGCTCAATTGGCAGAGCAGCTGATTTGTAATCAGCAGGTTGTGGGTTCAAGTCCCTCCGCTGGCTCCATCATCTTGTGTTCCCAGGTCGTTTTTGCAGGATCCATTGGGCGGATTCGGGAGGTGGTTTCCGAAAACGAACCTAGAGATTGCCGGTCGATTTGAATCCCCGGTCAATTTGCATCCGAAGACTAGAAATCCAAATTGCCGTGTAATGCGCGATGTTACGGCGTTCGACGAGTTGGGGGAGGGTTTCCCGAGCGGTCAAAGGGGTCAGACTGTAAATCTGATGGCATAGCCTTCGTAGGTTCGAATCCTACACCCTCCATTTCGCCAAGAATGGGAAGGTACGAGCATTTTGGGGAGTGGAAGCAAAGCAGGGGCGTGAATCATGCGGGAGGATTGGACCCTGCCGGCGGGAACGGTATAAAACGGTATCAATTCATTCAGTGGCAGCAGTTTCAGCGGCAACAGATTTAGGGGCACAGCAAGCGGTTTCGGAGGGGTTCTCGATTGCGGGTGTAGCTCAATGGTAGAGCGACAGCCTTCCAAGCTGTACACGAGGGTTCGATTCCCTTCACCCGCTCTTCCCGAAAACAGGCGGAGAGCATAAGTTATTGGGCTAATTGGATTACAAGGATCCGGACTTTCCGAGGGGGGACTTGACAAGGTGCGGCGACGGCAGACGGCAGGCGTCGTTGCCTGGACCCGATCCGGCTGCTGTAGCTCAGTTGGTAGAGCGCGTCCTTGGTAAGGACGAGGTCATGGGTTCAAGTCCCATCAGCAGCTCTTCCGAGGTCTGTAAGTGGTTTGCGGGTTGATTTTAATGGTTTCAACGAGACTCAAGAAACAGGTGTAGAAAGCAATGGCCAAAGAGCAATTTGTGCGGACGAAGCCGCATTGTAATGTCGGAACGATCGGCCACATCGATCACGGCAAGACGACTTTGACAGGTGCGTTATTGGCGGTTCAGGCCGCGAAGAGCATGGCCAAGGCCAAAGCCTATTCGGAAATCGCCAAGGGCGGCACGGTGCGTGATTCGACGAAGACGGTGACGATCGCCGTGGCTCACGTCGAGTACGAAACCGATAAACGCCATTACGCCCATATCGATTGCCCGGGCCACGCGGACTTTATCAAGAACATGATCACCGGCGCCGCGCAGATGGACGGAGCGATCCTGGTGGTTTCCGCCTACGACGGTCCGATGCCGCAAACGAAAGAACACGTGCTGCTGGCTCGTCAGGTCGATGTGCCCGCGCTGGTGGTGTTCCTCAACAAGTGCGATCTCGTCGACGATCCGGATCTGCTCGATCTGGTCGAAATGGAGGTCCGCGATTTGTTGAAGAAGTACCAGTTCCCGGGCGATGACATTCCGGTAATTCGCGGACAGGCTTTGGCCGCGTATAACAGTCCCGCGGATCCGGTCGCTTCGAAGTGCATCAGCGATCTACTTGACGCTGTCGATGCCTACATCCCGCAGCCGGCCCGTGAGGAAGACAAGCCGTTCTTGATGGCGGTGGAAGATGTGTTCTCGATCGAAGGTCGAGGAACAGTGGCCACCGGCCGTATCGAGCGCGGGATGGTCAAGATCGGCGACGAAGTGCAGATCGTCGGTCTGAGCGGCAACCCGACCAAGACGGTGGTGACTGGCGTCGAGATGTTCCGCAAGGAACTGGGGGAAGGTCGGGCAGGGGACAACGTCGGTTGCCTGTTGCGTGGCGTGAAGCGCGAAGATATCGAACGGGGTCAGGTGCTTGCGAAGCCCGGTTCGATCACGCCGCATACCAAGTTCGAAGCGGAAGTTTATTGCCTTTCGAAGGATGAAGGAGGGCGTCACACGCCGTTCTTCAGCGGCTATCGGCCGCAGTTCTACTTCCGCACGACCGACGTTACCGGCACCGCCAACCTGGTCGGCGCCGAAATGTGCATGCCCGGCGACAATGTCCGCGTCTCCGTGGAGTTGCACAAGCCGATCGCCATGGATGCCAATGTGCGGTTCGCCATCCGCGAGGGCGGAAAAACGGTCGGCTCCGGTGTCGTCACCAAGATCATTGAATAGTCGGTTGAGAATTTACGGGTGATGGGAGTCTGCAGGGGTGCGGGCCGCTTGGACATGATCAGGCGGCCCGTGTTGCCAGCATCGGGACGGTCCAGCGAATTCCGTTGGACGCACCTGAGCAAGTCAATCCGAGGAAGTCAACCGAAGGAAATCAGAGGGGTGTAGCTCAATTGGCAGAGCGCTGGTCTCCAAAACCAGAGGTTGCGAGTTCGATTCCCGCCGCCCCTGCCATGAACGCCACGGTTAACGCAGGACGGGCCTGCGGCGATGCCGTGGTTGAAGATTTGTAACCGCAGGGAAGCGCAGCGACGGCGACGTCGTTTTGAGTGGAAAATGGGTGCCGAAATGTCAACCGACAAGATAGTCGAAGCGCCGTCGTTGATCGGCGAGCTCTTCCAGGTCGGGCTTTATAAAGCGACGCAGGGCCGCATCGCGCGCCGCGTGACAATGCTGGCAATCCTGGTGGCCGTCGCCGCGGGAGCCTACCGCTGGTCCGGCTTCCAGACCGGCAACGAGTTCTTTGCCAACTCGCGATTCATCCTGCCAATGGTATTCCTGACGGTCGGAGGCTGGTTCGCCTTTCGAATCGTAAACTACCCGCGATTCGCCGATTTTCTGATCGCCGTCGAAGCGGAAATGACCAAGGTTTCCTGGCCGTCCAATGCGGAGCTTTACCGCAGTTCGTTCGTTGTGATTTTTGTTTTGTTCTCGATGATGGTGCTGTTGTACAGCTTCGACTGGTTCTGGGTGATCGTGTTCAAATTCCTGGGGATCCTGCAAGTGGGTGGCACGAAGGAGGCGTCGTGAGCATCGAGCCAAACGAATCCAGCGAGCCTGTCCCGGGCAATGGTCCGGAGCAGTCGGCAAGTAGTGGCTCCGGTGCTGCCGATGGCGGGCGTCCGGACGAGGAATCGCAGTCGTTGCCCGAAGACGATGCGTTGGACGCCCAGCGCGAATCGGACGAGAGCAGCATTGATATCGGACCGGTGGAACCGCTGGAGTTTATCGCGGAAGATGAGCAGGCCGCGCTGGAACGGCAATGGTACATCATCAAAGTCCAGGTGAATCGCGAAGATTCCATCCGCGAAGCGCTCCAGCGACGCGTCAAGGTGGCCGGGCTCGATAAGTACTTCGGTGATATTATCGTGCCGACCGAAGACGTGGCGGAATTCACGAAAAGCGGCAAACGCAAGATCGTCAAACGCAAGCTCTACCCGGGCTACCTGGTTGTCCATATGGCAATCAACGACGACACCTGGTTTCTCGTTCGCGAGACGCCGGGAATCGGCGACTTCACCGGATCGGCCGGAAAACCGTCCCCGATGCCGGCTCATGAGATCGAAAAAATCCTCAAGACGTCGCGTCCCGACGAAGAAGGGACTGCGGCGGTTCGGACAGGAATTCCATTTAAGATCGGGGATCGGGTACGCGTGAAGGAAGGCAATTTCCAGAATTTTGAAGGAGATGTGGCTTCGATCGATCAGGCGAACGGCCGGGTTACGGTAACTTTCCTGTTTTTCGGGCGATCGACGCCGATCGAGATCCCCCATTGGCAGATCGAGGCTATCTAGCGGTTTGCGGCGCGACGGCGTGTGCGTGGGTACGTAGTTTTGACGTAGAGGTATTTGACCATTCCGAATCGGGATGTCTCCAGGTGAGAGTGACAAATGGCTAAGCAGAAAACGATGACCGGTCAGGCAAAATTCCAGGTGCCAGGCGGACAGGCAACGCCCGCCCCGCCGGTAGGAACTTCCTTGGGTAAATTTGGAATTAACCTGGGACAGTTTGTTTTGCAGTTCAACGAGCGGACCCGCGAGTACAACGGGACTCCGATCCCTGTAATTGTGACGGTTTACAGCGATCGTAGCTTTGAGTTCGTCACCAAAAGTCCCCCTGCGTCGGCGCTGTTGAAACAGGCTGCGGGAATCGCAAAGGGCGCGGGCGTGCCAAACAAGGACAAGGTCGGTCGGGTGACGAAAGCGCAGGTGGTCGACATTTGCAAGAAGAAAATGGCCGACCTGAACGCCCGGGATATCCCGCATGCTTGTCGGATGATCGAGGGGACCGCTCGCAGTATGGGAATCGAAGTTGTCGATTAGCTGGTTCGTTCTGCCGAACGACGAGCGTCCTGAGAGAGCCGTCGTTGGCCGCCGATTCCCGAAAAATGACGCGCCACCGCTCGCATTGAAACTCATTTCCGGTTAAAAAAACGAATTCCCCTTCCGCGACGCTCGACCGACTCGCGATCCTCGGCAATCCGTTGGCGGCAGGGAAGAAGCAGGGTAGCAGCATGACCAAGAAATCCAAGCGTTATCGAGCCCAGGTCGCCAAGCAGCCGGCCCAGGCCGTTGCATTGCCACAGGCCGTCGAAGCCCTGAAAAGTTACGGCGCCGTGGCACCGGCGAAATTCGACCAGACGGTGGAAATTCATATGCGCCTGGGGATTGACGCGAAGCAGGCCGACCAATTGGTGCGAGGATCGATAGTTTTGCCCCACGGAATCGGAAAGTCCCAGCGTGTCGTGGTGTTCGCGAAAGGCAATCTCGCGGATGCGGCGCGGGAAGCCGGTGCGGATGAAGTGGGTCAGGAGGACCTTGCCAAGAAAATCAAAGAAGGCTGGACGGATTTTGACGTCTGCATTGCGGCCCCCGACATGATGGGCCTGGTTGGACCGTTGGGCAAAGTGCTGGGGCCACGTGGTCTGATGCCGTCGCCCCGAGCTGGGACGGTAACGCCGGATGTTGCGAAAGTCATCAAGGAGTACAAAGCGGGCAAGGTCGAATTCCGAAATGACGCCGGTGGAAACGTGCATGCCGTCGTGGGCAAGTTGAGCTTCACCGCGGATAAGTTGCGAGACAATATTCAAGCGTTCATCGACTACGTACTGGGACTGAAGCCGAACGCCGTCAAAGGGGTCTACGTTCGCGGCATTGTCATTTGCGCGACAATGAGCCCGGCGGTCCGGATTGCCGCCTGATTGGGGTGGGCTGGCGTTGTAAGTTGACTGCAGAATTCTGAGTAACTACGAACATGAGCAAGTACGTTAAAAACCTGGTGGCCGCTGAAGTCCGCAAACGACTCACGGGTGTTGAAGACGCATTGCTGGTTAACGTGATCGGTTTGCCGACCGACAAGACGTACGCTTTGCGGAAGAAATTACGGGAACGCAATATCAGCCTGCTGGTGGTCAAGGGTAGCCTGGCTAAGCGGGCCACCGAAGGCACGTCGCTGGCACCGGCATTTGAAGGCAGCAATGGGTCGCTGGCGGTCTGTTGGGGATCGACCGATTTCGTGCAGCTGGCCAAAGAGATCACAGAGATTCAGCAGGATGCGCAATACGAAAAATTCGAGTTGCGCGGCGGCGTAATGGACCGGGAGAAACTCTCGGCCGATCGCGTCAAAGATATCAGTAAGTGGCCAAGTCGGTTGGAGCAGTTGAGCATTCTGATGGGACAGGTCCTGTGCCCGGGGGCGAATCTGCTTTCCCAATTGGCGAGCCCGGGTGGTGCGCTGGCCAGTCAGATCAAACAGAAGGGCGAGGAAACAGAGGCTTCGTCCTGAAGGGGGATTAGTTTTTTTAGGATCGGGTCGAGAAAGGATCGAAGCAGGAATCGCAGGCCGCGGCGTAGATTCGCTTCGAAAGTTCTCGGCGGTGGGTCGCAGGCCGATGACGCGGTATTCGGGGCGTGACCGAAAGCCGCGGCTTGTGACGATTGGACTTTGAAGTTTTGTTTTTTTTGGGTAGCTTGGTGCAAAAGCGTGCCAGGCAGGACGGGCGAGCTGCCATTGGCTCGCACCGCCCGATTGAGAAAGGAAGATTCCCGTCATGTCTGATGCAGCTGTATTGGAACCGGAGTTGAAGGAAATCGGAGACAAGATCGCCAACCTGACACTGAAGCAGGCCAAGGCACTCAGCGATTACATCGAAGAAGCGTACGGCATCAAGCCGGCTGCGGGTGGGGCAGTCATGATGGCGGGACCCGCGGCGCCAGCGGCAGCTGCCGCTCCGGAAAAGACCGAGTTCGACGTGGTCATGACCGGGTTTGGCGACAAGAAGTTGGAAGTGGTCAAAGTCGTCAAGAATATCACCGGCGCTTCGTTGATGGATGCCAAGAAACTGGTGGAAGCTCCTCCGGCGACGATCAAGCAGGGTGCTTCCAAGGAAGATGCCGAGAAAATCAAGAAGGAACTCGAAGCCGCGGGCGCAACAGTGGAATTGAAGTAATTGCTCGGCGGCGACGGCGGCGCGTTACCCATTTCTGCGACGAAGCGAAGGCGATTGCGGTCGTCTGCGCTTCGTGGTGTTGAGCGAGAATGCTGGCATTGACCCACCGAGCCTCCAGCGGGACTCACGAGCGTGTGAGCGTGCTTTCACAATCCCAGGGGGCATTATGCGCCGAGGTCTCCTTGGACCCTGCCCGATTGACGCCCGTTCGTTACCGCGCGGACCGCATTCGGCAGGGAAGGCGTGGGCTGGTTCCTTGCGTTCTCGATCGAAATCATCTGGCAGGCTGCGGGCGGGTACTTCACCTCCCGAGCCTGATGTCGTCGCGACCCGTTTTCGGCTCCCAATCACACACCTGCCGCAGGTTGTCCGGTACCGAGTCCCGCGATTCCGGGCACGCTTTCCCCTAATGATTCGCACAACGGCTCATCAGTCCCAGGAGTAGCCACGCTTATGGCAACCTCAGCCCAACGGCGTTTGAATCCCAGTGAAGTTCGTCGCTTCGGCAGCGGTCGGGAACATCACCCGATTCCCGATTTGACACAGATTCAAACGAAGAGTTACGAGGCATTTCTGCAGGCCGACGTTGCGTTGGAAAAGCGCAAGGACCAGGGGCTGGAGGGAGTGCTGCGCGAGATCTTCCCAATCGAGAGCTACGACAAATCGACGCGTCTCGACTACGTCAAATACGATTTGGGCAAGCCCCGCTATACGCCGGAGGAGTGCCGGCAGTTGCGACTTACCTACGGGCAGCCGTTTCGCATCTGGCTGCGGTTGAACAAGGACCAGCCGATCGAGGAAGAAGTCTATCTGGGCGACATCCCGATTATGCTCGGTGGCGGCGAGTTCATCATCAACGGTGCGGAGCGTGTCGTGGTGAGCCAGTTGCACCGTAGCCCGGGTGTCGATTTTGTCATGGACCAGGATGGTACCTCGGATCGCAAGCTGCCCAGTTGCCGGATCATTCCCGAACGCGGCAGTTGGATTGAGGTCAACGCGACCAAGAAGGACGTCCTGAGTGTCAAGATCGATCAGAGCGGCAAGTTCTCGGCCATGACGCTGCTGCGTGCGATGAGTTCGAAATACAGCAATGATTCGGAACTGATTCGCGCGTTTTACGAGACGTCGGTTGAAAAGGTCGTCGACGGCCGCAGCGTGGCGAAACTGGATGGAAAAATCTCCGTCGACGATGTCGTGTATCCCGCCAATTCGGGCCGCTCCGGCGAGATCATTGTCGAAGCCGGACAGCGGATCACCAAGAACATCGCGGAGACCATCTGCACGGCCGGCGTTTCCAAGGTCGAGGTTCTGGCGCCGCCGAAGAGTAGCCTGATCTTGAACAGTCTGGCCGAGGACGCGACCACCAGTCACGAGGAAGCGCTGCTGCGGATTTACCAGCGATTGCGCCCCGGCAATCCGCCCCAATTGGATAAGGCCAAAACCTTGTTCCACGAGAAGTTCTTCGACGTGAACAGGTACCGGCTCGGCCGCGTCGGTCGATTCCGCATCAACCGGAAACTGTCTTTGACGGTGTCCGAAAAGGAAATGACGTTGCGTCCCGAGGATCTGATCGCGTCGATCATTTATCTGGTCGAGCTGTCGGTTTCCGGTGCCGAGGTCGAAGTTGACGATATTGACCACCTGGGGAATCGACGGCTGCGAACGATCGACGAGCTTGCCAGTGACGAACTTCGCAAGGGGTTTCTCAAGCTGCGGCGCACCGTTCAGGAGCGGATGAGTCTCAAGGATGTGGAGGACATGTCGCCACGTAGCCTGGTCAATCCCAAGAGCATTTCGGCGGCGATCGAGTATTTCTTTGGGCGGGGCGAACTGTCGCAGGTTGTGGATCAGACCAATCCTTTGTCGCAGTTGACGCACGAGCGGCGTTTGTCGGCACTGGGCCCCGGCGGTTTGAATCGTAAACGAGCCGGTTTTGAGGTCCGCGACGTGCATATTTCGCACTACGGGCGAATCTGTCCTATCGAGACGCCGGAAGGAACGAATATCGGTCTGATTTCGAGCCTGGGAATTTACGCCGGCGTCGACGACTACGGTTTTCTGGTCACTCCCTATCGCAAGATTCACAAAGGGAAGCTGGTGGATGAGGCGCCGGTGTCGCTGCGGGCCGACGAGGAATCCGATGCCTATGTCGCACCGGCCGACACGCCGATCGAAAAGAACCATATCGCGGCGGGGCATACCATCATCGCGCGCCACCGATCGGATTTCGAAATCGTGGCGCCCGACCAGGTTCAGTACATCGATGTGGCTCCGAGTCAGATGGTCGGTGTTTCGGCCGGTTTGATCCCGTTCCTGGAACACGACGACGCCAACCGGGCGCTGATGGGTTCCAATATGCAGCGACAAGCGGTCCCGTTGCTGGTCACCGAACCGCCGATCGTTGCGACCGGAATGGAAAAAGATGTGGCGCGCAACTCCAGCATGGTGGTGCGCGCTCGGCGCGCCGGCAAGGTCACTTACGCCGACGCCGACCGAATTGAGATCGGTCCCGATTCGTACGAACTCAAAAAGTATAAAGGACTGAACGAACGGACCTGCATCAACCAGCGACCGATTATCAAGGTTGGAGATCGCGTCGAGAAGGGACAGGTGATCGCCGATGGCGCCGCCACCTTCAACGGGGAACTCGCACTCGGCCGCAATGTCCTCGTCGGCTTCATGTCATTCGACGGTTACAACTTCGAGGACGCGATCATCATCAGCGAGGAATTGGTCAAGAACGACGTCTACACTTCGCTGCATATCGAAGAGTTTGACGTGGAGATTCGCGAGACCAAGCTGGGACGCGAAGAGTTCACGCGGGATATTCCCAACGTCAGCGAAAAGGCTTTGCGGAACCTTGACGAGAATGGGATCGTGCAGGTGGGAACCTACGTGCGGCCGGGTGACATTCTGGTCGGGAAGGTCTCGCCCAAGTCGAAGACCGAATTGACGCCCGAGGAAAAGCTGCTGCATGCGATCTTCGGGCGCGCTGGGGAGGACGTAAAGAACGATTCGCTGGAGGTCCCTTCGGGGATCGAAGGAATCGTTATCGATACGCAGAAGTTCTCGCGGCGGATGAGTCTCAGCGAGGACGAACGAAAGAAGTTCGAAAAGGAACTTAAGGACGTCGAGACCGATGGCAACAAGCGGATCTCCGAAGTCTTCGCGGAAATGATCACCGAAATGGAGAAGAGCCTGGGGCGATCAATTACCGATGAGGACGGTACGCCTCTGATCCGCGATCAGGACTCGAAGTTTGTAGCCGAACGCGCGCAGCAGTTCCGGCTGCAGTCGGTCACCTCGCACATGCGGAGTGAGAGTCTGATTGCGGAAGTCGAGTCGATTTACCGGACGAAATGGTCCGAAGTCGAGACCGCGATCGATCTGCGCGATCGCCGACTCAACAGCATGAAACGCGGCGACGAATTGCGCAGCGGCGTGCTGCAGATGGTCAAGGTATATATCGCCACCAAGCGGGTGATTTCGGTGGGCGATAAGATGGCGGGACGCCACGGGAACAAGGGTGTGATCGCCAAGATCCTCCCGGTGGAGGACATGCCGTTCCTGCCGGACGGAACGCCGTTGCAAATTATGCTCAACCCGCTCGGAGTGCCCAGCCGCATGAACGTCGGCCAGATTCTGGAAACCCACCTGGGGTGGGCGGGAGCGCGGTTGGGATTCCAGGCGGTGACACCCGTGTTCGACGGGGCGTCGGAAGCCGATATCAACGATGCGTTGGTCGAAGCCGATCTGCCGCGGCACGGAAAGATCCGGCTTTTCGACGGCCGCACCGGCGAACCGCTGCAGCAGGAAACCACGGTAGGGTACATCTACATGCTCAAGCTGCACCACTTGGTCGACGACAAGGTCCACGCGCGCAGCACCGGCCCCTATTCGTTGATTACCCAGCAACCGCTGGGTGGCAAGGCGCGATTCGGTGGCCAGCGATTCGGGGAAATGGAAGTCTGGGCGCTGGAAGCGTACGGCGCCGCCTACATCCTGCAGGAATTGTTGACGGTCAAGAGCGACGACGTCGAAGGACGGACGAAGATCTACGAGTCGATGGTCAAAGGCGAGAATACCTTGGAGGCTGGTACGCCGGCGAGTTTCGATGTGTTGACCAACGAGATTCGCGGATTGGCCTTGAATATGCAATTAGAGAAACGCCGGGTTTGACGCCGCGGCGGTTCGAGTTTCCATGCAACTGAGATTTGATCCGGGACTGCCGGGAACCTGACGATCGCTGCGGCAACAAGCGATCGGTTCGGTTTCCCCAACCAGAGGAGTTTAAGGCACATGACCATCGGCGAAAGCGCATATGATCGCATTAACGATTACGCTTCGGTCAAGATCAGTCTGGCCCGACCCCATGACATCCGTAGTTGGTCATTCGGTGAGGTGAAGAAGCCGGAGACGATCAATTACCGCACGTATCGCCCGGAGAAGGACGGTTTGTTTTGCGAGCGGATTTTTGGACCGGAAAAGGACTGGGAATGCGCGTGCGGTAAATATCGCGGAATGAAATACAAGGGCATGATCTGCGATCGCTGTGGCGTCAAGGTCACGCATTCGCGCGTCCGTCGCAAGCGAATGGGGCATATCGAACTCGCGGCCCCGGTCGTTCATATCTGGTTTTTCAAGGCGATGCCCAGCCGGTTGGGCAATCTGCTCGACATGAAAACCACCAGCATGGAAAAAGTGATCTATTTCCAGGATTACGTGGTCGTTGATCCCGGGTCGACCGACCTGGAAAAACAGCAGATGCTCACGGAGGACGAGTACAAGGAAGCGCGGCAGCAGTATGGCGAGGGCTCCTTTGAGGCCGATATGGGGGCGGAGGCGGTCCGCAAGCTGCTGCGCGGACTCGATCTGGTCAAATTGTCGGAAGAACTGCGCAAGGAACTCGTCGAGACAAACTCCAAGCAAAAGAAAAAGGACCTGATCAACCGGCTGAAAATCGTGGAGTCGATTCGCGACAGCGACAACCAGCCGGAATGGATGGTGCTGGATGTGATTCCGGTGATTCCACCGGACTTGCGTCCGCTGGTACTGCTCGACTCGGGCAATTTCGCCACCAGTGACCTTAATGACCTCTATCGCCGGATAATCAACCGTAACAACCGGCTGCGCAAACTGGTCGATCTCAACGCGCCGGAAGTGATCATCCGGAACGAAAAGCGAATGTTGCAGCAATCGGTCGATGCGCTGTTCGACAATAACCGTTGCAAGCGGCCGGTGCTGGGCAGCAGCAACCGTCCGCTAAAGTCACTCACCGACATGATCAAGGGTAAGCAGGGGCGATTCCGCGAGAACCTGCTGGGGAAGCGCGTCGATTATTCGGCGCGAAGCGTTATCGTCGTCGGCCCCCGGTTGCGGCTGCACCAGTGCGGATTGCCCAAGAAGATCGCGCTGGAATTGTACCAGCCGTTCATCATCCGCAAGTTGAAGGAGCTGGGACACGCCGACACGATCAAGAGCGCCAAGAAGATGCTGGAGCGCAAGGACGAAGAGGTCTGGGACATTCTGGAGTCGGTGATCCAGAACCATCCGGTGCTGCTGAACCGGGCGCCGACCCTGCATCGCATGGGGATCATGGCCTTTGAGCCGGTATTGGTGGAGGGCAACGCGATTCACCTGCACCCGCTCGTCTGCAAGGGATTCAACGCCGACTTCGACGGTGACCAGATGGCGGTCCATTTGCCGTTGTCGATCGAAGCCCAGGTCGAAGCGCACACCCTGATGATGTCGACCAATAACATCTTTGCGCCGTCCAACGGCAAGCCGATCATGAGCCCTTCGCAGGACACCGTGATGGGATGCTACTACATCACCATCGAATTGTCGGGACGTAAAGGCGAAGGCATGGTCTTCTCCTCGCCGGAAGAAGCCGATCTGGCCTACGCCCAGGGCGAAATCGAGTTGCACGCGAAGATCAAGGTGCGATTGCCTCGTGATCGAAAATTGAAGAGCGAGGACGATCGGCGGCGCTCGGGCGAAATCATCCAGACCACCTACGGCCGGGTGATGTTCAATATGATGTTGCCGCGTGGGATGGATTTCTATAACCATCCGCTCCGTTCGGGCGATATGGCGACGGTCATTTCCGATTGCTACCAGGCATTGGGACGCAAGGCAACGATCGAATTGCTCGACAACATGAATCAGCTCGGGTTCCGCGAAAGCACCCGTAGCGGTCTGTCGTTCGCGACCGATGATCTGGTCACTCCAACCTCGAAGACCCGTATTCTGGCCGACGCCGAAAAAACGGTGCTCAAGTTCCGCAAGTTGTACGAACGCGGTGTGATCACGGAGTTGGAACGCTATAACCAGGTGCTCGACGCCTGGACCCACGCCCGCGAACAGATTACCACCGAAATGATGCAGGCGATGGAAACGGATGAACGCGGCGACAAACCCGGCTACGTGAATCCGGTGTTCCTGATGGCCCACTCCGGTGCCCGAGGCGGCATCGAGCAGATTCGGCAGCTGGCCGGCATGCGCGGCCTGATGGCCAAGCCGACCGGCGAGATCATCGAAACGCCGATCAAGGCCAATTTCCGTGAAGGCCTGACGGTATTGGAGTATTTCAGTTCCACGCACGGTGCCCGCAAAGGCCTGGCCGATACCGCACTCAAGACGGCCGACTCCGGCTACCTCACGCGTAAGCTGGCCGATGTCGCTCAAAACGTCGTCGTGACGCAGCATGACTGCGGCACCACACAAGGGATTACCAAGGGAGTGATTTACCGGGGTGAAAAGGTCGAGGTCAAATTGTCGGCGGCCGTCATGGGGCGAGTCAGCCGGCAGAATATCGTCAATCCGGTGACCGACGAAGTGATCGTGCGCGAGAGCGAGCTGATTACGCCCGAAATCGCCCGTCGCATTGAGGAAATGGGACTGGAAAAGATTCAGGTTCGCAGCCCGATGACGTGCGACGCGGGACTAGGCGTCTGCCGCCTGTGTTACGGCATGGACCTGTCGACCGGCTCTCTGGTGGAAGAGGGCATGGCGGTTGGCATCATCGCCGCACAGAGTATCGGCGAACCGGGAACGCAGTTAACGATGCGGACTTTCCACATCGGTGGTGTCGCCGGAACGCACGTCGAAGACCACGACATCAAGTGCAAGAAGGAAGGTATCGTCCGTTTCACGCGCATGCGTTTCGTCACAACCGACGAAGGCAACGATATTGTGCTGACGCGGAACGCGGAAATGTCGTTGCTGGATCCCAAGGGACGCGAACTGGAGAAGTACGAAATCCCCACGGGCGCGATGCTCAAAGTCAAAGATGGCCAGGTCGTGAAATCGGGAACCGTGCTCTGCCAGTGGGATCCGCACAGCATCCCGATTCTCGCGGAAGTCTCCGGCAAAGTCCGTTACGAGGATATGGTCGAAGGCGAGACGTTGCGTATCGAAAAGGATGCCAGCGGTCACGTGCGGCGAATGATTATGGACCACAAGGGCGAATTGCACCCGCAGGTGGTCTTGGAAGACGCCGAAGGAAAGCCCCTGGATGTGTACTACCTGCCGGAGCGAGCCCATATCGAAGTTGCCGAAGGCCAGTTTGTTTCGGCGGGGTCGGTACTTGCAAAAACCCCACGTGAAGCGTCCGGAATTACCGACATTACCGGCGGTCTGCCGCGCGTGACGGAGATCTTTGAAGCCCGCAAGCCAAAAGAGCAGGCGGTGATGGCGGAGATCGACGGTACCGTGGAAATCCTGGGCGAGAAACGCCGTGGCAAACGTACGATCATCGTGCGCAGCGAAAGCGGCATCGAACGCGAACACCTCGTGCCGCACGGTAAACGGTTTCTGGTGCATGCCGGCGACCATGTCAAAGCCGGTCAGGCGCTGGTCGACGGACCACTCGTCCCGCACGACATCCTGCGGATCTCTGGCGAGGAAGCGGTCCAGCAATATCTGCTGCACGAAATTCAGGGCGTCTATCGCAGTCAGCGCGTGGATATCAACGACAAGCATATCGAGATCATCGTCGGCAGAATGTTGCGAAAAGTTCGGATCGAGAACGCCGGCGATACGAACCTGTTGCAGGGCTTGATCATGGATCGGTTTGAGTTCCGACAGGTCAATCAGGAATTGGCCAAATGCGTGAAGATCACGCAGAAAGGCGATTCCAATTTCGAGCCGGGTTCGATCGTACCCAAAGAGTCGCTGGAGCAGGTGAATGCCCAGATCGAGGCATTGGGTGGCGAGCCGGCGAAAGGCAGTCGACCCAAGGCGGCCACGGCCAGCACCCAGCTGCTTGGCATTACCAAAGCGTCTGTTCAGAGTTCCAGTTTTATCTCGGCTGCCAGCTTTCAGGAAACGACCAAAGTGCTGACCGAAGCGGCACTGGCTGGCAAAGTCGACCGGCTTGTCGGCCTGAAAGAAAACGTGATTCTCGGTCACTTGATTCCAGCCGGCACAGGGTTCCGCACCTTCCAGGAGTCCGAAGTGCGGTACCGCCCGGAATCGCTTTCCGCCTTGGCTGCCGCCAAAGAACAACTGCTGGTGCAGCAATTCCCGTTATTGCAGGACGATTCCAAGGGCGACGGAGCGTCGGAGACGGCCAAGGGTCCGCCGGCGGGGTCGTCGAGCAGCTCAAGTGCGTCGTTGGACAAGCTGTTTGGCACGGGGGCGGAAACAGGCGGAGAATAGCCCCTTGGGCGACGGGGTTGACACCGATTCTGGATTCGGTAACCTGTCTAGTTCGCCCGGTATCGAGCAGGGTTCGGTCCAGGGAACCGCGCGACGGAACTACGGTAGAATTATGCCTACAATTAATCAGCTGGTTCGACGCAACCGACGACAAAAACGCAAGTTCAGCAAGGCGCCTGTCTTGGACAAGTCGCCGTTCAAGCAGGGCGTTTGCCTGCTGGTGCGGACGATGACCCCCAAAAAGCCGAACTCGGCCCTGCGCAAAATCACGCGTGTCCGGCTGTCGAATGGCAAGGAAGTCACCGTCTATATCCCGGGCGAGGGGCACAATCTGCAGGAACATTCGATTGTGCTTGTGCGTGGCGGTCGAGTTCGCGACCTGCCGGGGGTACGCTATCAGGTCGTTCGCGGGACGCGCGATTCGCTGGGTGTTCAGGGCCGCAAGCGGTCTCGCAGCCGTTATGGTGCCAAGGGTTCTTGATCGTTTGAATTGTTTTTTCACGACTTGTTCCGAGAGTTGAAGATCCGATGGGTGCGATTACAGCCAGCAGTTCGACGCTGCGTCCCGATCCGAAGTACAAATCAATTTTGGCGAGCAAGTTCATTAATTGCCTGATGTTGTCTGGCAAGAAGGGTGTGGCACAGGGCGTCTTTTATCAGGCGTTGGACCACATCAAGAAAAAGATGCCGGATCGCTCGGAAATCGAAGTGTTCACGACCGCGGTTGAAAACGTCAAGCCGCATATCGAGGTCCGATCTCGGCGCGTTGGTGGTGCCGCCTACCAGGTCCCGATGCAGGTCAATCGCAATCGGCAGCAGTCGTTGGCGATCCGCTGGATTCTCGGGGCCTGTCGCGAAAAGAAGGGCCGCCCGATGTATTTGAAACTGGCCGAGGAACTGATGGCGGCCTTTAATCGCGAAGGTGCGGCGATGACGCGACGTGACAACGTGCATCGCATGGCGGACGCCAACAAAGCGTTCGCGCATTTTGCCTGGTAGCCTGCTTGTTCGATCAATACAACGCCGCGTCGCATCCATCCAGGAATCGCCGCGGCGTTATTGTTGCGCGAGATCGTATTGCGATCCGCCGAGTTTAACGCCACATTTCCGTCCTCCAAGGCGGTCGTTTCGACAATCATGGCGCGTAAGATCGAATTGACGAGGAATATCGGGATCATCGCTCACATCGATGCCGGGAAAACCACGGTTACGGAGCGAATGCTGTTCTGCAGCGGTTCCAAACATCGTGCGGGCGAAGTCGACAAGGGGACGACGACAACCGACGATGATCCGGAGGAGCAGGAGCGCGGAATTACGATTTACGCCGCCTGCGTCGCGCTCGACTGGAAAGATATCCATATCAACCTGCTCGATACGCCAGGGCACGTTGACTTTACTGCCGAAGTGGAACGATGTTTGCGAGTCCTGGACGGAGCCGTCGTCGTTTTCAGTGCCCGGGAAGGCGTCGAAGCGCAAAGTGAAACCGTCTGGCGTCAGGCCGATCGCTACCGAGTCCCGCGGATCGCTTTCATCAACAAGCTCGATCGCGAAGGGGCTGACTTCGAATCGGTATTTCGCGAAATGGGGACGCGGCTCAATGCCAGTCCGATCGCCGTGCAGATACCGGTCGGCCTGGGGCCGTCGCATGCACTAACCCCTTTTCGAGGGGTCATCGATCTCGTCACGATGAAATTCCTCACGTTTCCCAAGGACAAGGATGGCCGCGAAGTCGTCGAGTCCGAGATCCCAGAAGAATGCCGCACCGAAGCCCTATTGTGGCGCGACGCGCTGCTGGAAAAGCTCTTCAACTTCAGCAACGAGATGATGGAACTCGCCTTGCAGGAACTCGAGATTCCGGAATCCCTGCTGCGCAAGGTTCTGCGCGACGCCACGTTGCAGATGCAGGTGCAGCCGGTCCTGTGCGGAGCCGCTCTGCAGGGGATGGGGATTCCCCCCCTCCTCGACGCCGTCAAGTACTACCTGCCTCATCCACTCGACATGCCGCCCGTCGAAGGACACTCGGTCGAGAAAAAGAAGAAAGATCGGGACGGGGGCGAAACGGGCGAACTGATCCGTCGCGCGCCGAATCCCGCCGAGCCGTTTTGCGGACTGGTGTTCAAAGTCATTCCCGCCAAAACCGGAGACGTATCCTGGATCCGAGTTTATTCGGGAGAGCTGGCGCCGAATTCCCGCGTTCTCAATCCGGGCAAAGATGTCAAAGAGAACGTCTCCCAGCTCTGGCAGATTCATGCGACCAAGAAAGAGCAACAGGTCGATCTGGCCCAGACCGGCGATATCGTCGGCATCATCGGGCTGCGGCAATCCGTGACCGGCGATACGCTCTGCGACACGCGAAGCCCGATCCTGCTGGAGAGTATCCAGTTTCCCGAGACCGTGATTTCGATGGCGATCGAACCGGAGAATACGACCGAACGAAAGAAACTCGGCGAGACCCTCGATCTGCTCAAACGACAGGATCCCACGTTACGCGTCGAATCGAGCGAAACCGGACAAACCTTGATCCGAGGAATGGGCGAACTGCACCTGGAGATCATCAAGAACCGCTTGCTGCGGGATTTCTCGTTGAATGTCAAGTTTCATAAACCGCAAGTCAGTTACCGCGAGACGATCGCGCGTGCGGTTGAAGTGGTCGGCGAATGCCACCGGCAGATCGCCGGCCAACAGCTGTTCGGCAAGCTGAAACTCCGAATGGAGCCGGTCGACGGCAACGTTGGCAAGGTGATCGTTCTCAACCAGGTTCCGTTCGAAGCCTTGCCGGAACCGTTGATGACGGCGGCGCTCGAGGAACTGCGCATGTGCGGCGAAGGTGGAGGCGCAATCGCCGGCTTCCCGCTGATGAAACTCAAAGTCACCATTTTGCAGTCCGAGTATAATCCCGAACTGTCCGATGATCGCGCGTTTCGCATCGCGGCTAACGAGGCATTTCACAAAGGGTTGATTGAAGGCGGCAAGGTGCTGCTGGAACCGATCATGAAGTTGGATATCCTTACTCCGGAGGATTACGTCGGCGACTTCGTCGGCGACCTGCAGCAGCGGCGCGCGATCATCGTTCGGACAGAAAACCGCGGGCAAATGACCGTGCTGGAAGCCCACGCGCCCCTGAAGGAATTGTTCGGATACTCCAGCGCAATGCGCAGCCTGAGTCAGGGCCGTGCCGGCTGTTCCATGGAACCGTTCGAGTATGCCGCCGCGCCGCCCGAAGTGCTGCGGGAATACGATATTTAGGGGAACGGGTTACGGGCTACGGACCGGATTCTTCGACACATTGCCTGTCAACGTCGGCTTGATCGGCTGGGAACGGGCTCGGGAGTACCCTCGCCCCGTGGCACACACGGCCCGTTCACCGTTCACCACTTCAACGTCTTTTTCATGACGTCTGCCAACGTCACGATACTCACGACGGCATAGAAGGTGGCACAGAGAGCTAGTCCGATTCGTCGCCACCAGGCAGGGCGGATTTCCGGTGGCAGCATCGTGGTGTTGATGATCAGCATCTGCAGAGCCGCGGGAACGAGCACCATGCCGGCGATGGCGGCCAGTACTTTGAACAGGCCGATCGCCGACCCAAGCGGCATGATGAGGGCGCCGTAGGCGGAGAATGCGAACAGGAGAATGTAATAGAGTTTTCCGGCGCTGAGGTTCTTGAACCAGCGGGACCCCGCATGGGAAACCCAGAGTACGTCGGTCACGGTGCGGACCATGATGTCGGTGTTGCCCAGGTGCGTCGAGAACAGGATCCAAAATCCGTTCAGCAGTCCGAGAATCCACAACGCACGCCAGTAATGTTCGGCCAGGTATTGTGCCTGAAAGACACCGACTTCTTCGTTGGCCAGTTTGGTTCCTTCCGGCACGATGGCGGTTGCCATGTTGACGTTGAGGAACATGCCCACGAAGCAGCCCAGTGCCCAAAGCCAGACCTGATCCGCAACGACATACTGCCACCAGTTCCGCCAGCGAGACAGATTCTCGCTGGTGACGGGAAAGACTTTTCCGACGTGCGAAAGTGTGACCTGGGTTCCACCAAAAACGCTAGGGATCGCACCCACTTTTCCGCCCATGCCGAATCCCTTATCGCGGATCCAGTTCGAGATGGACAGGTTGCCGATTCCTCCGGAACCGGCGGTGGCCGCCAGTGATGCCAACAGCAGCAGGTCAATGTCGGCGGGGATTCGGCCGGTGGCGTCGCGCGGCAGGTAGCCGAAGCTCAGAAATCCCTTGAATGTTTCCCAGGAATGGGCTGCCGGAACATAGAAGATATTGACGAAAATCAAAAACAGGAAAATGTAGACGATCATCGCCCAGGATGCGATCTCGAGCATGCGTTCGATCGTGCCGCCGAACATCAGGAGCAGAATGGTGCCGGCCATGACTGCGTAGGTGATGACGAGCAAGGTCGGTTCCTTGTCGGCGGCGGCGACACCATACAACGCGGTGTAGATGACTTGCGCACTGCCTTTCGCCAGTGCGGGGATGCCGAGTTGCGCGACGGTCGCAAAGACGTAGAAGCAGGCCCAGAACGTCGCGCTTGGCCGCAGTCGCATGATGCCGCTCAACGCGGGCTCACCGGTGTACAGCGTATAACGAATCGCCTCGAGATTCAGCATTACCTGCAGCACGATGCCGACGGTGGCGATCCAGAGGATTCCAACGCCGTACTTCACGCTGATGTTCGGTCCCACCATCCACTCGCCGCCGCCGATCGACGCGGCGAGCAGAATAGCGCCCGGCCCGATCATCCGGAACATGTTGCGGACATTGAACGGCGGCGGCGCCGGCAGGTCATCTCGACCCCAATCGGGCAATCGAGCCATGAAATGTTCCTGTCCTAGTCGGGTAACGGCTTTCCTTTGGTCTCCGGAGCAAACCAGATCAGGATCATACCCAGCAGGTAGATCAGGCTCAGCAGGCCACAGGCGGTTGGGAGGCCGGCGGGAGTTCGGATCGGGCCGATTTCCATCCCTTGACTGAAGTGGTTCGTGAGCGGCCCCAGTTGAAAGGAGCCGACGGCGGCCAGGATACGTCCGAAATTGAAGCCGAACCCCTGGCCTGTTGCTCGAACGTTCGTGGAGAACAGTTCGGGAAGGTAAAGAGGCAGCCAACCGTAAAACGACGCGGTGCAGATTCCCGCGACACAGGCACTTGCGAGCAGCCGGTTGCTGTACGAGTCATGTCCGAAAAACAGCCAGAAGACGGACGCCAGCGAAGCGACGCAGAGCAGAAAATAGGTCGTTTTGCGTCCCAGCGCATCGCCCAGTTTTGCGGCGGCGAGTGTGCCGATAATGGCGCCGACCGAGAGCCAGATCAGCACATTTTCTTTGGCATTCTTGATCTCGGTTCCTTCGGTCATTTTCGCGACCCAGGCGGGCGCTTGTTGGGTCGCACCCCAGGTGCCCAGCAGGGCGATACCGCTTAAGCAGGCGGCCAGCGCCATGCGACGCATCGTGCGTCCAAACATGTCGGGAGCGACAACCGCTGCCGTGGAACGGTAACGTTGCAGATAGCGCATGACGGGGTAAGTGTAGCCGAGAATGCTCAGCAGCACCCCCACGACAATCGCGGTCAGTCGAACCGGCGTTGTATGTTCCCAGCCCAGCGTCTCGTTCCAGCCGTAGAGGTAAACCATCAGCAACGGTCCCATCGCTCCGCCAAGCACGGCCAACAGGTCGGCCGTCGCCCAGTTGGAGGTGTGCCCCTTTTCCCGTTCCGCCTGCCAGCGTTTCGACTCCGGAACAAACAACCGGATGAAAAATGTCAGCAGCGCCGGGAAAATCCCCAGAATCATCATGATCCGCCAGCCGCTGTTGCCGACCAATGCGCTGACCATCCAGTCGGGCAACTGAATCGCAAGCAATGCGGCTTCGATCTGCGACAGGAGGCTATTCAGTGTTAGTCCGACGAAACCGACCATCAAATAGCCGACGTTAGCGGCGGCACCGATCAACCCGGCCATGAAGGCGCGTGAACGGTTCGGCCAGATCTCCATGACCAGTGCCACTCCCAACGACCATTCGCCACCCATGCCCAGTGACGCGATAAAACGCAGAGCGCCAAGCTGGATCGGTGTCTTGACGATGCCACAAAGTGACGTGAAAACGGCATAGGTGAGCACGCTGATCGTCATCGCTCGCACTCGGCCGATGCGGTCGCCCAGCCAGCCGAAAAGCACGCCGCCGGTTGCCGCACCGACCAGAAAAAGTCCGGTGATCACTCCGATCCACTGCACGATGTCGGCTTCCTTGTCGGGGCCGAGCAGGTTTTTCACAGCGGGCCGGCTGACGATCGAAAAAACTCCCATTTCCGCGCCGTCGAACATCCAGCCGAGTAGTGCGGCGGCGAGCGCGAGGTACGCGCCTTTACCGATCGGTCGTATCGACGCATCGAGATTTTTCGTCATTCGTCCTCCCATGCGGACAGGATTCCAACCGCCAGGTGATCTGACGTGGTTTCCCGGCCTAGGTTTGTGGTTCCTATTCTTGTTTGCCGGACGGCATTTGGGAAGCGTTCTTGGACGCAAATTGACGGGGGGCGGGCGCCGGCCGATGTTGGCTTTCGCCTGCGAATGGGCTCGGATAGACTGATGCCCTTTCACGCGGCGAAATGTCTTTGATTGCCGGACTCGCGGCCCATGCCTGCGAATCGAAAAGGAGCATTCCGCAAATGGGAAGCCTTGAACGTCATTCGGCCGAGACGGAACCGGAAGATCCCGCGACCAACGCGAGGAATCGACGTATCGGTCTGATCCTGTTCCTGATCTACGCATCGGTGTATGCCGGGTTTGTCTGGATCAGCGCCTTTCGCACGACGTGGATCGAGATCGTACCCTGGGCCGGGGTCAATATCGCCGTCTGGTACGGATTAGGTCTGATTGCGGGAGCGTTTTTTCTGGCATTGGTCTACGGTTGGGCTTGCCGTACGCCGGTGGTTTCGTCTCGCCAATCGGAAGGGCCGCGATGAACAGTGAAGTATGGATCTTTGGGTTGATGGTCGCGTTTACGTTGGGGTT
>VGZA01000013.1 GCA_016872775.1 Planctomycetota bacterium | reverse complement strand
CAGCAATCAGAATGAATAACGGGTATGCCAGGTCGCCGAGCGCTCGCTGCCGTAGACTCTGGATACGCTGCCGCTGCTCGATGATCCGGGTCAGCAAAAGCCCACGCTCCCCCGATCGACTCGCACGGGCAACAATCGTTCGCAATAGGGCCGAGCCGCTCCAACGCGACAGTGACTCCTCGAGGGTCGCCCCCTGCTCGATCGCCGCGGCTGCCGCCCGCAGTCGAGCCGCCTCCTGAGCGGTCTGCGCGCAATCCGCCAGCGCGCAAAGCGCATCGCCGAGGGGCAGTTCCGCTTGCATCGCGCCGCCTACCTGCGCGGCAACGCTCACGGTCGCCCGCGACGGGTCGGCTGGATTCGGTTCATTTGGTTTGCGTTCCATGTTGCACGACACCGGCCGCGACCGACGGTCTTCAGGAGGGACGCCCCAAGGAATACATCAAACATGCCCACGGCAGGAAGACTGACACCGCGTAGGCGATTACGGTAAAGCCGCCAAAGACAATCAATGTCACGAGCGGCAGCATTCGATGCAGACGCCGTTCCATCTCGATCGATCGATCGCGGTAAACCTGGCTGACGGAACGCAGGGAGCGCGTCAAGCGGTTCGTGTCGCTCGACCAGCGCAGGCACCAGCGAAGCAGCGCGGGAGCATGCCCTCCCGAGCGGCTCGATGCCTTGACCTGACCTCCCTGCGCCAGGGCCGTGGCGAATTCCGCGCCCCAGGTTCGTAGTTTCGAGTCGTTACTGGATTGGGTAGCAAGCCTGATCGCCGCCGGCAACGGGACCTCGTGCATGATCAGCAACGCAAGCAGTTCCGTCAGCGACGACATCTGCACTGCGTGGCGCAATCCACGAGGACTCGGCCAACGAGACCGGCTGACCCGGTCATAGTCCGCCGCCATCCCGCCACGCCACCAGATCGTCATCAGCAATATCAGCATCAGCGGAGGCGCCACGGCGGTCGTGAACTGAATCAGGCCCAGCGACCGATCGATCAACTCCAGTGCCCAGATCGGCTCACCCCGAGTATTGCGGTACATCTCCAGCATCGCCGGTATCGTCGACTTGGCGTTGAAGAGCATCCCGGCGTAACAGAGCAGCGCGATGCAGGTCGGATAGATCATCGCCGTCCACAGCGTCTGGCGCAGTTCGAGCGACTGCCGCAGTGCAAAGGCGATCCCTTCGAGCGCGGACGCCAGCCGCCCCGAACGCAACCCCGCCTGCACCATCGCCAGATAGACGCCGGGCACGCCTAAGTCCGGAGACGCCAGGACCTCGTCGAGCGCCTGCCCCTGCTCCAACCGCCCGCCGATCATTTCCATCAGCTGTCCAACTCGCCCCCCGGTGTCGCGCCCGAATTCCTTGAGCCCGGCAGGCAACGGAAATCCCGACCGCGCCAGCGCCGCGATTTCGGAATTGAGCAGGGCGAGTTGTTCCAGCGTCACCGGACGCGCGATGCGGGCGGAACTCATCGATGAACTTCACTCCCTGAACCGACGGCGCACCCTGTTCCGACGGCGCACCCTGTTCCGACGGCGCACCGAACCCGCGGAAGCAAATCCCGCGATTGGACGGCGTGAATCTTGGGACTTCAGCGTCCCTATGGTAGGCTATTCCCCAGCGAATGGCAACCAAGCCGAGGGATTTCCGATGGGTGACGCTAAGCCTTTCTTTTCTCAACATGTCGCGCTGACGCGCCGGTATTTTCTCGAGGCGGGAGTCGCCGCGACGGCGATCTCCGCGCTGGGGTCATCGAGCGAAATCGCCATGGCGAAGGCAACGCCGCACTCGGTCGAACAGAAGTTGGCAGAATTGACGGGTGCACTTGAACCCTATTTCACCGCGCCGGACCAGTTCCGAGACGTTTCTCGAGGAACACCGATTCCCCATACCCTCGATGCCAACGGGCTGGAAGCTGCCGGGCTGACCCGCGACAGCTGGAAGCTCGAAGTCGTCGCCGACCCTGAACACCCGGCCCGCATCCGGGCACCTTTAATCATCCGATTCGACGAACTGCTGGAAATCGGCAAACAGCACGCCGTGCGGTTCCCCAAGGTCATGACCTGTCTGAATATCGGTTGCCCACTCGGGATGGGAATCTGGGAGGGAGTCCCCTTGCGGGAACTGGTCTGGCGGACGCGTCCAAGCGAAAATCTGCGGCGGCTGCACTATTACGGTTTCCATAACGGCGACCCCAAGCAGCTGTTCCGCAGTTCGCTGCCGATCGGTCGCGTCCTGGAGGACCCGTTCGACCTGCCACCGGTCATTGTCTGTTACAAGTTGAATGGCGAATGGCTGGACGTTGTGCGTGGCGGGCCGGTGCGCATCGTTGTGCCCGAAGCGTACGGTTTCAAATCGGTGAAATGGCTCACGCACGTCGTGCTCAGCAACCTTGCCCATGCGAACGATACCTATGCCGACGGTAACAACGACATCGACAGCCCGCTGAAGACGTTTGCCGCGACGTTACAGATTCCATCGAATGCGACGGCGGGCGAGCCGCTCGCGATTTCCGGCTACGCACAGGTCGGGATTTCCGGACTCGCCAAGGTGCAGGTCAGTGTCCATCCGGCCGACCACGAATGGCCCGCCGGCGATCTTTACTTCGACAGCGCTGACTGGCGCGATGCCACCATTCTTCCGCCGCCGCGGGAATGGGGCGGCGCCTTACCCGGTGGTTCGATTCCCGCCGAAACACTCGGCTTTGACTCCACCACCGCTGAACCGAAACACTGGCCAATGCGATTGGCCAAGGCACATTGGGCGATCGTTCTCCCCGGCAAATCGCAGGGCAAATATGTCTTGCGGTGTCGCACGATCGACGACAAAGGAGCGGCGCAGCCGCGACCGCGACCGTTTCGCAAGTCCGGGCATGCGGCGATCGAACAGGTGGATATCGATGTTGCGTAATCGAGCAACGGTACCTTCCGCACCAACCGCGTCCAGCCCGACGGCCGCGACGACCGAATTCGATTGCGATCGAAATCGCCCGCGCCGCTGGCTGGAAAATTCCGCGTCCACGCTCGTGTCGCTGATCTTCCATACAACGTTGTTTCTGCTGTTGGCGCTGTTCAGCGAAGGCGGCTCCGGCGTCGCCGGACGCGTCGATGAAGTGTCGATTGGTGAATTCTCGAAGACAGAATTGGTCGATCTGCCGACCGAGTCGCTGCAGGTGGAAGCGGTTTCGGCCGGCGACACCAGTCCGGCGGCGGGGGAAGCCCTGGAGATCGCCGCGCCGCTCGCCCGTTCCAGCGGAAGCAGCGGTGGCGGCCTGACGAAATACGACGATCTGGCACTCGGCCCTCCCACGCTCAGCGGCGGCGAATCGGCAACGTTTGACCTGGGATCGCTTTCCGTCGGCGGAGGATCGGTCGGAGGCGGAAACTGGGAAGGTATGATCCAGACGTTGCGGCGCGATGGACTGGACATCGTCCTGACCTTCGATAGTACCGGCAGCATGGCGGGCGAAATCGGCGTGGTGAAGCGTCAAATCGGGCGTATCGGAGCCACCCTGCTGAAGTTGATTCCCAACGCCAGGATCAGTATCTGCACATACCGTGACGATGGCGATGCGTACGTGGTGATCGGAATGCCGCTCAGCAGCGATATCCAGGAGGTGCAGGCCTACCTGGACAAGATCAACGCCGACGGCGGCGGTGACGAACCCGAGGCGGTGCAGGAAGGACTGCGCTGGTCGATGGCCTATAACACGTTTCGACCCAAAGCACGTAAAGTCATCCTGCTGTTCGGCGATGCGCCACCCCACGCCCACCATCTGCAGACCTGTTTGCGACTCGCGTCCGACTTCAACCAGAGCAATAAAGGGATCCGTCAGCACCGTCACCTGCCGGCACCCGCAGCGACTGAAAGAATTCGTAGAAATCGCCTACGCGGGCGGCGGCGAAGCGTTCCTGACGACCGACGAGCGTCAGATCATGACGCAATTGATCGTACTGGTATTCGGCAGCCAGCACCGGGCAAAAGTCCTGGAGGCATTTCAACTCCTCGAGCGCAAATAGCATGACCATCCAATTGCTGATCGCCGATACGTTTTCCCCGCGCCACCTGGACGCGCTGCGCAACCTCGGTTGCGAAGTTGACTATCAACCGGAGCTGAAAGCGGAATCGCTGCCGCAGATCCTCGGGCAGTACCAGGGACTGATCGTGCGCGGCAAAAAAGTCTCCGCCGCGGCCATCGCAGCCGCCGATCGTCTGGCCATCATTCTGCGCGCCGGCGCGGGAGTCAATACGATCGACGTGGCGGCGGCCAGCGCGCGTGGAATCTTCGTCAGCAACTGTCCGGGAAAAAACTCGATCGCCGTCGCCGAATTGGTTTTCGCCCTGCTGCTTGCCATCGATCGGCGTATTCCGGACAACGTCGCCGCACTGCGCGCCCACCAATGGAACAAAAAAGAGTTTTCGAAAGCCGACGGGCTGTACGGCCGATCCCTGGGCGTTGTGGGAGTCGGATCGATCGGCCGGGAAGTCATCCATCGAGCCCGAGCGTTCGGGATGCCGGTTTACGCCTGGTCCCGCTCACTGACGGCCGACGCCGCCGAGCAACTCGATGCGCGGTTCTGCCCCGAACTGGACGATCTTCTGCAGCAAGTCGACGTGGTATCGCTGCACGTCGCCCTGACTCCACAGACCCGCCAACTGATCGACAGCCGGCGCCTGCAGCGGATGAAGCCACGGGCCATCCTGATCAATACGTCGCGAGGCGAAGTCGTCGACATGGCCGCGCTGCGCGAGGCCGTCGCCAGCGGACAACTGCGAGCCGGACTCGATGTCTTCGACCCCGAACCGGCAGGAGGCAGCGGCGAATTCACCGATCCGATCCTCGACCTGCCACAGCTTTACGGAACCCACCATATCGGAGCCTCCACCGAACAAGCGCAGGAAGCGATCGCCGATGAAGCGGTGCGTATCGTCGCCAATTACCTGCGCACCGGCATCGTGCTGAACTGCGTCAACCTGGCGTCGCGCACGCCCGCCAACTTCCAGCTCATCGTCCGCCACTACGATCGCGTCGGCGTACTGGCATTCGTGATGGACCAGATCCGCCGCGCCAATATCAATGTCGAAGAAGTGCAGAACGTGATCTTCGAGGGCGCAACCGCCGCCAGTTGCCGGATCCAGCTCGACGCCGAACCGTCCAGCGAACTGCTGCGGACAATCCGGCAAGGCAACGCCGATATCATCCAACTCGAACTGGTACGATTAACCACCTAGTGCTTTGTCCAAGCTAGGACTTGGGCTTGGCACTCCGTACAACGGACTTCCAACTCCGTTGCGCGACGTGTGTTGCGACGGACTGGAGGTCTGCACCTGGCATTTCGGAAGCGCCCGACGCAGTTCGTCAGCTTCTTCTTCGTTGCGCGCAAATAGCAGCCCGTCCCCCCCTCTCCCAGTACTCTGGGAGAGGGGTCGGGGGTGAGGGAACGGAACGGGCATAGCGCTACGCTGTCGGCTCTTGAGCGGAACTTTGACGATCACGACGATGCCAATAACCCGTTCGCGGCAAAGCTAAATGGACACATCGAAACGCCCGATCCGCGAATCTTCTGGTTCTTGGTGATCCCCTCAAACTTCAAATCGTCACCCAAAATCTTGATTCTGAAATCAGGGCATTCCATTTTGACTTTGTTTGCCAATCCAACCAGTGCCGATTCGAACGAGTCATTGTCCGACTCAAATGCGACTTTTGTGGCGAGAAACTCCTTGATCGCAGGCTTGTCTGCGGCTTTGCGCCACCAGTGATCCAAGACATTCCCCGATAAAAGACTGTAAGCAGGATGACCGCCGCCACAATCGCAGCAGCGATACCGCCCGCAATACTGATTGTTTCGACAAACGGGTGCATTAAGGAGTCTCGTGGCACAATCGCGCCGGTGATTTGATGCGCCGAAAGTCAAGCGACGAAACAAATAGCAAACGATCGCTCTGTACTTGGAGCGAGTGATCCCGTCCTTCAGCTCGCGCTGAACTCTGCTCGCAGGCTGACTCGAGTACCCTGGTCCCAGAATGCGGTGAACGTCGATCGCACACTCGATTACCTTCTCCGTCAACGGATCCTGCGCCATTCCCCTCGGTGACACAACCCGTCACCTTCTTCGCGGCGTGCGCAGTTATCTTACGATTCGTTTCCCTTCGGTGATCTGAATGCGTCCGGCAAGGCGGGAGTATTCGGGAATGCGTAACGATCCGCCGGGAAAGCTTGGCATTCAGGGGCGCTCCAACCTGTCGCGAAAGCTGGGCAAGCCCAGGAAAGACATGCCAACGACTCGCTTTGGTAACGAAACAATTCGCGGTTGCGGCACGAGCCTGCTCCGCGCAGGCCTGGACTTGGCTTTGATCTACCCAAACCAGTTCAGAATTCGAGCGGAACGCGGCACTGCTCGCTGAAGCTGCGCCGAGCGGTCAGCACAACTTTCAGCGCCCGATAAGCATCCTCCAGATCACTGGTCTTGAGCACCAGGCTGGTCACCGCACGATGGAACTGCGTCAACAACTGCTCCCCGACCGGGCGCTCGCTTTCCAGTGATTCCATATGCCGGCCCGCCTCGTCGAACCAGATCAGCGTCGCCGGCAAGTCGATAAACGCGATCCCCTTTTCACAGCAGACCTGCAGCCCGGCCGGCGGTCGATAGGTAATCGCTTCGTGCCATTGCGCCGGCATGTAATGCCCGCAGCTGATCTGCGCCAAAGGACCGGTGCCAAGAGATCCATTCACGGAAAAATCGAGGCTCAACATCTGGTAGTTTTCGACGTCAGCAGCCGTTCGGTGCTTAACGCCCACCACCGAAGTCGGCTCCTGACCAACCACATAGCGGCACCAATCCACCAATTCCATGAGGTGACGAATCGCAATCGGGTACGGACTGCTTGGCCGACGTTCCTTCTTGGTCTCGACGGCCAAGCGCGAATGACAGAATAAGAGCTCGGGCTTCCCCAGCCGCGTCGCGATCAGCTCCTTCAGCCGCAGCGTTGCGGGATTCAGACGCCGGGGAAACTCCGCCATGAACGCAATCCCCGCCTTCTCAACCCGGTCCCGTATCTCCCGCGCCTGCTCCATCTCAATGTCCAAGGCAGCGGCCCAATAGACCGCCTTGCCCGCGTCGCACGCCGCAAAAATCGGCAACGGACCATACCAATCCGGCGACAGTATCAACACCGCATCAATGTCGGGCCGACTCACCAGGACCCGAAACCCGTCCAGCGTTTCGGCATCAAATTCACGTGCCGCCTGCTCCGCCAGATGTGCGACTTCGCTACACACGGCGCGGACTTCAAATCGATCCGCCAACGACCGTAACGCGGGCCGATGCCGGCTCTCCCAGGCGTCCCCTAAACCAATCACGCCAACACGAAGCTTCATGCCCGCCGATCACTCTACTTTCCAGCAGACGAAAGCCTGATTATAGCCCCCCCGCTGCGAACATCCAATTAGCGTACAACTTTCGCTCCCGCGAATCCCGAAAATTATCTTGATCCATCCTTTAAGGGCAGTACCCGGCTGGAAAAGGCCACGAAGCTCGATATACTCCTTTCCTTTACAAATATCCCTGTTTATCCATTTTCGCATTTTCAAAAGGTTTGACCGATGTCCCTTGTCGCCGTTGTCGTGGGCTTGTCGCTTGCAGCCGCACCCGAATTGAGTTACGCCGACGCGTATCGCCAGATGGAGCAGTCGGGGCGTCCTTTGCTGGTGCTGGTGGGAGCCGACTGGTGCCCGGGCTGCCGAACGATGAAAGCGAACACGGTTCCCGAACTGCGCAAGGCGGGACATCTGGAAACGGTGATTTACGCCCAGGTCGACACCGACAAGCAGCCGGACCTTTCGCGGCGACTGATGCGAGGCGCTTCGATACCGCAGTTGCTGCTCTTCACGCGTAATGGCGACGAATGGCGGCGGACGCAGCTGACCGGGGCCCAGAATATGGTGGAGGTTCGCGCGTTTCTGGAACGTGAAATCGCCTCGCACCAATCCAAACCAGGCGCGACGCCCCGGGCATCGAACGACTGAAAGGGGTACGGTTTCCGCTGCCGGGCGTCAGGCCGATGCCAGCGCCTCGGTGGGCCGGCGCGGGTGCGCGGACGGTCCGATCAGTTTGGTGATATCCTGCTCATCAAGTTCTTCCTGACGGACCAGTTCGCGAGTGATGATTTCGAGTTTCTCGCGGTGGTTTCCGAGCAGTTCCACGGCCCGCTGGTCGGCGTCGTGCAGGATCTTGGTGACTTCCTCATCGATAACTTCCATCGTCCGTTCGCTGAACGGACGGCCGCGGTGGATTTCGCGGCCGAGGAACGGATCGTCGTCGGACTGTTTATAGCTGACTGGGCCGAGCCGTTCGCTCATTCCCCAATGCGTGACCATATGTCGGGCGATTCCGGTCGCCTGTTCCAGGTCATTTTCGGCGCCGACCGTCGTTTCATTGTAGATTACCTCTTCGGCGGCTCGTCCGGCGAGCATCACAACCAGATGGTCGCGTAATTCGACCGCCGACATATTCACTCGATCTTCGGCGGGCAGCATTTGAGTATTCCCCAGGGAACGTCCGCGGGGAATGATCGTGACTTTGTGGACGCGGCGGGCGTGCGGCAGCAGCCAGGCGGCGAGTGTATGTCCGGCTTCATGGTAGGCGGTCTTTTCTTTCTCATCGTCGGTCAGTACTTCTTCGCGTTTGGCGCCGATCAGGACCTTGTCGCGCGCGTACTCGAAGTCCGTGGCTTCGACTTTGGTCTTGTTATTTCGAGCGGCCCAGAGTGCGGCTTCATTGACGATATTATGAATATCGGCGCCGGTCAGTCCGACGGTCGCGGCGGCCAGCACTTCCAGGTCGACGTCTTCCGCGAGTGGGACGTCGCGGACATGGACCTTGAACATTTCGATCCGACCTTTCAGCGAGGGTCGAGACACGGTCAGATGGCGGTCAAAACGTCCGGGACGGAGCAGGGCCGGATCGAGAACATCGGGTCGGTTCGTCGCCGCGATCACGATCACCGTCTCCGACGGACTGAACCCGTCCATTTCGCCAAGAATCTGGTTCAACGTCTGTTCGCGTTCATCATGACCTCCGCCCAGTCCGGCGCCGCGCTGGCGGCCGACCGCGTCAATTTCGTCGACAAAGATGATCGACGGCGCCAATTCCTTCGCCGTACGAAACAGGTCCCGAACGCGGCTTGCGCCGACGCCGACGAACATCTGAATGAACTCGGAGCCGTTCACCGAGTAAAACGGCACGCCGGCTTCACCGGCGATCGCTCGAGCCAGCAGCGTCTTTCCGGTGCCGGGAGGTCCCATCAGCAAAACCCCCTTGGGGATCCGTCCCCCCAACCGCTGGAATTTCTCGGGACTCTTGAGGAAATCGACGATCTCCAGCAGGTCGGCTTTGACGCCTTCCAGTCCCGCGACATCTTTGAACGATATAACCTGCTTGGCCCCTTCGTACCGTTTGGCGGGACTGCGGCTGAATCCGGACAAGAAGCCGCCGCCGACCAGTTGATCCCGGGTCTTGCGAAACTGGTACCAGATCAGCACGAACATCACGATCGGCAGCAGCAACAGCGCGATCATCCAGAACGACTGCGTGGCGTCCTGGTCGCTGCGGCGGAAACTGAACGAAACTTTCTGTTCCTCGAGCAACCGTTGCAGGCTGTTTCGCCCCTCTTCGGTCGTGGGAATCGCCACCAGAAAATTCTTCCTCAGCTTCTCCACCTTCGGAACCGGCCTGCCATTGTCGTCGTATTCGTCGGGAGGGGTCGGCGGAATCTTGAATTTGCCGGTCAGCTCCTTGGGGCCAATCTCGACCTCCAGGACGTTCCCTTGGCGGACCTGCTGTTCAAAGAATGCGTAATCCTTGATGATTGAAACCGAAGTTGCGAACTGCGAAGAGAAGATCAGCAGGGTCAACAGGACGAGCAGAACCAGCAGCCAGAAACTCCGCCGCGGAGGTCGCACGCCGCGCGGAGGCCCGTCAGATTCCTCCGTGTTCGGATTTACCGGCTTTTGCTCCATGATCTAACGACTCCCGTTTCCCAATGGCCTGTTTCGAATCAGGACGCCATTCTAACGAACCGGCTTGGGGCGGGGGGAGGCGTCGCAGCCGGAATCCGCCCCATGGGCGCGGCGAATTATTGCTTGCCGTAGCGGCGGTTGAAGAGTTCCGGGTCAAATGCGTCTTTGGGCCGGAATGCCGTAGCGGGGGCCGCTGCAGGCTCGGAATCGGGCTTGGTCGCAAACCGTTCCTTATCGGGAACCGGAATTGACGCCGGCTCGTCCGCCTGCTCTGTGTCCCCGCGGGTTGCAAAAAGGCCAACCCAATGTTTGAGCTTGGAGTACGCTTTATCGCCGTCGGTACTCAGCAGGGCACCGCGCACGGGTCCGTGCGGCGCGAGCGGCACTTGCAGCAGCGGGCTCGCATCGGGGTTCGTGCGGTCTACGGACGGCAGCATGGCGTTCAGATTTTGCAGGGTCAGGCGCCGACTGAGTGTCTTGCCTGGCGGAGGCCGTATCAGGTGAAACGTCGGCAAGTCGTTGGTGCCGTGGCAGTTGTTTGTGGCGCAACGGTTGAGCATGAACGGCTGAACGATTTGCGTGAATTCCTCCACCGCTCGGGCAGGCAGTTCCGCCGCAAGTTGCTCCGAACGATCTTTGACCGCTGGTGATCTGGTGCTTGCGGGGCGCCGCAGGGAGTTCGCGGTCTCTTTTTCGGGCAATTCCTCGTCGAAGTTGGCCTGTCGAACGGCCGGTTTTTCCGCGGTTCTCTCGGGTTTGCCGGCGTCGATCGCGGTGCGCTGGAGCGAGGAATCGGACAGCGACTGCAGCCGGCGTTCCAGACCGGCGATTCTGGGATTTGACGGTTCGATCAGTTTTGCGGCGGCAATTTCGGTGGCGGCCTGCGACTGCAGGCGGTGGTGCAGGCACCACTCCGCCAAGGTGGCGCGGGCCCGAAAACTGCGCGGTTCGACGCGCTGAAATTTGTGCTCGTAAGCATCCGCGAGACACGCAACGACACAGTCGACGCGCGCGCTGTCGATTCGTAAGTCACTGCCATTTTGCAGCGTAATCTGATACCTGTCCCCCAGGACGACGACCGATCCCTGCAGCGTCTGACCGTTCTTCAAAATGACATATTTCGACGATGCTTCGTCCGCGTGCACCGCGCACAGGCCCACCAAAGCGGCGGCGAAACCACAAAAGAAATAACGGCGGTAAGCGGGCCGGGCGCGCATGGCCGAACAGTAGGCCGTCCGCCCTGGTCCGTCAAGCTCAATCGCACCGGGCCCGTCCGGTCGTCCCCTTGCCGAAAGGATAAGGTGATCAAACCGCTGTTTCCGTCCCTCCATCGAGCTCATCGGCGCGCACTCGCCCCACGATCGCGCTCCAACTCGGACTCGTTACTCGGACTGCGACTCGTACCCGTTACTCGATTGAATTCTGTCAGTCGCGACCGGTCCGCTCGATCGACCGAGTCACAGACAGGAATGCGGTCCACAGACCACCAACATCGACTCTCTCATAATCGACAACCAGCTCGCTCAAGATACCCCATTCGAGTACGACTACTGGTACGGGTACGAATTCGAGTTCGAGTAGGTAGCGTTCGACGCCCGATCAGACGACTTTCGACTGCCCCGGAACGGGCAAGGCGTAAAATCCATCTTTGTCGGGTACGACAGGTGGAGTGTCGTTGAGGTTCTTGAATTTCTCGACGGGCGAGATCACGACCTGTGAGTTAAGCGCTTCCTGCCAGCCGATCTTCTGGCCGGAATAGGTCGCCATACGGCCCAGGATGGCGGTCATGGTGCTGAGGGCTCCCCATTCGCCTTCGTTGGGCCGTTTGCCGGCGCGGATGTCGGCGAACAGGTCATGATGTTCCTGCTGGTGGCCGTCGCGGCCGCCTTTGCCATAGCTGTAGATCAATTTGCCTTTGGGCGTGTAGATCTTGGCGCCGCTGACGTCGGCGTAGCCGTTGGTGCCATGGACATGTTCGGAAACCGCGTTCCAGCATCCTTCGATATGCCGGCACTGGCTGAGCATCACCGCGCCGCTGCCGTACGTGAATTCGACAAAATGGTGGTCGAAGATCTCACCGTACTCCTTGCCCTTGCGGACTTCACAGCCGCCTTGGCCCTGGGCCTCGACAGGGTAGCCGTTCATGATCCAGTTGATGACATCCAGATTGTGAATATGCTGTTCGACGATATGATCGCCGCAGAGCCAGTTGAAGTAATACCAGTTGCGCAACTGGTATTCCATTTCCGTCTGTTGTGCCTCGCGGTGTTTGACCCACGGTTTCGCGCCGTTCCAGTAGGCCCGCGCCAGCACGATCTCACCGATGATGCCGTCCTGGATCCGTTGGATCGTCTCGACGTACGCGGGCTCGTGCCTGCGCTGCAAGCCGACTGCCACGAATAGTTCTTTCTTTTTCGCTTCGTCGTTGGCGCGGAGCACGCGCAACACGCCTGCCGGGTCGACCGCGACCGGCTTCTCCATAAACACACTCTTGCCTGCCTTGACCGCGGCTTCAAAGTGCAGTGGGCGGAATCCGGGGGGAGTGGCAAGGATCACCATATCCAGGTCGCATTCCAGCACGCCTTTGTAGGCGTCGAATCCGGTGAACTGGCGTTCCTTGGCAACGTCGATCTTTTCGCCATGCTCGGCGGTCAGTCCTCGCAGTGTCCCATAAATCTGGTTTTCGAACATATCGCCCAGAGCCACGAGCCGAACCTGACCGCCCTGGGTGTTCATCGCCTGGGAAGCCGCACCGCGGCCGCGACCGCCGCAACCGATCAATCCCATCCGGATCGTATCGCTTCCATAGGGATGTGCTGCCCGCGCGATGTTCAGCGAACCGGCGACCGCCCCGCCCGCGACGATGGCCGAGGACGCTCGCATGAAATCCCGGCGCGACGTGCCTTTCTCTTGGCCAGCAGAATTCGTTTCAGCCATGGATCGTTACCCTCCGCAAAGAACGTGAATGATCGGTTTTGGTAGTGCGTTGCAACGGGCCCCAGGTCTGGATCGGACACCTAGTCGACGGGCCCAGGCGGGGTTTTCGTGCCCCAACAGCCGCAATTTCTGCTGATAGCATACACGGCAATGCCGGCTTTTTCAAAGCCTCATGCCGACGCCGGATCCCGGGGCAGTATCGCTACCATTCGTCCCATCCCGTCAACTGGTGTTCGACCAGGTCCGCATAATGCGCCACCGTCCGCACACTTTGACGAATTTCCTCGACGTCACAGGTCGCCCGGGGATAGGTATTCCCCATGACGAAGCAAAGTTGACCGGCGACCGACTCCAGGGCGATAGCGCCGTGCGGTATATGGGCGTTCAGTTCCAAGGCACGGCGCATAAACGAAAGGTCGGCTGGTCAGCAGAAAGTAAAACATGACGCCCATGGCGTAAATGTCGGATCGCGGGTCGGCATGTCGACCCTGAAAAAGTTCGGGGGCCATGTCATAGGGCGTGCCGGCAGATCAGCTGTAGAACCCGGTCGTCCGGTGTCGCCAGATCCGGGGCATACGTTCCACGCTCCGCGAGCTGGCTGAATTGCAGCGTCACTTCATTCGCCGCAATCGCCAGAGTTACGCCGCAATGCGGACAGATCGGCTCGGAATTGTCCTGAACGATTTTCTGGTTGCAGCCGTGGCAGAATCGAATTTGCTGGTGCATGGAAAATTCTCAGGGTTGTTCCACCACCGATCGATCGTACCGTGCCCCATCCGGTTTCGCCAGGACGCGACGGGAGCGCCAGGACCGGTCGGTTCCGCCACGTCGATTTCGCCCCATTGGACGTTCCAACCGCGCGCCTCCTGGCAATCGACATAAGTCGATTGCCAGGAGGAATCGCTAGATTTCAAGGAAAATCGCGGCGAGATCCGTTTTGGACCAGGAAGCCGAAAACTCATGAGTCGCCCTGGCCGATCACCTAATTGTTTGACCGTCGGCGGATCGCAAGATACGATGGTCGCAGCCGGGTTACGCGATGTACCGGATTGCGCGATGCAATGGGACCATACCTCGGGGGCCGTCGATGGCGATGACCTACTTCAAACGATTCCGAATGGAGATCGATTTGATAGGTTGGCGGGATCCGGCTCCGGAAATGCCGCCAGGCTATGCCGCGCACCGCTGGGACGAGTCGTTGGTCGAGGCGCACGCGGAGGTCAAGTTCCAGAGTTTCCGATACGAAATTGACGCCAACGTCTTTCCTTGCCTGGGCGATCGGGACGGCTGTCTGCGGCTGATGAACGAAATCGCGAGGCGCGACGGATTTCTCGACTCCGCAACCTGGCTCCTGGAGTATCGTCGGTTCGGCGAACCAAACGGCACCTTCTGCGGGACCATCCAGGGAATCGAAGACGCGTACGGGTTGGGTTCGATCCAGAATATCGGGGTGACGCCGGGCCATCGCGGCCGAGGACTCGGATCGATCCTCTTGGCCAATGCACTGCGTGGCTTTCGCGCTGCGGGCCTGCGGAAGGCGTTTCTGGAGGTCACTGCCCAGAATATCGGGGCGATCCGTCTTTACCAACGCGTCGGTTTTCGTAAAGTAAGGACGGTCTACAAGGCCGCGGAGGTCGTTTACGCCTGAGGTTTCGGCGTCGGCCATAGCCGCGGAATGCGGGTGACTTGCGCGTGCAGGCGGAAGTCTGGTGGAGATTTCGGGGAGATGGCGGCCGGATTCCCCACGGCGACAGGTTGGAGCCTCGGCCCGCTTCATTTCCCCACGATCTACCTCGACGAGGTTCCGATGCCGATCCATGTTCACCAATATCCCAACGGACTCGTGCTGGTCGCCGAGTCGATGCCGTGGGTCGAATCGGCCGCGTTGGCGGTACTCGTCCGGGCCGGTTGCGCCTACGATCCGGCCGACCGGGAAGGACTTGCCGCGATGACCTGCGAAATGCTGCAGCGCGGCTGCGGGGCGCGCGACAGCCGGAAGTTCATCGAGGACCTGGAGCTGCTGGGCGTCGACATTTCCTCGGCGGTTTCCAACTATCATGTCAGCTTCGGGGGAGCGATGCCGGCCGAAAACCTGGCCGCCACGCTGGCCATTTTTTCCGATCTCGTCCGCCGCCCCATGCTCCCGCCGGATCAGCTCGAAGACGCCCGCCAAGGCTGCCTGCAGAGCGTGCGCGCTTTGGAAGACGATCTCTCCAGCAAAACCATGCAGTGCCTGGTGCGGCGGTTCTACGCGGAGCCGTGGGGCCGCCCCAGTCAGGGGGCACTCGCATCGGTCGAACGCATCTCGCAATCGGATATCGAAGCCGATTACCGCGGGTTGTTCCGTCCGAATGAATCCATCATCAGCGTGGCCGGCAAGATTGAATTTGAAACGCTGCGCGACGAGATCGAGAAACGGTTTGGCGACTGGCGACCGAAGCCCAGCCCGACACCGCGCGAGACTCCGCCGATGCGCGGTTATCAGCATATCGACTGCGACTCCACGCAAACCCATATCGGCATCGCCTTTCCCAGTGTGCCTTTTGCAAGCCCGGACTACTACCAGGCCCGGGCTGCCATCGGCGTCTTGAGCGACGGCATGAGTTCGCGTCTGTTCACCGAAGTCCGCGAAAAACGCGCGCTTTGTTATTCGGTAATGGCCTCCTGCCACTCCCTGCGCGATCGCGGCAGTGTCATCTGCTACTCGGGAACAACCACCGAACGAGCTCAGGAAACTCTGAACGTGATGGTTGCCGAATTGCGCAGGCTTGGCGACGGAATTACCGTCGAGGAACTACAACGTCTGCAAGCCAGGCTGAAGAGCTCGCTGATCATGCAGCAGGAATCAAGCCCAGCACGGGCGCGAGCGATGGCGTCGGAATGGTTTCATCTGGGCCGGGTCCAGACGCTGGAGGAACTGAAATCGATCGTGGACGGGTTGAACGTTCCACAGATCAACCGTTTTCTGGCGGAGAATGCGCCGCGCGAATTCTCCTTTGTGACGCTGGGGGCTCGGCAGCTCGACCTGCCGGCCAATTGAGGCCGGCCGCAGCAAACCGCGGACGGAAATCGAACCTTGGGAATCAGCATGCAGTTTCGCCGACACACATTATCCAATGGTCTGGAAATCGTATCCGAATGTGTCCCTGGCGCGCATTCCATGGGCCTGGCGTTCTTCGTCCGGACCGGGGCGCGCGATGAGTCCGAGGAGATCTCGGGGGTCAGCCATTTCCTGGAGCATATGGTCTTCAAAGGAACGCCCCAACGAAGCGCCGCCGACGTCAACCGCGAGCTGGACGAGATCGGTTCGCATTCCAACGCCTACACCAGTGAGGAACAAACGGTCTACCATGCGGCGGTGCTTCCGGAGTACCAGGGACGACTTACCGAGCTGCTCGCCGACATCCTTCGTCCGTCGCTGCGTTTGGAAGATTTCGAGACCGAAAAAAGTGTCATCCTGGAGGAGATCGCCAAGTACGAAGACGAACCGCCGTATGGGGCGTTCGAAAAGTGCATGGCGGCCTACTTCGGCACGCACCCGCTGGCGAAAAGCATTCTCGGAACCACGGCAAGCGTCAGTGCGCTGACGCCGGAAAAGATGCGTGCCTATTTTGAACAACGGTACAGCGCGGCCAACATCGTGCTCGCCGCCGCCGGAAACGTCGACTTTGAGCAGCTGGTACGCGACACCGAACGGTACTGTGGTGATTGGAAACAGTTCCCGGTCGAACGCGCGGCGCCACGCTCCACGGCGCAAAGCAGCTTCCGCGAAATCGTCAGGGAATCCGCGACACAACAATACGCGATTCAGATCGGCGCCGGCCCTTCTGCCAGCGATCCCGATCGCTATGCAAATCGGCTGCTGGCATCGATCGTCGGCGATTCCTCCGGTAGCCGCCTTTTCTGGGAACTTGTCGATACCGGGCGCGCCGAATGGGCCGTCATGGAGGCGCACGAGTACCAGGGAACCGGGATCATGATCACCTACCTCAGCAGTTCTCCAGAATCGATGCCCGAAAACATCGAACGGGCCCGAGCCGTACTCCGGGATGTCGAACAAAATGGCATTCGCGAGGATGAGCTACTCCGCGCGAAAAGCAAAATCTGTTCCCAGCTGGTGCTCAGCAGCGAACGCCCCAGCAGCCGAATGTTCGCGGTCGGCAATGGCTGGATTCAGCGCCGAGAATATCGGACCGTGCGGGATGCGCTGAATGCTTACCAGGCGGTCACTACCGCCGACATTAGTAATCTGGTCGAAAAGTACCGGTTGACGACACAAACAACCGTCAGCATCGGACCAGGTTCCCACGACTGACGCCGAACCCACTCCCCAAACTGCGCTGAAGGTGCTTTCCGCTCCCTAGACTTGACGCCACTGGCAGAGCTGGCACGGGTCCGTCAGTCGATGTCGAAGGTGTCATCGGATCGCATCCGCCCTTTTTTGCCAGTTCTCCGCTGCCCGCCCTGAACCCTGGTACGGTTCTTGAGCGATATCCCTTTTGGCGATTCGATCGACTTGCGACCTGGAGGGTGAACGCTATGAAGATTGCTCGGGTGGGGAAAAGTCTGCTGTGCGTGCTGTGGTTGTTCGCGGGAGGCCAACAGGCGTCCGCCGCCCAGCCAATCCATCAGTTGATGCGCTGGTTTGGCTGGGGCTGGAGCGACGGATACCATGCCTACCATCCGCGGCAAGAGGCTTTTCCGATCCTGCGCGAACCCGAGTCGGGGCTCGTCGATCCGCCGCGCACACCTCTTACCTCGCGGCGTTCGGACCGGCGGCTCCTGGGGCCTGTGGCGGTCGGGCGTGGAGTCGCCCCCGCTTTTGAAACGTATTCTGTTTTCGACGGAATGAGCAACGGCCCGCAAGCGCCGACACCCGCGCCGCGGGAGAATTCGATTTCCAAGCCGGAACGGTTGCCCAGCGTCGTGCGATTGACCGAACCACGCGCCGGGTCGCGAACCGATAATCCCGCCCCGCCAATGCGCGGTGGGGCGATTCCGGCCGCAACTCCAACAACCGAATAGTTCCATCCGGATTGTGGGAGCCTTCAACACGACGCGACGCCATCGGTCATGAACGATCGGCGACGCACAGTTCGTTCGGCGCGGAGCACGACAACGGTATCGGCAACGCCGACATTGGCGCGACGCAGTTCGGTTCGATGACCCGAAACCGTTTCCACCGGCCGTTCACAAATCGCCAGCCGAACGCCGCAGCCAGCGCCAGCACCCAGAAAGCGCAGATCCACCACCACCAGCGTAACGGATCTGCCGCCTGCCCCTGAAGTAACTTGCCGATCCCAATCGCGGTCCCGCTGATCGAAAGCGTCACGATCAACACGTATCGCGTGTCGCCAGCGCCCTTGATCGCGCCGGCGAATACCACCTGTGCCGCATCGAACAGACAATAGGCGGCTCCGTCGCAGGTGGATTCTCGTCGGCGGCGGGCAGCTCCGGCTTCGCGCGGGAGCCTTGCCGCGTGGCGCCAGCTTCTTGCGGGCTGGGACCCTCTTCGGTGTCCCTGTCCAGATCCTGCGCATCCAGTTGGAATGGCACACGGAATTTTGATCGGCGTGGGGCGACGCTCGAATCTCCGGCATGCGATTTCGGTTGCGTCCGCTGCCGCGATCGATCCGTTGTTCGTACATGTCCGATGGATGCGGCATCATCGGTTTGTTCTGAATCCTCGCTGGCGTCGGTCACGTCCCGCAAACCGTCCGTGTCTGCGTCCTGATTCAACTCACCAACCGACATCGACTTCGATTCATTGGATGCCATGATCCGGCGCGGCAGCTGTTTCGGATCTGGGCTTCCGACATGATCGGCAGCGCCGTGCTCATCGCTTTCGAGCTGCGTTCCCGTCGAGGTGTCGCCGGATTGCTCCGCGACCGACTGCAAACGTCGGTTACGCGAAGTGGCGGACGCCGGTTGAACCTCATCATCGCGCGGGCTCGGCGCGCCACGCCGCAGGGCTCCTCCTTGGGTCCTGGGGCCTTCCGGATCATCACCTTGTGTTCCGTGTTCGATTTCCTTTGCCGGTTCGGCAGCGTCTTCTCCGGAATCGTCCCGTAAATTATTGCCGGAGGGACGAGCATTGGAACGAGGCGCCGTGGAAATGCGATGGGGCGTTTGCACTCCGGTCGGCGCGGAGCGGAGTCGCGCCGGTTCACGACTTGCGGAACGCGGCGAATCGGCCGGCGCGCTGGATTGCCGCCGTGCGTTGCTCTCGTTGGGGGACGAGCGTGTGTCGCCTGGCGCGGCCGGGGACGCGGATTCGCGGCGCACCAAAGTCGAAACCAGCGTGGCGTTGGAATGCGATTTACCAACGACGCTCAGGGAGTACTCCGCGATTGAACTGTTGTAGTCGCGAATACCACCGAGAAAGGCGGTACGCTCCACTTCCAGACGCCGAAGATCCTCTTGAACGGTGTGCAATTCGGCTTGTCCCGATTCGTATCGCCGCACGGTCTCCTGCAATGCCCATTCGGCGGCCTGAACGGCCTCAGCACGTTGACTGACGATCCGCTGCTGGATCGGAAGCAGGCGGGCAAGGTGAACGACGCGCGGTGGAGCCGAGCGCTGCGCGAAGATGGCCCCAAAGTTGGCCTGATACTGGCCAACGATCGGCAAATCACTGGCATGGAAAACAAGGTCGCCGCTCAATCTTGCCTCTTCCAGAAGTTTCTGCCTGGCGTTGAGGGAGGCGACTTCCAGTTCCGCGCTGCGCGCAGTTGTGGATGCAATCGCGGCCACAAGTGCATGCTGGTCCCGCTGATCCTGCGGTTGAGGTAACGATTGCAACAGCAGTCGATTCGCACTGGTCCAGCGGTTGGCCGATTCGGCGGTCGCCACGATCCAGTACTGGCGTACAATGGCGAGTTGCGCGGCCCGATCGGTACTCTTGCCGATGGCCTGGAGCAGCGACATTGGACGCAGCGCAGCCGAATCCGGCGATGCCGCTTCCAATGATTGCCGGTAGACCTGCAGCGCGTCGATTCGGTTCGGCGGTTGCGCAGCCGAGGTTTCCTCGTTGGACTCCCAAGCGGTTCTCCGGACCGGAAACCGCTCCCGTTGCTGTGCGGGCGCTTCCAGCGCAACGGCGGGTGCCGCCCTCTCGAATCGCTGGGGCAAAGCCGTCGGCTCGTAATTGTCGACGGGTGCGTCGTGCTCGACCATTGTCACGGGGCGCAGTGGGATCGGAACCGCCTGTTGCGCCGGGGCAGTCGCTGCGCGACCGAGCAGGAAGATCAGTAACATGCTTGTCACAAGGCGCCGTTGGCTGGCTGCATCCATGCATGCACCTCCGAGTTGAGATCCGCGCCGCACCTGTGCCACGATGGCCGACGTCAGGATTGATCGCGCGGCAAGATTCGCAGTTTCCCCCCTTCAGGTCAATCTCGGTTTCTAATCAAGAACCCCTGCGAGCACAGAAGCGCGCTGCCAAATGCACAAAAAATCGTTCGAGTGCGCAAAGCCTTGCCATGGTACAGGTTCGAGTGATCAAGAAGTGTGCATTCCTTCGCCCGTGATACGCAGCACGCAACTTTGATCGATCACCTGGGGTTAATACTTATGACGATAATATGTTAGGAATGTCTGACGACCACGGTTGTCAGTGGAATGCGTTTACCAATAATACCGAGCGGCAATCGAATAGCAGAGGGCTTGCTCAAGTTTCGTGATCGTCAAGATCTCTATTTTTGAGTAGAAACGGCGAACCTGGAGCGAGTTTGATGGGTCGGTACCCTGCACGGGACGACAAGTATGGCATCTTGGCCGGTCGATAATAAAACTGGACGATGAAGAAGAGATGCTGAGAAGCGATGCGATATTTGTTCGGAGAGAAATGGAAGAGGAGAAAAAGCATGGCAATTCGTGTTACCTGTGAAAATGGCCACGACTTGAAAGTCAAGGAAAAATACGCGGGTCGGGAAGGTATTTGTCCTCATTGCAAAGTCAAGGTGAAAGTACCGGAGCGTGAATTGATCTCCGATACCTCGATCATGGCGATACTGGGCACGGCGGAAGGACCGTCTACTCCGGCTGCATCGGATACTCACGGGCCACCGCAATCGCCGCGTACGAAGTCCTGCCCGCGATGCCAAACCCTGGTTTCGAAGGCGTTTCGAGCCTGCCCGAAGTGCTCCCTCTATTTGCCGCTCGTGCTGGGACGCCAGGCGACATGATTGCCAGCCGCTCGTGTGCCACTGGCAGTCCGCCGGCATCGGCGTCAGTTCGAGAATGACCTCGGCCGGCGGACCGCCAGTGCGAACCGCGTGACGGCTGCGATTCGAGAGATCAGGTCGATGCCGATGCACCTTTGGCAGCCCGTTCGCGACGCTGCACTTTCGTGTGCCACCGGCGTCCGCCGGCATCGGCGTCAGTGCAAGAATGACCTCGGCCAACGGACCGCCGGTGCGAACTGCGTGACGGCTGCGAGTTGAGCGATCAGGTTGATGCCGGTGCCTGTTCGCGAAGCAGCACTGGCGGTCCGCGTCGGAGCTTCTTTGCAAAGTGGAGTTTTTTCCGGCGGACTGCCAGTGCCACCTTTGTGGTGCCAGACGTTCGTGTGCCACTTCGAGCGGCGATCGGGTATGATGTAGGGTCCATGGAGTTTACGCTGCCGCGAACAGACATCGTGCTATTGGGAGTTGGTCACACAAATGCGCACATTCTGCGCATGTGGCGAATGGGGGCACTGCCTGGGGCTTCGTTGACGTGTGTCTCGAATTTTCCGATTGCGACTTATTCGGGGATGCTTCCGGGTGTGCTGGCGGGCCAGTACGAACCGGAGCAGTTCGAGATTGATCTTGTGCGTTTATGCGCCGCGGCACGAGCCCGGCTTGTGCTGGACAGCGTTGTGGGGTTGGATCGCGTCAACCGCATGATTCAATTTGCTTCCCGTCCAGCGCTCGCGTTTGACCTGCTCTCGATCGGCATCGGTTCGACGCCCAGTGACGCGGGGCTCGCATACCGTGGCGAAGCCTTGTTGCCGATTAAGCCAATGCAGACGTTTCTGGAAAGATTGCGTGCTCGCTGCACGCATGTCATGCGGAGTGGGGCTCAGAAATTGCGATGGGTTGTTGTGGGCGCGGGCGCGGGCGGTTGCGAAGTGGCGATGTGCTTGCCAGCCGCCTGTCAGCGCTGGTTTCCGGGCTTGCCGATCGAAGGGACGATCGTGACGGCAGCCGACCGTATCGGCAACGGGCTTGCCGCGGGGACCGTCGCGAGAATCGAGCGCCTGTTTCAGAGCCGGTCGATTACCGTGCGGACGAAATTGCGCGTCCTGGAAGTGGGCGATGACGCCTGCCGCTTGCATAACGGCGAACAACTGCCGGCGGATCTAGTGATCTGGGCGACGGACGCACGTCCTCCGGATCTGCTCGAGCGACTGGGACTGTCGCGCGACCCGCGCGGATTTTTGCGGGTGCGGCGCACGCTGCAATCGGTGGACGATGATCACATTTTTGTCGTTGGCGATTCAGCGTCGATCGATGGAGAGTCGATTCCCAAGGCCGGTGTCTACGCAGTCCGGGAAGGACCGATACTTTGGCGCAACTTGCTGCATGCGGTGACCTCCACGCCGATGGAAGAGTACGTTCCTCAACGCGATTTTCTGCGACTGCTGAACACGGGGGACTGGGCAGGAATCGGCGAATACCGAGGATGGTCGTTCGCCGGGGAATGGGTTTGGCGGCACAAAGATCGCATCGACAGCAGGTTCATGAGGATGTATCAGGATTACCAACCTGCCGAAATGAACGGCTCGTCGGCTCCCGCGGACAGTGCGCCGACCATGCGCTGCGCCGGGTGCGGCGGAAAAGTTGCCGGATCGGTGCTGGGCCGAGTCTTAAACAGGCTGGAGGTTCCGTCGCACCCGCAGGTCGAACTGGGACTCGAACGGCCCGACGACGCGGCAATCATCCGCAGCGTCGACCCCACGTCGATTGCCGTGACCGTCGACTTTTTCGCCGCACCGTTGGATGATCCGTATCTGTTGGGGCGGATTGCGACACAGCATGCGGCCAGCGACTTGTTCGCCATGGGTGCGACGCCGATCGCTGCCCTTGCAATGGCCACGATTCCCACGGGACCCGCTGTCAAACAGGAGGAACTGCTCTATCAGATGCTTGCCGGCAGTTTGCGCGAGTTGCGAAGGATGGGCGCCACGCTCGTCGGCGGGCACACGATCGAGGGGCCGGCGCTTACGCTGGGGTTCACCATGTTGGGGAGTGTCGGGCAAGGGCGCACCAAGGGTCAATTAAAGGAGGGAGATTGCCTGCTCTTGACCAAGCCGTTGGGAAGTGGAATCCTGCTTGCCGCTCACCAACGCGCCGCGTGCCGTGCGGCATGGATGTCGGGCTTGGTCGATGCGATGCTGTCGAGCAACCAGGGGCCGGCCACCCTTACCGGGGAATTCGCCGTTTCCGGATTGACGGACGTGACCGGATTTGGACTGGCTGGTCATCTGCTGGAGATGTTACGCGCCAGCGGCCTGGCGGCGGAGATTACGTTGTCGTCGCTGCCGCTACTGCATGGCGTTGCGAGCTGCGTTGGTGATGGCATTCAGAGTACGCTTGCCCCCGCGAATCGCGCGGCGGAGGAGGAGATTCGAGCCTCGGAGGCCGATCGACGCCGCCCCGAATACGTGGCTCTGTTTGACCCGCAGACTTGTGGCGGACTGTTGCTTGGAGTCACCCCGGACCGGGTGGACGCTTTCATCGAACGCTGCGCCCACGAATTTGCCACGACCGTGGCGCGGATCGGCACGGTAAGGCGACTCGACCAGCAAGTCGGGTGCCGGGTCTCGATTCGATCGTAGGATAACGACCTGGAGCCAACGGGTCATCGTCGCTATGATTCCGGCCCATATTCATGCCATCTAATGTCTGAGTTTCGCGACTGGATGCCCGTGTCACGTTTCCATGCAAGCCGCTGGGCCCCGATTGCGCGCCGTAGTCGAGCTACGGTGCCGACAAGAACCTCGGCGATCGTGCCGGCCCGCGGTCGGATGGCCGCATTCGCCGTCCCGAAGTGGCGCGTCGCAGGGCTGGCCTGGGCGATTCTGCTGGGCGTTGCATTGGCGCCTGCACTGTCTGGCGGTTCGGTCCTTGCGATCGACGACAAGGTCAAATCGCTCGACGCTTTGACTCCCTCACTTTTCGCCGAGCTGACGATCGAAGCGGTGCAATTGCGGACGAAGAAGCTGGAAGAATCCAAAGAAGTGGATGCGGCGCAGCGCGGCAAGCTGGCGGATCTTTACGCCAAGACCTTGGATCAACTTAAAGCCGCCGGCGAGTCGTCAGTTCGAGCGGAGCAATACAGCCGGTGGGCACGTGAAGCACCGGAGATGCTGCGGAACGTCAAAAGCGAATTATCGGCGCCGCCGACGCCGAACGCGGAGACGGCGGTCGCGGACGACGTACCGCTCAACGTAGCCCAGCAGACGCTTTCCAAGGCGGAGACGGGGTTGGCCGACGCCCAGAAGACGCTGCAGCAGATTCAAGACGAACCGAAAAAGCGGGCGGACCGGCGTTTGGAAATCCCGAAACTGGCCGAATCTGCGAAGATGCAGCTCCAGGAGCTTGAAAAGCTGCTGGAAGCGAAGCCGGCGAGCGACGAGTCGATCGATCTGGCATCCGCGGGTCGCTGGCTGTTGGAAGCGCGCCGCCGCGCTATCCAGGCCGATCTGACCGCCTGCCAGCAGGAGTCTCAATACTATGAGGTCGCCAATGAACTGCTGTCGGTGCAGCGCGATCGCGCCGCGAGGCGTGTGGCGGAAGCCGAATCGCACGTCGCGACGCTGCGTAATATCGTCAATGACCGTCGGCGCCGGGAGGCGGAGAAACAAGGATTGGAAGCAAAGCGCGCCGCGGCCCAGTCGCATCTGGCCGTGCGTCGTATCGCCGATACAAACTCGGTGCTTGCCCTGCAACGCCAGCACCTGGCGCGCAAGATCGAGCTCGTCGCGCGCGAGTTTGAAAATGTTGACCGGAAGGTTCTGAACCTCGAGGAGCAGGTAAAGAAGGTCAAGAAGAGAATCGAGACCGCCGGTTCAACCGAGGCGATCGGATTGCTGCTGCGGAAGCAACGCGACGATCTGCCTGATGTCAGCCAGTACCACAAACGCATGAACTCGCGCTCCGTGGAGATCTCAAACGCCTATCTGGAGCTGATCGAGAGCGAGGAGCATCGCAATGGACTGGCGACACTGGATGCCCAGGCCAAGGAGATCGCCGAGAGCTTCGCCGCGTCGATGGAGCAGGGCGAATTGCAGTACCTTAAGGCAGAGGTGAGAGCGGTCCTGGAAGCTCAACGAACGCTGACCGATTCATTGATCGCCGATACCAGCAGCTACCTGGAAAAGCTGGTCGAACTTGATGTGCGCGAAAGACAGATGGTTACTACGGCGACCGATGCCGCCAAATACTGCGATGAACGGATCCTCTGGATCCGCAGCAGTGTGGTGTTCAATCGAGGACAAATCCGAGCGATCCTGCCCGCACTCGAATGGCTTTCGGCGCCGTCCGCGTTACAGGAGGGCTTCGAGACCCTGGTCCAGCAGGCCCAGGCGCACTCCGTGCTGGTCACACTCTCGCTCTCCATGGCGATCTCGCTGCTCGGCTTTCGTCGTCGACTGCTGAATCGGCTCACGCATTTGGGCGAGCAGGCCTCGCGCAGCAATTCGACATCGATGCTGATTACCTTGAGAGCCACACTGCTCTCCGCGCTGTTGGCGCTGGCTTGGCCCATACTCCTGGGGACTGTCGGCTGCTGTCTTGCCACCACGGAACACGAATCAGAATATGCCCGAGCGCTCGGGCATGGTCTGCTTGCGGTGGCCTGGATCGAGGGCACCGTGGAGTATTTCTGCCTGGTTTGCCGCAAGTCGGGGCTCGGTGAGAGCCACTTCGGTTGGCCGGTTCCCAGTCTGCAACTGGTACGTCGTGCCTTGCGAAGATTTCTGCTTCTCGGTCTGCCGATGATTTTTGTTGTGGCGGCGACGGAGCATCAGTCGAGTGAGTGGATCAAGAACTCGCTGGGCCGCGGCGCCTTCATCGTGATCGTGCTCGGCCTCACTGGCTGCATGCACCAGATGCTGCGTCCACGCCGGGGATTATTTGAAGCCACCTACGTGCTGGCACCGGAGACTTGGTTCAGCCGCATGAAACAAGCCTGGCACTTGATGGGACTCGCCCTGCCCCTCTCGCTCGCGGCGCTGGCCTGCGCCGGATACTACTTCACCGCGCTGGAACTCGCGTGGCGCTTTCTGGCGTCGCTCTGGCTGCTCGGGGGAACGCTGGTCGTACATGGCATTCTGTTGCGCTGGGTGCTGATCTCCCATCGGGAAATGGCGATCCGCACCGCGCGCGAACGTCGAGTTACTGCCCCAGCGAATGCCGTCGTGAACAACGGACCCCATCGAACCGTTTCGTTAGCCGACATCAGCAAGCAGACCCGGCAATCGCTGCAGATCGGCCTTTCGGCGGTGCTGATGGTCGGGGTGTGGTTCATTTGGGTGAACGTACTGCCCGCACTGGGCGCGTTGCGCCGCGTCGAACTCTGGGTGGTCGAGTCGACGCGGCTTGCCAGTGGAGTTGGCAACGTGCCGACGACAATCTCCACGACGGTGACGCTTGCCGACCTGCTGCTGGCGGCGTTGATCGCGTCGCTGACGCTGGCTTCCAGTCGCAACCTTCCCAGTCTGCTCGAATTCACCGTTCTGCGGCGACTGCCGCTCGATCCCGGCGCTCGCTACGCAATGACTCGAGTCTGCCGATACCTGATCACCGCGACAGGCATCATCCTGTCGTTCGGCGCCGTCGGGATCGGCTGGTCGAAAGTGCAATGGCTGGTGGCCGCGATCAGCGTCGGTCTGGGATTCGGCCTCCAGGAGATTTTCGCCAATTTTGTCTCCGGACTGATTTTGCTGTTCGAACGCCCCGTACGACTCGGTGATATCGTGACGATCGGCGACAATACCGGATCGGTGACCAGGATTCAGATGCGCGCAACGACCATTACCGACGCCGATATGCGGGAGTTAGTGATCCCCAACCGGGAATTCATGACCGGGCGAATCATGAACTGGACGCTGAGCAACACCGTTTCCCGGATGACAATTCGCGTCAATGTGCCGTTCGAATCCGATCCCGATCGCGTGCGCCAACTGCTGCTCGACGTCGCTTCGCGCAACAACCTGGTACTCAAGGAACCTCGTCCCCTGGCGATGCTCGACGAGTTCGCGGCAAGTACCTATTTGTTTTCGCTGCAGGTGTTTCTGGCGACGCGCGATGTTTACGCCCAACTGCGTCATGAATTGCATTGCGAGATCGCTCGAGAGTTCAAGGCGGCAGGGATCGAACTGGCGTTTCCGCAGCAGGAGATCCGGGTGCGAACGCTGCCAACCGGCACCGCGATCGGCGCGGGCGGCGATCGTCGACTGTCCGTCGTCGCGGATGATTCCGACAGACCGGCCTGGCAAGCGCGCGCGGGCTGAATTCGGAGCCGGTCGTCAGCTGTCTTTACGTGTGAATCGCAGGATCTGCGTGAGAAAGGCGAGGATGCCGACCATCGCCAACGCGCTCTTTGTCTGCTCAAACAGTGTCGTTCCGGTCCAGGCTGTCAGGCCTGGCGGCAGCGCATTCGCTGGGGCCGCCCGGTCAGCGCGTCGTTTGGGCGGCGGATTTTCCAACAGGTTTCCTTTGGCAAGCGGCATCGGCACCGGATCCGAGTCGGTGGGAAAGAAGGCATCGATCGGTACCATGCCGGCGTCATTGTCGCCGATCGGCGCGGAGGAGCGATTCGGGTTGGCGGACACACTTGCCAACGACGTGGCGGATTCGCTATCCGTTTTTTTGCTGACAAGCGGTTCGGGATTCGAGGCGGCATTTGCCGTATTCCGACCGGATTCGTTCGTCATCGGCGCGGCGGCGGCGGTCCCTGGTCCCAGTTCGGTTCCGATCGGGCTCAAGAATACCTTCACGCGTCCGGACCAACTTCCGGCCGTCGTACCTCCGCCAGCGCCGAACAAGACTCCCGCCAGTTCGCCGCGCTGATTGAAAATCGGGCCTCCCGAGTCGCCTTGCCGCGCTTCCGCCGCGAGCTCGATCATTTCGTACGGCATGTTCTCGCCCGGCGCCACATATTGCGTGCAGCGACCGGCAGTTGCCCGGTATGTTCCGGATCCGTAACCAGCGATCACCAACGGCTCGCCAGGGCGCGGTGGGAGTTCGGCCAGTGGCACAGGTGACACCGGTGGTCGCCAGATCACCAGCGCCGCCAGATCCCAAACGCGATCCATCAGCAGAATTCTTGCCTTGGATTGGAATCCGTCGGGAAAGGTCACGAGCACATCCCCGGTCGCATCCCGCACGACATGCCAGTTGGTGATAACGAGTCCATACTGGTCGCGGCAGTCAATCAAGGTTCCGGAACCCAGCGCTTGCGCGCCGCGTTCGAGCGCGGTGATGCGTACGACGCTGGGGTGCGGCTGTTCGCCGCCCCGGACTGCGTTCGTCGCGGGATATCCGTTTCCACTGGAGGTGAATCCGCCGAAAAGCGTTCGCGGCCCCGCTTCCGCCGGTCGTACCAGCGCGAGCGAAATCACCGCCAGAATGGCTGGTGCGGCAAGCGTCCGAGCCCGCATCCAAGGCTGCATCTGTCGCCAGCGCGACGCCGAATTGCTTCGAGAAACGAACATGGTTGAAACTGCCCGGCGCTCGACCCTTCGGCGTGGGCAAGCGACCTGATCCCTGTCGTGGCTGCTATTTCGATCGTTCCACGCGTTCCGCTTCGTTCTTGAGAATCATCTCCAGCAACTGTTTTCGCAGAGCCTGAATTTCCGATTTTGCCGTCGACTGGCTGTCCAGGCTCTGGCGAACGGGGCTCTTGATCGTCCGAGTATTCGTCATGATGCTTAAGGGTCCGACTTGATTTCGCACCGATCTGAGTAGTTATCGGAACAGGATTTTCGTCCGGCCAGTTTTTCTGGCCCCCCTGTCCTAACTTGACTTTCCGAGACCGCGGACGTTGACAGAGCACTAGGTGTGGCGGAAACCAGCCGGGCTGAGCGGCCGCCACGAGCCGCGCGCGCCTTCGAGGTCGGAACGATTGCGAGGACCGCGGTCCAGCAGCGATTCCGGGAACATCGCCCCGCGCGCCCAGAGTCCACTGCCGGCAACGAACTCGCCAATGCAGGTCAAACGTACCCCGGTCGCGGAATCTCGCAGCATTCGTTCCGCTTCCCGCGGTGGCACGGCCATGATCAATTCAAAATCCTCGCCATCGCTCAGCGCGCGTGCCATGGGAGATCGATTCGGAGGGGAACCGGGGAGAGGCACCATCGCATCCGCCGCGATCGGAATCGCATCAAGTTCAACCTGCGCGCCGCAACCGCTGGCCTCCGCGATGTGGCTTAAGTCGAGTGAAAGTCCATCACTTACGTCGGTTGCGGCGTGGACCAGGTAGTTTCGCGCGAGATAGCGGGCTTCCTTGATGCGCGGCTGCGGGACGAGATGCCGCTTCAACAGACTGCCGCCGAATTCCCCGGTCACGATGATCCGATCACCCGGTTGCGCTCCCGATCGCTGCCAGACACCATGATCGACGCTCCCCGGGGACAGCCGAATCAACTCGGTTTCTCCGATTGCCGTGACGCCGATCACCAGCCCCTGAGTCCAGATGTTGGTATCTCCGCCGGCGATCGCGAGCTGGTGTTTCTCCGCCAGGGGCGCCATGCCTTCAAGAATTCCTCGAGCGATCTCCGCCGCGCCTTCGTGGGGCAGTACCAGAGAAATGAAAGCGGCGAGCGGGCGTGCCGCCATCGCTGCCAGATCACTCAGATTGACGGCCAGTGCCTTGAATCCTGCCTGGGCGGGCGTTGCGGCCGCGATACCCTGCCGCTCGCCGAATGATGGCTCAAGGCGAAGCTCGTCGCGCAATAAATGAAAATCGACGCCGTCGGTCAAAGTATCGGTCGTGACCACAACTCGGGATCCGGGAGTCACGCGGATCACTGCGGCATCGTCACCGATTCCAAGTTCGATCGCCGGGTACGAAGACTGGCGCTGCCGCAGCCACTCGATAAATGCCGATTCCATTTCGCCAGAATAGTCGCTCCGTCGGAGAGACTCCAGTAGCCCGACGAGTCCGCCTCTTGCACCATCCCGTTTCGCTTGGGACACCCACAGCCTCGACGCGAGCAGGAATCCTATCGTCCCGACTCAGCCCCGACACGCATATGGCCATGGAGCATTTTGTTGCCACGCAACACGTAGAACTTGATGGGCTGACCATTGACAACTTCAGGCCGATTCAAGATGTACGAAATGTTGTCGAGTCGCACGGTTTCCCAGGAGAGCATGCCAACGAGGATGTCGCCCGCCTGGAGTCGCAGCGATCCTTGCGTGGCTGGACTACCCGACCGTACATCCACAATCGTCAGCCCGCCGTTGACGCGCGAATCGACCTGTTGCACGTACTGGCCGGAGACCGGCTCCATCCGCAGACCGAGCAGATCCCAGATGCGGTCGTTGCCACCCCCCGTCGCCGTCTTACGTTTCGCCGACGCAAGTGACACCTCAACCTTCATCAGGCTTCCATCGCGTTTGACCTGTAACGGAATCGACTCGCCTCCGGTATGGCCGAGCAGGCCGCGTTCAAAATCGAGCGCTCGCTCGACTTTAACTCCGCCGACCGATACGACCACGTCGCCGCGTTCGAGTCCCGCGGACTGCGCTGGGCTGTCCTTGCGAAAACTGGTGACGACAAACTGCGAGTGCTGATCGTGTTGATCGGTCTTGCCGATGACGCCGTGCGATATCCGCGACAGCCGCTCGGCGTTCAGCAGATCCGCGGCCACTTCGAGTGCCTGATCGATCGGGATGGCAAACGCGATGCCCTGAGCCCCAATTCGGACCGCAACGTTGATGCCGATCAGCTCGCCATCGATATTCAACAAAGGTCCTCCCGAGTTACCGGGATTGATATCCGCACTGGTTTGAATCACGTCACGATAGGTCTGATCATCGCTCACCTGGACGGTGCGGTGCAGCGCGCTGATGATGCCGGCCGTAACTGTATGTTCGTAGCCATAAGCGTTGCCGATCGCGATGACCGTTTCGCCGGGCATCAGGTCACTGGCCGTTCCGACGCGCATCAAGGGCAACGAATCGTCGACATCGAGCTTAATGACGGCGAGGTCGGTCTTATGGTCGTGGGCAATCAAATTCGCAGTGACGGTCTGGCGGTTGTGCAGGGTCACCTGGATTCGGCTGACGCCATCGACAACGTGGTGATTGGTCAGCACATATCCCCGTTCGTCAATGACGATACCGGTGCCCATGCCATTGACCTGGCGAAAATGATCGCGCGATGCACCCGCCTGCTCGTCGTTACGCACGGTCTTTCGCCCATGAATATTGACGACCGATGGCATTGATGCGGCGACCGCTTCCACGATGGGCGTGCGGCGTGCCGACGCTTGCACGGAGTTGATCGTGCCGCAGATCAACAGACCGGTAATGACGACGACAAACCAGAAGCCGTACCTACATGCCCGGCGGGTGGGATCGAAAGGCATCGGTGGCCCAATTCCATCGAAGTTGGTGGTCGGGTTTCACTGGGGAAGCCCAGTCCTGGGTCTGGACGCAGCAGGAACCAGTTGGGGAGCGGCGGTTTCCCGGCGAGCGAGAAAGGGACCAGCGCCCCGATCCACTGCAAGCAGTCCGAAGGGTAGATCGGCTTGCAGGGAATGAACCGATGAGTGGACGCGGCGGGATACGGCAAACTTAACCCATATTATCGATCAAGCGGGTGGTGCGGGGATGTCACGTCCGCGGGGGTGGGACCTGGAGGGTGAAACACCAGGTAGGTCGGAACAGGGTGAGACCACGAGTGAGGCGGCCGGATCGTGGAAGGTGGATCGTGGTCTCCCTCGCCGGCTGTGGCGCGGTGTTCGTGGGGCGCGTCGCCACGGATCGAATTGCGGCAACCGGGGCAACCGTGACCGCGAATCGAGAGCGGATTCCCGGGGTCGGTGCCGCGAATCGAGCAGAGCCGCCCGCCGCAGCAGCCAACCGAAAACAGGTGGAAGCCCGCGATCAAAACCGCGAGCAGTGCGAATCGTTGCGTCATGATTGCCAGCACTCCCGGAAAGGCACGCAGGAATCCGGCGGGTGCTCGATCAAGGATGCGACCGTCCTGGACAAGACTGCCTTCCACGACCTTTCCATTTCCCTGGAAGTTGACGAAGCGGTACGGATTTCCCGCGCCAATGAGATCAACCGAAGTGTCGACCTAATTTATGGAATCCGCAAAGTTGGTCTCCTCTGCCGAATCGGCCCGATCGGCCGGTTTACGAATCAACAACTGGAGAAGCTGCATCATCAGAAACGCGACCAACGGGACTGCTAGCAGAATCGCCCAGTAGGGTGTGGGGCGTGTCGCGATGCCATCGTCGCGCGGGCCGGACTGAGCACCGGCGGCATGGGTCGCGGCCGATTCGCGAAGCGCTCCCGAATGGGCGATCCTGGCTCCTTCGAAAGTGGCGAATACGATCAGAAACAGGAGTCCAACCAGGATCAGGAAACAGCCGCCCGCCGACATCACGCCACGAAAAGCATCCTGTTCCGTCACGGTCCGACCCGTCAGGTCAATTCGACGTCCGCGAGTGAGACTTCGTTCCACGCCATCCACGACCTCCGCGCAACGGCAGAGATCGGTCCAATGCGGTACGGGGGCCGTGCCGTGCAATGTCGAGGAGAAAGTCCGCGCGATTGTCTGGGCCGGATTCCAGTCGGGCCAGGCCTTTGGGAATCCCGGCGAATCGAAGCGATCGAGTTCAACCTGGGAGTTGGTGAGGTCGGCATGGGCGGTCCATATCGCGCGTCGAGAACCCCGAAGCAGAACCATTCGGAACGCGGGCGCCGAACTCTCCGGATTCAGATTCCACCGGATCGTGGCGGCCCTAGCGGCGTTCAGGTTGGCATGGAAGCCGGGCCAATGCAAAGCGTCCGGTTGAACTCCTGACGCCGAAACCGACTGTAGTTCGCCGGCAACACGGCGGATCAGGTCACAGTCAATGGCGAATTGGCGGAGCAGGACGGTTCGTCGACAATCCGGCAGGTGCCGTTCAATAATCAGCTGGTCCCACGCAAGTGGATCCGTCGGGTCTCCGGCGAGCGATTGGATCACCTTCAATGCCGGGTGGTGCGGATGCGCTGCGCGGACAGCGAGTACTGCACCCGAACTCTGGCGAATCATGTCGAGTTCATAGACAGCGAGCGGGTCGCCGTCCGGCCACGGAAGCAGCAACGGAATTTCGGCCTGCATCAACTGGCGGATGCGGTCGATGCCCGCTTCGGTCCAGGCGTCAGTGCCGCCGACGATGACGCCATCCAGCACAGGCGAATTGAGCAACGTCGGCCAGTCCGAAAGTGGATGCGAAGGAACCGGATTGCGAAATGGAATCGCCAGATCGGCGTCGCAGCCGTAGGTGGCAACATATTCGGTCGACGAAGGAAACGACCGGACCAGTTCCGCTAACTCGATGTCGGTACCAAGCAACGCAATGCGCATCGGTTCATGATTCTTGTTCGTCGGCATCTTTTACGATTCTTAACCGTGATTATACGGCCAGGTCGGGCTTCCGCCGAGCCGGTGTACGGGCCGACGGAAGACTCTACGGTTGAGGCTAGGTCGATAAATCGTCGGTCAAATCCGCCCGTTCAAACGAACATGATGAAAACAGCCGTCGCGCGCCAACAGCAACCCGTTCCCCGTTTGGTGGATTCATCGCGGCGGGTCGCGTTACAATCCAGTTGCCCGGCGCGTGGAAGGCACGCCACGCATACATGGAAGACACCCAGCGCCTCACGGCGATTGCCCGTAACCCGTTACCCGTAACCCGAGAGGTTTGATGTTTCAGATTCTTGATCATGGAATCCAGCTCTGCGATCGCCTCCATCGGCGCGAGTGGCTTCGGTTAGGAGGCATTGGATTGGGTGGGTTGCAGTTGGGTGCGCTGCATGCCGCTCGGAGTTCCTTGGCGTCCACGGCGTCAGCATCGCATCGGGGCGCGTTTGGTCGCGCTAAATCGGTCATCGTCTTCGGGCTGGTTGGCGGCCCTCCACAGCACGAAACATGGGACCCGAAACCGCTGGCGCCTGCGGAAATTCGAGGCGAATTTGGCACGATTGAGACGCGCACGCCCGATTTGCGGGTGGGGGAATTGATGCCCCGCACGGCTCTGCTGACCGACAAAATCGCCGTGTTGCGGGCGGTCGTCACCAACGATAACGCCCATTCATCGAGTGGTTACCAGATGCTGACCGGCGTACCGCACCAGCCACTGAACCAGGAAAGCGCGATCGCTCGCCCTCCGAATCTGGCTCCGAGTATGGGCGCTTTGCTGCGTGCGGTCCGCTCGCGGCCGGGCGAGCTTCCGGCGGCGATGACCCTTCCGGAACATATCTGGAACGACGGCAACTTCCCCTGGCCAGGACAGGATGCAGGGAGCCTGGGACCGCGCTTTGATCCATGGCTTCTGCACTGCGATCCCTCCGCGCCCGATTTTGCGCTGCCCGGACTGCAACTGCCGCACGATATTCCGCCGCTCCGCTTCGACGAGCGACATTCGCTGCTGGCGCAGCTCAACGGTACGTTCGCCGCCTGGGACCAGTCGCGCGTGGCGGATCGACTGCACGGCGATGCACGCGTGGCATTCGACCTCATCGCATCGTCCAATGCTCGCCGGGCGTTTCAGCTTGACGCGGAGACCGATTCGTTGCGCGATCGGTATGGCCGTAGCCGGTTCGCTCAGAGCGTTCTGCTGGCCCGACGACTGGTCGAAGCCGGAGTCTCTCTGGTCCAGGTCAATTGGACGAGGATCAAGGATCAGCCTAACCAGGGCGGCTGGGATACGCACGCCAAACACAACGAATCGCTGAAGTCGCTGCTGATGCCGATGATGGACCAGTGCTTTTCGGCATTGCTGGAGGACCTCGAACAACGCGGCTTGCTCGACGAAACCCTGGTTGTCTGGCTCGGTGAATTTGGCAGAACACCTCGGTTTAATGCCAACGCCGGACGCGACCATTGGGGACGTGTTTTCTCTTTGGCGCTGGCGGGCGGTGGAATCCGTGGCGGCGTGGTCCATGGATCTTCTGACAAGCATGCGGCGGAGCCGATCGACGGAATGGTGCAGCCTCGCGATTTGATCGCCACGGTTTTTCATTGCCTCGGCATCCCGCCCGACACGGTTGTGACCGATCGCGAAGGGCGATCCGTACCGATCGTTCATGGCAACGTGATCGATGCGATCGTAACGTAGGATAGGCCTCGTAGGATGGGTCTCCTGGCCCGTCTAGAATCGTGAATCGCCGTCGAGATAATAACCGAACATTGGCGAAAGACGAGGCAGGAGACGGGTCGGGAGACCCGTCCTACGGCTTGGTGGAGACGGGTCGGGAGACCCGTCCTACGCGGCTTAAGGGGCGCGAGGGCTTTACGCTGCCGCTGCTTTTCGCTGGGGTGGCGTTCCCTTCCAGCGTCGGTGGACCCACCAGTACTGTTCGGGATTCCGGCGTATCGCCTGCTCCAGTATGGCGTTGTACCAGCGCGTTAGTCCCGGCACACTGGACTGTTCCCGGGTGAGCGCGCGGGGATCGGCGATTCCCTCGGGACCAAAAGTGAATCGCAACGGCGCGCCGTCGCGCACGCAGGTCATGACCATCATCGGAGCCTGACTGCTGAGCGTAAACAGGGCGACCGCTTTGTGGCACGATGCGGGGCGTCCGAGAAAATCAACCCAGCACCCTTTCGGTCCCGCATACTGGTCTCCCAGCAAAGACAGTGTTGCACCGCGTTGCAGCAGTTCGGAGATTGTCCCGGCACTTCCTTCCTTGTCCAGAATGAACTGCCCCTTCGCTTCGCGGAACGCATTCACGTACCGATGCAGAAAACGATTGTCGAGCGGTCGCGCGATCGCGTACGTTCGAAATCCGAACAGGCCCGCCAGATAACTGGCGATTTCAAAATTCCCAAAATGACCCGAGACCAGTACCTTGGGACGGCGGTCGAGCAGACAGCGAACAATCTCGCGCTGCTGCGAAAACGTCACACAATCCCGCCAGTTCGTATCGTGCATCTTGCGTCGGATCTGCGCAATTTCGCAGACGAGCAGGAACAGGTGCTCCCACATCCGCAAAGCCAGCTCCCTGCGTTCGGATTCGGTGCAGTTGGGAAACACGCTTTTGAGATTGTCGTCGACCACCCCGCGGCGCATCCGAATTACCGTCGTGAGTAGAACCGCCAGACAGCGACTCAAGGTCCGACAGGCATCGATCGTCAGGCACTGGATCACGCAGATCACGACGCGCACGGCAAGGTAGCTGATGTAATCGGCGAGGAGCTTCCTGCTCATGGCGGGTTCCTGTTCGAAAATGACCTGAAAATACAGCGTGGGTGAAACGATTTCCCGCGGACCTTGCAGCGATGATTGTTGCGATTCCGCGGCATTCCGCCAAGACCGATGTGGCGCTTGGCGTCGCCGATCGCCTGTGATAGCATGACGCGGCGTAGCGGACGTGGCGGTAAACCAAGCCGGTCCGATGGCAGTGCGAAGCGGGCGCCTTTCCAGGGAGCAGCAGTATGGTGCGATTCAAATTGACGTTCGCGGTAGGGGCCGCGTTGATTTTCGTTCAAAGTCTCGGAGATGCGTCGGGCCAGGAGGCGACTCGTCGAACGGGCCGGATCCTGATGGTCACGCAGAGCAAAGGGTTCAAACATGGGTCGGTCACCCGACCGCCCGACAAACTTTCACCCGCGGAACAAGCCGTGACCGAAATTGGAATCGCCAGCAATCTGTTCCGCGTCGATTGCACGCAGGATTGCGAAAAGGATTTTACGCGGGAGAATCTCGCCAACTACGACATCGTCTTCTTTTACACGACCGGCGATCTGCCGATCGAGCCGGAAACACTGGACTATTTTTTTGATGTCTGGCTGAAGCAAAAAGGCCACGGCATGATCGGCGCACACTCGGCCGCCGACACCTTCCATAACCAGAAAAAGTACTGGGATACCCTGGGTGGCACTTTTGACGGACATCCGTGGAACGCCGGTGACACCGTTACGATTACGGTTCACGATCCATCGCATCCGGCCTCCAAGCCGTGGGGAGCCGAATTCACGATCAAGGATGAAATCTACCAGTTCAAAAACTGGCAACCCGAAAAGGTACGTGTGTTAATGAGTCTGAACATGGCGAAGACCAAGTTAAAGAAGCCCTACCATGTGCCGATCCTTTGGGTGAAGAACTATGGGGAAGGCAAAGTGATGCACATGAGCCTGGGGCACAATGAATCGGTTTGGAACGGCGAGACCTATCGCGCGTCGCTCCTGGGCGGAATCAAGTGGGTTCTCAATCTGGAACCGGGGGACGCCACGCCCAACCCCGATCTGTCGGAGCTCCAGCATAAGAAGGCGAAAGCCGATTTCGAAGCTGCCGGAGGAAAGTGAGGGCACGGGGGAACGGGTTACGGGGATCACTACCCGGGTTCTTTGGCTCACGAGCTTCGGCACGGGCTCGAGACAGCCCTCAACCGTAGCACACAACCGCTCCCCGTTCCCCGTAACCCCAAAAAAAGGCCCGCGGTGTTTTGCACCGCGGGCCGAATCGGCGTTGAATACGTGAGCGATTGGTTCAGGATTCCGGCGTGCCGGGCAGTTTATTGGCCTTGAGTCGATCGCCAAATTTCTCGCCGTCCTTCGACTTCTGGTCCTCGACCTTTTTTAACGCTTCTTCGATTTCCTTCTTGACCGCGTCGGGCTCGGCTTTGATTCGATCTTCCTTGAACTTGTCCTTTTTCAGTAACTCGGCCAGCGCTTTGCCGTAGTCGTTTTTCATCTTCTTGGACATTCCGAAGTGGCAAACGTTGCACTTCGCTTCGTCGGACGCCTTCTTGATATCGGCGTTCTTGCCATACACGTCATCGAAGCCCTTCTTGAACGGCGGAATGGCCCAGGCCGGCCCGCTCAAGGCGACCAGGACAAAACAGACTAGCAAAGCTACACAAACTCGCTTCATTCTTGAACCTCCAATTGGAAAAAACGGAATTTCAATGCTTAAGGTCCCGCGCCATTGGCACGGGGTGTGGATGGAAGATTATCGAGAAGGCGGTAGGGGAATTGTGAGCCGGACAGCGTACGGGACGCATTCGGCGGGTGGTGCGGTATCCGCACGCGGGGAAGTTTACCCGACCAGTATAATCAGTAAACTGCCACCTGTCAAGCACTGCGCAATAGGGCAACGGAAACTTGGTGCCTGCCGGGCTGGTCAATCGTTAACGTACTAACGGGATTGGCAGGTGCCTCAGGTGTGATAGTCGGCATTGATGCGGATATACTCGTGCGTCAAGTCGCTCGTCCAAAACCGGCAATGGCCTGTCCCATCGCCGACTTGCAATTCGATCCGTGTGTCGCGCTGGGACTTGATCGCTTCGGAAACCGCGGCCGCATCGAACCGCAGCGGGGCACCGCGTTCATAGAGCCGGAATCCATTCAGCAGCAGATCGACCTGTTGCGGATCAAATTTCGGGCCGGCATAGCCGGCGGCGGAAACGATGCGGCCCCAATTGGGATCGGCGCCGCAAATCGCCGTTTTTACCAAGGCGCTTTCGGCGATCGTCTTAGCGATCCGTCGAGCGTCTTCGTTGGAGGCGGTACCGCGAACTTCGATCTCGATAAGATGCGTGGCTCCTTCGCCATCATTGGGAATCATCTTGGCGAGTTGAGCGCAGGTGTCGGCCAGGCACTCGGTGAATTCGGCGAGCCGCCGGCCGGTCATCGGTTCGCCGCCTGCGTTTCCGCTGGCGAGCAACAGCACCGTGTCGTTGGTGCTCATATGCCCTTCGACGCTGATGCAGTTGAAGCTCAATTCGACAGCCGCCGTCAGGGCGTCCTGCGCGGCGGCGGGCGTCAGGCGAGCGTCGGTGGTAATCACCGCCAGCATCGTCGCCATCCGCGGGCCGATCATGCCGGCCCCTTTCGCCATTCCGGCGACCGCGATCTCTTGCTCGCCGACCGTAAAGCTGCGCTGGACATATTTGGGGAAACTGTCGGTGGTCATGATCGCCTGCGCGGCGGCCAGGAAATGCTGCTGCTCGCTCCCCAGCCGTGCGGCGGCGAGTCGCGTGCCTTCGGCGATACGATCCATCGGCAGGAATTCACCGATGATCCCGGTGGACATGACCAAGCATTGCTCGGCCCGCGCGCCGATCGTATCGGCGGCCAGCCGCGCCATGGAATGCGCGTCATCCAGGCCGCGCTGCCCGGTACAGGCATTGGCGTTGCCGGAATTGACGGCGACCACGCGGACGTCGGCGGACGGGGTGTAGCGTCGATCCCACTCGACCGGCGCGGCAAAGACCAGATTCTGAGTGTAAACCCCCGCGGCGACGGCGCCGTGGCGCGCGGCAATCATGGCGAAGTCATCTTTGCCGGTACGCTTGATTCCGCAGCGGACGCCAGCGTATTCGAATCCCCGAGGCAATTCCTGCGACATACTAGGCTCCCATCGTTTGTCACCGCGCGGATCGAGCGAGCTCCCGGGCAATGCTACCACAAAGCGGTCGTTTCGGGAAAACCGTACATCCCATTGAAATTCTGCACCGCGGCCCCCGCGGCCCCCTTGATCAGATTGTCGATGCAGCTCACCGTTACGATCCGGCCGCGCACAACACGCACCGTCAGGTCGCAGAAATTGGTGCCTGCGACATCCTTGGTCGCAGGCAAGTTCTCTTTGACGCGGACAAACGGTTTTCCCTCGTAGAACTCGCGAAAGCAGTCGATCAACTCTTCCTCACCATGCTGGCCGATCGGACGCGAGTAAGTGGTCGTGAGGATACCGCGGTCCATCGGGATCAAGTGGGGCGTAAAAACCACATTCACTTCGTGTCCCGTGCTCCGCTGCAATACCTGATCGATCTCCGGAGTGTGTCGATGCCGGCCGACATTGTAGGCGGAAAGGCTCTCATTGCATTCGGGAAAATGCGTCGTGAGTTTCGGGGAACGACCGGCGCCGCTGATGCCGCTCTTGGAATCGACGATGATGTCGGCGGTCTCGATCAGGCGATTGGTCAGCAACGGCGCGAGTGCCAGGATCGCCGAAGTCGGGTAACAACCAGGATTCGCGATCAGTTTTGCGGCGGGAATCTGGTCGGCGAACAGTTCGGGCAGGCCGTACACCGTCGTGCCGAGCCGTTCCGGATCGGGGTGGGGATGTTCGTACCATTCCAGATACGATTCCGGCGTCGTTAAGCGGTAGTCGGCGCTGAAGTCGACCACGCGCAGGTTCGCCGCCAGCAGGTCCGGTACGACGGCGGCGGAAGCGCCGTGAGGCAGACAACTGAAGACGCAGTCGCAACGTTCCGCGAGCGTCCCGACACTGAGATCCTCCAGGCGCAAATCGATCCGGCTGGCGAGTTGCGGGTGGACCTGGCTGACGTGTGGGTTCCCGTTCTGGCGGCTGGTCAGCGCGGTGATCGTCGCCTGCGGATGTCGCAGCAGGATCCGTATCGCCTCCAGTGCGGTATAGCCCGTTGCTCCCAGAATTCCCACACGGATCATCTTGCCGGACTCCTCGTCGATTTTCATCCCGTTCCAACTGCGCTCATTGTATCAATCGATGATCAATCGGGCCAGCGTCACGGACTGCGGCGAGTCACGTCGCGCCACAGTGCGGCCAGTTCGGCGAGCATCATACAGGTTGCGCCCCAGACGCGATGCCCTTGGCATTCAACGTGCGGTGCGGCGAACGACAACCCGCGCCGATCGATGATATGCAGATTGGGCCGATGAAGTGAAGCGAGTTGAGCGAGCGGCAACTCGAGAACCTTTTCCACTTCGTTGCTGTCGCGCCGGAAATCGGGTGGGGAATTGATCCAGCCAACCATCGGCGTCACCAGGAAATGACTGGCAAAGATGTAGATTGGCGTGAGGCGACCGAGCAGCACGACCTGACGCGCGTCGATCCCGAGTTCTTCCGCCAGTTCGCGCAGCGCGGCCTGCTCGGGCGTCTCGCCTGTCTCCAATTCGCCGCCGGGAAAACAGACCTGGCCCGCGTGGCTCGGCAGGTGTCCCGGGCGCAAAGTAAGCACCACGTGCCATTGGTGGCCGCGGGCGAAGCAGAGTACCAACGTGGCGGCGCTGCGGAAACCGGGACCCGGCGGACTCGCATGTCGGCCGTAGGCGAGTTCCGGAGTGAAGGAGGCGTAGGCCGCGGCGCCCGGTAATCCAGCCGAGATCCGCCGCGCTAACCGCGCGGGAAGTTGATCGTCGCCTGAAGAGGCGTTGTCGTTCGAATCCACCGTTTCGGGCACGGACTATTTATCCTCCTTTCGATCTGCGATGCCGATCCGCGTGACTGGATCATTAAGTTGGATCGACCGAGGTAGTTCATACACCTCGTATTCGGAGTGACCTTTATCGAGCGGATAGACGCGTCGAAAGCCGAATTCGCGCTGTCCCAGCCATTTATCGACAACGATGAACTGGAATTCGTAGCGCCGGGCCAGCTCCAGGATCTGCTCGTCGCTCAACGCCGCGATACCGCCTGCCGAGACGACCGGGGGACAGGCCTCTTCAAGCCGCTCCCACCACGCGACGACGCTGCGGGCGTCCTGCGGAATATCTTTCCAGGTGACGACTTCGCTGCGTTCGGCGAACCACTTGAATGTTTGCTGCCAGCGTGGCGTGAGGCATCGCGCATCGGCGGGCGTGTGCTCGCGTATCCATGCGCAACAATCGCGCCACTGGCGATAAAGTTGCGGATGTTCTTTCAACGCGAATTCGGCTCCTCCCAGCGCCGCGCGGCCCGATCCGACATTGGCTTCCCAACCTCGGGAGACAACGTTGGCTGCCAGATTGGCCAGCACGCACAGCAAGGCGACCGAGAATGTTGATCGCGATAATGTTGTTGGCGCATCCCGGTAGGCCCGCAGCAGGCCGACCACCGTCAATGCCAGCCCCGCCGGCAGTGCGACGTCACTTAACCGGAACCAGTAATAGCGCAGGATCGCGGCCGAGAGACTCGGCATGGGCAGCAGCAGTTGATCCAGCAGCGCGCCGGCGATCGCGATTGCCACGGCCGATCCGACGAATCCGCGCACGGGCCGCTGTCCCAGCTGTCCCTGCGACAGAACGCAAGGCGTGCGCCAACTCAGCATGGCCCAGATTGCGAGCAGGATCAGATGTCGAAACAGTGGCAAGAACGGAGTCGCGTGATCGTGGACGATCCGATGGAACACAAGATGGTGAGCCAGCCGCTGGTAAACGTAGATCAGGTTGGCTTTGTCGACGATCTCGCCGGGTGTTCCCCAAGTCAGCAACAACGCGGGGATCAAACCGGGCAGGGCGAGGGCGCAGCCTGCCGCCAGACCCGGGGCAAGGCGAGAGAGCTTTGGTCGAAACGAACCGCAGCCCCACCAGGCGCCGGCCGCCGCGACCAGCGACCATCCGCCGACCAGCACATGTAGGGACGTGGCGATGCCCAGCAACAAGGCAGCCGTGTTCCAGCGATTCCGGAGCATTCGTTCCAGGGCCAGAAACACGGCGGCGAACGCGAACCCCTTGGCTTCTACGCCGCCAATCAGCCATTCGCCCCCAAAATGGCAAAGCTGGACGCCGGCGATCAGCAGGCCGGCCGACAAAACGGCATGCCACGGCAGCGGGCAAATCGCGCGGCTCAATCGTTGCCAGGCCAGCGCCAGCATCGTCCAGGTGATCAGGCGGCCCAACCATGCGGCGACGGGAAACGGCAGCAGTGACGCAACCCAGCCAAACGTCCAGTAAAACACCACGTGCGCGTCGGCCGACTCGAGAAACGGGTCGCCCGCGCACCACCCCGGATTCCAGTAGTGGCGTGCCTTCGACAGATAATGCGCTTCGTTTGCGTCCGGCGCGGGACTGCCGCCCGCGGCGAGACAGAGCATCAGAATCATCGCGGTCTCCATCCACCATGGAGACTCGATCCAACGACGGTCCGCACTCGTCGCAGACGAGTGATGCTCGGGCAGTTGAATGTTCAAGGGATGCGGTTCGAGTGAGGATGCGTGGATCTGCTTGCCGGTCGTTTAAGGGACTCTTATATTACGTGCCAAGAGTTCCGTTGATTATGCCAGCGTCCAAGGAAAGTGACCAGTGCGATGGAGAAAAGCGGCGGTTGTGCGGGCGATCGCGCGCGGCAGGAGGGATTGGAGGGGATAATTGCCGGCGAAACGGCGATCAGCACGCTGGCCGATGGATTACGTTACCGCGGCTACGCGATTCAGGAACTCGCCGCGCAATCGTCTTTCGAGGAAGTCGCCTACTTGGTGCTGCACGGTGACTTGCCCGATGCAGTGACATTGCGGCAGTTCCAGTCGCGACTCGCCGCGGCCAGCGTCGATCCTGCGGTTTTGCAAGTTGTCCGGGACTTGCCTGCAACGGCGCCCCTGCTCGATCGTTTGCGGACCGGTGTCAGCCTGCTTTCGCATTACGATCCGGCGCGGGCGGCCGGTGGCCGCGACGCCAGCTTGCGCAAGGCGGAACAACTGCTCGCGCAGTTCCCGCTGCTACTGGCGGCCGCCCGCTGCAAGAAAACTGGTCCGATCACGCCAACGTATGACCCGGGGCACGGGCTGGCCGAAAACGTGTTGCGGCTGGTGGGCGGTACCGCGGCCACACCGCGCGCCATTCCCGTGCTGAATGCGACGCTGATCATGTACGCCGATCATGAGTTTAACGCATCGACATTCACAGCCCGCGTCGTGGCGTCGACGTTGTCGGACCTGTATGCCGCGGTGGTGGCGGCGCTCGGCGCGTTGCAGGGGCCACTGCACGGCGGCGCGCTGGAACGGATCGGCGAAGCACTTCACGAGGCGTTCGAGTCCGGTGATCCGGACGCATGGGTCCAAGGGTTGCTCGCTCGCAAGCAACGCGTCATGGGGTTCGGCCACCGCGTCTACAAGCACGGCGATATTCGCGCGCAATCCCTGCAACCACTCTGTCGGGAACTGGCGTTCGAAACGGGCAACGAAAGGCTCGAGCAGGCCGCGGAACAGGTCGAGCAGGCGATGCGCCTGCGGACGGGGCTTCACCCGAACGTCGATTGGCCCAGCGCCCGCATTTTCCGCTACCTCGGTTTCTCAGCCGAGACGTTTACACCGTTGTTTGCGTTGAGCCGAATCAGCGGGTGGTGCGCCCATATTATCGAACAGCAGTCGAACAATCGGCTGATCCAACCGCGCGCATCGTATGCCGGCGTGACAGCCCGCACCGTCCCGCGCCTCGAGGATCGTCCCTAGTGCTCTGTCAAAGCCAGGTCTTGGGGTCGGCACTTCGTACAACGGACTAGCCGGCTGGACCGCCGAGGCAACATTCGTAGTGCGGCTGAATGCAGCCCAGGATAGCCGCATGCAGGGTTCCGTTGCTCGCAAGGACGCTCGTCTTCTCCAGCGGCAGCGGGCGGCCCTGGCAGCTCGTGACGATTCCCCCTGCCTCCCGTACGATCAGCATTCCGGCCGCGAAATCCCAACTCGACAATTCAAACTCGAAGAAGCCGCTGAACCGGCCGGCGGCAACCCAGCACAGGTCGAGCGACGCGGCGCCGAACCGACGGATTCCGTGGATATTGCGGCGAAACAGATCGCGGATCGCCAGCAATGTCTCTTCCATGATCTGACCCCGGTCGTAATAAAAACCGACGCCAATCAACGCCTGATCCAAACGTTGCGCGGCGTCCACGTGAAGTCGATTCTTGCCGAGATAGGCGCCCTCGCCGGCGACGGCAACGTAGCTGTCGCCGGTTAGCGGATCGACGACGACACCGATCCTGGGCTGGCCTTGATGGAAATAGGCGATCGAGACCGCGAAATGCGGGACCTGATGGGCAAAGTTGTTCGTTCCATCCAGCGGATCGATCACCCAGAGATGTTCGGCCGCTTTCCGCTCCGCGTGCTCTTCCTCCGAGATGATCGCATGCTCGGGAAACCGTTCGCCAAGTCCCCGGACAATCGCCCGCTCGGATTCAATATCAGCGTCGGTTACCAGGTTGTGAGACTGCTTGCCGCGGACCGGCACGCCATGCCGGAAGAAATGCGAGACAATTTCCGCGCCCTCGCGCGCGGCCGAGAGGGCCGCCTCGAGTTCCGGGGACGTCGGAATTGGCGGCTGCGGGACCATTATCGCAAGGGCTCGACGACAGCCCGGCGGCCCAAACGCGACGCGGCATTCGCTCGGACGTTCGTAGAACTTCCGTCGTCGACGTCGACTTCGGCCCGTACCATGCGGGCCGCGGTTTGAGCATGCACGCGCTGAGCCAGCCGTGCGAACTGGTCGCGCACTTCCGGCTGCACATTCGTTAGGCGGCTCGCCAGCCGTTCGACACCCTCCCCGTTACTTTCGATCGCCTCCGAGACTCGTCCGACAAACTTCGCCGTCTCCGCGAAGTTGTGATCGGCAGTCTTACCGAACAGTGGCTGCAGCGTCTTGGCGACAATTTCCGCCCCCACATTGTCCAGCTGCATGAAGACATCGAGCGAACTGCCGATGCGGGTTCGACGTGTGTCGTCCGCGGCGTACTCGCTGCGCAATAGCATCACGCAACGCCCCGTCGTCGCACGCTTGAGCAGCGGTCCTTCGTAACGCCCTTCTCCGTACAGCACGTGAACCTCCGGTGTCCCGTACACCAGTTCCACGCGGGCATCGGTTCCGGCGCCGTCGGTGCTGTCAAAACTGTAGGGACCGATCCGCATCAGTTTCATACTTGTGGCACCCATGATCTGCCACATATTGACGACGACCTCCGGATGTCGCAGCAGGAAAATGTGCACGTCGGGATGACATTCGACATCCTGCGCCGGAAGTCGGCGGTGGATCGTGGGGCGATTGACGACACTCAGGATGCGGGACTTCGACTCGGCGGTCAGCCGATCGAACGGAATACTCTGGATCGCGTTTTCCCGCAATTCCTTATTGGTCGTGGGAACTTCGGAAGCGCAACCGGTGCGCGCACATGCCAGGCAGCTCGTCGCGGCCAAGACCAGGTACAGCGAGAATCGTCGGTAGGAATCGGGCCGTGGAATCGAAAGGGAATTACTGGAAACGGAGTGCCTGGACAAGGGGCCCTGACCCACGGGGCAATGATCACCGTTTTTGCGCATAGTCCCCCCAGCGCGAGAGTCGGCGGTCGCACGACGAAGCCGGCGGCAGATACAGCCGCCAATCCCGAACCGGCAGAGTCTGCCGGTCCTAGAGATAATTCGGCCGAATGCCGGTTCGCCGTGAAATGAAATTTGGGGAAGCCTGGCAAGCTGAATCGAATGCCGCGGCATGGGGCCTCGAAGCGACGCCGTCCACCGCGCTTTTCAGACTTTTTTCAACCCGATATTGATATAGGCATGGACGTGCGGCGCGCCGCGGAAATGCCAGACCATCGACGGCCCTTCAACGCGCCAGATGTCCCAGATCTTGTCGTCGTCGAGATCTTCCTGCTGGTAAAACGCCATATGCAGTCGATCCAATCCATCCCCGGCTTGCACAATCTCCATCACTTCGTCGACGTCCTCTTGCCGATACGGCGCCAGCAGCACTTTCAACGTGCGTTCGACAAGTTGCTTCTGATCGGTCGATAGCTCCCCGACACAGATACCGGGAAACTGTCCTTTCTCGCCCTGCAGTTGGACCGCGGCCTCCGCGGGGGCCTTGGAGATCAAGGCGCGTTCCGTCTGTTTGGCATCGAGTGCCTTGAAGACCTCGTTGGCTTGCCGCGTCTGGTAATGGAACAGGTTGGCTTTCGGTTCTTCGTGGCCGTGTCCGTAAATGATCGGTCCGCCAAAAGCTGTGCCCTCGACGCTGTTGCCGTCGGCGCGCATCGTCAGGTGGCGGCCTGTCATCTCCCATTCAAACTTGCCGCTTCCCGGCGTTCCGAACACGGCAACGCTGTAGGCGCCAATACCACCGTCGTCGTACTCCGTCTGCTTCTTAATGCGCTGGTAACCATCTTCGCTCGTGATCCCGCGAACGATCGCGTCGATCAGCGCCTGCTGCTCTTTGCTGTAGAAATCGCTCTCAATCTTCGGCTTGGTGACATGCCAGTTGGCGCTGATTCGCGAACGCAGTTCATGGCCGAACGGGAAACAGATCATTTGCCGTTGGGCTTCCGTAAGGCTGGCGTAGAACCTGCCGACCGCCGTCTCGGCGGCACTTGCGGGGGTTGGCGCGGCGCGTGTCGAGGTGGCGAAGCCCGGGGACAATCCAGCCGTTGCGGCGAGTCCGACGCCAGCGGCGAGTTTAAGAAAGTCGCGTCGATCGACCGAGGATTCACATTCGGCACAACGGAATGGCTCGCGCGTGGTCATTTTATGAACTCCTGGAGGGAAACGGTGGGATGCGCAGCGAAACGATTCTTCGAACGGCGGTTGGACTCGGGCAATGCGGGTATTGTACGCGGCTGCGATCGCGGCGCGTACTATCTCGACGACCTGCATTTTGCCGCCGGATTCTGGTGCAGGCTTTGCGGGGGTCGCCGGTGCGGCGGCGCAGGATTGAACCGGGGCTCGCGACCGTCGATACTGTAGCTCTTGCCGTTACCCTGCTTACCCGCTCTCTTATCCTGTGGAACCCAGGAGGCTGCCGATCATGATGGGACTGAACAAGGACGTACTCCGCCGGCTCGGTGGTGGTGAATCGGTGCAGTCCGTGTGCGCGGCCGAACGGTGGTCGCTCGAGCTGTTCATGGCGCGCTGGCGCGAGGAAACGCGCATCCGCTGTTCGACCGGCATCGGCAGCGTTGCGGCTTCGGTCCGCAACAGCGTATCGATCGAGCGGGATCGGCGTGGGATTCCCCATATCTTCGCCGCGAACAGTTCCGAACTGTGGTTCGGCTTCGGCTTTGCGATGGCCCAGGACCGCTTTTTTCAACTCGATTACCTTCGCCGCAAAGGCTGGGGCCAGTTGTCGGAGGTTCTCGGCAGAGATGGGCTGAATCTGGACCTGGTTGCTCGGATCGTCGGCCTGAATCGGATCGCCCGCGCCGAATGGTCCACCCTGCCGCCGGAGACGCAGGAACTCTTGACGGCTTTTTCCCAGGGCGTGAATGCCTGGCTTGGAAGTTGTCCCCCGGAGCAACTTCCGATCGAGTTCGCACTGCTCGATTATTCGCCAAGGCCTTGGGAGCCCGTCGATTGCCTGGCGATCGAAAATGAATTTCGCTGGTACCTGACCGGCCGGTTCCCGGTGATCGTCATGCCGGAACTGGCGCGACGCGTGCTGGGCGACGGAATGCTGTATCAGGAATTTCTGGTCGGCGAAGCGGATGACGAAGCGGTAGTACCTGCGGATGCGTACCAGGAGTTGAAGCGGCGTTTCCAGGGCCCGCGATGGGGCGAAGGCCACCCGCCGCTGCCTTTCGAAACTGTCGGACAGGCGGTGGGAGATCCCGACGGCAGCGGGAGCAACAACTGGGTGATCGGGGGGCGGCATTGCCAAGCGGGCTTGCCGCTGCTCGCGAGTGACCCGCATATCGCGCTCGAGGCAGTATCCTGCTGGTACGAGGTTCATCTTTGTGGCGGGGAATTCGACGTCGCTGGAATCGCGTACGTTGGCATGCCGGCCGTGCTGTTCGGCCGGAACCGTCGCGTTGCCTGGGGTGCCACGAACAACATTTGTTCCCAGCGTGACCTTTACCAGGAACACGAGGATCCGAATCACCTTGGCTGTTTTGAGTATGCCGGGACCTGGGAGCCAGCGCGTGTGATTCGCGAGACGATCGACGTTCGCGGTGAAGCGGCGGTGGTGCGCGACGTGCGATTTTCGCGCAACGGGCCGATTGTCGACGAAATCCTGCCGCCTCCGGGAGACCGAACCGGACCCGTCGCACTGAAGTGGCTCGGCGCCCATCACGGTGGCTGGCTGACAGCCCAGCTGCAGATGGACCGGGCGGGGAGTGTCGCGCAGTTTCGCGAGGCGTTGCGACCGTGGCACGTGCCGACGTTTAACCTTGTGATCGCGGATGTCGACGGAAATATCGCCGTTCAGTGCGCGGGACGGATTCCGTTGAGGGCAACGTCGGAACGTGGTTACCGCGCCGGTTGGGACCCAGGACAGCAATGGCAAGGGTTACTTCCGTTTGAAATGTTGCCGCATTCCGTGAACCATCCACGGGGATGGTATGCGAGCGCCAACAATCGACTGGCCGCGAACGACTACCCTTACCCGCTATTCGGCACCTGGATCAGCGGCTACCGGGCGGAGAGAATTCGCGGCATGATCGAAGAACGCCTGCAGCGTGCGGCGCGCAACCCGGCCGATCGATTCACCATCGCCGACTGCCGTGATATGCAGTACGACTCGCTGACACTCCGCTGGATCGCGTGCCGTGAGCCTTTGTTGGCGGTGCTGGACGGTGCCAGCGATTCTCGCGAGCGGGCGGCGTTGGCGATTCTGCGGGACTGGGACGGCCGCGTGGAAGCGGATCATCCCGGGCCTGCCTTGTTCAACGTGTTCTTTACGTACTGGACGCAGGCGGCCACCGAAGTCCATTTCTCCGGCGCCGCGGCGGAGTTGCTTGCCCGCCAGGTCGACGTCGTCGCGGGACGCCTGCTGGCGGCCGATCCCCACCAATGGTTTCCCGAAGGGACGAGGGTGCCGGCCATTCGAGCCGCCTTTGCGCGGGCCGTGAATTACCTGCACGACCGCTTCGGCGTTGAGCTGCCGGCCTGGGGGCGGCTCCATCGATGTCCGCTTGTCCATTGGCTCGCAATGCGCGGCGACCTGGGCACGCTGTTGAATCACGGCGGAGGGCCGGTACGAGGCGATATGCTCACCGTGTGCAATACCGGCAGCGGACCGGATTGGCTGGCAACAACCGGTGCCGGCTACCGCATGATCGCGGATCTCGCGACGCCCAGGCTGCTGGCCATCGACGGCCAAAGTCAATCAGGAAACGTCGGGGATGCCCACTATTCGGACCAGATGGCCGACTGGAACGCAGGCCAATACCATTGGCTGTCGCTGGATCGCGACGAAATTCGTCAGCAAACCACGCGCGTGCAACAGTTGGTCCCTCGGTGATAATCGCGCTAGCCGTTCGGTGTCGTGCCGACAGAAACTTGTGTTTGGGGAGTCCGAGAAACGGGTTGGATGCGGGACATGCCTGGAATGTCGGGCTTCGATAGCGCCGATCAGCGCTGATAGATCGGCAGGAAGCCCTTGTCGAGCTGCAACATGATCAAGTTGCAGGAGGCGATATAGATCGGGCCGATCTGTTGTTCACCCCAGTTCCCGTCCGGTTTCTGTTCGCTGACGATTCTGCTGTAAAGCTTGTCGCGAAAGGGCTCCCATTCGGACGGCCCCTGGCGATAGATGACTTGCGAGTAATACAGGTAGGTGTAATGCCAATGTCCGAAGGCGGCGGCCTGGTCGGTGATGTTGTGCAACGACTGCCGCGAGTATTTCAGCATGTCGGGCACATGCTTGCTGTCATGGTCTCCGGCGTTGTAAAGGGCCGCCAGAGCCGCGGCAGTAATTGCGGGCCGCGACGTTCCTCGATTGCGGGAGCTGTACGAGATTCCGCCATCCGAGTTCTTGCAGGAGTAGATATACTCCTTCGCCTTTTCAATGATCTCCGACGGTACCGGAATTCCAGCGTTACGGCAGCCGCGCAGTCCTTGAACCTGTGTGATGGTAGTGGAGCCTTCATCAAAGTTGTTTCCATCTTTCGCGCTCATGTAGCCCCAGCCACCCGAGGCGGTCTGGGCGCGAGCGCTGAATTCCACGGCTTTGGTCAGCACCTCCACCAGTTCTTTGCGACGATCCTCGTCCTCCTCTTCACCAAGCACCTGCGAAAGGAACAACATGGAAAAGCCGTGGCCGTAGGTATATTGGTGATCCGAGCCCGGATCACCGATCAGGCCGTTACCGCGCACCTTGGTCATTAGATAGTCGACCGACTTGCGAATGTTCTTGGCGAATGGACCCTGGGTGGTGGTCGAGCCGGAGCAGGTGAGCGCGGTGCCGGCCAGGGCGGTCATCGCGGTGGGGTAGTTTTGCGCGGTCCAGTGCCCCAGTTGCGACTGGGTACGCGCCACCCACTTCAGTCCGCGGTCAATCGCGATTTCCCAATTGGGATCCCGTCTCCCTCCCCGCGCGATGCGATTCCCGGCACCCGCGATCCAGCCACCGCTGGCTAAAGCAAGGCCGGCACGCAGGCAATCCCGACGGGATTGAATCAGGCCCATTTCAAACTCCATTTACAAGTTGGGAATCGGAATCGGAACGACACCGGGCGGCAAGGGCGGGCGAGGCGCATCGTAAACCTCCACCAGTTCTACACCAAATCCACGTGCCAGTTCAATCTCAGCCCGCGCGGCCCACGGCGTTCCAGGGTGATCGCGAATGACCGCCTGGAACAATTCCGTCGCCCGTTCGATATAGGGTCGGCTCTTCTCCGGCACCAGAATCTCGGACCGCGTACGGACCTGCCAGTGGGAGAGGAACAGATTGGGTGGCTTCGTCAGCGGAACCTGTTTGGGATGGTTCAGGAACCACTCCAGGTAGGCGCCGTACTCGAACATGCGGGCCTGATAGGCGATGACCTGGGCGGTGAAAAGGTCGTAGTTGGCTTCCCAGCGACGCGCGATCTCACGGCGTCGATCCGGCGCCATTTTCTTCAGCCCCTCTTCCACGTTGCCAAGGTAGGCGAGGTAGGTAATCGCTTTCGCCATTTCCAGCCGCGCCTGCTGCACAAAATTGTCAGGCTGGGGTGCGAAAGCGACCCGCATTTCAATGATCTTGGCGACCTCCGGTACGTAAGGGTTCAGGTCATAAATGACGCGGGTGAGGCCCGCGCGGAGCGGCGACTTCGCGATATCGCGCATGACCTCGTCCCGCGCCCGCAGGTCGGGAAGGTAGGGACGCATTTGATCGAGTTCATAATGCCGCTTTTCCCCACCGATCAAATTCACTTCCAGGCTGGGAAGCATAAAGAAGATCCCGCCGGTTTGTCGGGCAAGACGGGTCTGTTCGTACGAGCCAAATCCGCTGGGATGGGCGTCGTAGCGACGGTGGAACCCGTCGGTTTGCAGCTGTTCGGCCGTCGCGGTTTCCGGACCACGGTCGATTTGCAGCCAGTGGGTGACAGCGGTCTGGGGGTGCAGCCATCGCATGTGCGCGTAGGGGTATCCAAAGACGGCTTCCCGGCCCAGCACGTAGATACGGCATCGGGCGGCTTTCGCCTCGGAAATCGCCGCTTCCAGCCGGGACTGGTTCGACTCCGGATCCCCGCTTTCATCCGTCACCAGGATCAGTGCCATCTGGCGGTCGGTGCGGCGAGCGGAATCACGGAACTGGGCAATCGAAAGTCCCACCGCATCGCACATCATCTCCTTGCCGGTCGGGTCGACAGGAACCGCGTCGATCGCTTGACGAATTTCGCGAGGGCTGTGCGTCGGCCGCCGGGTATGAACGGCAAACGATTGGCCGAAGCTGGTGACCGCCGTATCCAAGGCGTCGCCGCGCGTGCCGTCCTCAATGCCCAATTCGACGTAAACGCGATCGATGCGCTGGCGGATCTCCTGTTGATCATCCTTCATGCTCTCGGATTGATCGAAGCACCAGATCACCAGGACTTTGCTCTGGTAGAGCATGTTGAGAATTTCCTGCGTGATCAAATCCATCGCCTGTTGGTAGTCTTTGACGATCGCGCGGGGGTCGCCCAGCGCCGAGTCGGGGACGGCGACGATCAACCTGCGACCGGGGAGAACGTCGAATGTCGGGCTGTCCACGGAGAGGCCCTCGTCGGCAAGCTGGTCGAGCACCGCGGCGTCCATGCGCGGAGCGGAAACCCCGCCGATTCCCGCCGGACCACCGACCACTGCGGAGTTGGCTGGGCCGACGTCGCCCTCCACGGCCGCGGACGCAGCTTCGGCGAGTTCCTGCGACGGCAGGAGTTGGTCATCCAGGTCGATTTTGAGGATATCTTCGTCGCGTTCGGGAAGCGGGTCGGCAACCAGTTCCCGCAGTACCACGCGGATCGGTTCCGGATTGACGACCAGCGCCAGCACCACGATCGCCGCCGCGTGAGTGATCATCGACAAGAACCAGCCACCCATCGCCTGCATGACGGCGCGGGAACGCCAGGTGGGATTGATCTCGAGATCTTCCCAATCGTCGTCCATTTGCCGATCGTCGCTGCCTGCCGCTGGGTCCGAGTGGCCCGTCAACTCGTCGGTCGCACGTGATTTCACCGGTTCATCTGACGATCTGGTCAACTCAGGTCTCCCAATGCATCTGCCTACGTGGAACCCTTAGTCGCTGCTTATTATTGCACGCAAACGATTTTTCGGGAAACGAGTAACGACACGAATCGTGGTGGGTCGCACTGATTTTCGACGGCGGCGAACCCGCACGAGAGTAACCCCTCGCAGGATTTTATGGGCACAGACCGAATAACGCCATTCAGCACTGGCCGATAAAAGTCACGGGGACCGACGCTGGCCAACTCCCGGGGATGGGTGCCTTTCCAGGCCCTGTCCCCGCGCGCATCGTTGGTGGGCCTTTGTGCTGAAAACCAAATGGGTAAAGCCTCGTCAGGGATTGGAGCATGGATCAATCGTTTCGTGAGGTAAACCTTGGGGTTTTGGGTGAATATGGCCTTCGGCCAAACTGCGGTGTCTGCATTCTATTCCCGGTGCGTTGCCCGGCGTTGCCCCAGGCTACGGTGAGGAAAGGCCTTCGGCCAAAAGATACAGTCACATCCCCTGCTGGCAAAAATCTGCCGAGGGTTAAATCGACCGCCCGTATTTCGTTGCGGATCAAACTGCCCGAGGTTGGACAAACCTCTGCGAGTTAGCATTTCGGTTGATTGCTGGCGGTGGCAGACAACTCTGCAGCTGCGTCATCACTGTGACTACATCGGCCGGGTTCAATGGCGGCTTATGTGGTGGTGCACCGATGTCGGGCCGTTTCGCAGGTCAACGGAGGGGCAGAAACGTGACTTGGTTGGCTGGTTCGTCCGCTTCGCTGTAGACGCACAACAACGACCTTTCAGGTCGCATGAAAGCGTCCCACAACTTCCGCTGGTGTAGTCCTGTCGCCTCCGCGACAGGACCGAATCGGCGTCGCGGATTGCCGTCGCTACAGACAGTCCCTGGCAAGCCGTGCCGGAATTTCGGGTTAGCGTGACCGAGGCCGATCGGGACAATCTGCGGGCCGGTGGGAACCGATAGATATTTTAGTCGCGGAGGGCGGAATTCGCAGGTCAAGGGAGGACCAACATGCGTAAAACGGGCAAAGGGAGAACGGGGGGATTGCTGACGGTTACGGTCGAACTGGAATTCTCGCTCGATCATCAGGGGCATGGACTGGAATCCCAGTTTGACAAGGTAGTTGCCCGGCTGATCGAACAATTCCGCACGCGCCAGATCGTGGCTACCTGGTCGGTGGCTGATCCGGCCGTTTCGTCGGCGTCGAGTTTGATTCGTTCGGCGCACCCCGACAACGAAATTGCCATCCTTGGTGATCGCAGCTGGATCGGCACGGGAGCGGGGCGAGAGCGATTTTCGCGGGAGCTTCGACGGCGTATGGAGCGAGCCAAGTGCGTCGGCATTCCTTGTTCGACCCTGGTCGTCCGACAGCCGGAATTCGGCGGAAATCTCGATCTGCTGGCGGCGGCCGGCGTCGATGCCATTGTCCGGCATGCCGGCGGCGACGCAGTTTCATCGCCGTCCGCAACGCTGGTTTACTCGGGCCTCGTCGGCGTGACATCGTCGCTGCGATTGCCCATCCTTCGCTGGTGGGACGGGAGCCACGGTACGCGGAGGGCGTTGCGAATGCTGCGAGAAATCAGCACGCGAACCGAAGAAATGCACCTGACCCTGGATGCCGCCCAGATTGCTCGACGTAAAGGCCGGTCGATCCACGCGATTGGAAGATTTCTTGACCGGGTCGTCGAACTTCGGCAGGTGGGGCACGTAGAAACGCTGACAGTCCGAGGCTTCAAAGAAATGCGGTTATCGGAGTTCGAGCGAAGAAGATTCCACTCGATCCTGCGTCCCGCCGCCTGATCGCTACTTCTGCTCGCGAAAAGTCGACCAGCTGAGGTACCCCAGGCCGCCGGCACATATTACGAACGAAATGTCCATTAACACGCTCGCCCCCTTGAACGGTGCCCAGGAAACTGGGAGCACCAGATCCAGCATGAAAAGCAATAAGATGAGGATGGCGATTACCATCCCCGTCACGCATAAGCCCTTGGGCATTAGGTTGCATCCTCAAAGTTGCAATACAATCCGACCATATCAAATCGAATTACCCAGCTAGTATAATTCGAAGAATCTGGATGTCACCCCGGAGCGGGGCGAGCGCCTCAGATCCGGAAGAGTCGGCATAGATTAATCGGTTTTGTCGGAGAATTCGAGCCTCAAACTCGAAATTGTCAGCTATTTCCTGGAATGAACTTCGGAACCTGATGCCGGTGACCCGGCGCTGGGCCTATCTGGACCATGCCGCCGTCTGCCCCCTGCCGGAACCAACCCGACAGACGCTGATCGACTGGGCGGTCGAATCGTCCGAGCACGGCGACACGGTCTGGCCCCAATGGAGTGAGCACCTGGGCGAGGTGCGGCGAACCGCTGCCCGTTTGATCGCCGCAAACGAATCCGAGATCGCCCTGGTCGCGAATACTACCACCGGTCTCAATCTGATTGCGGAAGGTTACCCCTGGCAAGAGGGCGAGAACGTCGTTGTTCTAGGCAATGAATTCCCATCAAATCAGTATCCCTGGCTTAACCTTGCGTCTCGGGGCGTGGAAGCCCGCGTCGTGCCGACCTCCGGGGCGGTGGACCCGGCAGCGTTATGGGACGCCTGCGATTCGAACACCCGCCTGCTGGCGATCAGTTGGGTGGGATTCGCCACCGGCTGGCGTATCGATCTGGAGGAACTGATTGCCGACGCCCACGCAAGGCGGATCCAGGTCGTCCTCGATGCGATCCAGGGCTGGGGCGTGTTTCCTCTTGATGTGCGTTCCACGGGCGTGGATTTTGCCGTGGCCGACGGCCACAAATGGCTGCTGGGGCCCGAAGGCGCGGGACTGCTGTATATCCGTGAGCAGCACCTGGAACGGCTGCGGCCGCTTGGGGTGGGTTGGCACAGCGTCAAGCATCGCTTCGATTTCTCGCGAATTGAACTCGAATGGGCCGACAGCGCAAGCCGCTTCGAGGGTGGCTCGCACAATATGCCCGGTTTCCTGGCTTTAGGGACAAGCCTGCAATTACTGGAGCGATTTGGTCTGGGAAGTCGCCACTCGAGAATTGCCGACAGAGTGCTGGAGATCTCCGACCAGGCCTGTGAACGGCTCCGATCCGTCGGCGCGATCGTGACCTCCCCGCGCATCGGAGCGCATCGGTCGGGAATTGTTTCGTTTCAAATGCCGAATCGAGCCCCGTTAGAAGTCCGTCGCCACTGTCTCGCCGCCGGGGTGGCGCTGAGTTACCGGCAGGGGGCCTTGCGTATCAGCCCGCACGCCTACAACGACGAATCGGACCTGGACCAGTTGATTTCGGCGCTGCGTACGGCATAACTTTGACATGGGCGATTGGCGACCTGGGACTTCGTTGACCGATGGACGCCGTGGAAGCGTCGCCGCAGACAGGTCAAACCAATGAGCAGCCCCTACACGACGCCGGCCGATCTTGATCCAGGAACCTTGCCGGCGATCAAGCTGGCTGTAAACAACAAAGGTCTGGTCGGACACGTGCGCGTGCTTGCGATTCTGATGATTGTGAGCGGCGGACTGGAGTTATTCCTGGCGGCCATCTTCGTCGTCTTGTCGTTCGCGTTTCCGACGATGTTCGCGGCCTTCGATCAGAATCAGCAGCCCCCGCGGCCCAATTCGCCCGACCCCAAGGTCTTTGTTCATATCGTCGGTGGCGTCTATCTGGCGGTGGGCGGGGTGATCATGGCCGTATCTTTGCTGCGGATTTACGCCGGATTTCGTTTGTTCCGATTTCGTAATCGCGTCGTGGGAATCTCCTCACTGGTATTTGGTCTGACAACTTCACTGACCCTGTACTGCATCCCAATCTCGGTGGGGCTGTTGATCTACGGTTTGATCGTATTACTCGATAAGCCGGTTGCGGCCGCATTTGAACTGGGAGCCCAGGGTTACACCGGCGATCAGATCCTGTCCGCTTTTGAGGATCTGGTCGCCGCACGGGCGGGCAGCGCCAGGTCTCCGTTCGCGAATTCCACTCCGTCCGAGTTCAACACCCCTAATTCCCCTCCGAGCACCCCATGACGAATTCCGATTCGCGAGTCGCGGTCTATACCGGCTCCTTCGACCCGATCACGCTGGGACACATGAACGTCATCAGTCGCAGCAGCCGGCTTGTCGACCGCCTGATTGTCGGCATCGGCATCAACGTCGAGAAGTTGGAACTTTTCCAGCTGCAGGAACGGGTGGAACTCGTTTCGCGAGCAACCCAGCGGTTCGGGAACGTCGAGGTGCGCACGTTCGGTGGGTTGGCGGTGAATTTCGTCCGGCAATGCGGGGCGCGGGTCATGATTCGCGGCGTGCGCCCGCTGACCGATATCGCGGCGGAATTCACGATGCAGATGGCCAATCGGCGGCTCGACCCGGGCATCGAAACCGTATTTCTCATGGCCGACGAGGAATTCGCGCATGTTTCAAGTTCGCTTTTGAAACAGATCGCTCCGCTGGCCAATGACGCCATGCTGCTGCAGTTCATTCCCGCGGAGATCTTGCCGGCGTTGCGGCAGAAGATACCCGGCCCTGATTCGGCCGGATAAGCGCGCGAGGGGCCGGGAGCCCGGTCAGGTGCGTGGCGGTTCCGAGTCGTTGCGGAGATGTTCCTGCAGGTAGCGCGCTCGTTCCACGTTGCGTTCCGACGTATCCAGTTCCGAGCTGCAGAGTTTTTGCAGGTGTCCTGGCTGCGTATGGATGAACAGCTGATTGATGGTGGCGATCGGGAGGTCCTTGAGCAGCCCGAGGTTGACACCCATCCGCACGCTCGACAGCAGCAACATCGTCTCCTCACTGCTGATCGTTTGCGCGGTGCGGAGGATTCCCGAGGCGCGACTGACCCGGTCGTGCAGGTCCTTTGGGCTTTCTTTCAGCAAGAACTCGCGGGCTTTACGTTCATAGTCGATGATCGCCGGTACGACGTCGCCGACTTCCTCGAGCAATTGGGACTCGGAACGGCCCAGCGTAATCTGATTGCTGATCTGGTAAAAATCGCCCATCGCCTGCGACCCTTCGCCATACAGTCCGCGAACCGCAAGGCTGATTTTCTGCAGACCGCGGAAGACTTTTTCGATCTGGTGCGTAATGACCAACGCGGGCAGGTGCAGCATCACGCTCACGCGCAACCCGGTTCCGACGTTGGTTGGGCAGGCGGTGAGGTATCCGAACCGTTCGTGAAATGCAAAATTGAGCCGTTCCTCCAGCAAGTCGTCGATGCCGTTGATCTGCGCCCAGGCCGCGTTCAAGTCGAGGCCGCTGTGCATGACCTGGATCCGCAGATGATCTTCTTCATTGATCATCACGCTGAACGTTTCCTGCGGTTCGATCGCCACGGCTCGCGCGCCGGTCGCATCGGCGATCTCACGGCTGATCAGCTGCCGCTCCACGAGAAACTGCCGGTCGATCGGGGAGAGCGAAATGAGGTCGAGGTACAACAGGTCGGTCCAGGCTGCAATCTCGCGAATCCGATCCCGCACCGTTTTTTCAATGGCGGTACGGTCCGCCTCGTTGCACCTGCGAATGAACGGGAATTCCGCGAGGTTCCGCGCTAAACGAACCCGGGTGCTTACCACGATATCCGACTCGGGTCCGACTCCCCTCAACCATTCCGGAGCGCGGCGAACGAGCTCGTCCAGTATCACATTCTCCTCCTCGAATCCCTCCACCCGGATCCCCGCCAATCAAGCCGCTCCACCACGTTTCTGTTTCTGTTCCGCCTGGCGTATGCGATCACGGAGCTGCGACGCCTTTTCGTAATCCTCGCGATCGACCGCATCCTGCATCTCGCGACGCAGCCGGATCAGTTCGGTCTGGTCGGCCGTGTTCTGCTGTCCGACCAGCGGCTGCTTTCCAACATGCCGCTTCTCGCCATGGATACTCACCAGCAGCGGTTCGAGTTCCTGCTCGAAACAAACATAGTCGTGCGGGCAGCCCAGGCGTCCCTGGTGACGGAACTCGTAGAAGGTGATGCCGCAGATCGGGCAGGCCTTCTTGTCCAACCGGGCAAGTTCCTCCGCCGTCTGCCCGATTTTCAACTGTTTGGCCAAGACTCCCGCCAACGTCGGTGAGGGAACCTCCGCGTTCTCGGACGCATGCAGATACTTCGTCGCATGGTCCTCACAGAGGTGGTATTCGACCGGTTCCGGACCGGTGAGTTCGGTGATGTGAAATGTCGCCGGTTTTTCGCAGTGCTGGCACTTCATCGGCCGGTGCAACTCGTTTTGTTTACGCTACTTAGAATGACGCTAGGATTCTAGCAGTGTGCCGGGGGGTGTCAAGGTAAGCGGCGGCCCGCTAACCTTGGTTGGAAAAGGGGACCTCGATGCTGGTACCGGATCGTGACCGATTTCGACAACTCGCCGCGCACTACCAACTCGTGCCGGTCTACCGGCGCCTGATGAGCGACTCGCTGACGCCGGTAACGGCGCTGAAGCGGATCGACCAGCAAGGGAGAACGATCTGCCTGTTCGAAAGTGTGATTGGCGGCGAGAAAGTCGGCCGCTACAGCTTCCTGGCCTCCGATCCGTTCCTGGAAATCTCCGCGCGGCGACAACGGGTGACCGTGAAATCGCCGAAAGAAGTTCAGGAATTCGATGCCGACGACCCGATCGAGGAATTGCGGCGGCGCGTCCAGGCGTTTCGCGCCGTCCATCTGCCGGAACTGCCGCCGTTCTGCGGCGGTGCCGTCGGATATGCTGGTTACGACGTCGTTCGGTACGTGGAAAACCTGCCCAATGCGCCGGCGGACGACCGCGGACTTCCCGATCTGTCGTTCGCGTTTTACGATCGCATGGTGATCTTCGACAACGTCAGCAAGACGATGTTCGTGGTGGCGCTGGCACGAGTTGATCCGTCGATCGACCCCGATCAGGCCTACGATGACGCAGCCACTCGCGTCGACAAACTTGTGGAACAGTTGACCTCGCCGGTCGATCTTCCCACCGCCGACATTGTCACGGGCGGCGGGTTGAGTCGAACCTATTCGTCCAATTTCCAGCCGGGCCAGTATCAGGATGCGGTGCGCCGCTGCGTGGAGTACATCCGAGCCGGCGACATTTTTCAGGTCGTGATCAGCCAGCGCTGGAAACTGACGATCCACTGCGATCCGTTCGAAATCTATCGCACTTTGCGCGTCGTCAACCCCAGCCCGTTCATGTTCTTCCTGCGGACGCCCGACGTGACACTCGTCGGCAGTTCACCGGAAATCATGTGCCGTGTCGTCGACCGCCAGATCACTTTGCGGCCGCTCGCCGGAACGCGCCGCCGCGGCGCCAATGACGAGGAGGATCGGCGGCTGGCGGCGGAACTGCTGGCCGACCCGAAGGAACGGGCGGAACATGTGATGCTGGTCGATCTGGGCAGGAATGACGTCGGTCGAGTTGCCCGTTTCGGCTCCGTGCGTATCGACGACGTGATGGTCATCGAGCGGTACAGCCACGTCATGCACATCACGTCGAATGTCACTGGCGAACTGGCCGACGGAAAAAATGCATTCGACGCCTTACGCGCCAGCCTGCCGGCAGGGACCGTCAGCGGAGCGCCGAAGGTCCGGGCGATGCAAATCATCGATGAGCTCGAACCACACCGCCGCGGACCGTACGCGGGTGCCGTCGGTTACCTCGACTACAGCGGCAACATGGACACCTGCATCGCGCTGCGCACCCTGGTCGTACAAGGCGAAACGGCTTACGTCCAGGCCGGCGCTGGAATCGTCGCCGACAGCGACCCGGACACCGAGTACCAGGAAACGCTCAACAAAGCCCAGGGGCTGCTCAAAGCGATCGAGATCACCGAACAGCGTCAATCGTCATTGAGCCAATCATCATTGCGCCCGCTTGATGGTACGGACGTTGTCCGGCGCTGAACGCGCGGCCGGCGCTTCGACCGGCTTCAGCTTGAATTCGGAACCGGTCAATTTCGACAATTTGTCCCGCTGGACTGGGGTCAGTACCTCCTGGATCACCTCCTGTTGCAATTGCTTCCGCAGCTCCTCGATTTTCTCCCGCAACTGCTTTTGAGCTTCCGCCTGCTTTTCCGCCAGCTTGGACTTCTGATCGTCGCTCAGGCCCAGTGCATCGGAAAGATCCGGTCCCGTCAAGGCACTCAGCCCGCGATTACGGACCTGCATTTGAACCCGCAGCTGTTTCAAGCGATCGACCTGATGCGGCAACAAGATTTCCGCCAGCCGTGTTTTGGTTTCCAGCTGCAAGGTCGATTCCAGTTCCCGAAACTGGGACGCGACCTTTCGCGGTTCGATGTTCTTCATATCACCCATCACCTTGCGACGACGCTCGTTGAGATCTTGCCGCAACTGGGCAATCTGCTCTTTCTGACGGTCGACGAGTTCCAATTCCGACTGGAACTGGTCCATCGCCAACATCCCTAACTCGTCGGCCGGCACCGGCGGCAGTCCGCCCGCGCCGCCACCAAAGAACATCGGTCCCGCTCCGATCGGTGTCGAAAAAGTGAACTGCAGGCCGGCGCCGTCCCCGCCATCGGCGATCACAATGGCGTTCGATTCCGAGTCCGCAACGGCGCGCAGCACCGCAATTTTTGGAATCGGCTCTTCTTCGGCCGACTGCGGTTGCGCAGCGAGCGGCCTGAGGAACCCGATGACGAATCCGAATCCGATGAGAATCTGAAGTTGCAGCGTGATCCGCGCTCTCATTCGAAAGTTCTCCTTGTGAAATCTGTTGGTATAGCCGTCGAATCACAAGCCGTCCCACGCTCGGCTACTGCAGTTTCGACCGTGCGGCGTGTCCTGTCAAGATCAGCCGTTCGCGGAGATTCGCGGGTCACGAGGCCGCGAGGATTTCGTGAACCACCTCGCCATGCACGTCGGTAAGGCGGAAATCACGGCCCGCGTACTTATAAGTCAGTCGTTTGTGGTCCAGTCCCAGCAGGTGCAAAATCGTGGCGTGCAGATCGTGCAAGTGGACTTTGTCCTGGACCGAGTAGTAACCGTAGTCATCGGTGGAACCGTGCCGGATTCCCGCTTTGACACCTCCGCCGGCCAGCCACATGGTGTAACCCTGTGGATTGTGATCGCGCCCGTCGTCGCCCTGGGCCACCGGTGTCCTGCCAAATTCGCCGCCCCACAACACCAGCGTTTTTTCCAACAGTCCGCGCTGTTTCAGATCGGCCAGCAAGGCGGCAATCGGCTGATCGACTTCCACCGCATTACGGCCATGATCGGCTTTCAATCCTCCATGCTGGTCCCATTTGTAACTGTGACTGCACTGCACGAAACGTACGCCCCGCTCGACAAAACGTCGCGCCATCAGGCACTGGCGACCGAAGTTGCGGGTCGCCGGATTATCCAGACCATAAGCCCTCTGCGTGTCGGCGGTCTCGTCGTGGATTTCCTGCAGTTCGGGCGCGGTCGTCTGCATGCGGAACGCAAGCTCAAACGAATTGATCCGCCCTTCCAGAGCCGGATCCGGACCGCGCGTCTGCTGGTGCTCGGCATTCCATTGCTGGATCAGCTGCAATTCCAGCGATTGCAGGTCGAGAGGCAGCTTGTCCGCGTTGTCGATGAACGGGATCTTGGCCTGATCCGACGGAATGCTGGCGTTTCCCAGCGGCGTGCCATGGTACACCGCGGGAAGAAACGCGGAACTGTAGGCGTTGACGCCGCCGTGCGTGAGCGTCGGGCAGATCGTGATGAACCCCGGGAGGTTGGCATTCTCGGTGCCCAGGCCATAGGTGATCCAGGAACCGATACTGGGCCGCACAAACGTGTCGCTGCCCGTATGCAGCTCCAGCAGCGCGCCGCCGTGACGCGAGTTCGAGCCCCACATCGAATTGATGATACACAGGTCATCGACATGCCGCGCCAGGTGCGGAAAGAGATCGCTTACCCAGGCTCCGCTCTGGCCATACTGCCGGAATGCCCAGGGAGACTTCAACAAATTGCCCGTAGCGGACGAGAACACCCGTGGCTTGCTGAACGGCAACGGCTTGCCATGATCCCGTTCCAGCAGCGGTTTGTAATCAAAAGTGTCGACCTGCGAAGGGCCTCCATGCATGAACAAAAATATGACGTTTTGTGCACGCGCGGCAAAATGAGACGGGCGCGGAGCCAAGGGATTGCTGGCCGCTTGTGCCTCGGCCGATTGGCAACGCGAATCGCCTGCCAGCAGATCTGCCAGCGCCAGCATTCCCAGGCCGCAGGCCGAGGTCCGCAGCATTGCACGCCGTGAATGCACCGGTTCGAATCGGTGGCAGGCGTGCGCCTTGACCGCGTGTTCCTGTTCCATGGCCTTACTCTCCCGTTAATCGACGTAGACGAATTCGTTGGAGGCGATCAAGGAACGGCAGACCGCCTGCCAGACTCGCAGCCACCGATCGTCGCTCGATAAATTCGGCTCCGAACGTTCCAGATGCGACGCGTAGGTCTGGAGGAACTGCGTACCGGCGGCCCGTTCGCCTTCCCGCGGCGGCCTGCCGAGCACCTTCTGGTAGAGCCACTCGATACGGGCGCCTTCTTCCTGCATGGGCTGCCGCATCAGCTGCGTGGCGATCGCCCGCGCTTGCTGGGCCACCAGGGTGCTGTTGAGCATGAACAGCGCTTGCGGCGCCACCGTGGTCGCGTCACGTTTCCCGTTCAGAACACTTGGCTCCGCGAAGTCAAAAGCCTGCAAGACCTCGTACAAGGCGCTGCGCACCACCGGCAGATAGATCGTTCGCCGCGGCGAATCGTAAATCTGCGGATTGACGTTGGCGGTGCTGGTGACGTAAGCCCGATTGGCGATCGGCAGCAAAGAGCCTTCCATGCGCAGGTCGAGCCCGTCGGCGACGGCCAGGATCGAGTCGCGAATCGCCTCCGCCTCCAGCCGGCGGCGCGGATGACGCCACTGCAGCCGATTGTCGGGGTCCGCGAGCTGTGCCGCGTCGTGGTTCTCGGCGCTCAATTGGTAAGTCGCCGTTTGCATCAATTCGCGGTGCAGCGATTTCAAAGACCAGCCGCGATCGAGCAGTCGCCGGGCGAGCCAGTCCAGCAATTCAGGATGCGACGGCCGATCTCCAAGACGTCCGAAGTTGTCCGCGGATCGCACCAGACCATCGCCGAAATGACCGATCCAGATACGGTTCACAATCACCCGGCTGGTCAGCGGATGGTCGCCGCGCGTCAGCCAACGTGCCAGATCAAGGCGGCCACTTTGACTGGCCGTTAATGGTGCGGGTGGTTCGGTATCGAGGATGCGGGGAAAACGACGCGGGACCCGTTCCTTGCCCAACGACGTGTGATTCCCACGCAGGTGGATCGGCAGGTCCTCCAGTGTTCCCTCCCCGACCGCCATGGTCTCGGGGAGAATGGGCAGCGATTGACGAAGTTGCTGCAGCTCGTCGCGATTGCGGCGGAGCGCGTCCTTCGTCGAAGGTGCATAGTGTTCCTCAACGTTCGACGGAATCGCCAGCGGAGCACCCGGCATGCTCTCGTAGAGCAACTTGCGGAATGATTCGGCGTCCGCGTCCGGTAATTCGTTCGGCGGTTCGGCTTGGGCCGACGCCCGAGTTTTCAACAATTGTTGCCATTGTTGTTCCGCCGCGGCCAGCCGCTGACCGGTTTGGGTCGCCAGCGCCGCCAGCGCCTGCGCCGACGCAAGGCTCGGGCGGAATTCCGGACCCTTGGAAGCGACCATCCATGCGCGCCATTCCTTCAGGGGACCGTCGGCTTCCGCTTCGGCGCGCTCCAGCCGTTGCCTCCACTGGTCCACGAAAGGGGCCTTGAGTTCGTAGGAATCCGCCCGGACGGGGGAAGAATCCGTCGGATTTTCCGCCGCGAACAGCGCAGCGACGTCCAGTGCCGGATCGACCCTGGCCACCAGGATCTTGTCGATATGGGGCAACGGCTCGAACCGCGACAACCGAATCACGTTGACCCCGCTCTTTAACTCAACCACTCGCTCCACATGCCACTTCTGCGTATCCGGGTACCACGAGCCGGTCACTTCACGGAGCGCATCCGAGCGTACCAGCTTGCCGTTGATCGAAAGTTCTGTCGGGCGACTGGCAGCCGCGGCGTAGCGCACTTCGAGTTGGTACCAGCCGGCGTCGGTTACCGACAGGTCGTATTCGGCATGCCAGCCGCCATTGCCATTACTGAGAATGACGCCGATCCCCTCGCCGTAGCCGTTAAAATGCTTGAGAGCGTTTCCTCGTTGATAGTTTTCGGCCTCGAGCACCTGGGGACTTGGTACCGATCCGGCCTCGGGATCGGTGACGGGCGCGACTTGTCCCGTGGCCGCGGCGATTCCGAGTGCGGTTCCGATCGAACGTTGCGTGCGTTCCTGCCAGATTTGCGCCGCCGCGGCCAACAGGTATTCGCGGGAACGGGCGCGAACATGGGCCAGAAGTTCCTGGTTCAGCGCCGCGATCTGCTGGTTGACCTGCTTCTGCTGCGCATCGATCGTCGCCTGAATCTGCGACCGCTGCGCGATCTGATCCGGCGTCCCCAGAGGCCGTTCCTGCCACTTGGCGACGACCGAGAAGTTCTCCATCGTCTTGGTACTCTTGAAGATCCCGGCCAGCGCGTAGTAGTCGCTCATTGACAAGGGATCGTACTTATGGTCGTGGCATCGAGCACACCCCAGAGTCAGCCCCATAAACGCCTTGCCGAGCGTATCGAGCTGTTCGTCGACAATGTCCATCTGCATTTTTAGCGGGTCATCCTCGGCCAGCATTTTCGCGCCCAGGGCCAGAAATCCGGTGGCAATCAGCGGATCGAGCGGATCCGAGCTTGGCGCCGCCGGATCGAGGATCAGGTCGCCGGCAATCTGTTCGAGGACGAACTGATCGTACGGCTTGTCGCGATTCAGAGAGCGGACGACGTAATCGCGGTAACGAAATGCGTTCGCAAACGCCAAGTTTTCGTCCAGCCCGTTGGAATCACCGTAGCGGGCAACGTCGAGCCAATGCCGTCCCCAGCGTTCACCGTAACGGGGAGAGGCCAGCAGCCGATCAAGCAGGCGGTCGAAACGGTCGAGCTGCGGATCGCTCCAGAAATCTTCCCTGTCATCGGCGGCAGGCGGCAGACCCAGCAAGTCAAAAGTGGCACGCCGCAACATGGTCGCCGGATCGGCAGCGGCGACCGGCCTCAGATGTTCTTGATCCAGACGAGAGCGAATGAACGTATCGCTGGGGCCAAAGGCCCAACCGCGATCGCTAATTTCCGGCAACGGCGGTCGGTTGACCGGCTGGAATGCCCAGAACTGCCGATCCTCGTCGCGCAGCATTTCCGGCGCGGCTTCTCGAACCCGCTCCGAACGCTCGGCGGGGCGAGCGTCGGGCCAATAGGCTCCGTCGCGAACCCAATTTGCAAGCACGGCAATTTCTGCCGGCGGCAATTTCTGTTTGGGTGGCATCTGCAATCGGTCGGCATGATTGACCGCCGTGATCATCAGGCTCTTTTCTGGCTGGCCGGGCAGAATCGCCGGCCCGCGCGTCCCGCCGTCCAGCAGTCCTTCCAGCGAATCGAGCCGTAGTTCGGACTCGGCATTCTCCTGTCCATGGCACGACCAGCAATGTTCCGCCAGCAACGGTCGGACTTTCTTCTCAAAATTCTGCCGTTGTTCGGCGTCGATTTGCGTGGCGTTCGCCGACTCCTGGGCGTGGAGTCCTTGAGAGGACAGCGCAGCGGGCAGTACCAATGCCGCGGTGCAGTCGCATAGCGCCACGGCACAGCCGTAGAGCAGCCAGCGGATCAGCCGTGGAGAACTTGTGGGAATTTGCATAAATCGATATCGGTTCGGTCGAGCAGTTAGCTTTCCTAGCGATGCCCAAGCGCCGTTCGGCAATTAACCGGTCGCGGAAATCGTGGGTGGGACGTCGGCCGACTCCGCCGGCCAAAACTAGGATGGAGTTCCCATCCAACGCTCTAACATACCAACAAAAGGTCGATCCGGTCAAAAGACCGCAATGGGATTCAACGGCGATCCGGTGCCGCCCTCGACCGCCAGCGGCGCGGCGGTGATCAGGAACTCCCAGCGTTTCAATTCGGCCGCCACTCGCGCCACTTCTTCCAGTTCGCAGTTGTCGAAGATCGGCGTGCCCATTGCGTTCAGAATTAACAGGTGCACCGGTTGGTCGACTCCGGGTACTCCCGATGGCACCACATCGCTGGCGGCGTCGCTTCCAAGCATCGCGATATCCCGGTTGCGCAGCCATTTCACGCACGATGCGTGTAACCCCGCCAATCCATCCTTGGCCGAGTCCCAGGCCCCTTTTTCGTCGCGGCGCGCCCATTTCCCGGTGCGAATGAAGACAACGTCGCCGCTGCCCACACGAACGCCGGCTCGATTTTCCCACGCCTCAAGGTCCGCCACATAGATCGGTGTGCCCGGGTCGAGATACTTGACGCCTCGAAGCCTCGGAATATCCATCAGGATCGCGCGCGTAAAAATACCAGTGCGCACCGTCTGAATTCCAAGCTTGCCGGCCCCGCTTTCGGTGATATCGCTTTGCGTGAAACCGTTGTAGAGCTTGCCGTCATGGATCAAGTGGCATAAGGAGTCCATATGCGTGTGGGCAATGCCGTGGTAGTTGACCGTGAACTGATCGGTGACCCACTGGCTTCCCGGCCCCTTGCCGGTCGAGAGCATCTTGTGTTGGAACGGGCTGCCGTTGTCGGCGGCCGTCTGCTTCTCGACCAGGCGAGCCAGACTCACCGACTTCCCCTGTTGGACAAGCGAAGCGGCTTGAACGCGTTTTTCCGGCGTGATCAGATTCAAAGTGCCCAGTTGATCGTCCTTGCCCCAGCGGTCCCAGTTCGAAAGTTCCTTGTGCAGGCGATCGATGTCGGCCTTCGATAAAGCAGCGGATTGTGCGGTGGTAACGCCCGGTATGGCTGCGAACAGGATCGTGCTCCAGAGAACGAGGCAGAGTATTCGACAGATGTCCGGCGATGGTCGATGGGGCAGCAGTTTCATGATGATCTCTCTGGGAACGAGGGGTTGCGCAGGAACCGCTATTATCGTGGCGATAAATCCCAGATTCTGCAACCGTGACCTATCGCTGCGCTCCATTTGCCGCCCAGCCGCCCTCATACGATTCACATCGATCGGGCGGGGCGTGAACCGGCATCGCCGTAAGCCAAAGGTGTCGCTTGTTGTCAGCCATTCCCCTGCCCTTCTGTTTTCGCTGCGCCGGACGAACCACTCCGAATCATAGCTACCCCCAGGAAGGGACGTGACTGTCGTCGTCTAAATCAGTTAGATTCCCAGCCTCCCCATGCCAAGTTGAGCGAAGTAACTCGCCGTGGCAAGGGGCGGCCCCTTTTTGTAGAGCCGAGCGGAGCTCGAATCGCTCCGCAAAAATCTTACCGTCACGCGGCAGAATGGGTAAACTTTAGACGGGGAAGGCCGCTGAAATAGCGAATTGTCGGCGTCAAGGGGGAATCGATGTTGATACCATACGGCACCGACGCGCCGATCTATCACTATCCGATTGTGACGGTCGGCACCATCGTGATCAACGTCCTGCTCTACGTACCCGTGTTTCTGGCGGACGCGCCTTACGAACGGCCGTCGACGGTGCTGGCTGGTGACGACTCCGGCGACGATTGGGCGGAGGAGCACGCCGACGCGGACAATACGGCCGATCCGTTCGGCGACGAACCGTGGGCTGACGGTGATCGTCGGCGCGCAGAGGTGGCCCGGAAGTATGAAGAGAATCTTCGAAAAGAGAAGTCGGAATCGCGAACGACGGACGGCAGCGTCCGCTGGCTGGCGCTCGAACTGGGCCGATTCAATCCGCAGCAGTGGTTGACCGCCAGCTACATGCATATCGGGTTCATGCATCTGTTCGGGAACATGCTCTTTCTTTGGACCTTTGGCTTGATTGTCGAGGGAAAAATCGGCTGGTGGAAATTTTTCCTGGCCTACAATGCGATCGGAGTCATCGGGTATGGCCTGACGCAGCTTGTGCTGCTGGGCGCCGACGGCGGGATTGCGATCGGGGCCTCGTTGCCGATTTTCGGACTGATCGCGATGGCGCTGATCTGGGCCCCCGCCAATGAGCTGCATTGCGTACTGCTGCTCGCGTTTCGCGTGATCACGTTCGAGGCGTCGGTCGCAACGATGGCGGGCGTGGGCATTGCCTGGGAGGCGTTCAAGAGTGGACTTCGCGTCATTTCCGCCCACGAGAACGAGTTTGGTGCCGTGCTGACGAGCGAGACCCTGCATCTCACCGGAGCCGTGGTCGGTGCAGCCATTGGGTTCGGGATGTTATTTCGAAATCTCGTTGACTGCGAAGGCTGGGACGCGATCTCCGTTTGGAAGGGAACCCACCTCAAAACGATCCAAGATGACCGGGAGGATGTTCAACGCGAGTTGGAACGGATCAAACAGATGGAGCGATCGCAACACGGTCCGATCGCCCCTGTGGTTTTCGCGGGAGGCACGGATGCCGCTGCGGCGGAAATGCGCGCTCTGATACCGACGGGCCTGCCCGCCGCGAACTCGCCGATGGGCGAGGTATTAACCAGGAAGTTCCGCGAGTTTGTCAAAGCGGGCAACAGCGAGCAGGCTCGTGAGTACTGGCGACGCGGTATCGAGCAGTTCCCCAATTGGGTTCTGCCGGAGGCGGACCATGTGGAGCTGCTGTCCCTCCTGCGATCCCAGAAGAAGTGGCGGTCAGCGGTCGATGCGATGCGCGACTATTTGTTGCGGTACTCCGAGCGCGAGACCACGATTCGGCTGGCGTTGGCACAGATCTTGATTCAGCATCTCGACCAGCCCGGCGAGGCACGGGAGTATCTCGAGGCGATCAATGTGGCGTTGCTCGATGCGCAACAGAAAGCAAATCTCTCGCAAATCCGTCAGCTGCTGAATTCCAAGGGTATGGGGCAGTTCTAGATTTAGGTCCTGCGCGGAGACTCGACAATCGATCGCCCCTGCGCCATGGGGCGGGCAGTATCTCGCTCGCGGATGCGATTCCGAAAAGCAGGCAAGTTACAGTTGCCCGTCGCGCACTTCGCCCATCAGGTTCGACTGCCAGACTTTCTTCGAGCCGAGATCGATCGCTGACAACCAGCCGCCCGCAAAACAGGCGGTGTCGATGCAGAGAAGGTAGCCGAGGTCGAGAATCTGCCCCGACCGCTGTGGTGTATGGCCAACCACGACCGTCTTGCCCGACTGGTGCGGACCGGGAATCTGGCCGGTAATGTGCTGCCAGAGCAGCAGCAGCTCGGGCTGCTGGTCGGGATCCAATGCTGGATCGTAATTGGCGTGAAAAAACAGGTGGTGCTCCGTTTCGTAATGACGGCGACAACCTCGGAAGAATTCCCAATGCTCTTCCGGAATATCGGCCAGTGATCCACCGTAACTTGTGAGTGTCTCCCGCCCGCCACACTGCAACCAGAACGGATTGGGAATCCCAAGTTCCCTCGCGCTGAGCAGCATCGATTCGTGATTGCCGAGCAAAGGAATGACCTGGCAGCGAAATGCGAGCGCCAACAGGTATTCCACGACGCCCCGAGAATCGGGGCCTCGGTCGACATAATCGCCGAGAAAGATCAGCCTGTCGTCCGGCTGCGGGCCGATCTGTTCGACGAGCGTCTCCAGTGCCAGAGAGCATCCATGCACGTCACCGATTGCGATCGTTCTCATGCCGGGCCGCGTTCCTGATCGAGTCGTTAACCCGCTTCAATTCCATCGTGGATCGTCGGGGCGGGGACGGTGCCCGAGATGGGGCGCCAAAATCCGCTGCCCGACGGACTGCACGAGGTATTCCCAGAGATCGTCTCGGTCGCGGAATACGTCGTCCGCTACAGCGGACGTCGCCAGCCAACTGCCGCGGGTGAATTCCCGTTCGAGCTGACCGGCGCCCCAACCGGAATAACCAACGATGACACGAACGGTCACCGCGCTGCGGGAAAGTACTTCTTGAATTTGTTCTTTTTGCGAAGCCAGGAAGACACCATCCAGGATCTCTCCGGAATCGACGTCGGAGCAGGGATGCAGTGCCAGGATCGGGCCAGGGACCGGACCTCCCAGAAAAATGGCTTGTCCGGCGACCGCTTCGACGCCTAGGTCTTCCCAGATTTCCTGCATCGGATTGGCGATCGGTCGATTTAAGACCACGCCCAGCGCTCCGTCATGGTCATGGTTGAGCACCAGCACGGCCGTGCGAAAGAAATTCCCTCCGGTCAAGTGCGGGGACGCGACCACGAATTGTCCCTTGAGTGACTTCATTTTTCAACGTGTCCGCCACTCTTCGCGCCACATGCAGCCGGCCCAGGACCAGCCAACGCCAAACCCAATCAACATGCTGCGAGTTCCGAGCGAAATACGCCGATCGCGCCTCAGTTGTTCGATCAGGATGGGAATAGTCGAGGAAACGGTATTGCCGACATCCCGTAACGCCATCGGCATCCGTTCGTCCAGTAGTCCCAGCCTTTCCTGAAGTTGCTGCAGCATCTTGAGCGTCGCCTGATGCAACAGGTACAGGTCGACATCCTGGGCCGTGACTCCGGCGGAGCGCAGGACGCTGTTGACAAGTTCCGGGACCGCCTCCACGGTGAATTTGATCAGGCTGGGGCCGTCCATGTACAGGTCGCTGCACCAGCGTTGTCGGTGGCGAGGCTGGTGTGCGGTTTCGGCCGGTCGAGCGCCGCCCTTCGTGACAAGCAGGGTGTCCGCGCCGGTGCCGTCGGTTCCGAACTGAAAGGCGCCCAGCGACGGTGTATCGGCCGCCTGAACCAAAGTGGCCGCGGCTCCATCTCCAAAAATCGTCCGCAAGCTCCGGTCGCTGGGATGGATATATTTGGAATAGGTCTCCGCCGTAATCAATAAGACCCGTTGGACCGCACCCGTTCGGATCAGACCGTCGGCGATCGATAGTCCATAGACAAAGCCGGAGCAGCCCAGATTGAAATCAATCGCGCCGGCCGATGTGCGCAATTTCAGCCTGTCCTGCAGCAGGCAGGCAGTCGTAGGCAACGGATAATCGGGGGTTTGTGTGCAGAGCAACAGGAAATCGATGCTCTGCGGATCGATGTCGTATACTTCAAACAGTTTCTTGGATGCGGCGACCGCCAGATCGGAAGCGCATTCGCCCGGGGCAGCGATATGCCGTGCGTAGATACCGGTCTTGGCGAAAATCAGGTCCAGGTCCCAGTTCGGAAATTCTGCTTTCAAGTCCTCATTCGTTTCCACCCGCTCCGGGAGATGAATCGCAATGGGACCAATGGCGCCGTACTTCACCTTGATTTATTCCTCAGTCCGTCCGACTTGCAACCCGTGGAAACCGTATTCTGGAGTCCCAAAATACCTGTCTGAAAACGGGTGGTCCAGTCCCCGCGTCGAAACTCCTACCGCTCCCGCGCCCCCGCTCTGGCCGGTTGGAACCATTTTACGGACCAATTCGCCTCATTTACCCAGCCCGTTCAATGTCTCTTGACCGGCTCCGACTCCCACCTATACTCCACCGCGCGAACAGGGGGTGCTGGTGGGCGACAGTTTTCGAGGCGATTGCTGCGAGGAATTCACCGTGGAAACCAGCGATTTTTTCGCCGACATCCACTGCCATCTTCTACCAGGCGTCGACGACGGTGCCAGGTCGTGGGACGAGGCGCTCGAAATGGCTCGAATCGCCCACGCCGACGGCATCCGCGCCGTGATTGCCACGCCGCATCAGCTCGGAGCGTATGCCCATAACACGGGCGACATGCTGCGAATGAAAACCGCCAAACTGCAGCTCCAACTGCAATCGGAGGGAATCGAGTTACAGGTACTGCCGGGCGCGGATGTTCGGATCGAACCGGAGCTTGTCCCACGACTGCTCCAGGGAGAAGTACTCACGCTCGCCGACCAACGCCGGCATGTATTGCTGGAATTGCCGCATGATCTTTACTTCCCGCTGGAAAAGCTCGTCGACCGATTACTCGGGCATGGAATCGTCGCGATTCTCTCTCACCCGGAACGGAACCAGGGGCTGTTGCGCCAGCGTCATCGTCTGAGCGGCCTGGTGGAACGAGGTTGCCTGATGCAGGTTACGGCCGGCAGCTTCAGCGGGAGTTTTGGTAATGTCTGCCAGCAGATGGCCGATTGGATGTTAGGACAGCGTCTGGTGCATTTCATCGCGACCGATGCGCACGGTCCCCACGTTAGGCGACCGCTGATGCAACGTGCCTTCGACTACGTTTCCGAACGACATGGCGTCGACCTGGCTCGACTTCTCTGCGGGGAGAACCCGCGCGCCGTATGCGATGGCCGGCAAGTTGCATGCCCGTCTCCGGTCGTCAAATCGCGGGGGCTTGGCGTCTGGTTTGGCTGGCGAAAAGCAGCATAATCCGGAGTCGTCGTCTACCATGCAACTGCCGCTCACCGGACGCCGGGAATTCGTTGCGAGACTGGCTGGAGCGACCGTCGGCGCTCTGTGCGCGGGACTCCCGGCCGCGGTGGAGAATCGCTGGCCGGACGAACGGGCCGCCGGCCCTTGGCTGTTTCACGCCGATTATTCGCTCGAAGAACTTCGCCCCCTGGTCGACGAACTGGCGCAGCTGCAGGACGATCTCATCAACGACCTGCAAATCGAAGCGACGCGTGAATCGATTCACGTGTTCCTTTTCCGACAAAAGTCGACCTATCAATCGTACATGAGGCACTTTTTCCCGAATGTCATTTCGCGGCGCGCCATGTACATCAAACGTCGTGGGCCGGGGATGGTGTTTGCCCAGCATAGTGAGGAACTGCCGATCGATCTGCGGCACGAATGCACGCACGCTTTACTGCACGGCGCACTGCCGCTCGTGCCCCTCTGGCTGGACGAAGGGTTGGCCGAGTATTACGAACCGGGCCAGGCCAACCGCTCCCGAAATCATCCCTACCAAAACACCATCATCTGGCGGACGCGCCTGGGCCAGGTCCGCTCGTTGAAATCGCTTGAGCAACTGAACGAGCTGGCCGAGATGGGCAAAGCGGAGTACCGTGATTCCTGGGCCTGGGTCCATTTCATGCTGCACGGTCCGCAAGCCGGGCGCACCGAACTGCGCCGCTATCTGGCAGACATCGCCAACAGTTCGCCCCCGGGAGATCTGAGTGCCCGCCTGGAACGGCGCATCGACCGTCTTCCGCGGGCATTCGCCGATCACTTTCATTCCTGGAGTTGAAAAATCAGCGAAGCCGGACGCGTCGAGTGGAACAGTTCTTCGAGCAATGCGTCGCCGTCGGTCCAGGATTCGTCCGGCAACTGCACCGCCGCAAACGAGGCAACTCGCCCCGGCCCGATTCCGCCGTAACGATCTGAAGCTCCCAGCGCGGCCGCCGCGCGAATCGTTCCAAGTTCCAGAATCTCCCGCGGCGAAACGTCGCCGTGGGAGCGGGCAATCGATCGGAGTTCGTCCAGCATGGACAGATTCGGGGTTGAGGCCCGTGAATCGGTGCCGACCGCCACGCGCACTCCCGCCTGCAGAAGTTCAAGCAAGGGATATCGGCCCGGATGAAATCCGGCATGCGTACGCGGGCAAAAGACGACATGCATCTGCGGTTGAGCGGCGAGAAACGTCCAGTCGTCCGGCCCGAGAAAACTGCCGTGAATCACCAGAGCCCTCGGTGCGTTGGAGAGAATCCTCAAGTAATCCCCCGGTTCGATGCCTCGCGGCAGACGTCCAGGAAACCATGCGTCCAGCGATCGCATGGTGTCAACCAGGCTTCCGCTGTGCGATCGCAACAGTTCCAGTTCCTCCCTCGATTCGGCGACGTGCATTGCCACCGGTGCGTCGAACTGCGTCGCCAGCGCGCAGAGCCGACTCAGCAGTTCTGGATCGATCGTGTAGGGAGCGTGCGGACTCAGCCCGGGATGCCACGAATCGACTTTCCCCTGGGCGAGATGTTGCCGGGCTCGTTCGACGAGCGACGGCTGCCGCTGTGGATCCAGCCCCAACAGTTCCAGGAAATTCAAGCCACCGGTCCCTGCCGTCGCCGGCACTGGATCCAGAGTTGTTGCGATCTCACCGACGAACGCGACTCCAACCTCGATCGACTCCTCGAGCCCTTGCCTGCGAACCTTCGCCAGTTCCGCGTCGCGTTCCGCCGCGCCTACCGTCGACCAGCGCGTCTGTCGCTCGGCGACGACCGCGCGAATCCAGCTGGCAAATCCGCCACGCCCTGCCGCAATCGGCGCCGGCAGGTCGCTGAATTCCAGATGCGTATGCGCGTTCACCAACGCCGGCAGCAGAGCGACATCGCCCAGGTCGGCGTAATTTACCGTGGATTGCGCCGTGGAGATCTCGAGTACGCGTCCCGACTCGACCGTCACGAACGCGGGTGCGATCGGCGGCCCGATCACGGGAAATGCGATCGCGGCTCGAACCGTCGTCCTTCCGGCCGGCAGCTGTCGAGGCAACTTTCGCGGCAACATGCGATTGCCTCCCGGCGTCTCTGGAATCTGAAAATGGTCCCGCTATTTGGCTGCCGGTCGAAGTGCCTGATGCTCCAGCAACGATCGCAATCGCTCTTCTTCGGTCGCTCGAAACGGCAGCAGGCGATACCAGGCCAGAAAGCCGGCGGCAAGTACGAGACCAGCGATCGTTACGTAGGGTTGATAGCGAAACTGGTCCTGTTGCACCTGGTAGATCCATCGCAGCTGCGGAAACTGATCGACGAGTCTGGGTCCATGAACCCCGACGGTGAGCACCAGGGAATTATGGGTGACATGAAACAGGATGCACGGCAATAGACTGCCGGTCTGCACGGCGATATAGCCAATGACGATACCGACGGCGCAAGCGGAGAGTGACTGCTGCAGCATGCCGTGCACGGCGCCGAAAAACAGGCTCGAAACCACGATCGCGCCCCATTTGTGGCCCATATGCCTCAGCCCCGACAGAATGAAACCGCGGAACGCCAGCTCTTCACAGATCGCGGGGGTCAGCGCCAGGACAAGCAATCGCGGCAGCCAATGAGCCTCCGCGGCCAGCGCGTTGATCGTCCCCGCGGCAGCGCGAACGTCGGGGCTGAGCGGATAGAGCCACTGGATCAGCTCGTGCAATACCAGGGCGGCTGGATGAAATGCCAGCGCCAGAAACACCGCGGAAAAGAGGCTGGGAAAACCCGGCCAGCGCAGCAGCATCGTCTGCCGCCAGCTGGTCGTAAGCATGCCGGTCATTAACAGCGGCGGAAGCGCGATCAGCGCCAGTTGGGTGGCAAGCAGCACCACGGCGAAGGCCGACCAGGATTGCGGGGTCCCGATCAGAAAACTGGCGAAGAATCGCACCAGCAGCAACGAAACACCGCAGAGGATCGCCATTCCGAACGTGGGTGTTCGTTCGCGAAACCGCCAGAGATGCCGCAACCAGGCGCCCAGCGACCATCGTTCGCCTTCCCGGAAGATCACACCTTCGTTGTTGAACTGGTCGATCGCCCAGCGTATCGACAGCCAGCAGCATGCCATCGTCACGAGGATCACCGACGGCAGGTGCGTGATCGCGTCGCGAAATTGCCCTTCGATCACGGCGCGCAGCAGCAGCATCATTCCCGACACCGGAATAAGACTCGAACCCCAATCCAGTTCCACCGACGGCAGCAGCGGTATCATCATCAGTGGCAGCGTGATCATCAGCAGAGGCATGAGGTAGTACTGGCCCTCTTTGGAACTACGCGCGAAGGCAGCGATCGCCAGCGAAAGCGCGCTGAACAGGGCGGAGATCGGTATCAGTGCCACCGCCAACCAGAGCATCGCACCGAGTGGGGGCAGGCCGATGCGGATCGCTCCGCCCAGGGACGTCAGGCGACTGATGATGAACGTTCCTGTCAGGCCGATGCTCGCCAGATTCAGCAGCGCCGTCGCCGTGCTGAACGTCATCACAGTCAGCAGTTTACCCCAGACGATTTCGCCCCGTAGAGCCGGGCTGCTGAGCAGCGTCTCGAGCGTACCGCGCTCTTTTTCGCCGGCACACAGATCGATCGCCGGGTAGAACGCGCCGGTCAGCGCCCAGATCAGCACCACAAAAGGCAGAATTTTCGACCAGACTACGGCGCGTCGGCTTACTTCCTCGGCCACGTCGGTGTCGACTAGATGAAACGGTTCGGTAGCCGCCAGCGGGATGTTGCGGTGCCGCAGGTTTTGCTGCACCATCAATTCCCGCCATCGGCGCAAGATGCGCTCCACACGATCGGCCGCAATCCGGGATTTGTCGTTGGCCGTGCTGGCAAAAACGCGCGGCTCGGGAATCGGCGGCGGTGAAACGGTTTCGGCATCGCCGGAAGTTGCGTCGGCGTCCATCGCCGCGCGTGCGGCGGCCAGCCTCTCCCCGAAATCGTGCGGAAAGTAGACGACGGCGTCACATTGGCCGGAGCGGATCGCTTTTTGCGCTTCCTGCCGCAACTCTTCCGCAGCCGGCGCCGGCTGCGGCGACGGTCGCGGCACGATGCGCAGCAACTGCGCTTCGGAACCCGGACATACCTCGGCGGCAAAATTTTCCCCGTCCAACAATCGCGGCGTCGATGGCAGATCGTCCGCGCCTTGCAACAAAATTGTGCTGCGGTGCTCCCGAGTGAACTGAGCCACCTGCAAAAAACTCATTCCCAGCAGCGGGTAGAGTATCAGCGGCAAGACCGCGATCGTGAACAACGTGCGGCGGTCGCGCAGCTGATCGCGCAGTTCACGCAGGAATATCAACTTGATCTTCGACCATTGCATAAATCTTATTCCGCCTTACCCGGTTTAGCGCGGATTGCCTGCCAGCGCTGGTGCCGCATCGTAATCGGTCAAAAGACGGAAGAACAGTTCTTCCAAGTCGGTTTCATGGTACCTTTCAAGCAATTCCGGCAACGAGCCCTCGGAGAGAATGTGGCCGCGATACATGATCGCGATCTTATCACAAAGCCGCTCGGCCTCGCGCATGATATGCGTGGAAAACACGATGCACTTTCCCTGCTCGCGGAGCTCCATCACGGTCTTGAGCAGTGCCCGGGCGACCAGCACATCAAGTCCCACCGTCGCTTCGTCGAAGATCAGGACAGGCGGGTCATGGACGATCGCTCGAGCAATCGAGACTTTCTGCTTCATGCCGGTCGACATCTTCGCGCCGACCTGGTCCCGAAAATCGTTCATCTGCAATCGCAAAAAAATCCGCTCCATCCGCTCGCGAAGTTCATCGTCCGCCAATCCGTACAATCGTCCGAAATACTCGACCATTTCCCACGCCGTCATCCGATCGTAGACGGCCGTGTTGGTCGATACGAATCCGATCTGGTGCCGGATCAAGGCAGGTTGCGTACGCAGGTCGTAGCCGTTGATGATCGCCGTGCCACTGGTCGGGCGGAGAATCGTACTCAAGATCCGCAAGACGGTCGTTTTGCCGGCCCCGTTCGGGCCGAGCAGTCCGAAGATCTGCCCGGCGGTCGCCTGAAACGTCACACCGGACACCGCCAGAAACTGCCCCCGTTTGAGGTCGGCGTAAGCTTTTGTGAGCTGCTGGACGTGAATCATTCCTGCCCTTATATCACACTTCGTGCCGATTCAAGTGTCCGAGCCCAACCCGTCAGCCGAGGATCGACAAAAATCGCTGCTTACAAACCGATTGTGGCGGATTTGCCTGTCGCAAAAAGATGGCGTACGGTTGGGATGGCTGCGTAGATTACACCCTCACGCCTTGCGATCCCCCACAATCATCATGAACAGCACAACCGATACCGCCTTTGCCGTTCCCGATGCGGCCGTTTGCTCCGGCATTGTTCCCGCGACTCAACCTGACCGTCGCCCGAATGAACCCACTGAAGCGTTCGTGCCACGGGAACCCGAGAGCTGGGAAGAGTCGGGCATCAGCCCGAACGAGGTTTCCGCCATCGCGCTGCGCTACCTCCTGAGCGCCGGTCAGGCAACCGGCCGGAACATCGCCGAGCAACTGAAGCTGCCATTCGGGCTCGCCCAGGAACTGCTCCGCAGTTTGAAGCAGCAACTCTTTTTGCAGTACCACAACACCTCGGTCGTGGGCGATTTCAACTACGAACTGACTTCGCAAGGTCAAGATCGAGCCCGCCGGTTGAGCGAACATTGCACCTACTGCGGTTCCGCCCCGGTGGCATTCGACGCCTACGTGGCCAGCGTCCGAGCACAGTCGTTCCAATTCGTCCGCACACGGATCGCCGCGGTGCGCCACGCGTATCGCGATCTGCTGTTGAGCGACGCCAAGCTCTATCAGATCGGTCAGGCGATTGGTGCCGCGCGGGGGCTTTTCCTCTATGGACCGTCGGGAAACGGCAAGTCCAGCGTGGCCGAGCGCCTGGTCCGAACCGTGGGCGATACGATCTGGATTCCGCGAGCGATCTCTGTAGCCGGCGAGATTATCCGGTTGTTTGATCCGTCGTCGCACGTCGAGGTTCAGACACCGCCCCGCCAGCAGCTCATCACAGCCTCGCGAATCGATCGCCGCTGGGTGTGCGTGCAGAGGCCAACGATTGTCGTTGGCGGCGAATTGACGCTGGAGCACCTCGACGTGATCTTCAATCCGTCGCGCGGGGTCAACGAAGCGCCACTGCAACTGAAGAGTAATGGCGGCGTGCTGGTCATCGATGACTTTGGACGCCAGCGCATCAGCGCCAGCGACCTGCTGAATCGATTCATCGTGCCGCTGGAGAAACGATTTGATCTGGTGTCGCTGCCTTCCGGTCGGCAGATCCAGATCCCGTTCGATTCGATGCTCGTCTTCGCCACCAACCTGGAACCCAAACAGGTATTTGATGACGCATTCCTGCGGCGGCTGCCGTACAAGATTTCGATGACGAACCCGACGACGGAGGAGTTCCGAAAGCTGTTCGAGTCCGCGGCCCTGGAACTGGGCGTGCGTTTTGACGCCGACTGTTACGACCATCTTCTGGTTCGGCACTTTACCGGAAAGGGACGACCGTTCCGGTTCTGCCACGCCCGCGACCTTGTTGAACAGATTCGCACCTTGTGTGAATTCCACGACGTGCCCCCGGCGATGACCCCTGAGGCGATGGACGTCGTCGCACACAATTACTTCGCGGGGCTATGATCCGATGACCGTCTGCTCACTTGCGTTCGGATTCCTGATTTGCCTGCTGCCGGTGGCGGCGGCCCCACCTAAGGGGTCGGAGCTGCCGGAAACCGTGCTGCGGCACTTTCTTACCGAAGTCCACCTGGGCGTCGGGGTCGACCCGCGCGGCGCCGGTTCCCAGAACGACGTGCTGCTGAAGATTGAAGCCCTGGGTGAGTCCATTCTCAAGCCCGAGTTCGAGCGACTGCACGAACTGGCGGCGCGACAGTACCTGGAGCTGCCCGTGCTGGAAGCGATCGACCCAGGTCAGTGGATTTCCAAGCGACTGCTGCTGGACGAAATCTTCACCGCGGTGGAGAACGACTTTCGCGCCGAAGCGCGCGGCAAGCCGCCGTTCGATCATCACGTCCTGGCAACCCAATGGTGGGATCCCTGCTACGCCGCGCGCACCTTGCGCGATGTGGTCTCGCGATTATTGATGAGCAAAGATCAACTCGATCGACGCCGGTTCATGGATCAATTCGCGCCCCCGCGCGTCTACCGCCAGTCGGACGACGCTTCCAAGCCTGTACTGGCATTCTGGGGCAGCAACGAACTGTTCAGCGTGCAGCTCGAATATGATCCGTCTGGTATCTACGTCCTGAAACGGCTGGAATGGTTCGTTGCTCGCTGACCATGCGATCAACGGGCCGTCTCGGATCGTGGCGATGCCGAGCGACGGTCTCAACCACGGTCTTTCACGGACACGAACGGGCGCAGCTTCTCGCCGACATAGACCTGACGCGGTCGGCAGATGCGGGTGGTTTCCGATCGCTGCATCTCCACCCAATGGGCGATCCAGCCTGGCAAACGCCCCATCGCGAATAATACGGTGAACATCTGCACGGGGATGCCGATCGCCCGGTAGATGACCCCCGAGTAAAAATCGACGTTGGGATAGAGTTTCTTCTCGATGAAGTAAGGATCGCTCAACGCAACCTGCTCCAGTTCCTGCGCAACGTCAAACAACGGATCCTTCAGCGACAATTTGGCCAGCAGACGATCGCACTGGTGTTTGATCAGTTTCGCGCGCGGATCGTAGTTCTTGTAAACGCGATGGCCGAACCCCATCAACCGGAAGCCGCTCTTCTTGTCCTTCGCCATCGCGACATACTTTTTCACGTCCCCGCCGTCGGCGATGATCTGCTCCAGCATGTTCACGCAGGCTTCATTCGCGCCTCCGTGCAGCGGCCCCCACAGCGCGCAAATGCCCGCGGAAATCGATGCGAACAGATTCGCGTTGGACGATCCAACCATGCGCACCGTGGACGTGCTGCAGTTCTGCTCGTGATCCGCATGCACAATCAGCAGTAATTCGAGTGCTCGTACAAAATCGGGATCGACTTCGTAATCCTCGCAAGGTACCGCGAACATCATGTGCAGAAAGTTCTCGCAGTACGGGAGATTGTTGCGGGGATAAATGAACGGCTGGCCAACCGATTTCTTGAAACTGTAGGCGGCAATGGTCGGCAGTTTCGCCAACAGGCGGTGGATCGAGATCTCGACCTGCCGAGAGTCATGGGGATTCAACGAATCCTGATAGAACGTCGACAAGGCTCCCACAACCGACGACAGGATCGCCATCGGGTGCGCATCCCGAGGAACGCCGTTGTAAAACGACTTCATATCCTCGTGCAGCATCGTATGGTGCTGGATCGAACAGCGGAACTCTTCGAGTTGCTTCTGGGTCGGCAGGGTGCCGTAGATCAGCAGATAACTGGTCTCAAGGAAGTCGCACTGGTCGGCGACCACTTCCACCGGGTACCCCCGATAACGCAGGATGCCCGCTTCACCGTCCAGGAATGTGATCGAACTGGCCACCGCCCCCGTGTTGACGTAACCTTCGTCGAGCGTGATCAAGCCCGATTCCGCCCGCAACTTGCTGATGTCGAGTGCCGTCTCATTTTCGGTACCGACCACCACAGGCAATTCGAATTCCTTGTCTCCATACCTTAGTTTGGCAGGGCTCGACATTCTTTCCGTTCCTTTCCTTGGGGCGATCCGATCCCAGGCGACCGTCGACTCCAGGCCCCACTGAGAAACTGCAGATTGAAACAAATTCCGATCACGCTTAACAGCGGGCGTTCCCAGGCAATTTCAATCCGAGGCAATTTCTGTAATCTACCCTGCCGTCCAAGTTCCTTGTGAGGGGTAGTCGGACCTCGGAACTTTTAGCCCGAAACGAGTTTCGGGAAGCGACACCCCCGAAACGAGTTTCGGGCTACAAGTTTCGGGCTACAACATCGGCAAGTTGGGGGAGATGTTCCGATCGCAATGGTTGTATTGAACTTAACGAATGCGCCGGTTCGATAAGTCCTGCGATGGCACGGGCAAGGGACTCGATGTAGTCGCAGGACTCGTCTCCGGCGCATCCGGACTACCCGTGATCCAGTACGTATGTTGGGGGGGGGCCTCGATGCTACGCCATTGGATCGGTATCTTGATTCCCGCTCTGTTGCTTCCGGTGACGGCCGTTGCCGCCGACGGTTTCAACTACGACATCGAGGATTCGCAGGTCGCCGCCGCAGGCTTTTGCTCCGACTGCAACAGAAGCGGCAGCCCGTGTGGATCCACGAATTACTGGCATGATTGCCAGGGCGCGGTTCGATACGGTTCAAGTAACGTCTGCGATACTTGGCTCGGCGACCTCTGGGACAACACGGAGGGCTTCTTGTTCGTCGACTCGTTCAAGAACATCGGTGACGCGACCGGCACCCTGGGTAGCCTCGACAATTCGCTGGGCGCCCGGATGGGATTCAACTCGGGATTTCGTCTTGGCGAATCCTCGATCCGTGGACAGTTCGGACTGGGTTACGGCGGCTACGACTGGAAAGGGCGATTCAACCTGGGCGGAATCGTTCCGGCGTCGCCCTGGGAAAAGCAGTTCTTCGTAACAGCCGGCGTCTATCAACGGAGCGATATCTGCTCGGACGTTCCGATCAGTTGGGGAATCGTCTTCGATGAACTGGTCACCGATCAATGGGGATTTCTGGCCCAGGATTTCACGATGGGGCAGTTTCGAGGCCAGATTGGGTACGCGATCAATGAATGCCACGAAATCGGGATTCGCGCCTCCTGGGGTGCGCAGCCCGGCAACGCATTGACCTTCCTTACGCCCGGCAATCCCGGGACGACGGCGAAGCCGATGGACCAATGCACCGGCTTCTGGCACAAACACTGGGATTGGGGCGCCGATACGAATCTGTTTCTCGGATTTGTGAATCGAGCCGACGTTGGTGACTGGCTGTTTGGATTTGACGTGCGTGCCCCGTTGAGCGAGTCGACCGCGTTTTTTGGCGGCCTGACTTATGTTGCCCCCAGCGCTGCGTCGGGCAATGCCGGCGTCCTTCAGGAAACCTGGAATCTGTCGCTGGGACTCGTGTTCTCCTTCGGTGGCAAGGCAGCCACCGAGAATGTGTCGGGTTACGCCGGACTGCCACTGATTCCCGTTGCCGACAACGGCAGTTTCCTGATTACCGACTGAGCACCAGACTAACTTGTCGCCGCGCACAATTCTGCTAAGTTTGGCACCTTGAAAAGGAATGCAAGGCGAGGTGCGAACAAATGGGGAATAACTTGCTGGCGCTTCTGGCCCTTTCGGTAATGGAAGTGGTGCTGGGGATCGACAACCTCGTCTTTATCGCGATTCAAGCTGCCAAGCTGCCCCCCGAACGCCAGGACGCCGGCCGCAAGATCGGGCTCGCGCTGGCGTTGGTCACACGCATTCTGCTGCTGTGCAGCCTGTCGTTTATTCTCAATCTGAAAGAGCCGTTCCTGCACCTGACCGTTTTGACCGGCCTGCTGGAATCGCTACAGGTTGATGAGTCGACACGCCACCACATCGTCGATGTATCGGTGCGGGACCTGATCCTCGTGGGTGGGGGACTCTTCCTGTTGGTGAAGAGTGTCCACGAAATTCACGAGCGAATGGAGTCAAGCAAGTCGACGAAAAAGCCGACACCCGCGGCCAGCTTCGGCAGTGTGATCGTGCATATTGCCATCCTCGATATCGTCTTCTCACTCGATTCAGTCATCACCGCCGTGGGCATGGCAAAGGAGCTGTGGGTGATGATTATCGCTGTCATTCTGGCGACCGTGGCGATGGTGGTATTCGCCGGTCCGGTCAGCCGATTTGTCGATCGCCATCCCACCGTGAAAATGTTGGCGCTCAGTTTCCTGATTCTGATCGGCGTCACTTTGGTCTCCGAGGGTGTCGGCGCGGAGATCAACAAGGGATATATCTATTTCGCGATGATCTTTTCGTTGTGCGTGGAGTTCCTCAACATTCGCGCCCTGCGCCGCGCGGTGACCGCGCCGGAGTAATTCTGGGTTACGGGTTGACGGAATCCAAAGCCGGCTGCGCCCTGCCCCAGTTCCCGATTCCCGGTTCCCCGTTCCTACTTCTTCCCGCTTGTTTCGGCCCGTCTTCGGGCGCGTTTGGATTCCATGGCGCTGTAGTATCGCGTCATGGCCGGATTGTTGATTTTCAAGACCAGCAGGATGGCGAAGATCAAACCGCAAAGCGTGAACAGCAGCGTGCAGACGGCGCCCAGGATCGACATGACTTTGCCCGCTTTGTGGCCCTTACGGACGAACTCGCCAGCGATAATGATGAAAATATCGAAGAAGATCGCCACACCTGCCACGATCATCTGGACGGTTGACTGCAGCTTCAGCTTTTCTGGGACCTCATCGGCGAAAAACAGGATCGTCACGATCCAGGCGATCATCAACGCGATATTGATGTAGGCAGGGACGATCAGCAGCAGGTAGACGGTGCGCGGAGTACCGCGGAATTCGTCCGCTCCTTCAGCCAGGATCTTTTTTGCGAATTCATCCAGCTGGTTGCCATGCAGGTTTTTTTCGACGGCTTTGCCCGCATTGGGATTGAGTGCCTTATTCCAGTCGTTCTCGGTGAGCTCGTCCAGCAGCGTGTTCGGCCGCTGCATGCCTTTTGGAAAGGGAATGACGATCAGCTGTCCGCATTTCGGGCAGTTGGCCTGCTTCCCGGCATACTGGATCGGCAGCACATGCTCCTCATGGCATTTGAAGCAGCGGCACATCACCGTCGTGGGCATGCTAGGGTCGAATACGACCGGGGCCGTAGGGGCGGCGGCCGCCGACGAAGGCATCGGAATGGTCATCGCGGCCCCGCAGGGGCACTTTGCTGCTTTGCCGGCGAGAGAATCAGGAGCTTGATGATTACGACCGCATTGCGGGCAGGTGACGGCTATCGGCACAGGAAAAGTTCCCCTCCAATCAGCAGATGCTTCGGAAATTCAGCCCCCGGGAGGGCGCGGCTTACGACCAGGGACAACGATCCCATACTAGGTGGCTGCTCCGCGACTCACAAGGGCCGGGCGTTTATAGATACCACTCAACATATTGTCGGCTGCGGGCGTCGAGTTTTCTCGCGTCAGGGACCAGATAGCGGATTCCATGCGCATCGACGATCACCGCCTGGTGCGGCCCCAGCCGTCGGACGTCGTCCTCACTTTTCAGTACAAATCGAGTTTCACCCCGATCGGTTACGACCGTCCATTCGCACGGCTCGGATAGGCTCGAAACGCTTCGCACGCGTTCAATAACCGGGAAAAACTCCAGACTTGCCAGCTCCTGTTCGACGAGCGCACGCGAGGCCGGATCGAGAAACTGCAACGATTCAAGGCATGCCAGTTCCTTGCCCTGGGGTCCGCGCAAGGAGACCCAATGCGCGGGGTCCGAAATCGGGAACAGGTGCTGGGCGGTGATCGCAACCGATTGACCGTCGGGCAAACGGCACATCAGTTTGCCCCAGCTGTCTCGTTCGACGCGAATCTGTTCCGGACTCAACGGTTGCATGGTCTGTTCTCGTTATCCGATGCCGATCTGCTGCGACATTTCCATCTGGGCGTGGACCAGCCGCGCGTAGGTTCCATCGCGATGGAACAATTCCTCGTGAGTTCCCGTTTCCACGATCTTGCCCGATTCGATTACGACCAGCCGGTTCGCTTTCCGCAGGGTGCTCAAGCGGTGCGCGATTGCCAGTGTGGTGCGGCCTTGGACGAGCGTATTGAGGGCGGCCTGGATTTCCCGTTCGGTTTCCGTATCGACCGACGAGGTAGCCTCGTCGAGAATCAGGATGCGAGGGTCGGTCAGCAGAGCCCGGGCGATGGAGATCCTTTGCCGTTCGCCGCCCGACAGTGCCTGGCCTCGCTCACCGACCAGCGAATCGTAGCCATCAGGCAACCGCAGGATGAAGTCGTGCGCGAAAGCGGCCCGCGCCGCGGCGACGATCTCGGCATGGCTGGCCTCGGGGCGGCCGTACGCGATGTTCTCGGCGATCGTGCCGAAGAACAGGAACGGTTCCTGCAGAACGATTCCAATATTCCTGCGGTACGCTTCAACCGGGAAGGAACGGATGTCGACACCGTCCACGAGTATGGCGCCCTCGCCGACGTCGTAGAAGCGACAGACCAGATTCACCAGGGTGCTCTTGCCGGCGCCACTCGGGCCAACCAGCCCCACCATTTCACCGGGCTGGACCTTCAAGTTAATGCCGTGAATCACTTCCCGTTTTCCGTAACGGAAGCGCACGTCCCGCAGCTCGATTTCGCCGCGAACCGTGCCCGGTTGAATGGGGCGCACCGGTTCCGGAACACTGGGGACTCGATCGAGAATATCAAAAATCCTGTGCGCCGATGCGGCCGCGCGCTGCGCCGCGGCCGTGATACGGCTCATCGATTCGAACCGCACATAAAACATGCCGATGTACAGCAGGAATTGAAAAATCACGCCCACTTTGAGTTCCTGGTGGAGGACCAGCCAGATTCCCATGCCATAGACGATCAAGACGCCACATTCGGTGAAAAACGGAACGGTAGCGCGGAAGAATGCCCACCAGCGATTCACGCGGTTATTAAGGTCCAACACGTGCGTGTTGCTGCGTCGGAAACGCTCAATCTCGCGCTGTTCCTGTGCGAACGCCTTGACCACGCGAATCCCCGGAATCGTGTCGGCCAATACGCTCACCATGTCGCTCCAGGCGGTCATTCCTCGCGCATAACCGTGGCGGACCCGAGCGCGAACTTTCTGTACCAGCCAGGCGACAGGCAGCAGCGGTACGAGCGTAACCGCCGCGAGCCAGGCGTTGATGCTGAATAGGATCACCGCCGTCAATGCAATCATCACCGCGTCGGCAAAGAACTCCAGAGCGTCGGTCGACAGGAATTGACAGATGCGGTCGGTGTCACTGCTGATCCGCGAGATCAGGTCCCCCGTCCGCTGACCGCCGAAGAACTCCAGCGACAATTTTTGCAGGTGTGAATACGATTCGTTTCGCAGATCGGCACTGATCTGCTCGCTGACCTTGCCGAGCACAAAATTGCGCGCCCAGCCCAGCAGCCAGGCTAAAAGCGCGGTGACCAGCAGCAGACTCAAATAGGTTGCGGGCAGCCCCGCGGGAATCGATTGTCCCTCCTTGAGCGGCAACAACACTTCTTCCGTCAATGGCCCGACCAGATAGGGCGGTACCAGTCCGGCCCCAATACTCGCCATCAGCAGAATAAACCCGGCCAGAATCGATCCGGCCCGGTGACGCGCAAACCGCATCAGCCGGATCAGCGACTTGGAAGCGGGCGGTTGCAGCGCCGTGGCACAGCCGGCACATTCCCCTTCCGGACTCAAGACACCGCCACAACGCGGACAGACCGACAACACCGTTTCGACATGACCGGCTCCGCGCGGATCCAGCATGCGAAAGCGCGACACAAGTCGATTCGCGTCGTGGGTGCGATTTCCGGTGAATCGCCAGATTCCAAGCCGCCCCTCTCCTCCCAGCAATTCCAACATCCCCAACCCGCCGTGTTCCCCGATCCGAAAAGCCTGAGCGAGTGGATATTCCCAACTGTCGATCGGCATTGACTCCCGCGGCGAATTCTGGGAAGGAATGCCTAACACTCGGCGGTTGGTCAACACCACGGTTTCGGCCCGGTATCGCAGTCGCTGATCCAGGTCCGTGACGAACGCCGCGAACAACTTTTCCCCCGGTTCGAGACGGGATTCCAGCGCGGCACGATGCTCGGCAGGCAAGTTTTCCCAGATTTCGGGGTTGCGGTCAGTGTCTGCCACTTGCGGATATCGTTTTCGGGGTTCGGGTTGGGGGAAAAAACAGGACTTGGAGAAAGGGGCAACGTGGGGGGGCCACGATCCGACCGTCCGAAAATACTATCGGTATCGAGAGAATCAATGCAGCGATTTTGCCCTGGATTTTTGCCTTTCGCGGATAATAATTAACCCGACCCACCCAGGCCGGACGTTCGTATTGGAATCAACAAGACGTCGAGCTAACCGGTCGACAGGAATCGATGAATTGTAGGAGATGCTCGGCACTAGTTTGCTCCGCCCGATCATTTTTTCAAGGTGACCGGAAGCAGAGTTCGTGCCCCCTAACTATCATGGATGAACTTGCATTTGCCGAAAGTCGACTTTTCCGGCTTGCAGAACCCACCGATTTGAGGGGCATGTTCAAATTTCTAGGTTCCGAGGCTATCGTACGACACCCCGCTTGCGATACATTAGTCCTTGAAACTGAAATCGCCGAACGACCGACCCACCAACGAAGCATCCCGCCAAACATCGCCGCATTGTGCGTCTGGCATGGACGAGTGGACGCGATCCGATCGTTATACAAATCGCGAGTGACACCCTCTTCGAGAAACTGACAATCAATCTGAGTCGCGATTGCGCCTCGTTGTTCCGCGGCATAGGCCAGAGGGTCCAGGGAACCGTGGATGGGCGAAGCGAATCGCAGCTCTTGTGAGGTTAATGCATCTTGTTATGGAACTTCGGAAAGTTCTTCATTTGCGTGGACCGAATTTGTGGACAACGTCTCCGAGCTTGGAAGCGTGGCTGGCGATTTCGTCGACGGAGCAGGCGGAGCTGGTTGTCCCGACGGTTCGCGAGCGGTTAATGCAATTCTGCGCCACGCTGCATGGCGCCTGTGGCGTCGCCTGCCATCGTGCTGACGAGTTGCCATTTCACGACGAGGTCGATGCGGCTCGGCTGGTGGGGCGATGCGCGAATGAACTTCAGTCGGTCATTTCAGGAACGAGGGTCTGCCACGTTCACGTCGAGCGGGGAAGTGAGCCTTGTCTGTACAAGGTGGTGATCGGCTTTGAATTCGAGTCGCTGGCGCGCGAATGCCTGGAGACCGCAGAGCGGTTCATCGCTGCGGTCGCCAGCGGCGCACCGTTCGACGTCGCGGCGGCGGTGGAACAACTGAATGCGCATTGGCGTGACTGTCGTCCCACGGCGTTGCAGCGCGAATTGGCGCTGGCAGCACGGGCCAACGGCGTACCGATGCTTCGATTGCCGACTGACCAGTTTCAGCAGCTGGGGTGGGGATCCCGCCAGAGACGCTTCATGTCGAATAGGAGCGATCGCACGAGTGCGATCGCGGAAACGATCGCCGGTCAGGCCGAGACGACCTGTTCGTTGCTGAAGTCCGCGGGCATTGCGTTTGCCGAAAGCGGCGACCCGCACTTTTCCTTGCTGGTCATCGGTGGTCAGGCGGTGGTGGGAGTGCGTCACGACGACGAGCAGCTTCGGGACGTTACGGGGAGTCTGACTTCGGAATGGACGAGTCAGGCGGTCGACGCAGTCCGTGCGGTCGGACTCGATATCGGCATGGTGCGGATTGCCAGCCGCGAATTGAACGAACCGATGCGGGTACTGGAAGTGGCGGTGCAACCGGACCTCGACGCGCTGTGCGGGATTTCGCCGACGGTCGCCCAGAGAATTGGCAGTGCGATTATCGAAACCATGTTTCCGGGCCATCAGAATGGTCGGATCCCGATCGCCTGTGTCACCGGCACGAACGGCAAGACCACGACCACGCGCATGATCGCTCATACGGTGGCGTTGACCGGAAAGCGTGTTGGCATGACTTGTACGGACGGCATCTACGTGAATGGTCGCCGCATTGATCACGACGATTGCAGTGGGCCGAGAAGCGCTCGCAATGTACTGATGAATCCGACGATCGACGCCGCGATCCTGGAGACCGCTCGCGGGGGCATGTTGCGTGAAGGGTTGGCGTTCGACCGATGCGACGTGGCGGTGGTGATGAATATCGGCGAGGGAGATCATCTGGGTCTGAACGACATTCATACTCCCCAGCAGTTGGCACGCGTGAAGCGGATCATCGTGACCGCGGTGTCCAAGAGCGGCACAGCCGTCCTGAAAGCTGACGATCCGCTCGTGGCGGAAATGGCGTCGCATTGTCCGGGCAATACGATTTTCTTTTGCCTGGACGCGGACCATCCGGTGATGGTCGAGCATCGCGCCGCGGGCGGCCGTGTGGTGTTCGTGCGGGATAATTTCATGGTGCTGGCGGAGGGCAGCCTGGAGATCCCCCTGCTCTCTGTCGATCGCATACCGTTGACCCACGGTGGACGGATTCTCTTTCAAGTCGAAAACGCATTGGCGACCACCGCGGCAAATTGGGCGTTGGGCACGCCGGCCGAGATTATTCGTAATGGCCTGGAGTCTTTCGCCGCCAGCATCGACACGTCGCCCGGCCGATTCAATCTGCTGGAGATGGGCGGCGCGACGGTCGTCGTCGATTACGGTCACAATACTTCCTCGCTGGCCGCGATGCTCGATGCGCTGGCCCTGTTCCCCCATCGCAATCGCGTGGCGGTTTACTCGGCCGCAGGCGATCGTCGCGACAGCGACATGATTCGTCAGGGGGAAATGTTGGGCAACGCCTTTGATCGCGTGCTGATTTACGAAGATCAGTATGTGCGGGGCCGCGAACCGGGCGACATCATGCGGTTGTTTCAACAAGGCCTGACGCACGGGAGACGGGTCCGCGACGCGCAATCGATCCAGGGTTGGGAAAATGCGGCGGAACAGGCATTGAAGAGCCTCCGGCCCGGCGACCTGTTGTTACTGCAGGCCGATACGATCGACGAGGCAGTCGCGCTGGTGAACCGACATCTGGCCAGTGATGTCGATATCCACGAAGTCACGATGAAAGCCTCATTGGATCCCGCGCCGGCGGTGCCCGCCGTCGTGCCGGCACAACCAGGCCAATCCTGATCAACAATGGACTTTCGTCGGATCTGGACTCTGAACGGCCCGAATTACTGGGCCAATTTCCCCGTCCTAGAGGTACTCGTTGACCTGGGCGATCTGCGAGATCGCTCGTCCGAACTGATCCCGGGGTTCAACGATCGCCTCAAAAACTGGCTGCCGACTCTGGTGGAACACCGCTGCAGTGTCGGCGAGCGAGGTGGTTTCTTTCAACGCCTGGAACGTGGGACCTACATGGCCCATATTCTGGAGCATGTCACGCTGGAACTCCAGGCGCTGGCCGGAAGCTCCTGCGGATACGGCCGGGCCAGGGAACTGGATGAGGATGGCGTTTACCGCGTCGCGATTCAGTTCGAGGAGGAATCGCTGGCCCGCGCCTGCCTGGATACCGGACGCCAGCTGATCCTCGCCGCGATCGATGACGGGCCATTCGATGTTGCGGTGGAAATTGCGCGATTAAAGGAAATGGCGTATGACGTGCGCCTGGGGCCGAGCACATTCGCGATTGTCAAGGCGGCAAAGAGCCGAGGCATTCCGTATCGGCGGCTGAACAGGCACAGCCTGGTGCAGCTCGGAATCGGCGCGAAGGCCCGCCGCATCTGCACCGCGGAAACGGATCGCACCAGCGCAATCGCTGAAGCGGTCGCCCAGGATAAGGAGCTGACGCGGCTGCTCTTGAAGAGCGCTGGCGTTCCCGTACCGGACGGTCGAACGGTCTCCAGCGCTGACGAGGCCTGGGAGGCGGCCCAGTCGCTGGGGCTGCCGGTGGTCGTAAAACCGCAATTCGGCAATCATGGTCGCGGTGTGCAGACCGACCTGCGAACGCGGGAACAGATTGCCAAGGCCTACGATACGGCCGGTCTGGAAAGCGAATACTTGATGGTCGAGCAGTTCATTGAGGGAATCGACCATCGGGTTCTGGTGGTCGGCGACCGCATGGTAGCCGCCGCCGTCCGCCATCCAGCGCATGTCATCGGCGACGGCTCGTCGACGATTGCTCAGCTTGTTGCCGAGGTCAACCGCGATCCCCGGCGCAGCGACGGCCATGCCACGGTGCTCAGCTACATCAAGCTCGATCCGATCGGTCTGGAGGTTCTGGCCGAGCAGGGGTTCACCCCCGAATCGGTTCTGCCCCAGGGTCGTGTCGCGCTGATCCGACGCAATGGAAACCTGAGTACGGGTGGAACGTCCACCGATGTGACCGATCGGGTTCACCCCGAAGTTGCCGCCCGGGCGATCGAAGCGGCGAAGATCGTCGGGCTGGACATCGCCGGCGTGGACATCGTCGCGATCGACATCAGCCGTTCGCTGGAAGACCAGCGGGGCGCCATCGTGGAAGTGAACGCCGGGCCGGGGCTGCGGATGCATATTGAACCGACCGAGGGCGAGCCGCGCCCCGTCGGCGACGCGATTGTCGAGATGCTCTTTCCCAAGGGCGATACCGGCCGCATTCCGCTGATCGCTGTAGCGGGCACGCGGGGCCGCAACACCACGGCCCGTCTGGTCGCCCACCTGCTCCGCGCAACCAATCGGGTGATCGGACTGGTGACGACGCATCGCGTTATGGTGGGAGATCGTTGCAGCGATTTGCCGGGGCAATCGGAATCGGAGGCCGCTCGCTGCTTGTTGCTCAACCCAATCGTCGAGGCGGCGGTTTTCTGCGTGGGAGCGGAAACGATCGGACGCGAAGGGCTGGGATTCGACCGCTGTGAGGTGGGGATTATCACCAGTCTGGGCCCTGTCGAGACGCTGCCGATGCACGGGATGGAGACACTCGAGAATCGCGTGCGGCTTGATCGGAGCGTCGTCGACGTGGTCCTGCCGCATGGCGTGGCGGTGTTGAACGCGGAAGATCCGCTGGTTGTCGAAATGGCTTCCGCCTGCAAGGGAAGCGTCATCTTCGTTTCGCGTGAGCCGCAGTCGCCGGCGCTAGCCGCTCATCGTGGCTCCGCCGGTCGCTGCGTGTTTGTCCGCGACGGAGCGATTGTGTTGGCGACCGGCGTCGAGGAAACCCGCTTGATAACGTTACTCGAAGTGCCCCTGATCCACACATCGTCGGAAGTCGGACAGATCACGAATGTGCTTGCGGGAATCGCAGCCGCATGGAGCCTGGGAGTGCCGCTCGAGGCGTTGCGACTCGCGTTGAATCTGTTTCCCGCACAGGATGCCGAGGCGGACTAGTTGGACAGCGCCACTTTGCGATTGGCAATTTGACGTCTTCGTCAGCTTGATAGCAACGTACGCTCGACGAACTTCGTATCCATCGTGCCCGACGCGAAATTCGCGTGCCGCAAGACTTCTTTCAGGAACGGCGCCGTGGTGGCAATTCCCTCGACCCGCAATTCGTCCAGCGCCCGCAGCATGCAGGCAATCGCTTCCGCGCGCGTCGGCTGATGCACGATCAACTTGCCGATCATCGAATCGTAAAATGGCGGTACGACATACCCCGCATGCACATGGGAGTCGAATCGCACGCCCTTGCCGCCGGGAATGAAAATGCGGTTGATCGATCCCGGGCACGGCTGGAATCCCCGCTGGGGATTCTCTGCGTTGATGCGACATTCGATCGCGTGGCCGCTGGCCCGGATATCCTTCTGCTTGAACGGTAAAGGCTCTCCGGCGGCAACCCGGATCTGCGATTTGATGAGATCCACCCCCGTAACCATTTCGGATACCGGATGCTCGACCTGGATGCGGGCGTTTACTTCGATGAAATAAAAATTGTCTTGCTGATCCACGATAAATTCGACCGTGCCCGCGTTCGTATACTTGGCCTTCTTGATCAACCTTACGGCGGCCTCGCAGATCGCGGTGCGCGTCTTTTCGGGCAGGTTCGGAGCCGGGCTCTCTTCGATCAGCTTTTGATGTCGCCGCTGCGTGGAGCAATCCCGTTCCCACAAGTGCACGACGTTTCCATAATGGTCGGCCAGGATTTGAACCTCGACGTGCCGCGGCCGTTCTACATATTTTTCCAGGTACACGCCCGGATTCCCGAATGCCGCTTTCGCCTCGTTGCGCGCCTGTTCCAGGGCCGACTTCAGCGCCAGGTCGTTGGCAGCCACCCGCATCCCCTTGCCGCCGCCTCCGGCGGTTGCCTTGATCAAGACCGGGAAGCCAATTTCATGGGCGATCCGCAACGCACCGTCGTCGTCCTCGATCAGGCCCTCGCTGCCCGGCACGACCGGGACCTTGGCCTCCCGGGCGATCGCTTTGGCGGTGTTCTTGTCTCCCAAGGCGGCCATTGCCTCCGGGGACGGTCCAATGAAATCGATTTTGCAGCGCCGGCAGACTTCATTGAAATGGGCGTTTTCCGACAGAAAACCGTAGCCGGGATGGATCGCCTCCACATTGCCGACTTCGGCGGCACTGATCACACGGTCGATCTTGAGGTAACTCTCGGCCGACTTGGCGCGGCCGATGCAGTACGACTCGTCGGCCAGCTCGAGGTACGATGCCCCGCGATCCGCCTCGCTGTAGACCACGACCGTTTCGATCCCCAGTTCGCGGCAGGCGCGAATAATCCGCAGGGCAATCTCTCCGCGATTGGCTATCAAAATACGCTTAAACATCGTCGGTTATCCGCTGGTGTCGACCTTGAACAGTGGCTTGCCGAACTCCACGGATTCTTCGTCACCCACGAGTACCGCGACAATGCGCCCGCGCATTTCCGCCGGGATTTCGTTAAAGACCTTCATCGCTTCGATGATGCAAATCGTGCGTTCGGGATCAACGTGGTCGCCGACTTTGACAAACGGTTCGGCGGCTGGATTCGGTTTTGAGTAGAACGTTCCGACCATCGGGCTGCGAATATACTCAATGTTCCGCCCTTCGGTGGCCGAAGCGGCGGCGGCAGGCGGAGCGGAGGAAACCGACGATCCGACCGAAGGACTCGGCGCGGATGGAGCCACCATCAGGTGGGGGTAGGCGGCCGGAGCCGGTATCCCTGTCGTGATTCCGCGCTTTATCCGTAATTCCGCATCGCCGTTGCGATACGAAATCTGCGACAAGTCGAATTCGACCATCAAGGCCGCCAGATCGCGAACCTTGCTGACGTCGGGTAGCCCATCCGTGTCTGCGTTTTTCCCTGGATTATCCATCTCTAGAACCCTTTCGGTCGTGCCACGATTTCAGAAATCGGAACTCCGTCCACGCCGTTTATCCCATCGGAACCACACATGCGTCGAACGACTTTGGAACGCTGGTCAGTACTTCGTGCCCATTGCGCGTAACCAGAACGTCGTCTTCAATCCGGATTCCGCCCCAACCAGGGAGATAGATGCCAGGTTCAATTGTGATCACCATCCCCGCTTTGAGCGCTCTTTTCTGCCGGACCGCCAGTCGGGGCGCTTCATGCACCGCCAGGCCAATTCCGTGTCCCAACCCATGCGTAAAACTCGCCCCCCAGCCGGCCTTTTCGATGACCGACCTTGCGGCGGCGTCGATGTCCTCAAGAAGCGCCCCCGGTCGGATCTGCTCGATTGCGCGCAACTGAGCAGTCAACACAACTCCATATAGGCGTTCAAGTTTCGGCGGGATTCTACCGGTGACAAGCACCCTCGTCAAGTCGCTGACGTAGCCCGCCACGCGCGCCCCCCAATCGATCAATACAAACGGGCTCGCACCAAGTCGAACGTCTCCGGCACGGTAATGCGGCAGCGCTCCGTTGGCGCCGACACCGACGATCGGTTCGAAACAGCATCCACTGCCGCCAAATCGCCGAATCTGGTAATCCAGGGCGTCGGCAACATCTTTTTCCGTCTGCGATCCCAGCAACGATGCACGAACAACGTTGAACGCCCGTTCTGCGACATCGATCGCCCGTCGAATGGCCGCCAATTCCTCGGTGTCCTTCACTTCCCGCAACGATTCGACGATCCCTTGCGACGGCACCCAGTCCTGTTCGGGGCATTGGGATTTCAGGACCGCGTGGGTGGAGAACGTCATCTCGTCGGCCTCGAAAGCCACTTGACTCCATTGGCCTTTCGAGACGATCCGTTGCACCAGATCCGGGAGCTGTGTCGGTGGAAGACGGATCTCCGCGTCCAGATCGGGGCACTCACGCTGCAGTTGCTCGATAAAACGGCCGTCGGACAGGATGACGGCATCGTTCTTGGAGAGCAGCAGCCAACTGGCTTCTCCCGAGAAACCCGTCAGATAAGTGACATTCTTCTCCTGGCTCACCAACAGTGCCGGCAGTCCTGCGCTCCGCAGCACTTTCCGCAGGCGGTCGCGACGTTGTGCAAATCGACTCATCTTTTCCAATTCGCTCCTGGGCGCTAGCGCGTTGCCGACCCTTCGCGCCGCGGCCGCGATTCTGGTCCGTTTGGCCCGCTCAATAACGCCAGGACAGGCCGCCAACAAGTTACTGTTTTCCCGCCGGGAGCACCACTCGCCGAGACATTCACGCCGCCGCTATACCCTGCTCTTCGGCACCTGCTCGGTCGCCCTGGTGGTGCCGCGGCAGAGGGCATCCCCTCCAAAGAAGGGGTGAAGGTCCCGTCGGGTTGACGGCCATGTCTCCGGTCGAAACGTTCCAAAAGTTTGTGTCGTTCCGAGGGTCCAATTAGAATAATTAACGATTCAAGATCCAAATTGGGGAGGGTGCGCGCAAGGCGAATCTTTGTAAAGGGCGACTTGGTATATGGTTCTGATTCGCAAGTACGGGCATCGAAGTCCTGGCAATTAAATGGCGACCGGAACACCGCAACGCAAATTGCGTTCGGCGTTGCGTCGTCAGGTGGTCACCGAATCGGCTCAACCTGGAAGTTGATCGATCCTTACTTGAGGTTGTTTTCGCATGAAACGTAGTCGCATGGCCGCACCAATAACGCTCGATCAACGCTGGCGCCGCAGGGCCTTATTTGAGTCGCTGGAGTCGCGACAGTTGCTCGCCGGCAATCTGCGGATCCTTGACGTTCAATTCCTCGACGGCGAATCCAATCCGATTTCGATACCGACGGTGGGCGAGCAAATCCGGCTTCGAGCGGCATGGGAAGCGACCGACGTCGATGCCTCGTATCGACTCCGTTTCCTGCACGATTCCGTACCCTTGACGTCGGCGCTTTTTTTCACACCTTCCACGGTTCCAGGGCAGGCGGTGGGTGCGGCCACGATTCAGGGCGGCTGGTTCGCCGGTCCCGGGGAGCACCGGATCGAGGTAACTGTCGACTCCGCCAACAGTGTCGCCGAGACCAACGAAACCGATAATCGATTCGTCATCAATTATTCTCCACAGTTCCCGTCAACCCTGACGCAGAAAATGGTGCAACCGCTGGCGGGCGCACAGAACGAGGACTGGGCGGTCCGTGACTACGTCGATGTTGATCCACGAGCTCAAGTTCGCGACTACAACGGCGGCAATTTCAGTGCCAACCGTTCAACCGGAATTGACATTCCAGTGCCCAATGCGTCGGAAGTCGATCGTGGACTGCCGCTGTTCGCGGCGGCGCCCGGGGTGGTGATCAGTTCGGGCGGACGAGCACGAGATGGGATGGTATTGAACGGTTTCGAGGACGACGAAGGCACGGGCAGCATTGTGCAGTCCGTGGGCGACGTCAATGGCGACGGAATTTCCGACCTGGCGGTTGTTTCGATTGCGGCGGAGAGAGTTTACGTTGTGTTTGGACACGACGGCCCTTACCAGTCGACGATCGAACTCGCCGATTTGCTCGAGAAGAACGGTGGCGACGGCAGTCGCGGGCTTCTGATTGCCGACATCCCGCTGGAGTCGTTCGGGTCGGGTGATTTCAATGGCGATGGATTGTCGGACTTGATCGTCGGGGTCCCGGGGGAATCGGTCGAAGGCTTCGAAGAAGTGGGGCGAACCTACGTGTTGTTCGGATCGTCGCAGGCATTTCCCGCCGAGCTCGACCTGTCCCTGTTGTTGGCGGCCAATGGGGGCGACGGCTCGCGAGGTTTTGTGCTCAACGGCAGCCAGGAATTCGATCGTTCGGGCACGGTCGTCAGCGGCATCGGCGACATCAATGGAGATCAGGTGGTTGACCTGGCGGTGGCCGCCCCGCGCGCTGACGTGAAAATGTTGTTGGACGACGACGCGGATGAAATGTTGTTGGACGTCGGCGTCGCTTATGTACTTTTTGGATCGCAGACTGCCTTTCCGGCCGAACTTGCCCTGGATTCGTTGGAATCCTTCAATGGCGGGGATGGAAGCAAAGGATTCGTTCTTCGCGGCGTGGACGAGTTCGATGAATTTGGTCAGTGGCTCAGTTCCGCCGGGGACCTGAATCACGACGGCATTGGCGATCTGGCGATTGGCACCGTCGGGAAAGGTTTTTTCGGATCGACAGGGGAAGGATACGTGGTCTTCGGCAAGACCGAGGCATGGGAACCTGACTTCGACGTGATCCGGTTGTTTCCGCCACCGCCACCACCTCCTCCTCCGCCGCCGGGTCAGATTCCGCCCATTCCCCCGCTTCCGCCGGTCGATCCCCCGCCGCCACCACCGAATATCGGCGACGGTTCCGAAGGATTCGTCATTCCCGGTTTGGGATTTTTTGACATGACGGCCGTTCCGATTGGATCGGCCGGTGACCTGAACCGCGACGGTATCGACGATCTTTATGTGTCCGCGTCGGGTGCGGATGGGGCGGCATCGGGGAGTGGCCTCTGCTACTTGATCTACGGCCAAAGCACACCGTTCACTGCGGAATTCGACTTGAACAGTCTGTGGGAATCCGGGGGCGGAAATGGCACGAAGGGCGCCGTACTGTTGGGCGTTAGTTCGTTGGATCAAACTGCGACGTCCCTGGCCGGAATTGGCGACTTTAATGGTGACGGTGGCGACGATCTGTTGATCGGCGCTCCGGGCGCCGGCAGCGCGGGAGAATCGTATTTGTTGTTTGGTCGCACCGGCGGATTCGGCGCCGAATTCAATCTGGGAGACCTTGCAAACGGCGACGGAACGCGCGGCCTGAGTCTGACCGGAGCTGCGCCAGGCGACGCCGCGGGCAGTTCCGTGAGTTCGGCGGGAGATGTCAACCGGGATGGGATTGCCGACCTGATCATTGGCGCTCCTGCGGCAAACGGCAGCGGCATTGCATCCGGCGCGTCATTCGTACTTTTCGGCCGCACCGCCACCTTGGGGCCGTCGTTTTCGCTCGGCACCTTGCCGATCCCTGACGACCTTGTCGAGGTCGACTATGGAAACGGCTGGCGCATGCGGTACCACAACGTCAATCCACTTTCCCTCACGGTCCAGATTGGCGATCGTCTGGACGCCGGCCAGGTCCTGGGATTGTTGGGGATCGACGCGAGCCGCGCCGCTCCCATCTTCCGTTTTCAGGTACTGCACAATGGAACCCTAGTCGACACTTACCAGGATCCAACCGCCTATTGGTTACAGCCGTTGCAGTATCAGGGCGGAATGGAGCGTGCCGTTTTGCGATCGGGGCTGACGAACGTCGATCCCGCGCAGGACATCGCCGAGAGACCGTCCGAATTTGAAACGTTGCATCCGACGTTTACAGGATCGGTACATTTCTGGTTTGAGATCGGTCACCTTAACACGCGCGACACCTATGAGGTCACCTGGTACCGACCGGACGGTACGGTCGATACCCGGTCTCGCTACTGTATCAATGCGTCGGCCCTGGGTTGCGTCGGCCTGTTCGGTCCGTCGTTTCACTCGTACGAAAGTTACGAAACGCTGACACCGGTCTGGTCGCAGTTGCCGGGGCGCTGGACGGTTACGCTGAGCATCAATGACCAAGAGAAAGTACGCCGATCGTTCGACATCGTTTCCCAGCCGCTGGTGCCACAGTTACGCGTATCCCATGCCAAAACGATCGTTCTCAATGGGCGTTCGACTGCCTTTGACTTCGGCCGCATCAATCGGACGGACAATCCGGCGGACATGACTTTCCGGTTACAGAACCATGGTTCGACGGTATTGAATTCCCGACTGGTCCAGGTGCCGGTCGGTTTTTCATTGACAACCCCTTTCCCGTCGCAGATCAATCCCACGGAGCACGCGGATATCACGCTGCGGCTCGATCCCAGCCCGCCGGGCCTCAAATTCGGCGAGTTGCGTTTCACGACGGACGATCCCAATCAGCCCACGTTCCGTTTCCCGGTAACTGGATTTGTGCGAGGCGCCATCGGCATCGAATCGCCCATGGTCACTCTATCGCCGCAGGCCGTTCATTTTCCATTTCGTTCCGATCCGGTTTTTCTCGATCCGCTCGCCGAAATCATCGACCTCGATTCGTCCTCGCTCGAAGGAGGTGAACTGATCGTCGATCTGCTTGCCGGCGGGCAGGCGGGCGATCAACTGCAATTGCAGGCCCTGGGCGATGAAGACACGGGGATTCACATCGTTGGCGGCAGGGTGTCCGTCAACGGGATTGAGGTTGGCGTTATCCAGGGCGGCGCGAATGCCACGCCCCTGGTGATCCAGTTCACGAATGCCGCGACGCCGACGATCGCGCCGTTCCTGCTGCGCAATGTGCAATTCTTCAACGACCGATTGATTCCCGATTCCCCTCTTCGCACCGTGGGGGTGACGTTAGTCGACAATACGGCTCGGCGAAGCCCGCTCGCTTTACGCCATATTGTTGTCACGGAGAATCGCGTGAATCAGGTGCCGACGATCGAATCACTGACGGTGAGTCCGGAACAGGTTACCAAGCCGGGGCTGTTCACCATCACGGCGGGTAATGTCGCTGATTTTGACGGAACGGTCAGTGAAGTGGCATTCTATCGCGAGTCCAACGCGATCGTCGGTCTGCAATTGGGTGCCGGTGGCGATACAAGGTTGGGGACCGACGCGAATGCGGCGGACGACTTCTCATTGACGGTTTCGTCGGCGGTGCTGCCAATCGGACCGCATACTGCCTATGCGGTGGCATTCGACAACACGGGTGCCGGTAGTTTACCGATATCGAAACAGTTTCAGGTGACCGAGGTCAATCAGTCACCGTCGATCATCTTCCTGTCCGCCGATCCGACGCGCGTCGCGGTGGACGGTCGAATTCAACTGACCGCGGGTGGTGTCACCGATCCGGACGATCCAATCGCCCGCGTCGAATTCTATCGCGAATCGAATTTTCAGCCCGGTTTGCAGACAGGCGCGGGTGGCGATTTCGTTCTTGGGAGCGATGCAGTGTTTTCCGGTGGGTGGACCCTGTCATTCGATACGCTCGGCCTCCCCGAGTCGCACTACACGATTCACGCTCGTGCCGTTGACTTGCGGGGCGCCATCAGCAACGAGGTGTCCGCGCAGGTAACTGTCGGAAATCCTCCGCCGGCGAATGCCCAATTTCCGCTCGAACAATTGACGCCCGCGGGCGGTGGAAATGGGTCCGCCGGACTGGTGATCGAAGGGAACACCGCGAACACGGAGTTAGGAACAACCGCGACCGCGATCGGCGACATCAATGCCGACGGATTCGACGACTTTCTCGTCGCTGCGCCGTCCGCCACGGCGGGAGCGCCCGCGCAATTGCAGGCCGGGGCGGTCTACGTGGTCTTTGGCCGAGCCGACTTTTCCGCGGCTTCGGTCGATATCAGCACGCTTAACGGCCTGAACGGTTTTTCGCTGTTCGGCGGTCAGATTCAGGGGCGGCTCGGCACCGCCGCGACCGCGCTTGGCGATATGAATGGGGACGGGATCTCCGACTTCGCGATCAGCGCACCGACCTGGGACGGTTCCGCGCCGGACAACGGATTGGTGTTTGTTATCTATGGCCGGTCCGGCGGATTTTTCGCGACCCTCGATGTAACCACGCTGAATGGCTCAAACGGGTTCGCGATCCAGGGCCCCGCTGCCGGCGCGCAACTCGGCATGTCGCTCAGTGCCGCCGGCGATGTTAACGGCGACGGCCTGGCGGATTTAATCGCCGGCGCCAATGTGGTCGGGCAGGGAGTACGAGCCTACGTTGTCTTTGGCCGAGTGGGCGTCAGCCCCAGCACGATCACGGTTGCCGCCTTGAACGGAACGAACGGCTTTGCGATTGTCGGCCGAGACGGAGCGGGTAACGTGTTTGGAGCGGGAGACGCAACGTATGTGTCGTCCGCCGGTGACTTCAACGGAGACGGGCTGGGCGATCTGGTCGTCGGTGGTCGGGGACCAAGCGGATCGGAGCGTTTTGTGCTTTTCGGCGGCACGGGGCCATGGAACAGCGTGGTCAACGTCGCATCGCTGACCGGCTCCAACGGATTCTCGATTTTCAATCTGGCATCGTCCCGGCATCAGTCGGCGTCCGCCGGAGACGTCAATGGCGACGGCTTCGACGATCTCCTGGTCGGCGCGGATCTGGCCCGATCGCAGGCCGGCGACGCCTACCTGTTTTTTGGCCGATCGTTAGTGACGACAGCACTCGACGCGGCCTCGCTTGACGGTAGCAACGGATTCCAGTTCCAAGGACGGCGGGCAGGCGACAACGCAGGCGCCGCGATCGCCGGCGTCGGGGATATGAACGCCGACGGTTACGACGATCTGTTGATCGGTGCACCAAACGCCGATCCCGGCAGCCCTGCCCGGCTCCGCGCCGGCGAAGCGTACCTCCTGTTCGGCGGACCGACAAGCGACTTTTCGCCGACGCTTGGCGTCGATGCCATCAACGGCGAAAATGGGATTCGATTCACAGGCGTTCTGGCTGGCGACCGTACCGCCGCTTCCCTGGGCGGTGCCGCCGATATCAACGGAGACGGATTCGAGGACTTTATCGTCGGCGTTCCGAGTGCCGATCCCGGAACTCCGACGCGTTCTCAGGCCGGCGCGGCGTTCGTCGTTTTTGGCGCGGATTTCACCCAATCGGTTGATCAGAAGGGTGATCGAAACAGCAACGTCCTTACAGGGTCGATACTCTCCGATCGGATCGTCGGCGGCTCAGGCGACGACGCGCTGCTGGGTAACGGTGGGATTGATGTCCTGCGAGGCGGGCAAGGTAACGATTCGATCTCCGTGCTGGATGCCACATTCACCCGCATCGACGGTGGCACCGGTTCGGACACTTTGCGAGTCGACGGCGCGGGGATCCAGTTGAATCTCCGCACGATGAGCGATCATCGAATTACGGGTATCGAGCAGATCGATCTGACCGGCGTGGGAAACAACTCCTTGCTGCTCTCCGTGCGCGACGTGCTGACCCTTTCCGACACGAGCAACACCCTTCAAATAACCCGCAACGACGGAGACACCGTCGACATCGGCACCGGCTGGACGCTGACCAACGTGCAGGTACTGAACGGGCGCACGTTCAATACGTTCCGCCAGGGAGTCGCCACCGTGATCATGCAGGCGATCGCCGAAGGGGCGCCGTGGCAGAATCCATCCAATCCGCTCGACGTGACCAACAATGGCATCGTCACGGCCGAAGATGCCCTGCAGATCATCAACTACATCAATCGATCGGCGACCTCCGCCCTGAAACTTCCCAATCCGTTCCTGCCGTCCTTCGCGCCTCGCCCGGTGGGCAACGAAGCATTCTACGACGTCAGCGGCGATGAATTTGCGACGGCCCTTGATGCACTGCTGGTCATCAATTTTTTGAACCACCAATCGACTGGCGGAGAAGGCGAATCGTTCCGGATCGAGCAGGTCGTCGATGCGTCGCATACCGATCGAGCGATCGAAGAGCTTTTCACTACGGTGCCGACGCCCGCGGCATCGCAGGACAGAACGAGCCTATCCTCTCTTTGGGGAAGTTCGGATCTTCCGAACTCGATGTTCGAGTCGTCGGCCGATTCGGCGTGGGAATCGCTGTGGCAGGTGGTTGAGTCGGAGGTTCGGCGGCAACGCCGCCGCCGATAGCAACAGCCGTAAGCGGTCGGTCGCCAAAGCGACGTTGATTCCAAGTCCCGCGTTTCCGGCCGCTCCAGTTCTCGGCCCGATTCGGGCTTCGCACGCCACTCCGACTCGTGCCTGTACTCGCACTCCCACTCCAACTCGTACTCGATAGAATTCTGCCGGTCGCCACCGGTCCGCTCGATCGGCCGAGTCACCGGCAGGTATGCGCTCCACGGCCCACAAACGTCGAAGGTCTCGTGATCGATAACTAGCTCGCCATGATACCCCCTTCGATTACGAGTACCGGCTGGCGCCTGGGTACGAGTAGGAGTCGGGAGAGTACGACGCCCGAACTCAAGATTCTCCAGTCGCGACAACCGATTCCAAATCATCAAAGAACCCGGGGTAGGTCTTTTGCGTGCAGTCGGGATTAGCGATGAGAACATTCGGGACCCGCAGTCCCACCAGCGCGAAGCTCATCGCCATGCGATGGTCATCGTAGGTTTGCAGCTCGACGCCTCGCAGCGGTCCCGGCACAATCGTCAGACCATCCTCGTTCTCATTGACATCGGCCCCCAATCTTCGCAATTCCCTGGCTAGATCCCCGATGCGATCAGTCTCCTTGTGCCGAATATGCGCCACGCCGCGGATGGTCGTCGGTCCTTCGGCGAACAGTGCCACGGCCGCCAGCGTCTGAACCGTGTCGCTGATAGCATTCATGTTCACGTCGATGCCACGGAGTTTTCCGCCAGTGACGGCGATTCCATCCGGGGTATCGCACACGGAACAACCCATGTCGCGCAGGCAATCGACGAAGGCCACGTCGCCCTGCAATGATTGCCGGCTCAATCCGATAACGGTCATCGATCCGCCGGTGATGGCCGCCGCGGCCCAGAAATAACTGGCGGCGGACGCATCCGGTTCGATCGGATAGTCGGCGCCCTGGTAACAGGCCGGGGCGGGGATACAGAACGTATGCGAATCGGGCGACCGCACAGAGACGCCAAAAGCACGCATGACAGCAATCGTCATGTCGACATACGGGCGAGAGACTAATTCTCCTTCGACCTCCAATCGCACCTCGTTGCGCGCGTACGGCGCGGCCAGCAGCAGTCCGCTCAGATACTGGCTGGAAATGGAACCGCGCACACCCGCCCGCCCGCCCGACAGTCCCTGGGCATGGACAAGCACGGGTGGAGCCTCATTCTGGTATTCCGTTTCGACGTTGGCTCCGAGCTGTCGCAATGCATGCAGCAGATCGCCGATCGGTCGCTGACGCATGCGGGGAACGCCGTCGAGTCGAAAATCTCCATGGGATGCGCACAGCATTGCCGTAAGAAAGCGGATCGTGGTTCCACTGTTGCCAACCCACAATTCCGCATTCGCATTCGTGAAACGGCCTTGGGTACCGACGACCTGAATATCATCGCCAGTTCGTTCCACGACGGATTTTCCTGCGAGCACCCGCAGCGCCTCGAACATTACCTGCGTGTCATCGCTCTCCAACGCGCCGCGGAGTCGCGATCGGCCGCTGGCGAGCGCCGCGCAGACCAACGCGCGATTGGTGATGCTCTTGGAGCCCGGAGGACGGTGAAGGCCGCGGATGGGACCGGAGATCGGGATGGACCTGCGATCGTTCACTTTCGCTTCGTGCCTATTTTCCAGAGGTGTCGATCGCTGCGAACGAAAATCGCGCCGTCGGCAATCGCGGGAGTTCCCTGAATTTTCTCGCCGAAGTCCGCTTCGCCGACAATTTCTGCTTTGCTACCTCCCAACTTGACGATCTTGGCCTTGCCTTCCTGATTCACGCAAAGCAGATGCTCGCCGGCAATGACCGGTGTTGCCCAAAACGTACCACCGATGCGTGTTTGCCAGGCGACTTCCCCGGAGATCAATCTGGCGCAGGTCAACACGCCAGCCGAGTTAAGCAGATAAATGTTCTCGCCGTCGGTGATCGGACTCGACGAGCCACTTCGCATGCGATTCGAATCCCATAGCACCTTCGGCGCCGACCCCTCGAGTTCCAGCACCGTCAACCCATTTGCCGGCAGCACCACATGCTTTCCGGAGGCCACGACCGATGGGATCGACTCGCACTTGGTTTCATATTGCCACAACCTGGCGCCCGTCCGCGGATCGTGGGCAGTCAACATCGACGGAGACTGTAACAGTACCACCAGTTCGCCGCCCGGCGAGCGCATGGCGGCAGGGGAGCACCAGTTGGAAATCGCGGGTCGGTCGATGCGCCAGCGAGTTTCGCCGGTCGCCGTGTCGATCCCCGCCGCGAACGAATCGGCATAATTCTCCACCTGTACGACGACGGTCTCCCCGACAACCACAGGGGAAGCCGACATCCCGACATCATTGCCCGCCTTGGGATAATCGTGGGCCAGACCACGATACCAGAGCAGGTTTCCGGCCAGATCAAGGCAGGCCAGATCGTTGGACGAGTAAAATGCAAAAATCCGCGAGCCATCACTGGCGGGAGTCGGCGCCGCGTTGGCACTGTCGGGGTGCGATAATGTTCTGCCCGTCGCCCAGAATTGACGTCGCCACAATTGCTTGCCCGAAGCGGTATCGAAACAGGCAACCAGGATCTTGTCCTGCCGAGCACCATCGGAACAGGTCACGATCACACGACCGTCGACGACGATGGGACTCGAGGGACCGCGACCCGGCAACGCGACCTTCCAGGCGATCTGCTCGTTGTCGCTCCAAGCCGTGGGAATGACCTCCGATCTGGCAACGCCGGTCCCGTCGGACCCGCGAAACTGTTTCCAATCCGCCGCAAATCCCACGCGAAGACAAGGACAAATGATCAGCACGACGGCGATCGATAGAAGTCGGATCCACTGCACGAGATGCTCCGTTGAAACTTTTTGGTTAGGGCTCCAGTCCTTGCGATGGGGCACGGACCGTAATGCGGCTGCGATTCGCTGCAGAAAAAGTACTAAGAACCTCCCGACGTGGTCGTGGCCGGTTTTCGATCAGAGGAAAAGACGGGAGTACCGATCGCATCGCACACGCGCAATTGAAATTGCCAGTCTTGTGCCCACGGTTCCGTCTGTTCGTTCTGAAGAATCTTCACGAGAATCTGGTTGGCACCCGCTTTCAGCTTGCCTTTCGCGACGTACTGATCGATATCGCGCCCCGCGTGATAGACGTGATTCGCGGTAAGCAGTTCACCGTTCAGCCAGACTTTGTTCGCATTGGTCGATCCAATGCGAATATCAACAGTTCGCGGCTCGGTAGCTGCGAACTCGTGAAAAGCATAGGCGACCGCGCCTTTATGATTCCCGAGGAGTTTATTGAGGTCCACGAGTCCGAAATCATCCTGGGTGGTATGCCCGGCCCACGCGATCTTCGTATGATCCTGGCCGGCATACGACTCCTTCAGCTCGACTTTTGACTCCGGCGGGTAAGCCTGCTGGTATCCGACGTCACCTCGATTCTCAAACGGCCCGACGACGTGCCAGTTCATCAAAAACCCGAAGTGGGAAGGCAGATCGACGGAGGCCTCTAGTTTGCGAAGTTTGTCGGCGAACAGTTTGATCTGGTCGACGTCGCGCGCTGAGCGGAATGCACTTTTATAGGCGTCGCGCGCGGCATCTTTTTTGTCGGCGTTTTCCAGCGCCTCGGCGGCGTGAAACGCGGCCATCACCGCATCCCGTCTCAATTCCAGGCTGGGATCGTCGATCAGCCCGTCGAGCAGTCGTTTTTCGGCAGCCGGATCCGCGCGCAAAATCAATTCGTATGCCAGCCGCCTCGCGCGCGGGGCGTGTTGCACCTGGGCAAGGAACTGCTCCAGCTCTTTTTGTGGCAGAGTCCGCCCCGCGCGTTCCTGGCGTTCGGCGATTGCCTCGACGGCAGCTCGAATCCAATTCTCAGCCAGCAGATTCTGGGAGCGCATCCCTGCAAGAACGGCTGGCAACTGTGCCGCGTCTAATTTCGAAAGTACCTGCCAGGCCGCCGCCGCATCGCGATGCCCCTCACCATGGGGACCGACCGCGTTGATCTTCCCTAAGAACGGTCCAGGATCACGCCGCTCCGCGGATCCCGTCTGTCCGAATGCTACATTTGCCGCGCACAGGAAAGCGATCGTTGCCCGAATTACTCCTGCCGACATTTTCATGCATAACTCCGGAGATTAGATTCCGCAGCCTTTCAACGGCGAATGTCATAGCAAAGCAATACATCCTGGTCGCGCAGATACAGTTTGCCGCCGGAGATTGCCGGATGGGACCAGCTTCGATCGAGCTTGGAAGGAAGCTCGAACTGCCCTTTTAACTGGTACTGGGATGGCGTGGCTTCCAGGAGCGCCATCGTTCCATCCTCGTAGCGAAAATAGAGACGCTCGTCCGCGTACGATATCGCGGCGGAACCTTTGCCGGGGCCGCGGCCCGGCGCCCAGGCGGTTTCTCCGGATCGGAGATCGACGCAAATCGGAAAGCCCTGATTGTGGCCATGTCCCATGTAAACGAAGTCCCCGAGCAGAATCATGCCGCCGTGGTGGTTCTGCAGTTTGCGGTCGGGGAAGTAGTACAGCTCCTGAACACTCGAACTCGTGGCCCCGGACACTTTCAGCAGCGCGGTGCCACCATCGTTGTAGCCCGAGGAACAAAACACCAAATCGTCTCGAATGATCGGCGTCGGGACGTTGGCGGTCCCGTTTGCGATCTTGTTGTATCCCCAGATCAGTTTTCCCGTCTTGGCGTTGACGCCGATGAGCCCGCGTCCGACGAGTTGGACATATTGCTTTGTTCCACCCAGTTTGCCGATCACGATCGACGAATAGCCTGCGCCGTCCTGACCTTTGGGACCGGTCTCGGCCGGTATTGCCGTTGTCCAGAGTTTCTGGCCGGTGCGTTTGTCGAGCGCGGCGATCATCGCGTCGCTGGCACCCGGGGTGCAGACCAGCAGGTTCCCATCGACCAGAGGCGATTCGCTGTATCCCCATCCCGACATCATCTTGCCACCAAAGTCGCGACCAAAGTTCACGCGCCAGACCTCTTCGCCGTTCTTGGCGCGGGCGCATAGAAGATCGCCATTAAAACCGACCGCGTAGACCAGATCGCCGTCGACCGTAGGAGTGCAGTTCGGTCGATCACCGTCACCAACCCGTGTGGCCCAGACTTCGGCGCCATCCGCCGCGTTCAAACCGATCAAGAATGTCGCACCGTTACGATTGCCCATGGTGAAGATCATGCCATCCGACACCGCGACACTGGAAAAAGCACCACCCAGGCCCTCCACGCGCCAGGCAAGTTTGGGCCCCTCCGCCGGCCATTCCCGCAACAGCGATTTTTCCGGGGAAATTCCGTCCCGATTCGGTCCCCGCCACTGGTGCCATTCACTCGATTTGGGAGCATCCGCGGCGCTGGGTTTCGAGGTGGGCGCCAGCGCAATCAACTGGGCCATGCAGGAGGTCGCCGCCGGGAGCAGGGCGACCAACGACGCGATCGGGAGAACGAGCTTGCCGAGTTTCATGGATCGTTTCCTTTGGCGGTGGGAGCGGCGAGCGGGGAATTCAAAGTCGAATCGCTTTGGATTATAGGCGTCCGGAACCAAATTTGGGAATGGTCCCCCTCGGAACCGGTCGATTCTATGGCCGGCTCGCCGGTTCGTGGTTAGCATAGACAGTGGTTAGCATAGACAACTGCGGGACCGCTCCCGGCACTCAAGATCGTACTAGTCCGGACCAATGACTTGCAACAGGCGCCCCTTATGGCTGATGTGCCCAACGTCGCGAAGAAGATCATCGCCAATGTGGAAAAGGCGATCGTCGGAAAACGCCAGCAGATCCTGCTGTCGCTCGTTTCCTGGTTCTGTGAGGGGCATATTCTTCTCGAAGACGTCCCCGGTGTTGCGAAGACCATGCTGGCGCGGGCCCTTTCGGCGAGCGTCGGCTGTTCGTTCAAACGGATCCAGTGCACCCCCGACCTGCTGCCGACCGACGTCACGGGCGCATCGGTGTTCAATCCGAAAACGGTGGAATTCGAATTCCGGCCCGGACCGGTTTTCACCCAGGTGCTGCTCGCCGACGAAATCAACCGGACCACGCCGCGCACCCAGGCCGCCCTCCTGGAAGCGATGGCCGAAAGCCGCGTCACCGTGGACGGCGAAACCCATCGACTCGCGCCGCCCTTCCTCGTGATCGCAACTCAGAATCCGGTCGATCATGAAGGTACGTTTCCACTGCCCGAAGCGCAACTCGACCGCTTCCTGATGAAATTTTCGCTGGGATATCCTGGCCTGGAAGAGGAACTGCGGATGCTGGAACTACTGCAGCGCACGCATCCGATTGAATCGTTGAGCGCCGTTGTGTCGGCCAATGAGCTGATCGACTGCCAGCGATCGGTTCGCGAGATCTACGTCGACGACAAAATCCGCCGCTACTTGATGCAGATCGTCCACGATACGCGAACCCACGACGACCTCAGCCTCGGCGCCAGCCCCCGCGCGTCGATCGCGCTATTCCGGACTTCCCAGGCGATGGCGGCCCTCCGCGGACGGAAATATGTGCAGCCCGATGATGTGAAACGGGTCGCCGCCCCCGTGCTTACCCATCGCGTCATCCTCAAGCCAGAAAGCCGGCTGCGCAAAGTCACGGCCGCCAAGGTGATCGAAGACGTGATTGCCGAAATCGCCGTGCCAACTCTGGACGAACCGCCCGCGCCGACCTGAACGCTCCACGGAACCTTAAGAAACTTCGCCGCAAGAAGCTCGATCACTGCCATGCTCAAATGGGTCGCTATCGCCGTGGTCTTGCTGGCGCTCGTATTCCGACTCGGAATGCTCGTCTACGCCGGTTACGCCCTGCTGGCAATCGTCCTGGTCAGCCGTCACTTGTCGAGGGTCTGGTCGGAGAACCTGCTGGCCAGGCGCGAGTGTAATCGGCTGACCGCCGAGGTCGGTGATCAGGTCTCCGTCCTCGTGCGCATCGAAAACCGCGGCCGGTTGCCGGTCGCCTGGATGCTGGTCGAGGATCTTCTGCCGCCTGCCGCATTGCTGCACGAGCCACCGAATCTGCGGCTCAGCGGCCAACGGATCAAGCTGGCGATGTTCCGCAGCGGTGCCGTCAAGTCGTTGCTTTACCAGATCGTCTGCAACCGCCGCGGATACTATCAACTGGGTCCAGCGATCCTTGAAACGGGCGACCTGTTCGGCCTGCATCGACGCTACCGGGTCGCCGCGGAACCGCAGTATCTGATGGTTTATCCAGAAGTGATTCCGCTGGAAGGCTACGATATCAGCTCCCGCCGGCCGATCGGCGAAGTCCGCATGACCTACCGGTTATTCGAGGACCCGACACGTATCGCCGGCGTTCGTCAGTACACGGCCGGCGATCCACTGAATCGCGTGCACTGGCGCGCCACGGCCCGAACGGGCCAACTCCAAAGCAAGGTGTACGAACCGTCGACGGTTGCCGGCGCAACGCTGTTGCTTGACTTCCACCGTTCCAGCCACGCTGCCGCACATGAACCGTTCCGTTCCGAGCTGGCGATTACCGCGGCCGCATCGATCGCCAACGCAATCTATACCATGCAGCAGCAGGTCGGACTGATCTCGAATGGGCGCGATGCGGCCGACCGCATTCGCAGCGAAGGGTGGAAAGGAGACTGGCGCACGCGCGACAGCGCACGGGCCGCTGCCGAGGCCACCGACCCCAACGATCGGCTCGCGCCCGTCGTGGTCCCCACGCGCCGCGGTCCAGAACAATTCCGGAGGATCCTGGAAACGCTGGCAAGACTCGAACTGAGCGACGGACTGTCGCTTCCGAATTTGATCGAGGAAGGGGAGGGCAGACTGCCCCGGGATGCCTCTGTCATCGCCATCCTGCCGGCGGTGACCGAGGAAAACGCAATCGCATTGGGCAATCTCCGCCGCCAGGGATTTGCCGTCACCGCGATCCTCAATATTCATGAGGTTTACGAGTATGCCCAGGCCGCGGGGCCCTTGATCGCCCAAGGTGTCGAAACACGGCACCTGGCCGATCGTGAATCGGTGCGCGGCATCTGCCGCAGACTGCATCTCGCCGGCTGAACACCGTAATCCGACCCGGCAAACCTTGGCGATGAAAGCAGGTCTCCGTTACGATAAGACGTATGACCGAATTGAATGACGCCAGCTCGAACCGCCTGTCCAACTCGCCACACGACAGGATCAACCGCCCCGCGCAATCGGCGACGGATTATATCCTGTTGGCACTGAACCCGTCGCTGATCATGGTGATGATCGGCAGTCTGGTGTTCTTCTTCATCGAAGCCTTCTATCGCGGCGACTACGAGCTGCGCGTCATGTGGGTGCTGGCAATGATCGTCCTGGGGACCGTTGCGATCGCGCGGCTCACCATCGAACAAGGCTACGGCTACGCCAGCATCTACGGAATGGCGTTCGCCGCCACCGCCTACCTCGGCTTGAACTTCTTCGTCAAAACGGAAACACGATTCTGGTTCCTCCCGTCGTTCCTGTTCAATGCCGCACTGCTCGCGCTGGTCTGGTGGGCCGCCCACAAATTGACCTGGGATTGCACGGTCATCGACGATGCGGAAGATGCGTCCGGGAATGGCCTGCTCCAGGTAACCGGGTTCGAACAACTGCCAGCCCGCAGCGCGGCAGTTCTCCGCGCTCTGCCGCCGCCCGCGGACAGCAAGGCTTGGAACGACCTGATCTCCCGCTGGGTCAAGGAGCGCGTTCGCTTCTGGTTCGATCGCGAGTCGATCAAGAAAAAACATACTCCCGGAGTCTGGGTGATTTATGTGTCTCTGGTCGCACTGCCGCTGATCGGTTTCGGACAGGTTCTCATCCCAGCCAGTAACACACCTTCCCGCGCATTCGCGTTCAAGTGCCTTGTCGCATACATGGCATCCGGTTTGATGTTGCTGCTGACATCCAGTTTCCTTGGATTGCGCAGGTATCTGAGACAACGGCGCATCGAGATTCCATTGGAAATGACCGGCGCCTGGTTGTTGTCAGGAACCGTGCTTGTACTGGCGATCCTCGCGGTCGTGACTGTCCTCCCTCGCCCCACCGGTTCATGGCAACTTGCGGGCCTGCTGACCAACCCCGATCGAAAACAGTCAAAGTACGGCGTCGGCAACGATGGGCCCAACGATCCACAACAGGCAACCCGCAGCGGCCCCCAAGGCAAACAAGGGCACATCGGCAGCAGCGCCGCTGCAGTAGCGGGCTCGCAGCAACCGGGCTCGCAGCAACCGGGTTCGCAGCAACCGGGCTCGCAGCAACCGGGCTCGCAGCAACCGGGCTCCCAGCAACCGGGCTCGCAGCAACCGGGCCCGCAGCAACCGGGCTCGCAGCAACCGGGTTCGCAGCAACCGGGTTCGCAGCAACCGGGTTCGCAGCAACCGGGTTCGCAGCAACCGGGTTCGCAGCAACCGGGTT
>VGZA01000012.1 GCA_016872775.1 Planctomycetota bacterium | reverse complement strand
CGGTGGCATGGGCGGGATGGGCGGGATGATGGGCGGGATGGGCGGGATGATGGGCGGGATGGGCGGGATGATGGGCGGCATGGGCGGTATGATGGGCGGTGGTATGGGAGGAATGCGGGGCGGAGGTCCGAATGGCCCTGCCGGCGGCGAGCCAGCGCCGAAGGCCGATCCTGTTCCGATCCCGGTTTCCGGTGGCGCCGCTCCGATTAATCCCGAGAATTCCTCGATCGGCTTCGTGGGACTCCACGGACCCAACGACAGCATGCCACGCACCGGCGGCTTTGGAAAATTCAGCGGCGACATCAAGATCGATGAAGCTTCCAAGTCGATTACATCGATCACCGCCGAGATCGAAACGGAATCGCTTTGGACGACGATTCCGCAACTGACTTCGCACCTCACCAGTCCCGACTTTTTCGACGCTCGACAATTTCCGAAGGCGACCTTTGCCAGCACGAAAGTAGAACCCGGCAGCGAGCCAGGCAAACTGACGATCGCAGGCAACCTGACGTTGCTCGCCACAACCAAAGAAATCTCCTTCCCGGCGACGGTGACGATGGACGACAAAGGACTGTTGCTGAACGCCGAGTTTTCCATCGACCGAACACACTTCGGTATGGATAAGTTGGAGGAGCGCGTCCACAACATGGTGGAAATCAAAGTTGCCGTCGGACAGAAAACGCAGACGGCCAGTGCCGAGGAGCCTGCCGGCGCGCCCGCCGGTGCTCCTGGTGCTTTTGGGCCGGGTGGTGGTTCGGGCGATGGGCCACAAGGGGGTGGACGCCGCGGTTTTGGCCCCGCTGGTGGCCAAGGCGCACCAGGGAATACGGCTCCTGAAGCCGGGGCCGGCAAGAGTGGTACAAAGTAAGAGGTCGTCCGCGCCAGGTCAGGGTTGATCGTTGATTGCTTCCACCGTAGCGCTCGCCGTAGTTCTGCCGGCAATCACCGCATTTCTGGCGGGCGCTGCGACCTATCGGCTTCCCATGGCCCGGCCGTCGTGTGGTGCCATCGCACTTGCCGCGGCAATGCTTGCCAGTACTTATGCTCATCCCCCCTGGGACGCTCGTCGCGATCGAACGAGGCGGCACTGGCATTGGTTCGCGGAGCTGGCGCTCACCGCTGCCATCGTCAGCCCATTGCTCGATGGACTGCGGGATCGCGGTTCGACCGCAGTCGTGAAAGTCCGGTCGCCGCGATTGCGCTGGGCGAAAGTGCTCGCCTCCGCCGTCGCGGTCGTTGTCGTCGCGGTACTGGCGGCATGGTTTGTAGTGCCAAGCTACAGCAGCCTCGTGCCACGACCGCCGGTCTGGCGTTTTGTCCTGGCGGCGGAGATCATTCTCTTGACTCTCAGTACGCGGTTCCTCATTCGACACTCCACACTCCGCGCGACAGCAATCGCCTGCCTGTTGGGTTCGGTCCTGGTCATTGCCGGGATTGCGTTCGGCAGCAGTTTGACATTCGCGCAGGCTGCGTTGCCTGCGTTGTCCGCCACGGCGGGGCTGGCGCTTCTGGCGGCGTTTGTGGGAGACAAACTTGTGCTGTATTCGGCCGGTTGCGGTTCGGCTGTTCTGCACGCTGGCTGGTCCCTGGTTGCCACAGTAGAGCCCGTTCGCCCCCAGACATGGTTGCTCGCCTGCCCATGGGCGACAGTCCTGGCGCTGGCGATCGCAGCGGCAGTCCGAGGGGTTCGACACCGAAAGCAGCTCCCGTGAATCCGGCCCAATAAACACCGATATTTCGCCGGAAAAATCCGATTAACCGATCTCATTGATCGCCGGAAATTCGCTGCTGACCGAAGCGGCGACAGAAATGACACTCGACCGCTGGTATTTTTCAGCTTTTTTCAACTTTTTTTTCAACTTCCGCCAAATTTACGTTGCGATCGGTCCATGCCGCGGTTATATTCAAGCCGCGCCTGGAGTTGATTTAGGGGTGCTCGTTTCTGTGAGTATGTAACCCCAAGCGGACGGAGTCTGCATTGACTCATCTCTCGAACCGCAGCGGAAATCAGTTGATCAAGATGCATTGCCGAACTCGCAAGGGACTCATTCTCTGAGCTAATGTCTTCCTCGGAAATCAAAAAAACGCCCGATCGACTCGAGGGCGACCATCTGCTGGTGAGCGGCTCATTAAGCGGTGACCCGGCGGCTTGGTCCGCCCTGTATGCCCGATTTCACAACCGGTTGCTGGCTGCGATCCGCGCGATCCTTAGGCGCCATGATTCGGATCCGCACCTGGTCGAGGAGATCGCCGCCCGCGTCTGGTACGCGTTGATCAAAGATGATTTCGCCTTGCTGAGCCGCTTCGACGTGAATCGAGGTTGCCGCTTCTCGACCTTCCTGTCATTGCTGGCGAAGAATGAGACCAAGATGTTCTTCCGGTCCGAGCAGCGCCGACGAAACCGCGAACGCGTCTCGTCGAAAAATGTCGATTACGCCGCCGACTTTGAATACAACATCGAATCCGATCCGGAGTTTTTGTCGACGCTCACTCGCGCGGAATTGACGTTCTACAAGGAAGTGTTGATCGGATTAGCCTCGAATAACAGCGAAGCGGATTATTCTCCCGCCAATGTCTGGCAGCTCACGCGACGCGTGAAGAAAAAGCTGCAAGCCTTCTTGGGCGATTAGACGGCATTCCGCGCCGTCATGCTGTTCCGCAATCGACCGGTCTCACCATCGAAACCGGCCGGGCCGCGGGTTCGTCGTCGAACCACGCGTGCAAGAGCTCCACGGTTCGCCGACGCGCGACGAACCGGACGTTTACTGCCAGCGGAATGTCTTGATCGCTTCCAGATCCCGCACCACGATCTGATCCCCGGCGATTGCCAGGTGCGCCCATGAATCCTCAGCCACCTTGCGACGCGCAATCAATTTGAACGCGTTCGGAGACGCCTGGATCAGTAGCAACTCCCCATTCTGATCCAGTGCCAGCAATTTGTCGCCGTTGGCAATCAGACTCCAGTACTTGCCGAACGGCGTCGTCGTCCAGCGTTCCTTGCCGGTGGCGGCGTCAAGGCAGACGAACCGCTGGTTGCGCAAGTGCAGATAAATCTGACCTTCGACGACGACCGGCGAAGACATGTATCCCTGCGACTTGTGCGTCCAGGCTTCGCTGATCTGCCAGCCCGACGCATCGTGGCTGACCTTCAGTAAGGCCGACTTGCCGCCGTAGCTGCTGGTAAATATCGCGTCGCCAATCACCGTCGGCGTAAGAATATTCATGCCGCGGAAAGCCGGGATCTCCTGCGACCAGAGAACCTTGCCGTCCTGGAGTGACACACCTGCCAGCCGCGTCCGCGTCTGAACAACCAGTTGTTCTTGATTGGCCAGGGTGGCAACAATGGGCGAAGAGAATGCACTGCCATCCATGCCGCCGCCGTCGTCGAGCGATTTCCAGAGGACTTTTCCGGTGAGCTTCTCGAGTTTCACAACGCCTCCACCCGCCTGGACGTACAGGTCGTCGCCATGCACCAGCGGTGAGGAGACAAATCCGAACGTGGGCAAAGTCGAACCCATGCTCGACACGAAATCGATTTTCCAGACAATCTTGCCCGAGCCCGCGTCGAGACAAACCAGCATGTCGCGCATGCCACCGACGTAGAGCCGGTCGCCGTCCAGAGCCGGAGTCGCCCGGATCCAGGAGCCGTTCGAGGCAGCGAAGAACGGCACCGACATCGAGCCTTCCCACTGGGTCTCCCAGAGCTGCTGACCGCTCGTACGATCGAATGCCCGCACCACCTCAAACTTTTTGTTTTTAGTCTCCGTGACAAAGATGCGTTCGCGCGAAACGATCGGACCGGAGTAGCTCGGCCCAAGTGCCGCCGACCATTTCAGTGCCAGGCGATCTTCCTCAAGCGTCATTGGCCAGGTCGAAGTGCTGATCCGGCCGTCACGCGATGGGCCACGCCACTGGGTCCAGGTGTCCGGGTCCGCAGCCTGGAGCAGGGAGGGGACCACCAGCGTCGCACCGGCGAGTACCATAAACCGCATGGAAAACGATGACCAGATCATTTCGAGAATCTCCCGTCGCGTGAGTTATTTTTGTGCCGTCCGATGCGGTCTTCGTGATGCGAGCAAGCGGTCGCCGAGCAACACGTCTGCGATAACCCTAGGGGAAAGGTGCGTATCGACAAGTCGCTGCTCGGGATTTCAAGGACGATTTCTTTCGATCGTGTTCCGCAGGGTCTGCGCAAACCCCTCAAAATGCCGCATGTTATCGCAGAACGCGGAAAACGTCATTTTTCTTCGGATCGGTTCGGTCAGTGCGTAACCGCCGACAGCGAATGCCACATCGCCGCCAAATTGCTCATGTAGCCGCGTGTAGCCCTCGAGAAATGCCGCTTCGTCGGCGATGTGGGAACAACTCATCCAGAACAGCCGGGGACGCTGCGTTCGGATTGCCGCGGCAAGCGTTTCGAAAGGCAGATTGTTTCCCAGCGAGACCGCATTCCATCCACCGTCGCGCAGCACAAGTTCGGCCATGGTCGTGCCGAGGCTGTAGATATCCCCCGAGGCGGCGGCGCCGATCGCCAACGGCGCTTCGACGGGCGGATTCGGGAGCAGCAATCGCATTTCATGCAGGACTCGTAAAGTGATCTCGCAACCCCGCCGCTCCTGGTACACCTCGGCCTCCCCACAGGCCCAGCGCTTCCCAATCGTCTGAAAGGCGGCCGCGAATACCTCGTCGCAGATCACGCTGATGCTGTGTTCCGCGAGAAACAGGTCGATCGCAATCTGCCGGCAACGCGCCTCATCGCCCGCAAGAAGCGCCTCAATCAAATGCGTGCGGGCCCGGTCCACCACGCGCACCGACTGACCGCTGGTCACCGGCAAGCCGAGCGCCTCGGGATGGACCAAGGTGTGGCCACCCTCCCGAACGAATCGCATCATCGCCGAAAGAGCTATCCGTCGATGTCCGCCGGCGGTGTATTGCGTGGGAATGACTCCCTTGTCGCACCACCTTTTCACGGACGATTCGCTGACCTCCAGCGCTCGCGCAACCTGTTTCGGGGTTAATAGCTCGGCCATTTCGACCCCTGCTTCGGTGAATGTTTTTGATGAATTTGTTTTGATCGTTGTCTTAAATACTATAAAAAACCAACGTGAAATGACAAGTAATATAACGTAAGTTATCTACACGTAACACTTTACGATTGAGGATCAATTTTTTGAACGTTTTGCACGATTTTATGGTTGCGTACCAGCAGTCTCTGCGGTAGAACTTAGCGAACGTTTTGAACGATTTTGTTTATTGAGGTTTTTGCCGACGGAGTTCCCCGCCCATGGCTACGAAGCGAGATTCAGGTACCGAGGTCATGCTGCCCACCGTGTCGCCAGCCAGCTCCGGTGAAACGGCCGATTCGATTCGGCAGCGAGCGATGCGACTGCTGCAGGTCGAAATTGACTTCATCCCTAATGCCGACTTCACGACGCGGGTTGAATGCCGGGACGAAGCCGTTGCGGAGGGACTGCGGTCGCACGGGTTGGGCGAGGCCGGTTCGGCGCCGTCCGAATTGCCGGCTCACCTGCGGCGCTTGTGCGAAACAGAACTTCTCACACCGCTGCAGGAGACCCTGTTGTTCCGCGAAATGAATTTCGCCAAGTTCTGTGCGGACCGCTTGCGGTCCAGGATCGATCTGGCGTCGGTGGAACCGGAGCTGGTGGAAAGAGCGGAGCAATTGCTGGAATGTGCCCGCTTGTTGCGGGACCGGATCATTCAGGCGAACATGCGGCTGGTGATGTCGATCGTGAAGAAGTTTGTGACTCCGCGGCAGTCGTTCGACGAAATGCTCAGCGACGGCATCATGACGTTGATGCAGGCGGTCGAGAAATTCGACTACGATCGCGGGTTCCGATTCAGTACGTACGCTTACCGGGCCATTGCCCGCAACGCCTATCGCAGCGTCGTCGATTCGCGCGAGGAGGAACTGTCCAGCAGCCTCGAGTCGGAGTCGTGGGCCGCTCAGGAAGTCGACGGTAAATCGTCGGCCCTGACCGATCAGGTCTGGAGCAATCTGCGGCAGCTCACCGCGGCGATGTTAGGCAGGTTGGACCGCCGCGAGCGGCTGGTGATTCGCAGCCGCTATGCGCTAGGTTCGCATCGCCGAGTTCGCAGTTTCCAGGATCTTGCCAATCGGCTGGGAGTTTCCAAAGAGCGTGTGCGGCAGTTGGAGCAGCGGGCAATCTTGAAATTGCAGTCGATGGCGGCGGAACTGGAACGCGACGAACTCTTCGGCGCGGCGCTGGCTTAACGTCCCCGACTCGCCGGGAACGCCGGGAAATCGGCGTCGCATCCTCCGCACGGCTGCACGCTGGTATATGATGAAGCCCGTCGAATTCCGAGTAAACGACCCACACGCGAGATCGCCCTGATGTCGAGCAGTGTTGAATGCCACTCCCGCGATGCGACGCCACCGTACGACGCCATTCTTGTCGTCTCCTTCGGCGGACCGGAGGGCCCGGACGACGTGATGCCGTTCCTGGAGAATGTGCTGCGTGGCAAAAACGTGCCCCGCGAAAGGATGCTGGAAGTCGCGGAACACTATCATCATTTTGGGGGTGTGAGCCCGATTAACCAGCAATGCCGGGAATTGATCGCGGCGTTGCGCGACGAATTGGATCGGCAGGGGCCGAAACTGCCGGTTTACTGGGGCAACCGAAACTGGCATCCCTTGTTGCCCGATACGTTGCGGCGGATGCGGGACGATGGGATACAGCGAGCGCTGGCGTTCATGACCTCGGCATTCAGTTCCTATTCGGGCTGTCGTCAATATCGGGAGGATATCCAACGGGCACAGACGGTCGTGGGGGAGGGAGCGCCGCGGATCGACAAGTTGCGCGTGTTTTATAATCACCCCTGCTACATCGTTCCGATGCGGGAGCGGCTTGCCGAGGCGCTGGAACAGATCTCTGCGCAGCGACGATCGGCGAGCCGCGTATTGTTTACGGCCCACAGTATTCCGCTGGCGATGGCGGCAGGCTGCGACTACGAACAGCAGTTGCGGGAATCGAGCCGCTTGGTGGCCGAAGCGTTTCCGGGCATGAGCTGGGATCTGGTTTACCAGAGCCGTAGCGGGCCCGCTTCGCAGCCGTGGCTGGAACCCGATATTTGTGATTTTCTGCGCGCGTTGAGCGAACAACGAGACGTCGGCGACGTTGTCGTTGTTCCGATCGGGTTCATTTCGGATCATATGGAGGTGCTGTTCGACCTTGATACCGAAGCACGGAAGTTGTGCCAGGAGCGGGGCCTGAACATGGTCCGCGCGGCAACCGTTGGCACGCATCCCCGTTTCATCCAGATGATTCGCGAACTGGTTTTGGAACGGGTTGCTGATGGCGAACGATTGGCGTTGGGCAGTCGGGGGCCGAACCACGATCTCTGTCCCGTCGCGTGCTGTCCCTCCGGACGACCAGCACCTGCCGTGCCACCCACTTCGCCAGGTCACGAACCTTCCCCGGCGCCGACTTCGGGCCGATCCGGGGCGACCGACGCCCCGAGATAACCAGCGCCCCGAGAGATCACGATCCCACGGAAAGGTGCATTCCGAGGAAGCAAATCAATGACAGTCACGATCAGCCGCTCGGATTCCGATCCAAAGGGCTTCCGTTTGAGGACGGAGTTGCTTGTCGCCGAACCTCAGGCAACCGTATTCGACTTCTTTGCGGACGCTTTCCAGTTGGAAACGATCACACCGCCTTGGCTGAACTTTTCGGTGCAGACCGCGCGACCGATCGAGATGCGGTCGGGGACCCTGATCGACTATCGGTTGCGGCTGCGTGGCCTACCGATCCGCTGGCGCAGCCGGATCAGCAGCTGGGAGCCGCCGTTTCGGTTTGTGGACGAGCAGCTCCGGGGCCCTTATCGCTACTGGCATCATCTGCACACCTTCAAATCGACGCCGGCCGGGACCTGGGTGCGCGACGAGGTACATTATGCAATGCTGTTTGGATTCATCGTGCATCCCCTGCTGGTGCGACGTGACTTGCAGCGGATCTTCGAGTTTCGGCGGCAGGTAATGAGCCGGGTTTTCACGCCGGTGAGCTGAGGGGCGCGATTTCATGAAGTGGCAACTGGTCGGGATCCTGGTGGCTGCTGCGGTCACTTTGGGCTCGTTCGCCGGCCGAATGGTTTGGCTGGCGCCGCAATCATTACGATCGATTCGTGCATCTGGTGTTCGGCGCGTCCGAGTGGCGGGGACGAACGGAATCCGCTTCAAGCATCGAACAACCGAACGCCACAACCGTTTTCCGCGGGATAGTGGCAGCGACCTCGCTCGATGGTGACGCCCCGGGCAATATCCCGAGCCAACATCAATGCGCCGTCCATGTCGACATAATCGAGCAACGGGAGAAGCTGTGCGATGGCCGAAATTCCGACCGTCGACTCCGTCATGCACCCGACCATCACCTTCAGGTTGAGCTGGCGAGCTCGCTCGATCATTCTGCGAGCGGGCGTGAGGCCGCCACACTTGACGAGCTTGATGTTGATGCCGTGGAAAAAACCGGCGCAACGATCCACGTCCTGGATTTCGATGCAACTTTCGTCGGCAATGATCGGTAGTACCGATTCCCTCCTGACGCGTTGCATCGCCTCCCACTGATCGGCAGGCAGGGGTTGCTCGATAAACTCCACGCCCAACGATTGCAGTTCTCGCGCGTTGGTGATCGTCTGATCCGCGGTCCATCCGCAATTGGCGTCGACGCGAAAAATGGCGTTGGTGTGCGAGCGCAACGCGCGAACAATTTCCAGATCCCGATCCGTACCCAGCTTGACCTTGTAGACCGGCCAATCGGGAAACTCGTTCATCTTGGCGATCATCGAGTCGATCGAGTCGATTCCGAGGGTGTAGTTTGTGACGGGGATACGATCGATGCGGAGTCCCCAAAGAGCGTAGACCGGTTGGCCGCGCATTTTTCCCCAGATATCGTGGGCTGCCTGGTCGAGCGCGCATTGTGCGAACGGCTGGGATTGGAATTCCGGAGCCAATTCGTCCCACAGTCGCGCCGGATCGTCAAGCGACCAGGATGCCAGTCGATCGCGCACCCGATCAAGGGCCTCGGCCATCTGAGGAATCGTCGCGCCGTAATATCGGTTCGTGGTAGCCTCGCCGAATCCCCGCAATCCGGCGTGTTCCAATTCCACGATCAACGTCGGCTGAACCGATATCGATTCCCGCGAGATCGTGAAAACATGCCGTAGTGGCAATTCATACGTGTGGACTTTCAGCTGCATGCGAATTCCTCGATTGGCAGGCGATTCTGGCGGAACCATGCTCCGAAGTCAACGTCCAACGCAGGGCGACTCGAGGTACTTCGAGGCCCACTTTACGGCTCGGCGCGACGGAAGCGGGCGATTACGATCAAGGGATCTGCCGGGTGCCGTGCCGGCGCAACCACGCACACATTCCGATCCCCGACACATTTCATCGAGCTCCTTGGAGCGCCACCTTGGATGATCCCGCGAAGCCGCACCCGTTCCCTGGCTCCCTGGCATGGGGCACGGTTTGCGGGCTGGTTGCGGCTGTTGGCTATTCCGCCGCCAACGGTTTTCTACGCGCGGTTGCCCATTGCGATCCGGTCTGGGTTTCGGCGGTAAAATCGGTTCCGACCGTGTTGCTGACCTTGCCGTTTCTGGTGTTGCGCTACCGGCGACGCCAGCCGGTGTTTCCCGAAAAGCGCGTCCTACTGGCACTGATACTGGCGGCGTTGGCGGGGCAGTTGTTCGGCAACGTGATATTCCAGTGGTCGCTGGGCGTCGTGGGACTGGCATTATCGGTTCCGCTCAGCCTGGTGACGCAGATCGGCGGCAGCGCGATTCTTGGACGGGTATTTCTGCACGAATCGCTCACGCGCAGGATGATCGTCGGCGTACTGTTGCTGTTTGCGGCGACCTGTGTCTTGTCGCTGGGTGCAGAAGAAGCGTCGCGCGCGGTCATCCGGCAATGGACGACCGATTCCCTCAGCGGCTGGCAGCTGGGCGCCGGTCTGGCAGGCGTATGCCTGTCGGGCCTGGCCTACGCATCCCTGGGCGTCGTGATTCGTCGTGGCGTAACCCAGACGGTTTCGGTTTCCTCGACTCTATTTCTGGTCTGTGTGGCGGGTACGGTTTCGCTGGGAGCGCTCAGTCCGTTGCGGATCGGCTGGCAGGGAATGGTGGGGACCAGTCGGCACGATCTTCTGCAGATGCTTGCTGCCGGTCTGTGCAACACGGTGGCCTTCTATGCACTGACCAAGGCACTGCAGTCGACGCCGGTGCTCTACGTCAACGCGTTAGGGGCGACCCAGGCAACTTTAGCGGCGATCAGCGGCGTGCTGATATTTGACGAAGCACCTTCGATCACGCTGGCCGCAGGGGTTGTGTTGAGCATCGCCGGCATTTTGTCGATGAGCAGTTCGCGGCGCGCGGGAGCGGCAGCTCCGCCCGGCGATCAGCGCAGCGATCCGGCCATTGGCGAAGTATCGCCGGTACCGATCACGCTATCCGAGAGATGAATGCCCGCGGCGGGGCGATTGTCTTCATTCAAGAAGATATCATCGTCGCCGATCCGGCTGCTGGAGAGTACCTCCACATGTCCGTCCTCGAACAGCACATTCTGCACGCGGCCACCATGATTGGTGCTCAGACGGTCCTTCGAAATCCGACTGGGGGAATCGGCGGCGACGGCAAACGTGGCCCGATGCAGATTCCGTTGCCCGGCGTAGACACCGTTCACCAGCACGCCAAGGTACGTTCCGTAATTCGGCGACATCCGCGCCCAGACCTCGGGCAACGTCGCTTCGTCGCTGGTATCGACTTCCTCCCATTCCGGGACGCCCAGCCAACGGCCGGTCGTTTCCGGCTTCCGCGCGCCGGCGCAGATCAGGCGTTGCGGATCGAGCATCCGCTCGTGGACCAGCGTTGTCGGTGCGGTGCCCGCCACGGCACGCGGGCCTTCCGTCGGGAGCCAGGGAAAATGACCATCGTAGATGTCGCTGTACGACTGCATCGCCATACCAATTTCATGCAGGTTATGGCGGCAATCGGCGAGTTGGGCGCGGTCACGGGAGTTCAACAGGGCCGGCATCAACATGACGCTTCCACCGGCCAGCAGGGCGGCGAGCACCACCAGGTCCACCAGCCGAAAACGGCGGCGCGTTCCAAATTCGTTGCGCGATTCGGAAAGTCGAGCCGGAGGCATCGTGGATGCCGTCTGCGTCGCGTCCACGACGGTCGACCCCACGACGCACCATTCGGACGAACGCAGGCCCGCATCGGCGTCGGTCACGGACCCCGCCTCGACACGCGCGAAAACATAAGCACAAGTCCGCTCGGCAAGACCTGCCGGCGGGTCCAACAGTGGCTTATCCAGACTCAAAAACCGCAGTCGATCTTTCCATTGGATCAACTCCGATTTCAGTTGAGGGTCCTCTTGGAGCGATGCCTCCAGACGCTCCTTTTCCTCCGCGTCCAACGCGTTCGACAGATAACCAAGCAATTCTTCCCGCATCGAATCTCTCATGGCTCTTCGTTACGCTGATTCCAAATTTCCGAGAGTTTCAAGATCGCTGTGTGCAGACGGCTTTTGACGGTTCCGACCGGGATATCCAAAACTCCCGCAGCGTCTCGATATTTCATCCCCTGATAGTAAACCAATACCACGACCGATTTCAGCATCTCCGGCAACTGATCGACCGTTCGGCGCACCCACTCCTTGCGTTCCATTCCGTTGATGTTCGCCAGCGGATCCGGGTCGGATCCGACCAGCATATCCACCATTTTTCCCAACTCCTCGCCTTGCCCCTTGGGCTGGTCGAGGCTCGTCATTCGGTGACGGCGATTCCGTCGCTGTGCATCAATTGCCTGGTTCGTGGCGACCGTGTACAACCAAGGTCGGAATTTTCGTCCTTCCTCGAACTGATCCCGTTTCAGATGTACCTGTAAAAAGGTGGCCTGAAACACATCTTCCGCCAATTCGGCATCCCCGAGGTACCGCCGCAAATAGCTGAAGATTTCTCGTTCATATCGACGTACCAACTCCTCAAACAGGTGCCGGTCATCGGTCTCGCGGTAACGGATGAGCAGGGCTTCGTCCGTCTGCGGCGCGCCGGAGGATTCTTCGTTGGTTTCGGTCATTTCCAAGGTGAGGCACATAATCGTCTACGGATGGTCAGGAGAATGGTTCGACAGGAATAACCACCTGGCTCGGAAAAACCGAAAACCTGCTATCCGAGCGGCCATCGTAACAAGAAACCAGGACGCGACCAAACCATCCTTGGCTGTCTCGCTGGGCCGCAGGCGAATCTCCGGCTGCGGTTTGACACCCCGATTCGGGCGGTTTACAGTAACGACTCGACTATTCCGCAAAGGCCGTGCCAACTGAATCAAAGTGCCGAAACAACGCTATTCCTGGGCCGCCCCTGGCGACGTAAACGCCTTCTTTGGCTTGATGTTAGACAACGTTGCCGACCTGTTGTTGACGGTCGGGTTGCTCGCGTCGGTTTTTGAATTTCCTACACAGTTTGCTTTCCAAGCGATGGTTCCGGGCACGGCGGTGGGCGTGCTGGTGGGGGACCTGTTGTTTTTCGTGATGGCGTTGCGGTTGGCCCGGCGGACTGGCCGGACCGACATCACCGCCATGCCGCTCGGCTTGGACACCCCCAGTACCCTGGGCATGGTCTTTTTTGTACTTGGCCCAGCCTACCGTCACGCCCTCGACCAGATGCAACTCAGCGTCGAGGACTCCGCTTTATACGCCTGGCGGATCGGCATCTGTTCGTTGTTTTTCAGCGGCCTGTTCAAGATGGTCTGCGCTCTCGGTTCGAATCGGATCCGTCGGATGATCCCGCGTGCCGGATTGCTCGGCTCCCTGGCGGCCATTGCGCTGGTGCTGATCAGTTTCTTGCCGATGCTGGAAATGTTCCACTACCCGGTGGTCGGTTTGGTTGCCCTGTCGCTGATACTGACCTCCCTTGTGGGGCGCATCCGCATGCCGTGGGGCATGCCCGGCACGCTCGGAACACTCTTGATCGCATCGGCGATTTATTACCTGATGCTGGGCATCGGAGCGATTCATGCCGAGCCGACGATCGATCCGCGGCTAGGTGTTTTTCCGACGGTCTGGCTCAGCGTTTTTCCATTCACTTGGGTTGCGGAAATCCACGACGCGGTATCGTACCTTCCGGTGGTGATTCCCTTGGCACTGGGAACTGTTGTCGGTGGAATTGACTGCACGGAGAGCGCCGCCGCGGCCGGCGACGAATTTGACACGCGCGAGGTGATCGCCGTCGAGGCGCTGGCGACACTCATTGCGGCGCTGTTCGGCGGAGTGATTCAGACGACTCCCTACATTGGTCATCCGGCGTATAAAGCGATGGGTGGTCGGGCCGCCTATACGCTCGCCACGGCACTCTTCGTCGGTCTCGCCGGCGTGCTGGGGCTGTTCGGTTATTTTTACTGGGCGATTCCCAAAGCGACAGTCCTGCCGATCCTGGTCTTCGTCGGTCTGGAGATCACGGCCCAGAGTTTTGCCGCGACGCCGCGACGCCACTATTCCGCGGTCGCTATCGCCTGCGTGCCGGCGCTCGGCGCATTGGCCTGGATCTCCGCCAGTCGACTGCTCGGCGGCAGTGATCTCGCCGCCTTGAAAGAACCTCAACGATCCGACCTGCAGACCATATTGATGCTGAACAACGGCTTTATCGTCACCAGCCTCTTGTGGGCCTCCGCGCTGGCCGCCATCATCGATCGGCAATTGCATCGCGCGGCGGCCTGGTTATGCGTGGCGGCGCTCTGCGCCTTCTGCGGTGTCATTCATTCTCCGTTGCAGCAAGGCCCGTTGCTGCTGCCGTGGATGCTGCCAGCGCACTTGCAGGGACTCGTCTGGCAATACGTTGCCGGTTACTTGTCGGCCGGTCTGTTGATCGCCTGTTGGGGCTCGTGGTGGAAGCGCTGCCACGACGAGCGGGTCGAGACTGCGCATCACGGCGAGGGTTCCCATGGCGCTTGAACGGATCCTTGAGCCGGAAGTGATGGACAGCCCCGACGAGGCGGCCGCCTACGACCAGATGGATCATTCCCAGGTCAACGCGCGGTTCGTCGACGATCTGCTGGCGGTGGCGCCGGAGCCCGGCGATCTGCTCGACCTTGGAACCGGAACGGCGCTGATACCGATCGAGCTCTGCCGCCGCCACCCCGAATGCCGCGTGATCGCGGCCGACCTGTCGATCGAGATGCTGGAACTGGCCCGTTACCGCCTGGAGATCGCGATGTTGACGCATCGGATCCAATTGGCGCATGTCGACGCCAAGAAGATGCCGTTTCGGGACGGCATGTTCGACACGCTGATGTCGAACAGTATCGTGCATCATATCCCGGAACCCCGCGAACTGCTCCGAGAAGCGGTTCGCGTCACGCGAGCCGGTGGTCTGCTCTTCATTCGCGACCTTTGCCGGCCCGATTCCCAGGAGGAACTCGAACAGCTCGTCGAAACCTACGCGAGGAACGAATCCGAGCATGCTCGTCGGATGTTCCGTGAATCGCTGCATGCCGCGCTCACATTGGCGGAAATCCGCGCTCTCGCCGCGGAACTGGGCTTTCCGAACGAGAGTGTGGCGATGACGAGCGATCGGCATTGGACTTGGTCCGCGCGCAAGGAAGCAGCTTAGTCGTGGCTGGGGCTTCCAGCCCCAGCAATGGCTTACACATCGTCATTTGCTCGACAAGCTCAGGTCGACGACCTGGGATTCGCCGCGCAACGTGACCGCTGTGGGGTGCTCGAATTTGATCACGTCTTCCAGCGTCGGGCGTGGCTCAACGCTGCCCAGATGAAACACCTCGACGCGGTGCACGCCTTGACCCGGGCCACGGTTGGCGGCGATCGAGTATTTTCCATTGGAGATCATCGTCCAGGCCAGCGGCTGATTCGATTGCTCGGGTACCAGGGAGATCATTCCCCAGCGCAGCGGTTTTCCGTCCAGCGTTATCGTGCCGGTCACGGCCATCCGTGGGGACTCGGCCAGCAAGCCGTTCGTCCGAATCCAGGCGGCCAGCCGATCCTTCCAACCGAATAACTCGGGATCGGCGAATGCGAGGCCCACTCCATGCGGTCCGACCTGGTAGACATGCAGCTCCGCGGCTACGCCCGCGCGGCGCAACGCGGCATAAAATGCCAGGCTGTTTTCCACGGGCACGCCCGAGTCATCCCCGGTATGGAACAGGAAAGTCGGAGGCGTATCTTTGGTTACCTGCTTTTCGTTGGAGAGTGACTCGGCGAGTCCCGCTTCCGGATTTTCGCCCAGGAGATTTCTTCGAGACCCCGCATGCCCGAAGCTCTCCGTCATGCTGATGACCGGATAACAGAGGATCGCAAAATCGGGCCGGCAATTGACTTTTGCGATGCGATCCTCGGACGCAGGATCGCCGGCGTCAAAATGGGTTGCCGCGGTCGACGCCAGATGGCCGCCGGCGGAAAAGCCCATGATTCCGATTCGACGCGGTGAGATACCGAACTTCTCGCTTTCAGCGCGCACCAGCCGAATCGCCCGCTGGGCATCCGTCAACGGTATCGGATGCCGGTACTTCGGCGCATGCCGGTACTGCAACACGAAGCCCGCCACGCCCAAACTGTTGAACCAGCGCGCGATCTGGTGTCCTTCGTGATCGGTCGCGAGGATGCCGTAGCCGCCTCCCGGGCAGATCACCACAGCGGCTCCGGTCGCTTTCTCTTTGGGAGGCAAGTAGATCCGCACGCCCGGCTTGTCGTTTTCCTCGGTCCCCACGGCGCCGGGCGCGCCGTCCGGCCAGAGCAGTGTGAGTGGGGGTCCCGCCGCAGCCGATTCCCGTGCCGCCGATACCGACAACAGGAAAACCAGTAATGAGGAACAACGCAATAGCGAAGTTGGGGATGGCATCGACATGAACTGTGAAACTCCGTTGGTGTTGTCTGTTGAAAGCCGGTCAGGTCTCCCGACCCGACCGGCTGGTGAACAAGCAACGTAAAAGTGTAATGGTCCAGGCCATCGAGCCACCAGTGACCGTCAAGCCGCGAAAAGCCGCCCCGTTCCTCGAAAGGGATTTTCTGCAGCGTAGCCCGGGGTCGCCGTCGCTCCGGCTACCCTGAGTACTGCCGCAGTTGCCGGCGGCGATTTTTAGGAAACGCGGAACGCGCGCCGCGTCGCGAGCACTGTTCCAAACGGACCACTGAATGATGCGAAACCGATGGCCACGATCGTTCTTTGCCACGACCATGGGACAGGTTGTATGAACATAATCAGTCCCGAAATTCCTAGACCGATCGTCAGGCCGATGACGCCTCGCTTGATCGCCTCGACCATTTCACACCTCCAAATTCGCGATTGGGTAACTGCTGCGGAATCGAATTCACCGCCCCATCACGGACAACCGCCGTTTCATTGAAAAATAGGAACACCAAACAATTGTCGCCCCGACCCCAAGTCCACACGCTAACCACGGGAAGTCTCGTATGAGCCAGCCGCTGCCCCAAGACGTGTCCCAGACAGTAAGAGGCGTCGCAGATAGGAACACGGCGATCCAGAAAAGTGCATCGCGGACCCAGACCAACCGTTTCGTCCGAAGGAGCACTTCGAGTTCTTTCTCCCGCCGCAGAGGTGGAAGAGCGTCCCCCTTCACAGCTTCATCCGGCGGCGGAAAACGGTCCAGAAGTCCATCCGGAAGTTCACTGTCCCGCCCCTTCCGTCTCCGTCGACTAATGAAGCCGTTTCGTGCAATCGCCAATGCGTATGCCTTCACCGTTCCCACTTGCAAGTCCTCAAGGCTGCCCAACAGCCGCATAAATGTCTCAGAGACTATGTCCTCTGCTTCGGTCAAATCGCCCAAAGCCAGCTTGCGAATCGGTAGACGTCGGCGGAGTAGGCTCGATAAATCTCTTCGATCGTCCCCATCAGCGGCTCCCAGCAGATTACGCTCCAGCCTGGGAAAAGTTACCTCGATTGCGAGAAAGTTAACTGTTCCCAGTGGATCTGCCTGGATTGAGTATCAACCGCTTGCCAGCTTTCATATCACGAGAAGACGCCACGATCTTTGGCGGAAAAGCCCAATCGCGCACGTCGCGCCAAGATGCTCGAGCAACGGTTTAGCGTGCATTTTCAACGGGATGGATCGCCAGGGCGGTGACCGCGGTGGGCGTCGCGATCAGTAACAGGCCCCGATCACCGGTACGGGCGGCCGCAATTCCCGTCAGTTCCTCACCGACGCAGAAATAGTCGGAGAACTCACCGTCGGCTGCGATCATGTGCACCGAGCCATCCGCGGCGGCAATCACCCACTCGCCGCCCGCGCTGATCAGCCAACCGGAGGTCACAAACTCGATCGGATTCCGCGGCTGACCGGGCGGCAGCGGGTAGTTCCACTGTTCCTGAAACTGCTCGTTCAGCGCCACGAAAGTGCGCTGCGTTTCGCTCGCATACGAGATTCCCCCGTAGGCGACCTGCGCACCCGTCGTTTCGCCCGCCGGGTCACTCAGCGCGAATCGCGCGCCGAACAACTGATGAATGGCCCAATTCGGAACGTCGATGGGTCGGTCGGCATTCCCGAACTGATTGACGCGCAGCAGTCGGCCCGTTTCGCCCGCCGCCAGCAGTTTTCGCCAACCGACCGCATTGGGCGCGCTGGCCGCGAGGGACAACACGGAAAGCATGGTTCGATCGGACCAGTTGCGCTGACCGTCGGGGCCCAGCGCGTGGATTCCCTGGGTTCCCCAGAACGCGACGTAGAATTCCAGATTGCCGTCCGCATCCAGATCTTCGACAAGCACGTCGTGAATGCCGGGGTGTTCCTCGTCGTCGGGGGGATAGCTCCATTGGGGCGCGCCGCGTTCGTCCAGGACGATCATCTTGCGACCGAACAGTGCCGCCAGTGCGTAGACGCGTCCGCCGGATTCCGTCCGGGCCGTGCGCACAATGCTGAACGGACGGCTGTCTTGTTCGTTCTGGGGCAAAGCGAATCGGCGTTCGATTTCTCCGGGCACATTGACCTGCACCAGTTGTCGGCTTTGGTCGAGGATCAGGAATCGGGTTTTGCCATCGTCTTCGAAGACCGTGATATTTCCCGGCCCGCTGAGTTCCCGCAGCGACCAGACGGTTTCCAGGCGCAGGTGCCGCGGTTCGCTATGTGGTTTGATTTCCACGGCTGGAATATCGATGACGGCCGGCGCGGCGCCGCTGGCGGCGAGTGTCAGGCGCCGTTCGTACTCTTGCCGTTCCCGCTCCGATTCTCGCAGCAACTCGGCAGCCAGGTCCTCGCCGTTTCCCAGCCGGCGCAGCACTGCGGGCAGTTGCTGCTCCAGCCGCGGATTGGCACCCATCTCAAATATCTGCACGCGGGATTCGGTGTCGAGTACGACAACGGTTGGCGTGCCGACGATCTGGAACATCTCCAGGCCGTGGGCATCCAGGTCGCGCAATAGCGGCGTCTTTACATTCCAGCGTCGCATCCGATCTTCCACTGCCTGGTTGCTCATCGTGGACGGTTCGGTGCAGACGGCGTGAAAGCGAAAGCGGTCGTCGGTCTCCAACGCCAGGCGGACGCGATCGAACTGCTGCAGTGTCGTCGCACAGGTGGGATGGTCGCTGAACCATAGCAGTACGGCGAATTTTCCAGCAATGTCGTCGCGTGTCAGCCTTCCCCCGCCTGGATCATGCAGGGAAAACGGGCCGGCCTGCTGGCCGAACAGCTTCGAAGGAAGCGGCTGCGGCGGGGCCACGAAGAACTGAACCTGACGCGCGCCGTCAGGGATCGGCAATTGGAACGACGCGTCGCTCAACTGGTCAAGCAACTCCGCGCCGTGGAATTCCGCCACCAGTTGCACGTGCTTGATTTCCGGCGAATCCAACATTTGCTTTTCCAGCGATTCGTTCGGATAGCGCATGCGGCGAATCACGTAATTCGATTCGTCGATCCAGAACAGGAATTTTCCGTGGGGCGTGGCCGCTTCCAGCCGCTGGCAACGATGGCCCTCCACAAGATCGGATTCGAGCAGTTGCAGTTGCGGCTCGTTCCGCTTTTCCAAGCCGTCGTCGACGAGAAAATGCCGATCCCCCAGCAACCAGTCGAACTGCGGAGCGTATTTTCCCCAGGGGCCGGTCACGACCGCGTTGGTGGCTTGCGCATAGAGCAGCGGATCACCCGTAAGATCCGCGGCGCCAAGCCGTTGACCGACGGTCCGGACGATAATCTGGTGATCGATGTCGCCGGTATCCTCATCGTGAACGATGATCCGCAGTTGCTGGCCGTCACTGGCACCTTCGGCGCGGTACGTCTGAAATCGGATCTTGTTGGGCGCCGCATACTGCACGGACAGTGGCGCGCTGCTTTCGCGCGGCTCCGTCCCTTCCAGATAGGTCAAGCGGATCGTGGCTTGATCGCGATAGGCTCGAGCCGTTCGGTATGCAGTTCGGGTACGATTCCAGAGTTCTTCCGCGGTGACTGGCGATTGCACCGTCGACGGACTGGGCGACACGGATGGCGATTGCCGGGCCTGGGAGGGGCAACCGCTGCATCCGATCAACACCAGCAGTCCCACGATTGGCAAGCCGATCGGCCACGGCACGATCCAGGGACGACGTTGCCCTGCAAAGCGCCTCAATGGCGACGTCGATCGCGATTCCCACGAGTTCGGCAGCATCGTATTCCTCCCTGATCGCCCATCTGTCTCGCGCGTTGAGAATTCGCCAGTGTACCGCCGGACTGCTCGGATTGGAAAGGGAATTGCGACGACGGCGGTTGACGATGGTGCGGATCGCGAACTACAAAGACCGCGAGTCAGGGAGTTTCGACGGTGATACGACTAGGTTACGGTTCCGCATCCGATTTGTACCTCGAATTGCCAGATTCGATCGAGGTATTTGATTGTTCCGCGCCGCACGGAGTGGAATTGGCGGATCCCGAGCAGGCGGTTGTCCAGGCGCTGGCCGATCCGTTCGATTTCCCGCCGCTCAGCCAGGCAACGGTGACGGGAGATCGGGTCGTATTGGCCATGGATCAGACGGTGCCCCAGGCACCGAAAGTTGTGAGCGGGGTTTTGCGTTCGCTGTTTCAGGGCGACACACGTCCGGAGGATATCACCATCGTCACCGACGGCTGCGAGCGTTTCGCCGGCCAGTTATTGTGCGGGTTCCCCGACGATGTCCGCTTTGCGGTGAAGGTCTTGCTGCACGATCCGGACGACGCGCGGAATCATGCCTATCTGGCGGCATCGAAGGAAGGCCACCCGATTCATGTGCATCGAGCGTTGGTCGACGCCGATGTACTGGTTCCGATCGGGGTAACCCGGTTGCAGCGGACGTTGGCTTACTACGGAGCGGCGACCAGTCTGTTTCCATTGTTTTCGGATCGTGCCACGAGGCAGCGTTATTGTCGCAGCGACACCGACGATCACGAAGCCCATACGCGGCGATGCCGATCGGAGTCCCGCGAGGTAGCCTGGTTGCTCGGTTCTTTGATGAGCGTGCAAGTAATCCCCGGCGCGGGTGATTCGCTGTTGACGGTGCTGGCCGGAGATCTGCGGACGATGGATGAACATGGTCAGCGGCTCTGCGCCAGGGCATGGCGTTTTCCGTTGCCGAAACGAGCCGGGATCGTCGTCGCTTCGGTGGGAGCCAGCGCCGCGCAGCAGACCTGGGAAGGGTTTGCGCGCGCCTTGGACGTTGCCCTGGCGTGTGTCGCGGAGAATGGCGCTGTCGTGCTCTGCACGTCGCTGGCCACGCGGCCTGGACCCGCTTTGAGGCGCCTGACATCTTGGACCGGCGATGACGTGTTGCCCAAACGCATTCGCAGGGACTTTTCCGGGGACGGTCTGTCCGCCCAGCGGCTGGCCGATGCCCGCGAACATTTCCATGTCTATCTGATGAGTTCGCTCAAGGATATTCAGGTCGAGGAACTGGGCGTCGCACCGGTTTCGACCGCCCACGAAATCGAACGACTTTGCCGCCATTACGAATCGTGCGTCGTTCTGGGGAACGCCCAGTTCGCCGGCGTCAGTATCGATGGTTAGACGGACCGTCCACGCTGTGGTTGACCGCCTCAAGGGAGCCTTCCGATGAACATCGATTCGTCCGACCGCCTGTCGGATGTCGTCGATCCCGATTACGTGGCGTTGCGCGACGCCGTCGGCTGGTGCGGTTGGGACCGTTTCACGCGCTATCTCGTGCACGGCGCCGATCGCGAGAAATTCCTGCAGGCCTACTGCACGAATGATGTGGTTCGGCTTGAACCGGGACAGGGCTGCGAGGCGTTTGTTCCAAATGGCCAGGGCAAGGCGATCGGGTTCGTCAATCTGTTTCGTGAATCCGATCGGATCGTGCTGGAGACGACACCCGATCAGGGCCCAACCCTGGTGAATCATCTCGACCGTTATCTGCTCCGTTCGGACGTGCGGTTCGAGGACGATGCGCCGCGCGTGCGGCGGATGATGGTCGCCGGCCCTGCGGCGAGGGAATGGCTGAGCGGGCAACTGCCGGGCGGCCCGTTGCCCGAAGCGCTGCCGTCCAGCCGTGGGCTGCAATGGCGCGGCCAGACGCTATGGGTCGCGCGGTTGCGGTGGCTGCTGCCCGACTGTTACCTGATTGCGGTCGACCTTGAGCATGCCACGAGCTGGTTCGACCATCTGCGGGATTCGGGGATCCGCGAATGCAACGCGGCCGCCGTGGAATGCTGCCGCATCGAATCAGGCACACCCTGGTTCGGCAGCGACATCACTCCCGACAATCTGCCGCAGGAACTGGGAATTGACGACCGGGCGATCAGTTTCAAAAAAGGTTGTTACCTCGGGCAGGAGACGATCGCCCGGATCGACGCGCTGGGCCATGTGAACTGGATGTTTCGGATGTTCCAGTTCCAAAGCGACGGATTGCCGCCAGTCCCATTCGAATTGACGTCGCAAGGCAAACGCGTGGCGCGGATCACGTCGACGACCTGGTCACCGCGACTCGCAGCGCCACTTGGACTCGGTTACGTGCGCCGCGGGCACCATGCCGACGGAACAACGCTGGAGTGTCCGGAAGCGACGGCCAAGGTACTCACGCGAATTTTGTGATTCCCGGCTGCGCGACCGCGGGCATCGCGATCGGTCCCCAAGCGTATTCCTTGGGCCCGAGCAGCTCTTGGGATTGCGCAGCCTGCTCCCAACCAATCTTTTCGCCCGTATAGGTCGCCATCGCCGCGGATTGCAGGAACTGGCGGCGCGTTGAATTTCTGCTCATGATCGGTTGCTCCGCTGCGGCTCGGTGGGCAACTGGTCGGGATGCCAATTTGCGCCCCATCGTAGGTACGGAGGACCGATCCCGTCAACGTTGCCGCCGCGTTCCCGGCGCGTTACGATCAAGGTTACCCAGGAGTCCCCTCCGCCATGTTCCAGCCTGCCTTGCAACTTTTATTCGCGGTTCCAAGGATGCCGCGCGCGGCCAGCCTGGCGGCGCTCGTCCTGCTGTTCCTTGGGGGTGGATCGCCGGGCGAGGACGCGAAGGTCAATTTCCAGCTCGAGATCCGCCCGTTGCTGGTGAGCCATTGCTACAAATGTCATAGCTCCGTAAAGCAGGAGAGCAACCTGCGTCTCGATACGGCCGAGGGGATTCGCAAAGGGGGTGACGGCGGTCCGATCCTGGAATCGGGAAACCCGTCTTCCAGTCGACTGATTCGTCTTGTCGAGGGCGCCGGCGAGGGCGAGGGCGACTTGCGCATGCCGCCCGAGGGACCGTCCTTGAGCGGTTCGCAGATCGCGCTGCTGCGCCGCTGGATCGCCGAGGGGCCGGCTTTGGAAAACGCGGGCGAAACGGCGCGGCACTGGGCGTTCGAGCCTCCTCAGGCGGTTCATTGGCATGAGGGTGGAGCCGCCCCGGACCTCGGCTGGACGCGGGGGCCCTTGGATGGATTTATCTCGGCGGAACATCGTCGCCAGGGACTTCGCCCGGTCGCCGAAGCTCCCGCGAACATCCTGTTACGTCGGATTTATCTCGACCTTGTCGGTTTTCCACCCTCCGCCGCGGAACTTTCCGAATTCCTCGAAGACGACCGGCCGGATGCTTTCGATCGCGCCGTCGATCCGCTGCTGGCGTTGCGTCGCCACGGCGAACGCTGGGGGCGGCACTGGATGGATGTCTGGCGTTACAGCGACTGGGATGGCCACGCCGCCGAGGTGCGCGAAAGCCAACCGCATATCTGGCGCTGGCGCGACTGGATCATCGAATCTCTGAACGCCGACAAAGGCTACGACCGAATGATTGTGGAAATGCTCGCCGCTGACGAAATCGCACCCGACGACGCGGATCTCTTGCGGGCTACCGGTTTTCTGGCCCGGAACTGGTATCGATTCAATCGCAACGTCTGGCTCGATGCCACCATCGAGCACACCGGCAAGGCATTTCTTGGAATGACGTTTAATTGCGCTCGCTGCCATGACCATATGTACGATCCGATCACGCAGCCGGAATATTACCAGTTGCGCGCGATCTTTGAGCCACACGATGTTCGCACCGACACCGTCGACGGACAGTCCGATGTGAACAAGGATGGGCTGGCGCGCGTATACGACGCCAATTTGAGTGCCGTCACCGTACCGTTCGTTCGGGGCGACGAGCAACAGCCCGACAAGGAACATCCCGTTTCCGCAGTCCTGCCGCGACTGTTCGGCGCCGGCGCATTGCACGGGCGGGAAGTGGAATTCGGGCCGCGCGTCTATTACCCGGGTTCGCGCCCCGCCGCGCAGGAAGAAGCGCTGCGCAACGCCGCGAATGCCACCAGTTTTGCCGCGGCTGAACTGCAATCGGCTGAAGCGGAACTGCGACGCCAACGGGAACGACTTTCTGCGCTGCTCGCGCCGAACGGCGATGGCAACCTCAGCGTCGCCCCTCCTCGTTCGATTGTGTCCGATGATTTTTCCGAGTTACAAACAGCGCGCTGGCAGGCGGGGAAGGGGAATTGGATCGCCAGGGACGGTCGTGTCGTGCAGACCGAGTCGAAACCGGAAGTTTGCGGCTTGACCTGCCAAACCCCGGCCCCGCGCGATTTTCTGTTGAGACTTCGCTATCGTCCCACCGGCGGCAATCAGTGGAAATCGACCGGCGTCGCGTTTGATGTTGCCGGCGACGCCGACTGGAACGGGGTTTACACCAGCCTCTATTCGGGTGGACCGAAAATTCAAGTCATGCATCGACGGGGCGGCCAGGATCAATACCCGGACGGCAGCGCCATCAGCCCGCTGTCTCTCGAACCGCAATCCGCTGAATCGAATCAGGTTTTCGAACTCGAACTGGCGGTCCGCGATCAATGGTTGAATGTGCGGCTGAACGGGCAGTTGCGGATCGCTTATCGTTTGCCGTCGCGACCGGCCCAGGGCAAGATCATGCTCTGGACTTTCGACGCGGTTTCGGAATTTTTGTCGTTTGAGCTTTCCGAACTGCCGCCCGACCATGCATTCTTTGAAGCGGTGGGCGGAGCACCGGCGTCGGCGGCAACGCTCGATGAAGCCGGATTGGCACGGTCGGTGCGCGCGGCGGAACTGGCCTGCGAGGCGGCTCGACTGAATCTGGAGTCCGCCGAACTTTCGCTGGCGGCAACACAGGCTCGAATCGCCGCCGATCGAACGAACTACGCGGTCGCTTGCGGTGCGCCGAAAATCGACCAGGAACTTTCAACCGCCGCGACGCGGGCTGAACGTATGCAGGCGATCGCCCAGGCTGAGTTGGCCGTCGTGCAAGCCCAACTCAAACTGCTGCAGGCGCGCCAAAAAGGGACGGCCGCCGACGAAAAAACAAAGAAAGAGTTGACCGACGCTGTCGCGGCGCTCGATCAGGCCGCGAAGATCCAGGTCGCGGCCCGGGAAGCGCTCGAGAAGATCGACGAAAACTATACACGTTTCGGCCCGGTCTATCCCGCCAGCTCGTCCGGGCGTCGGCGAGCGTTTGCCGAGTGGATCGCGAAAGCCGACAATCCGCTCACGGCGCGCGTGGCTGTCAATCAGATCTGGTTGCGCCATTTCGGCGCGCCACTGGTGCCGACGGTTTTCGACTTCGGATTGAACGGCAAACCTCCACTTCACCCGCTGTTGCTCGATTGGCTGGCTGGGCAGTTGACCAACAACGAATGGAAAATGAAGCTGGTCCATCGCCGCATCGTCACCAGTTCGACCTATCGGATGGCTTCGACTTCCAGCGATGCCGATCGTGGCCAGGCAAGTCGTGACCTGGACAATCTGTACCTCTGGCGCATGAACGCTCGCCGTATGGAGGCGGAACTCGTCCGGGACAGCACGCTGGCCGCCTCGGAACAGCTCTGGTTCGCCGAATCGGGACCTGACCTCGATCCCAACCTGGGGCTGACGTTGCCGCGGCGGAGCGTCTATTTCCGCACCTCAAAGGAAAAGAAAGTGACGTTTCTCGCGCTGTTCGACAGCGCGAATGTCGTCGACTGCTACCGACGCTCGGAAAGCGTCGCTCCCCAACAAGCGTTGGCGCAGGCGAACAGCCCCTTGACCCTGGCACAAGCTCGGTTGATGGCGCACAATCTGCGCCGTCAGCACGGCCCGCTGATCGAGCGGGACGAGGAATTTGTGCGGGCTGGATTTCGACAGATTCTGGGAAGGCCTCCGTCGCTGGCCGAAGAGTCGGAATGCGCGCAGTTCCTGCGCGAACAGACGCTGCGCTTAGGCGATGCGGCGAAATTGTCCCGTTTCGCCAGCGCGACCGAAACGCCGGTCAAGCCCGCCGAAGACCCTAACCAACGGGCGCGCGAGGACCTGTTGCACGTACTGCTGAATCACCATGAGTTCATAATGATTCGATGAAACAACTGACTTCCTTCAAGTGCTGGTCGGGTTGGACGGCGTTGATTGCCATCATCGCGTCGGCCTGGCTGGCGGACAACCAGATTGGCTGCGCCGAAGACAAGCCGGCGAACGGGCCCCGCGCGGATGACGCTTCGGCGGTCGTTTTCGACGAAGCGTCGCTGGAGTATTTCGAAAAAAAGGTCCGACCTCTGCTGGTCGAACGATGTTTCGAATGCCATGCCGGATCCAGCGAGAAGGTCAAAGGCGGACTTCGACTCGATTCGCGCAGCGCCGTTCTCGCCGGGGGCGATACCGGTCCGGCTGCCATCGCCGGCATGCCCGCGAAGAGCCTGCTGATCGACGCGATCAACTACGGCAACTTGTATCAGATGCCGCCCAAGTCGAAGATGTCGGCCGACGAGGTTCAGGTGCTGACCCGCTGGGTCGAAATGGGCTTGCCCTGGACGACCGCGGAAAATCCGGACCGATCGAATGACGGTGCCAAAGCGGGTACGTTTGATCTGCGGAAACGGATGGGGGAGCATTGGTCGTGGTCGGAAATCGTGCGGCCCGCCGTGCCCGACGTCAATAGCTCGGGCTGGAGCCGATCGGCCATCGATCGATTTATCGTCGCCGGCCTCGAGTCGCGAGGCATTCCTCCCGCGCCCCATGCGGAACCGGATCGCTTTCTGCGGCGGATGACGCTCGACCTGATGGGACTGCCCCCGGAACTCTCGGATCTGGCGACGTTCCGCGACGAGTGTTTCGCGCTCGGAGACGCTGATGAAGCACTCGATCGGTCGCTCGACCGGTTGCTGGCGTCGCCAGCATTCGGCGAACGTTGGGCGCGACATTGGATGGATCTGGTGCGCTTCGCGGAAACGCGCGGTCATGAGTTCGAACCATCGATCCCCAATGCCTGGCAGTACCGGGACTATTTGATTCGAGCGTTCAACAACGATGTTCCGTACGACCAGTTTGTCCGCGAGCATCTGGCGGGTGACCTGATCGAAAACCCCCGTCCACACTCGGTTCAGGGAACGAACGAGTCGATCCTTGGCACCGGTTTCTGGTTCCTCGGTGAGGAAGTCCATTCGCCGGTCGACATTCGGCAGGATGAGGCCGACAGGTTGGACAACCGGCTCGACGTGATGTCCAAGACCTTTCTTGGATTGACCGTCGGTTGTGCTCGATGCCATGACCACAAATTCGATGCGATCAGTCAGCAGGATTATTATGCGCTGACCGGTTTTCTGCTTTCGGCCAGTTACCGTCAGTTTCCGTTCGAAAGCGCGGATCACAACCGGCAGATTGCGGAACAGCTGTGGGCTTTGCGGGCAAAGGCGCGGGCCGCGTTCTTGGCGCGCTTCGCCGAAGGGGCGCAAGCGACCGTCGAACGGCTGGACGAATACTTGTCCGCCGCGGTGACACTTGCACCTCGCCTGGTGAATGTGACTGGCGCCTTCGAGTCGATGCCGGAATCGCTGCGCGAGGAAATCCGACGGGTCGCGGACGAACGACGCCTCGCGCCGACCTTGCTGGCAAGTTGGACGTTGAACCTGGTTGCGGCCGCTGACCAGCCGTCGAGTCCGCTGCATGCTCTGGCCCAACTCTCCTTGGGCCGGCAACAGGATGCCGCTCGACTGCTCGAACAGTGGGACAAGACGCGACCGGAGACCGCCGCGAAATCGCCCACGACCGGAACCCTGTTGGATTTTTCCGATCCCGCGCGGACCTGCTGGTACGTCGACGGGGTTGCCTACGGCGCGGGACCTGTGGCGCCAGGCGATTTTGTTATCGCCGCTGCCCCCGTCAATCAGGAGCCGCGGCTGCGATGGATCGAGCGTCCGGCCGCGCGCCGCGACCCACTGTTCCACAACCCGGTTACCAGTCCCGACAATGAAGCCGATCCCGGCGCCCTGGGCGGCTGGCAGCGTGCCGGACGCAGCCTGCGAACGCTTTCGGTCACGCTCGATTCAGGCAGCCTGTATTATCTCGTCAAAGGTGCGGGTCGCGCCTACGCCGTTGTCGACTCCCATCTTGTCATTGCCGGTCCGCTGCACGGGCGGGTGTTGCTGGAGTGGGATGCACCTGCCGATCAATGGAAATGGATCCGCCACGACTTGACTCCCTACCGTGGGCATCGGGTCCACGTGGAATTCGTTCCGAAGAACGAAGGCGAATTTCAGATTGCCAAGGCCGTCGAATCGATGGAAGAGCCGCCGCTGCCGGCGCCGCGCAACGCGTGGCTGGCCGACGCACTCGTGGAACGGTCCCGTCTTTCGGATCAGCCGGGCGCGATCAAGAAAGTCATGGCCGAAACACTGTCGGCGATGCGGGAAGCGGCCAGTTCGCGTACCGCGCTGCCTGCGTCCGCCGTCGAATGGGCCAACTGGATGCTCGATCACCAACCGCTGTTCTTCGCGGGCGCGGAATCGTCCCTCGCCGAATGGCGAAAACTGCTGCAGGAGTACACCGATCAGGAACAGGCGCTGGCGCGCCAGATCCAGTTCAGTTCGCGACTCGCCATGGCGATGTTCGATGGCAACGGCGTCGACGAACGATTGCTGGTTCGTGGTTCGACTCGTACCCCGGGCGACATCGTCCCGCGTCGTACCCTGGAAGCATTGGGTGGAACGCCGGCGGACGGCTACGGAACCGGTAGCGGACGGCTGCGACTTGCGGATCAACTGCTGGCTGCGGACAACCCCTACCCGGCGCGCGTCATGGCCAATCGGCTCTGGCACCATCTGTTCGGCCGCGGCATCGTGCCGACGGTCGACAATTTTGGCGTCCTGGGTCAAAGGCCGACGCATCCCGAGCTGCTTGACTGGCTGACGTCACAATTCCGCGGACCGCATGACTGGTCTGTCAAACGTACGCTCCGCATGCTCGTTCAGTCCCAGACCTACCGCATGGACAGTCGGCCTGAACCATCCGCCGCGGCGAACGATCCCGGCAACGAAAGCTGGCACCACATTCCCGTTCGACGATTGCAGGCGGAGCCGATCCGAGACCTGATCCTGGCCGTCTCCGGCCGACTCGACCGGAAGATGTTGGGACCGCCGATCGAAGTTCACTTGACGCCCTTTATGGACGGTCGCGGGAAACCGGGCAGCTCCGGTCCCTTGGACGGCGCCGGACGACGAAGCTTGTACATCAAAGTGCGGCGAAATTTTCTGCCACCGATGATGCTGGCGTTCGATAGCCCGATTCCGTTTTCGACGATCGGTCGCCGAACGGTGTCGAATGTGCCGGCCCAGGCGCTGATACTGCTGAACGATCCATTTGTCGTGCAACAGGCGAATGAATGGGCAAGATCCGAATTGGCGATCGGCGTCGGCGTCGACGAGCAGATCCGCAACATGTACCTGAGCGCCTTGGGTCGCGAGCCGGAGACGGCGGAACTGCGGTCTTCCCATGAATTTTTCGCGCAGCAGGGGGCGGAGCTGGGTATTTCGGCGGAGAACGCCATCCGCGATATTCGCGTCTGGTCGGACTTCGCCCACGTGCTGTTCAATACGAAGGAGTTTTTGTTTGTCCCTTGATATGGCTGATTCCCGCCGCCGCGCCACGACGCACTGCGGACGCTATCAAACGGCGCCGATGTCGCGCCGGGAAATGCTGCGCAATTGCGGGTTGGGTTTTGCCGGCGTGGCGTTTGCGGCACTCGAGTCCCGCGCCGCCCATGCTGCCGGCGCGACCGCCGGTTCGCGCGGTATCCTGCAAGCCCCGCATCATCCCCCCGCCGCTGATCAAGTCATATTCCTCTATATGGATGGAGGACCTTCGCAGGTCGACACATTTGATTTTAAGCCCGCGCTGGAGAAGTTCAGCGGCAAAAGCCCCCACGAAGTGATCGGACGGGTCGAGCCGACACAGTTCGCCAACATCGGAGGCATGCTGCCGTCGCCATGGAAATTCCAGCAGCACGGCGAGTCGGGGCAATGGGTCAGCCAGCTGTTTCCTCACCTGGCGACCGTCGTCGATGAACTTTCCTTTGTCAAGTCGATGACCAGCAACTTTTCAGAGCACACAAACGCCAACTACTTTCTGCATACCGGTTCCGGCCTGCAAGGCCGACCGAGCATCGGATCCTGGTTCACCTACGGGTTAGGCAGCGCGTGCGACGATCTACCCGGATTCGTGGTCATCAACGGAGGACTGATCCCACCCGGTGGACTCGACAATTTCAACAGCGGGTTTCTGCCCGCCGCCTACCAGGGCAGCATCTTCAAGCCGGACCGCCCCGGTGTCGCCAACGCGCAGCCGAGCGAGCCCGGCCCGGGACTGCAGCTCAACAAGCTGGCGATGATCCGCAGACTGGATGAGCGGTTTGCCGCCCAGCAAGGCTCGGTCGACGCCGTGGAGAGCGCGATCGCGAACTACGAACTGGCTTACCGCATGCAGACGGCGGTGCCGGAGTTGATGAGTCTGGAAAAAGAGTCAGCGGCGACTCGCGCCGCCTACGGCTGCGATGCCGAATACGCGCAGACCCGCATCTTCGCCAACCAGTGCTTGCTCGCTCGACGACTTGTGGAACGCGGTGTGCGCTTCGTGGAGTTGACATGCCCGGCGGGGAACGGCGACCGCTGGGATCAGCATGCTTCCCTTCGCGAAGGTCACGAGAAGAATTGTCGCACGGTCGACCAGCCGATCGCGGCACTAATCAACGACCTCAAGCAGCGGGATATGCTGAAGCGTACGTTGGTCGTCTGGGCCGGCGAGTTCGGACGCACTCCCTTCGCGCAAGGGTCGGACGGGCGCGATCATAACCCGTTCGGGTTCACGATCTGGATGGCCGGTGGCGGGATCCAGCCCGGAGTCTCGTACGGCGCCACCGACGAATTCGGATACCGGGCCGTCGAAAACCGTACCACAATTCACGATCTGCACGCGACCATGTTGCACTTGCTGGGCGTCGATCACACGCGTCTCACCTACCGCTACTCCGGACGCGATATGCGTTTGACCGATGTTCACGGTGAAGTCGTCCGCGAGCTGCTCGCGTGATTCCAGCGTTGAAACTGTCGCAAACGATCCTGGGAATCGACCAGGTTCCTCGCGTTCGCCCTTTGCGTCTTGGCGACTTTGCGTGAGCGGTCGATCCAGGTGAACGCCCACCTGTGCCAGGTTGCAGTCGTGATCAGCGGTTGGGCACGCCCGCCGGTGCCGAATTCGTCGTGGCCTTCCCCCTATCTATGTACCACTCTGAATGAGAGGATCTGGAGTAAAGGGAGCGGCGAACTCCGCCGGGGTCTGGTAGTCGAACGCACTATGTGGTCGGCGGTGATTGTAATCGAGCCGCCAGCAATCGACGAACGGTTTGTCCCGACCGGGTTCGGTGTTAAGATTCCCAAAGTGAGGGTTGAACTCTTCGATCGCTCCAAGCGGGATTTGAAGAAGGCGGAGATGTGCATCCGCATCGACCGCTTCGAGCGAAAGAAGGACGGCTCGATCGAGGTCTTGACGCCTTCCAACAGCCAGAAGGAAGCCAGCCGTTAACGGTCGTTCGTACTTGCTTGCGCGCCACAGACACTGGTTTCACCCAGTCGCTTGTCATTCGTAGAGACGCTCTTCTCGCGGCAGCTCCACGACCCTCCATCGACTGGAGAACAAGCGAACGATTCGTTTAGGTCGATAGCCTTCCAGAAGTCGCTCGGGCTTGAACTTGATTTGCATGCCGCTGTTGCCGGGTACGACCGGCACCGAACGCACTTCCAGGATCGGTCCCTGCATGAAATCGCCGGCTTGGTCGTAGGTACGCAGCGACTCTTCCGCCACCGCAGCGCCGACAAAGTCGTTTACAGGAAACTCGTTCTTCAGATGGAAATCGAACCCGGCGAATAGTGTTGCGGTGACGATGCCGTGTTGGTTGTCGACTTCATCAATGACGGCGGCGAGTCCGTGCTCGCGTACATACAGGAAGTGTGCTTGGAACTGTTGGTGGGCGGCGAGCTGGCGGCTCTCCAGGTCCAGCCAAATATCCGTGCAACGTCCCGGTCCTTTGAGCGTGCAGAGCGTAAGGTTCATCAGGACAGATTGGCCGATGGCCAAGTCGGTTAAGGAACCAATTGCGCGTCCCTTCCAGACGCGAGTGGCTGAGGTTACTTGATAGACTTTCGAGGCGGCGTCGGCTTGATTGCCCTCCAGGCTGACACCGGTAACCGTGATCTCTCCTTTGTCGAGTGCGATCGTATCGATACGCCAAAGTCGCTGTTGATTGGTAGAAAAGCTAAAGTCGTCCTCCAACCGCAGTACCTTCGTGAAAGCTCCTTTACCGTCATTGCCCCCTTTCTTGTCAAAGTAGAATTGCCCGTGCAAATGGGTTCCAATGGGGATATCTCGTAGCTCGGCTGGTGCGCCATGAAAGCTCAGGCTGCCGTAGGGCAACAGAGCAAACGGCAGCGGGCGGTCGTATTCATCCGTGCGCTGAGAATGGTTGCGGTCTGGCCGGAGAACGCCCGTGCGATTGACATGATCAAGGGCGATCAGTTCCCCGGCGATGTAATGGCCAGAACCCGCCGGCGGAAACTCGCCGGACCGGAGTTGAAACCAAGGGAGGTGTTCATTGCCGCTATCCGTGCGGTAGGCAGGCTCGGCAGAGTGATCGGCAGTTGAACAGAACAGAACAACGACGGCGGAAAGCAGGGGATAACGGTACATAAGGAATGGCTGGCCGTGACTCAAGTCTTGGAAAAGCAGGAAAAGCAGACGCGCGTGAGAGCGTGACGTTCATCTCACGCAACAAGTTCAGAAATCGGGCTCAAACTGTCCACGAATCGCTCCGTGTTCACTTCCATTTTGTGCATCATGGTGAGCAACAGGTTGGTCAGTCGCGCGTTCCCATCGCAAGGCGTGTGACAGAGTGAGTAATGACTCCCCGCATCTGCGAGGTTGTAGGTCTTGATTTTTGGCAGATTGTAGTCGATGTGCTGACCATGCTTGATTCCAAGTGATTTTCCGCCAGCGAGTATGATGGGCAGATTGGCGTTTCCGTGGCTGTGGCCGTAGCTCATGCCACTGCCAAAGAGCACCATCGTCCGATCCAATAGCGATTCTTCGCCGTCTTGAATGGATTGAAGTTGATCCAGGAAGTACGCGAACTGCCGGGTAAGGAACGCATCGCTGCGGCTCAAGCGTGCCATGATCTCGGGATCGCCGTTGTGATGCGAGAGCTCGTGCCGGCTCTGGCTGATCGCGATTTCAGGTATCGCCAAGCCGACACTTTCGCTGCCGCTCATGAAAGAAACGACGCGTGTCATGTCGGTGCGCAGTGCGAGCACGATGAGATCGTACATGGTGCGGTAGTAATCGGTTGCCGAGGATTGGTGTGGCAACACGTTGCGCCGCAGGTGCGTGCTGGTGGCCGCATCGACTTGCGGTTTGGGAATGGTCAGCCAGGCGTCGAGTCGCTCCGTGCGGACTTCGACTTCGCGGACAGAGTTCAGATACTCGTCCAACTTGCCGCGGTCATCTTTGCCCAAATCATGGCGAAGAGACTTTGCGTCTTCCAATACCGCGTCCAGTACGCTGTGCTGGCGGTTGAGACGACGACGGCGAGCGGCGACGCCTCCGGGCTCCTCGCCAAAGAGGCGATTGAACACATTGCGGGGACTATTCTCCGCTGGCAGCGGCACGCCATTGCGAGACCAGGCCAGCGTGCTCGCGTTGTTCGGCTGGCCAGCGCCCGCGGCAACCGAGAGTTCCAGGGAACTGAATCGCGTCTTCGGAGACGTGACTTCGGCCATCAACTGGTCGCACGAAACCGAGTTGCGGTAGACGCCGCCATCCATGCTGATCTTCGCCGCCGTGAGCCACGTATCCGCACACACATGTGCCTGGCCAATTCCGTTCGGGTGATGCAAGCCACTGATGGGGGTAATATTCTGCCGATGATTCTCCAACGGTCTCAACGGCTCGCTGAACTGATAGTCGCGCCCGAGGGTGGTGATCTGCCAAGTGAGGACGTTGACTCCGTTGGGAATGTAAACGAAAACACTGCGCCGCGGCTTGCTGGCTAATTCAGTAGCCCCAGCACGTAGTGGCGTCATACAATCGAGCAGCGGTAGGGCGACGGTCGCCCCCAGGCCGCGGAGGAAATAGCGGCGATCCAGTAGCCATTTGTGCGTGAGGATATTGCTCATAGCCTGCCTCTGGCTGGATGTTAGCGCCGCTGAAAAAGGTCCGAAAGCACCAGGGCTTCAATAATTGCCGTCAATTGATAGTCGGCAGCCTTGCTTTGCTCGGCCAAGCGGGCGAGGTTGGTGCGATCATCGATCGTCATCGTACGTCGGAGGGCGTAGGTCGCAAGCTTTTCCACGAAGGCGGCGTTGAATTTATCCAAGTCGGCAACCAGCAATTTTTTCAACTCGGCGGCGTCGGAAAACTTCCTCCCATCAACCAGCTCACCGCTGGCATCCACTCGTGGATTCTCTCCGCTGCCATCATTGGCAATTTCCACGGTTCGCCAGCGCCCAATGGCGTCGTAGTTGTCAAAGGCAAGGCCGATTGGATCGATCTTGCGATGGCAAGCCGCACAGTTGGGATCGCTCTGGTGGGCTGCCAACTTCATGCGGACTGTCGCCTTGGGTTGGTTGACAGGAGTGGGTTCAATTGGTTTGACATTGCCGGGCGGCGGCGGCGGTGGTCTGTCGATGATCGACTCCAGCACCCACTTGCCACGGTGTACGGGACGATGTCGTCTTCCATCGGACGTCAGGCTGAGTACCGAGGCCTGCGTTAGCAGGCCGCCCCGATGATCTTCGGGCCGAAGAGCGACTCGCAGAAAGCGATCGTCCGTTACCCCCGGGATTTGGTAGTGCACAGCCAATCGCGCATTGAGCATCGTCCAATCCGAATCCAAGAACTCCCGCAGGCTTAAATTTGCCTCGAGCACGTAGCGAAAGTACTCGGTTGTTTCCGTCACCATGCTCGTCTGCAAGTAGTCATCGTAGTCGGGATACAGTTTTTTGTCGGGCGGAAACATGCCGACGCGTCGCAATTGCAGCCACTGCCGCGGAAAGGCATTCGTGAATCGGTGGATTTTTGGATCGCGCAACATCCGTGCTGCATGCGCACGAAGTGTCTCAGGCTGATGCAACGTGTTGCTTCTCGCCGCATCCAGCAACGGCGCGTCCGGCATGGTGCTCCAGAGGAAATAGGAAAGTCGCGAGGCCAGTTCCCAATCGTTAATCGAACCGGCGTTTTTCTCCGTCGACCCTTCCACGATGTAGAAGAAATCCTTTGAGCACAAAATGGCGAGCATGGCGGTCTTGAGCGCGGCCATCGGTTTTTCACCGCTCCGAATCTCGCTATCGACCAACCTTTCAAACCGCTCGACATCCATGATTGTGGCTGGACGGCGGAAAGCGCGCTCGATGAATCGAGTCAAAACCTCCCCGGCCTTGGGAAGTACGTCGTTTTCCGGAATGGAATACTGTTGCTGAGCCGGCGTCGGCCAAGAGTCTGTGATCGGCCCCTCCCACTGCATCCAGTCCACGATGAGAAAGGGAAGAATCGGCTGCCCCGCATCGTCCGTGAGCTTCGTCTGCCAAGGTTCGCGACCATCTTTGATACTGTAAAAAGGACGCGATCCGTTGCGCCCGGCGCGAGGCGAGTTCGATGGCCCGGGCGCCTCATTGCTCATCCGCAACGCGTGGTGCCCCGCCGGCAGATGCGCGTGGAACTCCAAGGTGACCGGCTGACCTTCCGGTGCGACCACATCTTGCTCGAAGAGCATTCGGTCCAGGTCGGCAGCGTAGATGACGACGTGCGGAGCGCGGCCTCCCGGCGGTTTCAAGCCACTCAGTCGAATACGAACTCGGTAATCACCCGTGACTGGCAGATCGAGTTTCTGTGTCGTTCCAGGTTGCCCGAGGAAACAACTGCCGGGCCACACAACCAGGCGAGCCTTATCCAGCAACCCCAGCTCTTGCAACCGCGGCTTCTGGTCACCAGCCCCGGTTACGTACTCGGTCATGTCAGCCGCACGCCAGTGGATGACAACCTTCTCGGGGGCCTTGGTGGGCAAGGCCTCGTCCAGGGCCGTCTCCGCCAATGCAAGGTATTTCTCCACGTGGGCCGGAGAAAGCGAAAGCACGGAGCCGATGCGCTCGAAGCCATGCCAATTCGGATCCTCCGGCAAACCTGCCGTGTCCGTGGCGTCGCAATGCACGCCAAGCAAGTCATAGATGGTGTTGGCGTACTCCTCGCGCGTTAGCTTCTGAAAGGTGACTCGCTCTCGCTGAGCAAGCCTGGCCGATTCGCCTTCCTTGAGCCTGGCAGCAAGCCATTCGACAATCTCGGCGGCTTCTTCCGCTTTCGGTTGTGGTTCGTCCTCGGGCGGCATCTCAGCGGAGCTGATGCGGCGTATGACTTCGCTCCAATGCTCGGCAGCGCCACCACTCGCGAAGTCTCGCGAGAGCGTATCGAGCCGCAGTTCCCCCTCCTGCTTTTTCTCGCCATGACAGCGACTGCAATGTGCATTGAGAAAGGGCAACACCGCCTGGTCAAATTCCGCAGCAACGTTGGCCGCCTCGACAGCACTAGACGAAACCGGCCCCAATGCGAATAGGGCAGTAAACACGGAAAACGGTATGTAGGTACGCATATCGCCGTCGAGCATCGAACAGTCTACATTGACGCGAACCGACCTTGGTTAAGGTTAGGGTGACAACCTAACATTCCGCAAGTCGGCTCGGTGAATTCTGTGGGATTTCAGCGACAGATGGCGGACGGGGCAGAGATCCCGGACTCGCTGCCCCGCCTGTGGCGGCGTGCTGCAACTGCTCCCCGGGAAAAAGGTACCCCATCCCACGGGCTTCGGATAGAATCCGCATGAGCCCGGAGGCCGACGGGACAAAGGGGGATGAACAAAACAATGCACGCGAGTTGCGGATCGCGCGCTGCCCGTTGGTAAGTCGTTCGCCCGCAACGACGTGGATTTGGCCTTCCCCCGATCTATGTACCACTCTGAATGAGAGGATCTGGAGTAAAGGGATCGCTGTGCTGCTGGAACGGAGAAGTTGGCTGAGGCGTAGACGACATCGTACCCCTCGCGCCATTTGCGCACGAAGTCGACCAGGCAGCGGGGATCGTCCTGCATATCCGAGTCCATGACAACGATTGCGTCCCCACGCGCCAGGTCGAGTCCCGCCTGGACCGCCGCCGGATGACCGAAATTGCGCGAAAAGTGCACCACGCGCACCTGCGGATTCCTCTCGGCCATGGCGTTCAGAATCGCGGGGCTGTCGTCGGTCGAACCGTCGTTGATGAAGAGGATCTCGTAGCGGCAATCGGTCAGTTCCAGCGCAGCCATGACGGCCTGCTGCAAGCGCCGCAGAACGGCCGCTTCGTTGTATAAAGGGAGACCCAGGGTTGGCCGGTCTCAAGCCCGAGTCCGCGGGCTGTTTCCGTACGCGTGGTAGAGGCGTGGGACATGGGGGAGGACTCTACGGGGACGTGTTCATCAGGGCAGGGGACAACCAACGGTCATCCAAGCGGTTGGGTAGCAGTTCGGTGCCGCCATCAAAAGGGCCGATTTCCGAGCCATTTCCGGTGCTCGGCCCCAAGACGAGCAGCCGAGAGAGCCTAGCTTATTGTGAATAGGGGCAGCGGCGGTTCCCGGCCGGAACGCGTCCTGTCCCCGGGCGATGCCTGCGGAGCCGCGAGAAATTTCCGTCGATCGTGCGTAACTTATCGACAACAACGATCACTCGTTCTATAAGATGTTGTTTGCTCCTACCCCCGGCCGAAAGCGCCCACCTGCCGATGGCTCGAACTTGCTTCGGATTGCCTTGGATAGCCGCGATCACCGCGGTGGTCATCGGTTGCGCGCTTTTTGCGGCCGCAGAGTCGGGGGCCCGGTTGCCTGCTTCAACGGGCCGCCCGGTCTCAATGGGCACCTCAGTCTCAATGGGTCGCCCCTCGCCATCCTCGGTTCGGATTAGGGCAACTGCCAGCCTTCCGGTTGCCAATGTCGACCCGCCTGCAGCCGCAACAGCGCCAGCGAATGCCAACTCACCAGCAGCGGTGGGCGCCGCGGTGCTAGTCGACGAAATTACGCCGGAAAGCGAGGCCGCCTTGCAGCGTGGTCTGGAGTGGCTGGCGAAAAACCAGGGTCCGAACGGCAATTGGGATTCGAATGACCTGGGGCTGGTCGGGATGGGCGCGCTGGCGTTTATGGCGGCGGGCCATTCACCGGGCCGCGGGAAATACGGAAACACGGTCAAAAGGGCCATCGATTACATGACCAGCAAGGCGCGTGCGGATGGAGTGTTGAACCAATCCGATGCGCAGCGCGACATGTACAACCATGGTCTGGCGGCGTTTGTGCTGGGGCAGGCGTATGGAATGACGAGTGGCCAGGACCGGAAGTTGAATTCGGTGTTGGACCGCGCGTTGAAGGTGATCGCGAACACGCAGTGCGAGGATGGTGGCTGGGACTATCGCGCGCATCGGCAGCCGGTCGGGCACGATTTGAGTTTGGTGGTGATGCAGGCCAAAGCGCTGCGTAGCGCGGTGGACAGCGGGTTGGAAGTGCCGCCGGAGGTGATCGATCAGGCGATCCGCAGTGTGCGGGAGCATTATTCACCGCACGGAGGCAACCGCGCCGCGCCGGAAGAAGAACAACAGAAGATTCCCGGGCAGTTTACTTACGGCAAAGGGGGCAGCGGCGGAACAATCGCGATGGCGGCCGCCGGCGTGGTCTGCTTGCAAGAATTCGGGCAGTACGACGACTGGCGGATCGAAAAGAACATGATCCTCATCGGGGAGGCGATCAAGAAGCTTCCGGAGCTGAAGTCGGGTGATGGCAAGGCCAATCGCAATGGCACCATGCCGTTCGATGCTTATTCGCTGTACTACGTCGGACAAGCGTTGTATCAGGTCGGCGGCACGCATTGGCGCGACAACTATCCGCGGCTGCGCGACTACCTTGTAGCGTCTCAGAAATTTGACGCGGCTAACGTCGCCGAACACGGGTCCTGGATGGACCATGGCGCCGGCGGTGGCGGGCGGGTGTCGGGAAAACCCGGACAGCTTTACGGCACGTCCGTGGCCTGCTTCATCCTAGCGATTCCCAATCGTTACCTGCCCATCCTGCAGGAGGGCCGGATCGAGAGTCTCAAGAACAAGTTCGGCACCAGGTGAGCGGAGTCGCGTCGATGCTTTGGCCCTCACTCTCGGCATGGCAATTCGCGGCGGCCGGGCTCTGTTGTGCGGCGATCCCGCTGGTGATTCACCTGCTGAATCGGCGCCGTTTCCGTGTTGTCGAATGGGGCGCGATGGATTTTCTGCGGGAAGCGGTCCGCCGCAATCGGCGGATCCTGCATTTGCGCGACTTGTTGCTGCTGATCCTGCGTACGCTGGCGGTGTTGCTGTTCGGCTTGGCGCTGGCCCGCCCTCATCTGGCCAGCCGCAACGAAAAGTTCGATGGCTCGCAGCCACTCCACGCCGTGCTCGTCATCGACAACAGCCTCAGCATGGCCTACCAGCTCGACAACGAAAGACTCCTGGATCGGGCCCTGCGACGGGCCAGGGAATTTGTCGAGCGATTGCCGCGTGGCAGCCGGATTTCGCTGATCCCCGCCTGCGGATCGAACCTGTTGATCGGCAGCGATCCGTTCGACAGCCAAGACGCGGCGCTCGAGGCTTTGCAGCGTATCGATATTGTCGATCGAACCGCCAGCATGCAGCGCGCCATGAACGAATCGCGACGGGCCTGCGAAGTCTTCCCTGAACTGGCGAAGCGCGTGGTGCTCTTTGGTGATCAGCAGCATGGGAATTGGAGCGGCGTGGCCGGCGCCGCGATGTTGGCGGGGCTGCCATCGTTGCAGGTCGTCGACCTCGGCCCTGGCGATTGGGAGAACAGCTGGATCTCCGACCTGCGGCTGCAGGATGGACTGGCCGATACCGAGACCCCCGCGACGTTCCTGGTCGAAGTGCAGTATCGGGGTCGCGACATTCGCCGCGACGTGCAGTTGACGCTGCAGGTGGACGAGATAATCGTCGGGACCCGCTCGCTCACGCTCGACCCGGCCGAAGGCGCCCGACAGGTGGCGTTCGAATACCAGTTCACGGGGATCCGCCCCGAACCCGGTCAGGCGGAATTTGTCCCGGTTCGCGCCGTGCTCTCACCGGATCGCCTTGCCGAGGATGATGAACGGTTCCTGATGGCGCCGGTGGTGGCAGCCCTGCCGGTGATCTTCATCGATCAGTTCTCCGAAAGCGAGGAAGACCCGTTGCGGCAACGGCTGGGCGAAACGCGCCACCTGCGCAAACTACTGTCTCCGGCCGCCTCGAAGAACGCCGCGGCCTCCCAACTCGTGACGGTGCGGCATCTGAAGATTGGCGACTTGACGCGGGAGTTGCTTTCCGACGCGCGTCTGGTTGTGATCGCCGGCATCGAGCGTCCCGGAAATTCGGTGCCGCTGCTGCGCGAATATTTGGAGCAGGGCGGGCAAATGGTGATCGCCGCGGGCGCCGCCTTTGACCCTGTGGCGTGGAATCTCGATGGCTGGCGCGATGGCGAGGGAATTCTCCCCGCACCCCTGCGAACCGAACTGATCGGCGCCTTGCCGGAAGTGGCCGGTGAACGGGCACAGCCGTTCTTTATCTCGTACGACAGCATGGCCGCCGACGATTACTTTCAACTCGCCGACACCTCGCCCGACGAACTTCGGGAATTGTACGAGCAGCCGTTCTTCTTCCAGGCGGTCGACGTCGATGTTTCCGATTCAGTGGTCGAGACAGTTCGGAGGATCGACGATCAGCGACTGGCGGATCAGGCCGATCGCATTACGCTGGCAATGGCTCGACAGTCCGGCGCCGTGCTTGGCGCGGACGGTGCCGCCGGCGCGTCGGGGCGCTTCGTCGAACAGGAGCTCGAAAATATCGTCCCGCGTTGGCTGACCTGGGGCCAGGCCCGCGAACCGGCCAGCCTGGCATCGCTGAGCGACGAGGCGGCAGGGGGCAAGGAACGGCGAACGACGGTGGTCGAGCAAGGGGTTCCGCGTACCCTCGTCCGTTTCACCCGCGTGAATTCTCCCTACCTCGTCGAACGCCAGGTGGGAGACGGTCGGGTGATCTTTGTCGCCAGCAGTGTGCTGTCGAGCTGGAACACGCTTCCCAAAACCGACACCATGTTCCTGTTCGACCGGATCCTGCGCAGCATGATCGAGTCGACTTTGGCGCGGCGCAATTATCCCACGCAAGAGCGGATCCAGATTCCCTGGACCGGTGAGGATCGCCGTACCGTGATCGATTTGCAACGACCCGGCAAGGAGGCGCAGCCGGAAGCGCAGGAACTGGGATTCATCGGAACCCAGCAGCGCGGTTTGACGTTGGCGAATCCGTTCCTGCGAGGCATCTATCGGTTCACCGGAATGCGACCCGGCGCTAATCCGCTCGCGCCGGTTCCCGGCAACGCGGCCGGTGCTGCGGACCCGGCGTTGACTCGCACCGAATCGTCGGCGGGCTCCCTAAACGGTTCGACCGGCTCCCTGCCGGGCGCCGGAAAGAGTTGGGAATTGGCGCTGGCTGTCAATGGATTGGCGGACGAGTCGGATTTGTCGAGGCTGAGCCCGAAGCGCCGGGACGAACTGGCCGAGCTGGGTGCCATCAGCTGGATCGGTCCTAATGACGAGATCAGCCTGGCGGGAGCGCAGGTGCGCGGACAGAATTTCTGGTGGTACCTGGTGTTGCTCGTCTTCCTTTGCCTGTTGGCCGAGATCGTCACGTTGGGCTGGTCCCAGTGGCGTAATCGCGAGATCGCGACGGTGAGCGGATGAGATTCATCGGCTGGTTGTTCGGGCTGGAAAGTGTGACGTCGATCGATCAGATCGACCCGTCATTCGCCGCGCCGTGGGCCAGCGAGGACGTCGGTCCCTTCTGGGTCTGGCTCGGCGCGCTGGCGTGCGTCGCGCTGGCGTTCGCGTTCTATCTTCGCTGGCAACCGAAAGGATCACGGATCGCTCGCGGCGCGTTGGCCGGGTGCCGTGGTCTGCTTTTGGCGCTGCTGCTGATTACCTTGGCCGACCCGGTCCTTCGGCTCACGGTGACCAATATCCGCAATCCGCTGGTCTATCTCGTTTTCGATGGTACCGAGAGCATGTTGATCGAGGACGAATGGTCGGACGAGCAGCGCCGGGCGTTGTCGGCCGCGGTCGGCGGACTGACCGACGATCCCGGCGCGGATGTCGTCGAACGGGATGCGGCGGATGGTCGCACGCGCGATGCGCCGCGCGAACCGGCCAGGCTCGCGAGCCGGCTCGATTTTCTGAAAGCCTTTCTGGGGCGCGGCGACGGGCGGAATTGGCTGCGGCGCCTGCAGGCCGAGCGCGCGGTGCAGGTGCAACCGTTTATTTTCGACGGCACGGCCTCCAGCCGTTTGCGGCGGCTGTCGTTCGGCGATGACGTCCAAGATTCGTCGCCCGGTCGATCCTCGGGCGGAGCGATCGAAAGCGACGGACGGGCGTCGGCGATCGATCCCGCGGCGATTGCCCGACAACTCACCGCGGAAGGGCAGGTCACGGCACTGGGAACATTGCTCGAAGATATCCCGCAGCAATTGGGTTCTGGAAACCTGGCCGCCGTCGTGTTGTTCAGCGATTTCGCTCACAACTCCGGAACGCCGCCGCTTGGCAGCAGCGCCAATTCGCCAGCGGCAAAAGTCGGCTCGCCGATCTACACCGTCGGCATCGGCGCAACGCGCGCGGTCGATCTGGCCGTCGATCTGCAGACCGATCCCAAAATGAAGAAGGCCGAACGGGCCAATATCGTCGTGAAACTGAAACAGACCGGACTGGAGGGTCGCTCTGTCAACGTGACCCTGCTGGCCCGGCGGATGAGCGGAGAAACCGCCACCGCGGAATCGGTGGTCGGTCAACGCCTGATTAACCTGCCGGCGACCGAACTCACCGCGGTCGAATTCCCGTTCACGCCCCAGGAGGCGGGTCGGTTCGAATTCGTCGCCAGCGTCGAACCGCTGGATGGAGAAATCGTCAGCGACAACAACCGGGCCGCGCGGGAAGTTAACATCATCGATGACTACCTGCGGCTGATCTATGTCGCTTACGAACCGAGCTGGGAATGGCGCTTTATCAAAGAAGTGTTTCACCGCGACAAGCTGGTGGGGCTGCAGGGCTTTCGCACATTTCTCAGTTCGTCCGATCCACGGGTCCGGGAATCGAACGTGTTGTTCCTGCCGTCGCTGACTCCCAAGCGCAGCGATTTTTTCGCCAGCGACGTGCTGTTCCTGGACGACATGCCGCAGTCGGCGCTCAGTCCGCGGTTCACGGAGATGGTGCGCGAATTTGTCGGTGAACTCGGTGGCGGACTGGTCGTGATCGCCGGACCGCGATTTGGTCCGCGCGAACTGCTCGGGACCCCTCTGGCCGATATGTTGCCCGTGACGCTCGATCCCAATGCCCGATTGCGCGACGAGCGCGAGTTTGAATTGCGATTGACGCCCGAAGCGATCCAGCAGGCATTCATGCGGCTCGACGAAAATCCCGCCGAAAACGACAAGGCCTGGAAAAATGTCGGGCCGCTGCCCTGGTACCAGCCGGTCGCGGCCCTGAACAAGAAAGCGACCGCGCTGGCGGTACACCCGTTTGACAAGTGCGCGGATGGCGAGACACCACAACCCCTGGTTGCGATCGGCCGCTATGGAAAAGGGGAAGTGGTCTACCTGGGATTCAACGAAACTTGGCGATTGCGGAAAAGGTTTGGGGAAAAATACTATCGGCAGTTCTGGTCGCAGTTGATCTATCGGCTGGGAATGAGCCACGCGCTGGGAGACAGCAAGCGTTTTGTCCCGCGACTCGATCGGCAGCAGTACCGCGCCGAGGATCTCGTGACTTTCAGCGTCGAGGCGTACGACGAAAACTACGAACCACTGACCGAGGAAAGTCTGGCCAATCGCACGCTGCGCGCGGAACTGCTCGTGCCGGGCCCTGGCGGATCCACTCAACTGCGCGAACTGGCGGTCCCGCTGTTACGCAAGGGCCAGTTCGAAGCGAGGTTTCCCGTGTTCGTGCCCGGCGAATACGCGATCCGTGTCCAGGACCCGGTGACGGAACGATTCGAGGAACGGCGATTCGACGTGACGAGTGTCTCGGCGGAACGCAGCCGCGCGGTACGGGACGAGGCCCTGCAGCGCGAGCTTGCCGGGCGCACGCAGGGCCGGTCTTACGACCTCACCAATCTGGATAACTTCATCGACGACTTGCGAGCCGAACCACGCATTGAAACGAAGACCCGCAACCACGCCCTTTGGACCACGCCGCTGTGGTTCGCCGTAATCATGATTCTGATGCTGGGCGAATGGTTCGCCCGAAAGTGGATCCGTTTGTCATGAGCCGCATCGCGCACCTGCGACAACAACTGCACACGCTCCTCGAGACCCGGCGGTGGATCCGACGGGGCGCGGCGTACGCCAGCCTCGCGCTGGCCGTCTGCTGGGCGCTTGGAATGCTGTTCGCCGTCGACCTGTTGTTTCACCTGAGCCGGTTGCAGCGGCTGTTCGTGATCGCCGGCGCCGCCGCCGCCGTTGTCGTCGCCTGCCGCCGGTTTACGCGTCCGTTGTTGCGCGTCCAAGAGGACGAAACCGATATGGCGCTGTTCGTGGAACGGGAACATCAGATCGAAAGCGATCTGGTCGCGGCGCTGCAGTTTGAAAGCCCCCAGGCGTCCCGTTGGGGATCGGTGCAGCTGGAGACAGCCGTGATCGACTACGTCGCCGAATTGGGCACCGGACTCGATGTGTTTCAAGGTTTCTCCAGGGAAGCACTCACCCGCCGCGGGATTCTGCTCGGCTTCACCCTCGCCGCGGTCCTGTCCGTCACGATCGCCTACCCCACGCATGTCGCGACGTTTCTGCAGCGTCTGCTGCTCGCCGCACGCCACTATCCGACCGCCACGCGAGTGCAACGCGTTCTGATCAATCGTACGCAGGTCCTCGATCCCCGGCTCGACGGCATGACGCCCCATGCGTACAAGTCGCCGCAAGGGCAATCGTTGCGGTTTGATGTCCTCTGCGACGGCGAGTTGCCCGAGTCCGGCGTCCTCAGAATCTCCAGTGGCCTGGTCCGTGGTCGCAGCCTGGAACTGACGCGTTTGAGTCTGGATCAGCGCCTGGCCCGGCTGCGACAAGCGGAACGCAGACTATCGGAAATGATCGACGACGCCGAGGCGATCCTGCGCGACGCCTGGCGCGCGGAAATCAGTGGAGCAATTCAACTCGACGCGCCCAGCGTCGCCGACTTTGTCCGGCAGGCAAGGCTGTCGCGGGATGCGGTCGAAGAATGCCGGGACCGATTATCCGATGCGATTTCGGAATGGCCGGGACCACACGCCGCATCGGCAATCTACAGCGGCGAAATGCCACGGCTCGTCGATGCCTTTCAATACAAAATCTACGTCGGCGACGCATGGACCGATCCGGCGTCCGTCGAGATGATCCCGTTGCCCGCCGTCGAGTTGCGATTGGAGGTCACTCCTCCCGAGTACGCGCGGGAGATGGAAGTGTCCGGCAGCCCCGCCGCCCGACAGTTCGCGGTGCTGGAAGGATCGCGCGTCGATTTTTCGCTTGCGGTGCTCAATCATAAACAGCTCGAAGAAGCCTGGATCGTCGTACGCCAGCAACCGGAACCGCTGCGCTTCCCACTGCTGCCGCACGGCGAAAACCGCAAACTCTGGAGCCTGACCGATCCCGAGTCTCCGTTCCACGACATCCGCGAGGAATTGCGCTTCGACGTCCAGGTTCGTGACGTCGACAACATGACGCTGGAACGTCCACTGCAAGGGTTCCTGCGCCTGCGGACCGATCGACCCCCGTCCGGCTCCCAGGAAGTCGTCCATCGCGTCGTCCTGCCCCGCGCCAAGCCGAAGATTGAATATCGCGCCAGCGACGATTTTGGAATCGCCAGTCTCCGTCTGCTGATTCAGGTGGAGTCGGCGGCCGCGGTGTCCACCGGTGAGGCGGCTGTTGGGGCCGGTGCCGCAACGGAGGCGAATGCCCAAAATGCACAGCCGTCCGAGGAAACGCCGACCAAAATCATCGAGCTGCTCAACTCTGACCGTGGTATCGTTCGTGGCGACGACTTGCCGATTTCCGACGGTCAAATCGTCGATTTGTCGGAATTCAATCTGGCGAAAGGCGATCGGGTCAAGATAACCTTGGAAGTTCGGGACTTTCGCGGTTCGCTGCCCGGTGTGTCGACGATCAGCGATCCGCTGGTGTTGGAGATCTCGGACGAGAATGGAGTTTACGCCGCGATCCTGGAAGCCGATCAGAAGTCGGAAAAGCAGTTGTCGGAAATCATTCAACGCGAGCTTGGGATAGGAGAAACGCCATGAGCTGTTTGCGCATGTCCGGTTTCAGAGTCTTCCTGGTGCTATCAATCGCGACGCGGATCTGGTCGGTGGGAACGCCGGCGATCGTCGCTGCCGATCCCGACGGGTTACGATCCAAGCAGCAGTTGCACGACAAAGCCCGGCTGCTGGCCAGGGAACTCGTATCCGGTGTGCTGGACGTGCAATTGCGTCAGCTGCGCGAAAACGGATTGGACAAACAGCCCGTCTTCGGCGACATCCAGGGCATGCGAGCGCATGTCGACAACCTGTTGAACGATCAGATGCAGGATGTGGTGGAATTACTTGTGAGCGCTCAACAGGGCAGCCGTGAAGAGCGCCTGGAGAACTTCAACGCGGCTCGCGACAAGACGCGGGAAGTCGTGGTGCAGTTGATGGCGGAGCGTCAAAAGTTGTATCGACGGCTGCAGATCGCCCGGGTGACCGCCCAGGTCCAGCAACTGATCGCGATGGAGAGCAAGGTTTACTCGACGACCCGGCAATTGCCCGAACAAGCCAAGGAGCAGCGCGAGGCGCGGCTGGTGCTCGCGCTCGGTGACCAGCGCGATGTCGGGGCGTTATATACCACGCTCGTGGATACACTGCACGACCTGACGCACTGGAGCGGTGCCGTGGCGGCGGGCGCTTCGGACGGACTGCGAATTTTGAAAGTCGGCCGCGTCGATGAGGAACTCGACAACGTGCTGGGGCAACTCGAGCAGAGCCGTTTCGACACGGCCCTTCAGAGTGAAATGGCGGTGATCAAAGGGCTGCGAGCGCTGCTCGAAAAGCTTGAAGAGGCGCGCGGGCTGCTGAGTTCCGATCGCGAGGCGGCGATTAAGCTGGTCCAGGCGATGATGAAAAAGCAGGAGGAATTGCGCGACCAGACCCGCCGCACCGATCTGAAAGATGCGACTGCCCCGGAACTTGTCGCGCGGCAGGAGGAAGTGCATCGCGAACTGGGCGACCTGGCCGCGGTGCTGGCCCGTTACCCGACCGCGGAACCGTTGGCGGAACAGGCGAAGGAGTCGGCGATCGCCGCGTCGAATGAGCTATTCGAACACGACAAGCCGCAGGCATTGCAGGAACAAGGGAAGGTGCTCGGCAGTCTGGCGCAGATTGAAGAACAATTGCGGCGCGCCGCTATATCGGACCAGGCCAGCAAGAGCGCCGATCAGCTCTCGGCCGAAGTCGCACAGCTCCAGCAACTGCACCAGGACCTGGGCGCAGCGCTGCGGACACAGGAACAGGCAACCAACCAGGCCGAGAAGGCGGCACAAGCGGCGCAGACGGCCGGCGCTGCTTCGACGGCCGAACAGGCGGCGGCGCTGGCCGCCGCGCGACAACTGGAACAGCAGGTCGCCGATCAACTTGCAAAGACCGACGCCATGAACGACCTGCCGGCGGTTATCGAGTCGCGCATCGAAGATGCCAAGGAGAGCGTCGCCGCCGCGAAACAGGCGATCGATGATTCTCAGGCCGCGCCGCCGACGCAAGCGGCGGCGGGAGAAAAGGCCGAGGATTCGATCCGGCAGGCGATGGCCGAAGTGGCATCGCAACTTGCCGACACCCAGCGCCGACAACTGGCGGTCAAAGTCGGTGAACTGGCTCGTGGTGCCGAAGCGCTGGAACGGGCTGCCGCGGCGGAACGCGATGTCGCGAGCAAGGCCGCGCAAGGGACCGAGGCGGGATTGCCGCAGCCAGAGCTGCAGCAAATGCTTGAGGAAAACGACGACGTGGCGACGGTCGCGGCGAAGATCAACGAAGGAGTCGCCGTCACGACACCCGAGGTCGCGAAGATGCTCGCGGGCACGAAAGGACTGTTGGAGCAAGTCGGCCAGGACCTCGCGCAAGCTGGCGAAAAACAGAAAGCTGCGGATGCGAGTAAGGACTCGGCCGCCGCGCAAGCGTCGCGGGAAGCACTGGCCCGTACCGCGCCCCAGGCCGGGAAGGCGGCCGAGCAGCTCGCCGACGCAGCCGCCGCCTTGCGACAAGCGTCGGGTGAAGCCGCCGCGGAACTGGCGCGGCTTGCCGGGGAACAGTTGGCGCAGGTCACGCAGGCGCGGGAAGCCGTCGAGGAGCTGATGTCGGAGAGGCCGGCAAGTCAGGCGGATATGGCGGCTCGTATCGCCGCGGCGCGCGACAAGGTCGAACAGGCCCGGATCGAACAACTGCGCGCCAGCGGACGCCCCGCGGCGGCGGAGGCCCGGCAGACGTCGCGAGCGATCCAAAGGGCAATGGAGCAACAGCAGGCCGCTGATCGCGCGCTGCGCGACTTCCAGCAAGGCAAATCGGACACCGCCGTGCAGGCTGCCAGCGAGCAGCAGAAAGTCGCCGAGGCGCTTTCGAATATCGCCGCCGACCGCAACGACGATCTCGGCGATTCGCTCAGGCAGGCAGCGAAAGCCGCCGCCCAGGCCGCCAAAGAGACTCTCAACGGCAGCCCGGCACGTAGCGACGCCGCACGCCAGCAGTCGCAGGCCGCCGCCGCCGCCGCACAACGAAAAGCCGACCAGCAGGCCGCTGCCGAATCGGCAAAAGCGCCCGAGCGCGCGCCGGATGCGTCGGCCCAGCAACGGGTCGGCGACCGCGTTGCTGAGGCGAGCCAACTGACTCGCAATACTGTCCCCGAAGCACAAGCCGCATTGGCGACGGCCGCGGAGCGAGCGGGACAAGCGAACGCGATGCTGCAATCGCCGCAGCCCGAAAATGCCCAGGCCACCCAGGAGCAAGCGGCACAAGCCCTCGGCGAAGCTGCCGCGCAACTCGCCCAGGCGGCCGCTCAACTGGCTGCCGAACAGAGCCGGCAACTGACCGAACAGGCTCGCCAGCTCGCCAGCCTCACTCCCACCATCAGCAACGTGGATGCCGGCGCGACCGCGGCGTTGCGTCAAGCCGAACGGGCTGCCGAACAAGGCGCGCAACGTAACCCGCCGACCGCCAGTCCGGCCGACACCGCCGCCACGCCCGTTGCTCCGAACAGCGAAAAACCGAACGTTGCGCCGGATGGTAACCGCCCTGCGGGCGATGCCCAGGCCGAGGTGACTCGCGCGGAAGAACGGGCCGAGGCAAGCCTCGCTGCACGCGAAAGCCAGTTGCGGCGGGATCGCGATATCGCCGAAGCACTGGCGCGGTTGGCACAGGAACAACAACTTGCGCGCGATCAGATCCAGGACGCGGTCCAGGAACTCACTGCCGCGCAGTCGGACGCCGCCGCGGCGGACTCCCAGCCAGCGCCGCCGGGAAAATCCAGCGACCCGCACGGAACCAACAAGGCAAAACAACTCGCCGCGGCCAAAAAACTCCAGGAGAATGCCCAGCGGTTCGCCGAAGCGCAACGCGCGACCGGCCAAGGCGCGGCGGAAGTGTCGGGACAAAAAGAAGTCGCCAACCAGCCAATTCGAGAAGGATTGGAAACCGCGTCGCAACTTGGCGCCGACTCGATCCCGCTGCCGCCCGGCTCCGAAGGCGAAACTTCGTCCTCGGGAAAACCGATGCCGCTCGCGCAGCCCACGCCGATGCCGCTCGCGCCGACCGATGCGGCGCCCAATGCGAACAACAGTTCCAACGGTGCGCCGTCGGAAAGCGGGGATCGGTCGAGCGACGCTGGGCAGAATTCGGGCGACGGTTCCAACCCCCACGGATCGCCCGATCCGCAGTCGCGGGAACTGGGTACCGGCCTGGTGCCGAACGCGCCGGAAGTAACCGCCGATCAGATCGCGGGTGAGAACGCGCGGCGCCGCGCGGAAATGGCGCTCGACCAGGCCGCCGCCAGTCGCAGCCAGCGAGCCTCGGAGTCCGGAACTCCCGATTCGGCGCAGCAGTCATCTTCCAACAATCAACCTTCCTCCGAAGGACAGTCGACGGCAAATACCAACGCCGGTAATGCGTCCAAGGGTGGGACCGAACAACGGAATGAGAAACCGGAAGAGCAGCCTCCGCAACTGAACCCGACCCCGAAAGGCGACAGCCGCGGCGGTGATGAATCCGGCGCCGGCAAAGAAGGCGATCAGCGGAACTTTGACAAGGAACCGTGGTTTGCCAAGTTGCCGGCGTCCCTGCGGAACGCGATCCAGGCTCGTTCGCGCGGCAAAGCGCCGCGCGGCTACGAGGAACGATTGAAACGCTATTTTGAAAGCATCGATTGAGGAGAACTCCGGATGTCCAGTAATGAAAAAGATGATGTAGCCGCCGTGCAGCGGTGCGAACAGTCCTATAACCGGTTGCGCGATGAACTGTCCAAAGTCATCGTGGGACAGAATGATGTCATCGAGCAGGTGTTAATCGCCATGTTCGCGCGCGGGCATGCACTGCTCGAGGGAGTGCCGGGATTGGCAAAGACGCTGCTCGTTAGTTCGCTCGCCTGCTCCCTGCACCTGACCTTCAAACGGATCCAGTTCACGCCCGATCTGATGCCCAGCGACGTGACCGGCACCGAAGTCATCCAGGAAGATCTGCAGTCCCGCGAACGACGCTACCGATTCTTGCCGGGCCCGTTGTTCGCGAATCTGCTGCTGGCGGACGAAATTAACCGAACGCCGCCGAAGACCCAGGCGGCGATGCTCGAGGCGATGCAGGAGCGCCAAGTCAGCTCGGGCGGCACCATGCACCCCCTGCCTACGCCGTTTTTCGTGTTGGCGACGCAGAACCCGCTCGAGCAGGAAGGCACCTATCCGCTGCCCGAAGCCCAGCTCGACCGGTTCCTGCTCTATATCAAAGTCGATTACCCAAGCGGAGCCGAGGAATGGGAAGTCGCGCGACGCGTGACCACCGGGCAACTCGGCGAAATCGAACCGTGCATGTCGGGCGATGAGATTATCGAAATCCAGCGGCTGGTAACGCGCGTGCCGGTCAGTGATCAGGTGCTGGGCTATGCCTGGGCGCTGGTTCGAGCTTCCCGGCCGGGAACGCCCGAGGCGCCCGACTTTGTGAATCAGTGGGTGAACTGGGGCGCGGGACCGCGGGGCGTATTGACGTTGGTCACCGCCGCCAAGGCCAGAGCGATTCTCTACGGTCGTTATCATGCGACGGTCGCGGATGTTCAGGCGATCGCCAAACCCGCGCTGCGGCATCGGATCGCAGGCAACTATGCGGCACAGGCCAATAACGTGAATAGCGAGAAGTTGATCGAACTGCTGATGCAGGCAATCCCGGCCGATCGCAAATACGAACGCCCGGCGGCGTAAAAAATCCTATGGCCGATTCCATCCTCTCCCGTTACCTCGACCCCGAAACGCTCGGCCAGATCGCCGACCGTCACTTCGAGCCGCAAGGGCTGGTGATCGGCAACCTGGCCGGCGCTCACAAATCGCCGCTGGCCGGCTTCGCCGTCGAATTCGCCGGACACCGCGAATACGTGCCGGGCGACGACCCGAAACATATCGACTGGCGCGTCTACTACACGCGCGAAAAGTACTTTGTCAAACAGTACGAACTGGAAACCAACTTCGTCTGTCACTTCGTCCTGGATGTCAGCGCCTCGATGCGCTACGGCAACGGCCCCCAGCAGAAAATGCTCTACGGAGCCCGCACCGCGACCACGCTCGGATATTCCGTCGTCCGTCAAAGCGACAAGGCGTCGCTCGCCACCTTCGACGAAAAACTGCGAGGATTCATCACGCCCAGTAATTCGATGGGGCAGATCCTCCGCATGACGCAGCATCTGGATCAGATCGAACCGGTCAGCAAGACGCGCATCGCCGATTGCCTGATCGAATTGACGGGTCGCATCGGTCGCAGGGAGATCGTGTTCGTCATCAGCGATTTCTTCGGCAGCCTGGACGGACTGGAGGACGCGCTGCAGCGCCTGCGGTACCAGAGGCACGAGATCGTGCTGTTACAGGTTCTGCACCACGACGAACTGGTTTTCCAGTTCAATGGAGCGGTGAAGTTCATGGGCCTGGAGGTGAGCGACGAGTTTCTGGTGCAGCCCGAAGATCTGCGCGTGGCCTACTTGAAAGCGCTGCGGGAGCACAACGAACGGCTGGCAGGTATCGCGCTGCGCAACCGTTGCGAGTGGATCCCGCTCGATACGTCCCGTAACCTGGGCGAATCGCTGATCGATTACATGAACCAGCGCAACCGCTGGATGCGGATGCGCTAAACCGCCGCATTCGGTAGTCGAGTTGCTACGCAACTCGACGCCGAGTCGCGAAGCGACTCGGCTACACTGCGACTCGGCCAGTTCGCGACTCGGCGGCGCTACGACTTGGGAACTTCAAAGAGCGATTGTGTTTTGACGATCGCGTAGTCGTCCGGGAAGGTGTGAAAGGCCTGAACTAGCAGGCTGCGATTACGAGTTTCGACATTGATAAAGCTGAGTGCTCCCAGGGAGATCCGGCCGCTGGAGTCGAAACGGTGCAGGATTCCGTTCCGCAGCCCGTCAATCGCCAACTCTTCCTGGAATGTCCAGAAAACTTCGGGCGAAACCGGTTCGAGCTGGAAATTGAACTGGTACCGTAATCCGCCGCGACAGTCGACTCGATCGTCGCATTGGCCGCGCAATTTATAGGAGACGATCCGTCGCTTCTGGGGCAGGGGATGCTGGGCCGAAGCTGCAACTTCGGTGAGCGTCAGCCCCTGGAAGCGAAACGTTACGACGTGCCCTGCGCTGGTGATATCGAAGCGCGCCTGGTATCCGCCGCGTTCCACGGTGCGGGAGCGATGAATGTCGAACAGTTCGGGGTGGAGCGATCGTCCGTATACTTGGAATGCCAACTCGGCGACTTTCGGTCGGACCGTTAGCACGGCGAAATTCCTTGTAGGTAATCGATTGTTTCGTGAGATGCGTTCGTCGTACGAGTCGCATTATAAGCGCCGGACGCGCAGCGAACAAAGCCACTTTTCAAATCGGTCGACGAACAAAAAAAGGGGGCTTGACAAAGTTCGCGGAGCGCTTCCCAGACGGGCTCGGTGCGCGGCGCGCCGATCGATGCGCTTACAATAAATAGTGGCCCATGCATAGAGTGAGCCCCGCTTTTCGCGGACAAGTTTTCGTAGCCGTGTCATGCTGTCGCAGCCGCCTGGCATTCTCCGTGGCTGGGGCATCATGCCCCAGCTGCCTGCAAAAGAGCTTACCACGCAGATCCTGCCACCACGTTTGCGCATGAAAAGCAGCACCGCGCCGCCGGTCGATTCGCCCTTGCACGCGGCCTAAATCAGCACCGCGAAAACGTCGTACAGGGCGTGCGCACCGACGGCAATTCCAAAGCCGCGGCAGACAAACAGCGCGGAAAAAACCGTGCCGGCGGCAAAGCGAAACGAGAAGCTGAACCAATCGAAAGCGTAGCCGCTCGTATGCAACTGCCAGCCAAACAGATCCAGGTCCCATCGATAATGGGCCAGGGAGAAACAGAGACTGACTGCCAGCACTGCCAGCACGAGTGCCCCACGCGGGCGCATGCCCAGCCCGCGCAGCAGCATCGTCGCCAGCGGCAACATCGTCAAACGGAACAATAATTCCTCATAGAGACCGGCGCCAAAATAACCCAGCATGCCAGCCAGATCCGTCTCCGTTGCGGTGCTGTTCGGCGTGTTCAGTAGTTCGCTGCCGAGGTGGTCGTAAATCGCGCCCTGGAGCTGGGCGAACGCTAGCAATCCGAGGGCCAGCGTGGCCGATTCGAGCGTCATCCCGAAAAGCACCGACGGGCGGAACGACCAACATGCGTGCAACAGATGGTGCCAGGCCAAGAGCAGGCCGCAGGTCAGCAGCGGAAGCAGAAAGTACTGACCAAGTCCAAGCCAGTCCAGGAACTGACGCAGCCAGACTTCGGCTCCGTTGCGCACTGCGGACGGGCCAAGCACCACCATCCCCAGTTCGTAGGCCGCCAGCATCGGCGCAATAAACGCCAGACTGACGAGCGGCCGCGCCGATTCCTGCCAGTAGTCCGGCAACGGCGGTTCCGGGTTCGGCGGGACGGGGAGTGCCGCGTCGGCCGCAAGCGGATCGGTTAGGGTTGTGTAGGGTGGGTGCGAATTCATCGAAGGTCACGCTCAACGGAGATTACCTCAGAACTCGGCGTTGCAATACCTTCAGGTTCAGTGAGCGGTCCGGTTCTGCGCGTGGTTACGCCGGCATGCATCGTGGAAAGCGTACGACCGTTACGAACCGCGCAGTCGGCGGCTGGTTTCGGACTTCTGCTGCGTGGCGGCGCGGCCCAGTATCCAGGCGACGACCGCGTGCGCGGAGAGCATGAATAGACAGGTCCATGGCAGACCGAACCCGCGGGCGGCGTCGGACAGGTCGAGCGCCGCGAGTTGTGTGCCTTGCCGAGCGAACAGGATCAGCGCCAGCAGGTAGGCCTGGGCCATTGCGACTGCCAGCGCCAGCAGGGAAAGCACCCACAATGCGGCGTGGTCGACAATACGCATCAGGCTCAACGCGGAGGCGAATTCCAGGATCGCGATCAGCAAGAGGCCATACAGCCAGAACGGCGGGTCGAGCGTCCCCCGCGCCGCGAAATGTCGCTGCAGCAGTTCCTTGACCGCCGGTACGGCCTGCAGTACGCCCAGTACGAAGAACAAGGAAACGAGATTGGCATGCCGGCGACGCTCCGCCAAGGTTGGCTCGGCGGCGAATACCCGTTGCCCCGATCCGGATCGACGAGCGATCACCAGTACAGGCCGCGCTTCCAAATCAAGACCTCCCAATCGTCGCCGTGACGTCCCGAGCCCTGGAGTCATTTTGCAGTATGCGCCGTTCGCGATCAATATTTTCGTGGCAACTCTTGCATTCTGATCTGGTTGCCCTATTCTCGTGCACTGGCGGTACTACTTTTTTGCGGTGCCGCACCGGCATCAACGAACTTCCAGGATCGATTCGTAAATCGTCACGAGGGGTCAGGCATGCATCGAGCAAATCAACCGTGTAACCGATGGTCGCGTAAGTTCGCGATTGCGATCACTTTCTTCGCCTCCGTTTCCAGTCTCCTGAACGGCGTTGGGCCGTGGATGACCGACAGTGCGCGGCAACTGCATGCGTTCGACGTGGGGCGGCCCCAGGGCGACAGCATTGTGAACGCGGACTCTCGATTGGAGCTGCTGTTCACACGCCAGGCGGCGATCCAGGGTGGGCTCGCGGAGGGTCCAGCCGTTGCGCCGGATGGCAGCATTTATTACACCGATATTCCGGTCGGCAATGACAAAGGCTACATCATGCGTTATGACCCGGTCTCGGGGCAAACCGCGGCATTCTCGATCGACAGCGGCAAAGCCAATGGGATGATCTTCGACAGCCAGGGCGATCTGATCGCATGCGAAGGGTCCGACCAGGGCGGGCGAAGAGTCTCGAAGTGGAACGTCAAGACCGGGCAGCGCACCACGCTCGCCGACCGCTACAAAGGCAAAAAATTCAATGCACCCAACGACTGCTGCCTCGACCGTCAGGGTCGCGTCTATTTCACGGACCCCCGCTACCTGGGTGATGAACCTCGCGAGCTGGAACATCGGGCGGTCTATCGGATTGAGAAAGACGGATCGGTGATCGAGATCACGCATGAAGTTTCGAAGCCGAACGGAATCGCGCTGAGTCCCGATGGCAAGACGCTCTATGTGGCCGACCACGACAACGGCACCGACAAGATCGATCCGACCGCGCCGCCTCCTAAACATGGACCGATGGCGATCTACGCTTTTCCGTTGGGAGCCGACGGTAAAGTCAGTGGTGCGCGCAAGACGTTGCTTGATTACGGCGATCAAGCCGGTTGCGACGGCATGTGCGTCGATGCCGCGGGAAATGTCTACCTGACCACGCGAAGCCTGAAGCGACCTGGCGTGCAGGTACTCAACCCGGCCGGCAAGGAAGTGGCGTTTCTTCCTACCGGACCGGAGAACCAGGTGACCGACGACGACCATCCGCCGGTCGGCATGCCGAGCAACGTGGAGTTCGGGATCGGAGACGAGATCAACACGCTGTATGTGACGATCGACCAGAGTCTCTACCGCATCCGCCTAAAAGCCAAAGGACACCATGTGCAGTACGCCAAACCCTGATCGCGTGTAACACCTTTCGTTCCCCGTAACCCTCTGCCCCCGTCCTTGACACCTCCCGCGTCCAATCGTCAGAATGAGACCACGATTTCAGGGGCTTCCCCGGGTAATCCGTTTCCCGCACCCATAGCTCAATTGGATAGAGCATCGGTCTACGGAACCGAAGGTTAGAGGTTCGAGCCCTCTTGGGTGTACTTTGCTTAAGCTCCGATTTGGCAAGCAATTGCGGTGACTCGCGGAACTCCACCAAACCGTTCCGCCCTCGAAAGTCCGCCCACGAATCCCCCCACAAATCGACTTTTTCGTCATTCGATCATTGGGCGTTCGCATTGTCTTGCGACAAACGGTTTGCTTTGCACCGTCGAATACAATGGGCCGCGTGCGTCGCCGATGGTTGTGTCGGCCCGGGACCGAAGCAGGCCAGATCTAACGATAAAGTCCGTCCCCTGCAGGCTCTGGGGACTGGGGAAAGTACCCGATTTCTGATCTTGCCTTGGAACGCTGGCCGAAGCTCGAATAAAGCCACGGCTAACGCTCGATTTCTTTACACCATAACCTTCTCTACCAACTCCACGACATGCTCATAGCGACGCGTCGAAACCCCATTTACCAGTTGGTTCAACGCCGCCTGAGGCATTGCATCTGGCGACTGAAGCAAACGGTATCGCTCCAATTCGACTTCGCCGTCCTTTTTCACATAGCGGACACGTGGCTTGTGGATACGGCCCTTTTGACTAGCGAGCGTCACATAGCCGCGTGAATGCCCAAAACGCGTCATTTCCCGTTTCGTCTGCCTTTCGTGCCGTTCGCCGCAGAACTGTGTCGCTTCGTCCTCCAACAGCCGCTGCGCGACAATGAGGCCCACTTCCGCGGCAAAACTGGATAGCGCCGTGCGTGACATCTCAACGAGGCTCTCCACGTCCAACGGAAGCTGAACTTCGCGAGCTTGAGCTTTCGCCTGACCTCGGATTTTCGTCCGCTCGGTAAAAGAGTTGCGAATGACCTTCGACTTCTGGTACTTCCGCGACATGGTGGTGTACTCCTGTTCTTGAGGAAAATGGCTTGTCCGGAATCTAAACCCCGGACACAGGAGCCGCCACCTTTTCAACTAAGACGGGGACAATTTCGCCGACTATGCCAGTTTCAATACTTCCTTGATCTCGTTGGCGACGCCTCGCAGATACTCGACGTTGCCGCCACCGACTTCGGCTGCGCACCAGCCCGAGAATCCAATTTCCGTCAACGCCGAACGTACGGAGTCCCACGGCAGATCGCACTTGCTGATCGGTGTGAAGTTGTTTTGCGCCCGCGAAAAGCCTTTGATATCGAGCTTCACGACACGACGACCGAGCTGCCGAATCCACGCCCCTGGATCGCCATACTTCCAGTGATTACCAATATCGAACTGCATTCCCACCCACGGCGAGTTCAGTTCGTCAACGTATTTCACGAACTTATCGGCGGTCTGATTGTTACTGCCATCGTGATCGTACAGGAATTGATTCCAGACATTTTCGATCGCAATGTACACGCCCAGCGATGCGGCCAGCGGGATTGCTTTCGAAATGTTCTCGATCGACCGTGGCCAGATCTCCGATTCCGGTCCATCCTCGCCTTTGCCCACGACCAACAACACGGTATTGCCACCAATTGCATGGGTGTCGCGCAACGCTGTCTCCAAATGTTCCAGCGCCTTCTTACGCGTCGCCGCATCCGGACTCGTGTGTCGCACGTTCCAATGGGACGAACATACCGTGCCATCCACTGGCAGGCCCGTTTCGGCGATCGCTTTTTTCGCTTCCTCCAGATTGAATCCCGGCGCGTCGAGTTCAATGCCATCGAAGCCGGCCTGTTTCGCCGCCTTCAATTTGTCGGTAAGCGAACCAGGTACACCCACCATGCCGATCTTGAGCGTTTTCAAAATTGGACGCGGCGCGGGAGCTGCAACCAGTTGCGGAATTCCCTGCAAAAACACAGGAGCCGCCGCAACGGCAGCGGAGGTTCGAAAGAATGAACGGCGGGATAGATGTGGCAGGTTGGTCATAGCAGGCTTCTCCACGAAATCACAAGACAACAAACGACTATTTCGATGATGGCTCACGGAACCAGAAAGATCCTCTGCGGCGCCCAGTGTAACATTCGGCTGGAGGAGAGTCACCCAGTCGGCAGGGGATCCGCCTTATTGGATTCGAGCTACCCTGATTTCGTTACGTCATTCCTCGAATGCCCCCGGGCAAGCCGGGGGCATTCCGATCACCGAAGTCAAGCGAATCGTAAGGGCGCATGGTGCAATTTGTTCCGAGAGGGTAGGATCGCGCGCATTACGTGGCGACTTCCGGTGTCGATTCCAACGTTGGATCAATGTCATGAGACTTTACCTGCTCGTTGTCTTGATGTTCGTGTTTTCTGATTCAATGGCTGCTGGCGAATGGCAGGTGCAGAAGATCCGGTCGCAGGCCGATTTGCGTGGCCTGTCGGTTGTCAGCGAGAAGATTGCCTGGATCAGCGGCAAGCAGGCGATGTACGCTCAAACGACCGACGGCGGGAAGACCTGGATTGAGGGAACCGTGCCGGGGGCCGAAGAGCTTGATTTCCGCGATGTCGAAGCATTTGGCGCGTCGACCGCCTTTCTGCTGAGTATCGGCCCTGGCGAGAATTCGCGGATTTACAAGACGGTTGATGCCGGCCGTAACTGGGTGCTGCAATTCAAAAATTCCGACCCGGATGCGTTCTTTGATGCCATCGCCTTTTGGGACGACCGCCATGGTGTTGCGTTGAGTGACCCCGTCCAAGGACAATTTCGATTGATCATCACCGAGGATGGAGGAGCGAACTGGAAACGGCTGGAGGCCAAAGACCTTCCGCCGGCACTTGCCAACGAGAGTGCCTTCGCTGCCAGCGGCACATGCCTGATTACCCACGGCGAAAACGGTGTCATGTTCTGCACCGGAGGAGGCAAGTCTTCGAGAATCTTTCATTCCCATGATCGGGGTCAACACTGGACGGTTGTTGAGACGCCGATTTTTTCAAACAACGAATCGTGCGGGGCGTTTTCCATTGCATTTCGGGATCGAGATCAAGGCCTCATTGTCGGTGGCGATTATCGCAAACCGAATGAACTCGGAACCACAGCAGCCCGAACGAAGGATGGGGGCAAGACCTGGGTACTCCTCGAAAAACCGTTCCCATTTCGCTCGTGCGCGGCGTGGGCAAAGGACCGTTGGGTTGTGGTGGGGACGTCAGGCTCGGACGAATCGCTGGACGGCAGTACGACGTGGACGGCAATCGACCAACAGAATTACAACAGTGTCGGATTCGATCCCACCGGTAACGGCTGGACGGTTGGTCCCGGCGGTCGCGTGGCGAGATTCGTTCGGTAACGTTGCGTCACGGCTCTCCCGGCCCCATTATCCCCGGCACACTACTCGCGCAGACTGGCGAGATACGCCACCAGGTCCGCCGCCTGTTGCGCGGTGAAGCCGGCCAGCAAGCCGTCCGGCATCAGCGAAACGCGCGAAACGGCGAGCCGTTCGAGTTCGTCGACGGGGATGGCAAATTCTTTGTTCTTGGCGTCGCGCACGACGACTTCGGTTGAGGTACGACGCACCAGCAGTCCGGAGATCGGGCGGCCGTCCTTGGTGACGGCCAGGTAGGCGGCAAAAGCCGGGTCGACGGTTCGCGAGGGGTTCAGCAAGCTGTCGAGCAGCTCGTCGCGCGTCCGCTTCTGCCCGATCCGTGTCAGCTCGGGTCCCAGGTTGACGCCTTCGTTGCCGATCTTGTGGCACGTTGCGCAATTCGACGACTTGTCCCAGAACAGTTTCTTGCCGCGCTCGAGGTCTCCGGCGTGCGCAGCGATCGACGCTGGCCTTGGTCGCGGGCCCAGTTTGGGCTCGTGACCGTCGACGGGAAGGTAGCCATCGAACAGGTCGCGCACCGCACCCGGTTCGAGCGACATGGCGGCCCGAATCAGGCTCGTTCGCTCGACCGCCGGCAGTTCGCCGCGGCCGAGCCGCCGCGCCCAGCGCTGGGCGAGCTGTGGTTGCGTCAATTGTTGCTCGATACCGGACGCCGCTGGGGAATCGTCGATTCGCTGGGCATTCGCATCCAACGAAGCGATCCAGTCGCCGATCAGCCGCAGCCCGGCCTCGTCCGGTCGTTCGGAGCCGACGTGGGGCATTCGATCCCGACCGAATTTGGCCATGCGGAAATAGAGCGTGCTTCGTTCGGGGTGCCCGGGCGCGACAATTCGCGCTTCAGGGAGCCCGAAATCGCCGCGGATCGGCGATTCAAGAATGCGGGCCTCGGCGACGGTCTTTTGGAATAACAAATCGAGACCGACAATACCGCCGCCATTGAAGCGGTGGCAGTGCGAGCAATTCGCGTGCAGATACGAACGCGCGCGCGCCGCGATCGGCGCCGCGGCAGCATCCAACGGGTCGGGTAAACGATCCTCGTCCGCTGCCGACCGGGCGTCATACGGTGGTTGCACGCTGTCATCGAGCGCGTGGCGAACCAGGTGCCCCGTTCGGCTGAGCTGCACGAGTTGATTGACGTGGCTGCCGGAGTCCGATGCGACATCACGGTTCAGCTGAGCCAGGTTAAACGCAATGGCGTACTGTGGCCACTGACTGTGGCATTGCAGGCACTGGGTGCGGTCCTGGAATTGCCACACGTAGGGACGCTGCCCCGACGGCTGAGTGTCATCCCGGAGAACAATGGTTTTCTCGTCGCCGGCGGCGGGAACCAGATCGGCGTCGGTCTGGTCGTCGCGCCACGCGTACGAGTAAGCGCGCCAGTCGGCGCCGTCAAAGTGCAGCAGCTGCGTCTCGATCTTGCGTCGCGATGCCGGATCGCCGGGAGTCGTCTCGAGCGACAGGGTTTTGACGAGCACCGCGTCCTGGGGAAAATGCAAGCGGAAGTTATGCCAGAACACCTGGCTCGGCATCGGCTTGCCTTCGCCGCCGTAGACGGTGATGCTCGATGTCCCGGGCAGAGCCAGCCATCGCTGGGCCTGGGCACCGTCCTGCCATTGGGGCGCATTGATTTCGAAGGGGATGACGCCGGCGGCCGGCGACTCCGCGCCGCGCCGCGGTTCGGATTCGAGCGCGAATAGCCCCGTGTCGGAAAGCTTGACCGGAAAATCCTCGTTCCGGCCTCGCCCGTCGTTTCGTTCGAGTGTGTGCACGAACCCGGTGTCGTAGTCCAGGAAAAGCAATTCTCCCTCGGGGTCCTCGCCAAACGACACCACACGAACGGTTGGCCGCGTGAGTTCCGTCAGCGACGCCAGGCGGTCACTTTCAAACTGCGCGGCCCACAGGCGGCGGAACTCCCAATCGCCGAAGATGTAGGCGCCGGCAAGTTCCGGAAACCGCTTGCCTCGATAAACATATCCGCCGGTAATGCTCGCGGCGATCGTGTGAGGCAATTCAAGCAGCGGTGTCTGAATGGGTGTCGGACCCGGAAGATCGTCGGCGTGAATGAGCTGTCGCCCCTCGACGACGCTCCAACCATAGTTGCCGCCGCGTTCGACCCTGTGGACCATCTCCCAGAGTTCCCACCCGACGTCCGCAAGCCAGAGTTGGCCGGTCTGGCGGTCAAAGCTCATCCGCCAGGGGTTTCGAAAGCCGTAGGCCCAAACTTCGGGCCGCGCCGATTTTTCGCCAACCGACATTCCGATAAACGGGTTATCGGACGGGATGGCATATTGTTTGCCAGCTTCGCGCCGATCGACGTCGATACGCAACACCGACGACAACAGGTCGGTGATGTCCTGGCCGGTGTGAAGCTCATCCGGCGGATTGGGTGGTCGAGCATCGCCGGTCGAAATGTAGAGATAGCCCTCCGGTCCGAATTTCAGCTCACACCCGTTGTGACCGCCCTGTTCCCAGGTCAGCATGACCTCTTCGCTCTCGGGATCGAGGCGTGGCGGGTTTTCGTCGAGCACGCGAAAGCGCGAGACCCGTGAACCGTCCGCCAGATTAGGCACCTTGTTGTTCTTGTGGGCCAAGGTGTAGCAGACGTAACAGGTGCGATTCTCGGCGAATTTTGGATGGAACGCGATGGCGTAAAGTGAATCGATGCCACCGGCATGCTGGGGCCAGGTGGACTTGTCGAGCTGCATGGTGATGTCGAATGCAAGTTCCGGTTTCGCATCAGGCCGATTCACGAGCGACGAAATGACACCGCGCTTTTCGCCGACGAAGTACCGTTTCAAATCCGGCGACCAGACAATGAACACAGGCTCTTTGAGCTGGACTTCAGAAAAGGCGTGTGTCGCCACGAAGGGCGGCGGCGGGTCGGGTGACCCGGTCAGACGTGACGAGCGCCACGGCACGCGCGTCGTCGTCGTTTCGTCGGCGGCGATCGCCGGCATGGCCGCGGCCACGCAACAAACCAGAACCAACAGAGTAATCTTTGCATGCATATATTTGGGAAGTTTAAAGTTAGAAGGGAGTTCGTAGGGACCCACTCTGCTTTCGTGATTAGTTGGTCTCGCTTTCGTCGAGGATTTTTCGGTAGGCGCGGCGGGCGTGTTCGTAGGCTGCCGCTGCTTCGTCTTTTTCCGCCGCGGCGTAGAACTGTTGTTTCTGCGCCCAACATTGGTCGACGCCACGCAGGCACCATTCCGCACTTCGCCGCGAGGCTCGGATCGGCTTGTCGCCGACCAGCACGAAAACCGGATTCGTATGCGCTGACGGGAAGTGTCGTAATGCGACCCAACTGCTATGGTCGATCGTGACTTCCAGTGAGACATCTTGGGTCGAACCGTCCGCGATGATCTCTTGTTTCGCGACGGGGTAGCCGTTGACGATGACTTCGAGCGGCACTTTGCGGCCGTCCGAACGCGCCGCGCCCTTCGCCGTAATCTGAATCGTCGAAGGTTTGTCGAGCTTCAATTCACTTCCTTGCGAGCCAACCGGGACCGACGCTTTCGCTTTCCCCTTGGGTTGAACCGTAAACTCCATCAAGTGGCTCGTCCCATCACTGACGTAACTGCGTCCTTCCCGGATGCCTTCGCACCAATCCTCGTAGTTCAAGTTGCCGTTCACTTTGACATAAACTCGCCCCATACCAACCCGTTGACCGGAAATACAGGGAAAGTCGGTCTCCCCGCTGGCTCGGACACGGAAACCGCAGTTGAGCGTGTGATACCACATGTTAAATTCTTGTTGCCGGTTCGTATCCATGGTGGAGATGAAGTCGATGGCGGGGACCAGCGTGCCATCCCTGCCGGGGACATTGTGCGTGATGTCGACGATGTACTCATTCGCGCCGATGCCGTTGTACTGTGGAATCGCGTAGCTCGGCAGACTGTTGGGACCGTCGGGCCCCTCGATTCGCTCGGCCGAGGGAGCCAAGCCGGACGCGGAATGCGCTGGACCGGTAATCGCATCTTGACGCTTCGCCCATTTGAGCGTGTTCAATCCCAGCGTTGGCCAATGCTTGTTGGAATCACCGCCGGGATAGTTGCGTTCCGTAAGCCGCAGCAGGCAAAGATGCCCCGAATTGTGTGAGCCGAAACCCGAGACTTCGATATCGTAGCGCAATAGATAGGGAAATTGCGAGACCGCATCGTCTTTGCCGGTGAAGAACTGCAACTGGTAGTCGAAGCACGGTCCCCATGTCAGATTGCAGCCAACCTTCAGATCTTCGCCCAGGCAATGTCGCATCATGTCGTCCGCATGGACTCCTTCTGTCGGATTGGAATAATGGGCGCAGCCGGCCGCGTGAATGTGATGGTCGCCGGAATACCATCCCAGCTTCGTCGGGTCGACCCAACGACGGACCTGATAGGAAAACTCGGTGGGTTGTCCGGCGACCGTCAGCGATTTCGATTCGGGAATGGATTCCGGACCGCGCAGGCAATCGATGGAGTAGTTCCCGACGGGCAATTTCACTTTTTCGCCATCCGCGCGGTAGATTTGCGGATGGAAGGCGAAGTCCGGAGCGAGACGCTTGGCCTGGGAAGGGTAGACTCGTCCCTGCGGATCGCGAATCAGGAACGCGGCCGTGGTTGGCTTGCCGTTTTCGTCAGCGACGTGAAAGGTCACTTCGTGCGAGGCAGCGCAATCGAACGGGATTTTCAACGGATTGCTGCGGGTGACCTCCTCGGGACGTCGAGGTGTATCGCGAACCGCGGGCGTTGCGGCGCGGACCACGTATTCCAGCGACAGTGCCGCCTCACGAGGCCCGGTGTCGCGGCTGTAAAGCTGGATGATCCGATATTCCAGCTCCAAGCCACTCAAATGCGGCAGCAGCGGCTGCTGGTCAAACATCTGCAGATCGAGCCAGCGATTCTCGACCTCCGACGCCGGTGAACCGGCGAGGCGTTGCGCGTTCGGGCTGGCAGCGCGAAGGACTCCCTTCAAGTCAGACGAGTTACGGATCTTCACCAGAAACTGGCTCCAGCCCTGTTCGACAAGCTGTTTTTTCGTTGGGCCGGTTTGAGCCACGAGTTCCTTCTCGGACTTGAGTTCAACGGCGAGCAGGCAGAGCGGATCCAACACCGTTTGAATACCGGCCACCGCCGCCTTGTCATTGGTGTCGTCCATCGCGGCCTGCAGCGCTGCGCGATCTGACTTACTCAGCGGCGTGCCGAGGAACTCCAATGCGTCGATCAATCGCTGGACCTGCGCGACCAGCGGCTGCCGTTCCACGTGCTCGACGAGTGACAGTCGGGGCGGTTCCGCGGCCTGAGCGACGCTCCAGAGGATAACAATCAGCGGTACGACGGAAGCAATCGCGTGGCGCATGAGTTCATACTCCATCCAAAAGGAAGAGGAACGGTGATCCGCCGTCGGCGGCTACGTGTGGCTGCTGTTCAGGGTAAAGGGTCGCGTCGGCATCCGAAACAATATACCGCAGGGCGTGGGGGAACGGGGGCAGAGGGTTATGGGTTACGGGGAATGGGGAACGGAGAATGGACGGCCAGGAATGTCGTCCGCCGTTTTGTTCGCTCAAGGCAAATGCGGAATCATTCGGCGTTCAGTCGCGCCAGAATTTCGCGTCTTCGTTCCTTCGATGCAGCGCTGATGGCATCGAAACGACCGTTGCAGGCTTCGCGTGCGTCGTCGCCAAACCAGGGGAAGTGCTTCGCCCCGGTGGCGATCAAGTAATCAAAGACTTTTGCAGAACCGGCAACGATGGCCCAGCCGGCCGGCGAGTTGTTATGCAAGTTACCCGACTTGGCGTCCTTGTCGGCGCCAGAGTCGACAAGGGCTTTTGCGGCTTCCAGGCAATCGTTCCAGGCCGCCAGGTGCAGGGGGGTGGCCTGATCGCATCCTCCGCGAACATCGGCCGACATCCCGCAATTCACCAGAATCTTGATCAGATCCGCTCGATCTCCGCGCGCCGCGGCATGCAGTGGCGTTGCATCGAGGCATCGGGTTGGTCTGGTCGATTGTTCCGCGGAAGCTCGACGACGGCCCGTCGTTTTATCGAGCAACGGCCGGTAACGTAGCGCCCCGTCTTGCCCGGCCGCTCATCCCCGCCCCGTTTCTCCCGGAGTGCCGGTGGAGAAGGGAGAACAGGATCCGTTTGCGGATCGCGCGCGCAACCTGATTGCTTCAATGATGGCGCAATTATCGAGTTCGCCCAGTCCGGCCGTTTCGGCCGCTTCCAGCAACTCACGATGGAGCTCCGCCAGACAGAGCGCAGCGTTGTGTTCCTTGGCGGCGTCCAGGATCAGTCGCACGTCCTTCAGATGCTGCGACAGTTTGGCCTGCGGCGCAAAGTCATGCTGCAGCATCTTACCGCCTTTGATGTCCATCACGGTCGAATAGGCGGCGCTCTGTTTCAGAACCTGCAATGCCTGCGCGCCGTCCACGCCGATCGCTTCGGCGAATACCAGTCCTTCGGCGAGCGCGGCGCGATTCAACCCCAGCACGAGGTTTGTAACGAGTTTCATTCGCGACGCGGCGCCGCTTTCTCCGACGTGAAACACCTTGGCGCCGAATAGGGGCCATAAGTCGGCACAGGCTTGATAGGCGGCCAGGTCGCCGCCGACAATCACCGTTGCCTCCCCGCGTCGCAGTTGTGCACTCGAACCCGATACCGGCGCTTCCAGGTAGGAGACCTTCTGTTCACGGCAGCGCCTGGCCATCGCTTCCGCGTCACTGGGCGCCCCCGTGGTCGTGTCGATGATCAGCTGGCCTGGACGCATCGCATCCTCAAACCGCGACAGGACCTCCGCCACCACATCGCTGTTGTAGAGGCTCAGGATGATCCGCGAGCATTCGCGAAACGGATTGTCGCTCCACTTCGCTCCCGCGTCCCTTAGCGGCAGGATTTTGTCGGGCGTCCGATTCCAGGCGACGACCTCAAAGCCGGCCCCCAGTAGTCGCTCGGCGATGGCCGTTCCCATCAAACCAAGTCCGATGACGCCAACCCGCCGGCACGTCTCCATCCCGCTCACCTCGTCCTCGCCCCTCCTCGTCGCCCAGGCCGGCGGCCTGCAATTCGGTCAAACGCTCAATCGTCGGTCAGAATCGACTCGCCGCCGGCGCGCGTCGCCATCGATTTGTAGACATCGAGATTGATCAACGGTGTGAACAATCGTACCGAACCGTCCCCTAACAGGAAATTGACTCCCGCGGGATGTTCGCTGGTGAAATCGTCCAGGTGCGCACCGGGATGGTTCGGCGGGTGATCGGTAATGCCCAATACCCGTTGCAGAAATTCTTCGCCACCCGGCACAGCGCCGGTCCAGGTCGAATACCCGTACCTTGCCGATCGTTCACCAACAACCAACGTGTTGCTCAGTCCATCCAGAATGTCGGCGAAGCGGCATGCCTCGTGGTGCCAGAACGAACCATCCCCGCGCCCCACCACGCCGATGGGTGAACCGAGGACGTCGTCGAGTTCCATCGTCCCGAAAACGCCGATGTAGTTACTGGTTGCCAGTTCGGTCAGACCTTGGCTCGGATCGGACTCCAATGGCAGCGTGAACGTCGGCCTGCCGACATCCGAGAGGCAGCGAAAATTCGGCAGGAGATAGACCCTGGCCGCGTCATTGCGGGGGTCGGTGATCGGCAGGGTGTCAACGATCAAGTTGTCTCGCAATTTGCCTTGTTCCATCACCGGTAGGATCCTGGATGCCCAACCCCAGCCCGGTTGGTCTTCCACGTGCGGCAGGTTGCTGGCGGCGTCCCACGCCATCCAGCCAGGTGGCAAGGACTGATGGATATCGTGGTAATGGTGCAGTGCCAGACCGATCTGCTTGAGATTATTGACGCAGGAAGTGCGTCGAGCCGCCTCGCGCGCGGCCTGTACTGCCGGCAGTAAAAGGGCGGTCAAAATGCCGATAATGGCGATGACCACCAGTAGTTCAACGAGCGTAAAACCTGTGTTCTTGCGACGATGCATCGTCCCGACTCCCGAAGTAAGACTGCCGCGATTCCCAAATGCGGCCTGCGAGCGATTAAAAACGAAACCGGAACCCGAAGTCCAGCTTCAGCGACAATTGGCAGCAACTAAGCCAAATTGCCGGGGGGCGCTCGCGCGGAAAACGGAGAGAACGTCTGAATCGAGTCGACTCGGACTGGAAAACCGATCCAGGCACAAACAACATCGGCCGACATTGCACCGGCCGGGGCCGCAACCGCTGCTTGAAACTCCGATAGATACTGGCATGCCAAGCAGAGATGATGGTCGTGGACACCCACGCCGTGGCGGCCGCCACCCTGGATGATCGGGACTCCGGCACGGCCGCGCGGTGTCGCGAACGTATCGTGGGCCCCGAAACCGCGACTGCCGTTTGTTCCGGTGGCGTGCGGGTGATGCCGATGGCCGTGATGCCCATGACTGGAGCCACAATCGACCGTACAACCCGACGCGGAACCGCTGGCCAGATGGCAGCCAGGTCCGTGCGCCAACGGCACCAGCGCAGCATTCAGCGCCAACACCGCGGCGAGGATTCCGGCAACAATACGGTCCAGACATTTCATATGTTGCAATTGTTTCCTGGCGACCGCACCGCGTCAAGTGAATTGAACTGATCAGTTGAGTAATACGGCCAAGGAAAAGCGATAGTTCGGCAAGCTGGGGAAGCTGGAGACCTCGCTTGGCTGCTCCTAAAGCTGACCGGAACTATCTGGGGCCGCCCGATTCGCTAATATCGTCCGATTTTCGGTAGTTTCCTTATCGTACTTGGCCCGGACGAGCACCGCGGAGTGGTTCGAGGCGCCCCGCAGCCCACCAAGAGCGTAGGGTAGACGTGCTTTTTTCGTACTCCTATCCCTACTCGTACTCCTACTCAGCGAAGCGGTACTCGTACTCGATCGACGACCCATGTACGAGTCCGAGTCCGAGTAGGAGTACCGCTTCGCTGAGTACGAGAGACGGCGCTGGGTGACGGAATTCGCGGGCGAAGTAGGGACCGAAATCGGATTCGCCTTCGAGCGCGTTACTGCGATTTCAGACCGGGTGTCATCACTACGAACGCGATGTCACAGGTGGTACGACCTCCTGGGGATGACCGCCGCGATTTATCGCACGCTTGATCAAAGACACTTGTAAGTAATTGAAACTTGGTTAACCTAAGGGCAGCGTGAGCCTCCGTGCGATGCCGTGGCGTGGTAACTAAGCCGCATGCCGAACGCAATTGAGCAGTTTTTCCGCCGACCGTCCAAGCGAACCTATTTAGCGGCTCGTCGCGTTGCTGTTGCTCGATTGGGCGGATCGCCGCCGGTCGACGTGTTTGATTTTCAGGCACTGGAAGTTCTGTTCCAGTTGCGGCGGTTTGACCAGGTTCTCGAGCAGGCCGAAGAGCTTGTGGACCGGTATCCGCTGAGTCCTCGCCTCTATTTTCTGGCAGGGGTCGCGGCGGAGGAGGTTGGCGATCCAACCCGCATGGGTTTTTATCGCTCGCGAGCGCAGTGCTGTATCGGTGGGATCGGAGCCACAGGAACTGGCGACAGAAAATCGCCGTTTCAGTCGACCTATCTGACGGACGCTCGGATGATTGCCGCTGTCATGGGGCGAGAGGCAGTCCGCCAGCGGGTCATCGATTTTCGCGGGTCAACGCTCGACGAATTGGAATGCGACGATGGCAGCAAGTTGTACTTCCACTTACTGCAGCTCGATGCGGTGATTGCCCGCGAGGATTCAACTGCGATGGACGCTGCGATCGGGCAAAACTTGGCGAAAAGAACGCCAACGCGGGCGGCGAGTCGAGTGGCAGGACGCGCGACTCGACGAACGGCGACACGGCAGCCCGCTCCCAACACGTTGGCGTCGGGCGGATCCGCGAATGGTCGGCGGAGGTCGAAGTCGCGCTCCGCATCGAAGGGCAAACCTGTCATCAATAATTAGCAGGCGTGGGACCGTTGAGTACGATCGGAATTTTAATTCGGCATTTCGACTTCCAGCGGGTTCGCACGTTGGGACTGCTGGAGAGAATCGAAAAGGAATCGGATGCGTCGACGGCTTTGGGATGGCGGCCCGGGTCGGGTCGAGCCCATATCGGCTGGCAATTGATGCATGTGGGGATCACGGAGGAGATTTTCGCTACGGAGCGACTTTGTCCGACCAAGCCGGGTGCGTTCAAGGACCTTTGGCCGCGTTTTCGAGGCGGAAGCACGCCCGACGATCGGATTCCGACCCCCGCGGAAATCCGCCAAGTTCTGGCCGATTCGCGGGAGCACCTGCGCGATACACTGCTTGGTTTGCGCGAAGATCAGCTGGGGACGATTCCGGAGGCCTTCAAGGAGCGGGGGCTGACTTTACTGGAGGTGCTGCATATCATCGGCTTCCACGAAGCCCACCACCAGGGCCAGGCTCACCTGACATTCAATCTCTTCAAGATTCGTTAGGCCCGTGTGGCAGGGCGTTGCCGCAGGGAAATTGTCGAATTCGAAGGCAGCGAAGCGGCTGTCGTTGTCGACGTGTTGAGCCGGCTTATAAGTGCCACGGTTGAGGGCTTCTCCGGAGCCCGTGCTGTTTACGAGTTCTGCCTCAGCTTCTCCGACCCTACGATGCCCTGAATGCTCAACGTTTGCTCTGTCCCTTAGGCACGGGTTCGGGACGGCCCTCACCCGTGGCACACGCTCCGTTCCCCGTAATTCGCACCCGCAACCCATTCCGTTTGACACTCTGACTGGGCTGGCATAGCTTGGATGGCTGGTTGGGGTAACCGATCATGCTCAGACGTGATCACTCGCGGCGAGGAAACGGGAGACATTGTCATGGCGACGACGACAGCCACATTGACGGTCACGGTGAACGCGGCGTTTCTGCAGGAGATCAAAGAAGTCAACCAGGAGTTATTCCATCGGTTGTCGGAGGTACGACAGATCTTGTCGCGTCCGGTGCCGTTCACGATGGACGGTGTTTCGTTTGTGGCGAAGTTAGCGGAGTTGCGGGATCAATTGGCGCTGCATTTCGCTTTGGAGGAGGCGTACGGTTACTTTGACGATCCGGTATTCGTCGCGCCGCAGCTTGGACGGGTGGCGGAGTCATTGCGAGCGCAGCATCGGGAATTATATTTGGAGATCTCGCAGATTGTGGAGCAGGCGGAACGGCATCAGTATCGGGGGCAGTTGCCGAGTTGGACTGTGGTGCTGGCGGGAGCGTTCATGCGATTTCACCATCGGTTCGGGCAGCACGAGTCTCGCGAGAACGAACTGATCCAGCAGGCGTACGACGACGATCTGGGTGGCAGCGAATAGACCGTGTCGCACGTTCCGGCGGAGTTTTCGAAATCGAGGCCGATATGAGCATCGCGGCCGTAGGGCGTCCGCTGGAGATCCTGTTGATCGAGGACAGTCTGATCGACGCTCGACTGACGATTACGGCATTGCGGAAGGGACTGACGCAGCACCGCCTGACACTGGTATTCGATGGGGAGGAGGCGCTGCAATTTGTCAAGCGCAGCGGGGTGTTTGCCCGCGCCCCTCGGCCCGACATTATTTTGCTCGACCTTTTGCTGCCTACGAAGGACGGTTTTGAGGTCTTACGGGAACTGAAGTCGACACCCGATCTGGCGACGATCCCGGTGATTGTCATGACGTCGTCGGACGCCGCCACCGATCGGGAAAAATGCCAGGTGTTACGGGTGGACGATTATGTCACCAAACCGGTGAACCTGGAGAAGTTTCTGGACGTTATGAAGCGGCAGCGAAAGCACTTGCAGGACGACGTGATTTTCCCCGCGGCCCGCTAGTGCCTTGTCAAAGCAGGTCTTGGGGTCGCTTGCGGCGAGGGGGGAGATGGCTGGCGGGCGAAAGCCCGCGGAATCCGCCACCCCCTTATCGGTTGATCGAAAGCGCGGTAGATTTTTTACTTTGCCGCGGCCCGTATTTGCCGAGTTCCCCCAAGGTGCCTGAACCATGCCGATCGTCAAATTCGTCAAAGAGAAGAAGGAAATCGAAGTCCCTCAGGGCGCCTGGCTGCGGGCGGAGGCGGCCAAGGCCGGAATTAATCTGAATTGCGGCGTTAACGGTTTTGGCGAAACGCTGAACAAGTTCGTCAATTGCCACGGGTTCGGCATGTGTGGAACCTGCCGCGTCAATATCGTCAAGGGAATGGAAAACACCAACCCGATGACCGTTCGCGAGAAAATGAAATTCAAGCTGCCTTTCCCTGACCCGGTTCCTTGTTGCCTGATGTATCTCGGCAACGAAGCAACGATGCGGCTGGCCTGCATGACTCAGGTCAATGGCGACATTGAAGTCGAGAGCGGCCCGGAAGTGAATCTGTTCGGCGAGAACTTCTTCAGTTAAGAACGGCTACACGGTTTCAGCAAACGGCCGGGATGGCATGAGAGAAATCATCGCGGTCGTCAAACCGTATCTGGCGGAGAAGGTCCTCGAGGGCCTCAAGTTGGCGCCGCTGGAGGCGCTCAGCGTTCGAGAAGTCAAAGGCTTCGGCCGGCAGAAGGACTACCTGGATCAATACGGTGAGAACGAGTACTCCCAGATCTTTCTGCCCAAGGTAGAGATCGCGATGTGGGTGGACGACGAACGCGTGGAGGAGATTCTGCGAAAGATCGTCGAAGTGGCGCGAACGGGCCGTATGGGCGACGGCAAGATCTTTGTGCTGCCGACGGCGTCGGCGTTGACGATCGCGGAATAAAGAATATCGCAGGATCTGACCAGTGGCTGCCGTCGGATGGCCACGATCGCGGGGGCCCACCGATGGGCTTCGCCCCGCGTTGCGTGTCTCGACGCGATTACTTGCGGACGCGGATTGGGAACGGCGGCTTCTTGAATTCTTTGGGCGGCTGTTCTTGAAGCTGTTGGAGCACCAGTTCGTTTCCCTCGTGGCGCGGGTGGGCGGCAACAACGTAAAACGATGCGATAACTGGTACCGTGTGTCGGGCTCGCGGCGACGGTCAGCTGCCGCTGCCGCTGGCGGACGCGATGCAAAACAGGTGTTTTTCGCCGCGGATGAGAATTCGATTGCCGGCCGGCACGGGAGAGCCGATGACCGGTTCCTGCATGTCGTTTTCCGCGAGCAGTTCCATTTTGTCGCCGGCAATTCGGGCCACGAACACCGTGCCATCTTCCCGTGCGGCGTACAGCTTTCCTCCGGCGATCAGCGGCGAGGCATAGAAGTTGGTGCGATGTTTGGGAAACGCGCCCTGCCAGACATTCTTGCCGCTGGCCGGATCGATACACTCGACTTCACCGCGGTCGCGCACCAGGATCACATTTCCGTTATAGACGGCGGGCGAAGGGACGAAGGTGCCGACGTCGTCGCGCATCCAGATATGGTTGGTGGCCGTGACATCGCCAGTTCCACTCAATCGTATCCCGTGCAGGCGTGGAACTCCACGATCGTTGCGTCCGTAGGCAATCACGGCGGTATCGCCGACGATGACGGGTGTCGCGATCGCGGGCCAGAGCTTGTTGGCGTCGGGATTGAAGTTGCCGCAGGACCAGACGACCTGGCCATCCCGCGCATTGTGAATCGTCAGGTGTTCGGCACCCCAGATCAGGATTGCGCTCTGGCCCTGATATTCGATCACCAGCGGCGTGGAATAACCATGATCGCACTCGGTGGGTGTCTTATAGTTGCGGGGCACCTTCCAGGCGATCTCCCCCGATTCCTTGTCGAACGCCGCCAGCCATGATTCGCCGGCATGCATGCGGGCCATGATGACGTGTCGTTCGGTGAGTACCGGCGATGTGCCATGGTCCCAGAACAACGTATCGCGGCCAAATCGTTCGACGAGGTCGGTCTTCCAGCGCGTTTTGCCGTCGAGTTCCACCGCGGCCAGCGTGCCACTCTTGTAATAGACGAACACCGCCTTGCCGTCGGTCACCGGTGAAGCATTGCTGCCCGAGCCGTTGCGGTGTTTTCCCGGGTCTTCCTTGCCGAACACGGTGCGCCATTTTTCGGCGCCCGAAAAATCGAAGCAGAGCAAGGCATCGTTTCCGTCGGCGGATGCCGTGAGATAGATCTGTTCGTCGAGCACGATCGGTGTCGAGCAACCCTTGCCGGGCAGTTCCGCCCGCCATTGATAATCCGTCGCGTCAAACTTGTGCGGGTAACTGCCAGCCTCGGTGCTGCCCGTCGCTCGTTGCCCCCGCCACGACGTCCAGTTGCTGGGCCGCTCTCCATAAGCCAATCGATCGCTGCTGTTCAGAGATAACGCAGCCACGATCGCAATGAGAAAGTGGTTTCTGCTTGCCGTCATGGTCCCGCTCCGGATCGCCAATTTCTGGGAATTCAACGCACTGCCAGGATACACACCCGTCGAGCCAGCGGCAATCATCTGGGCTGATGCAAGGAATTTTCCACCACGAAGTGCTTGTGGCGCACCGGTCTGGCACGAAAAGAGATGATCGAAAAGGCCCTCAGCGGCTTGCTGCTCGACGAATCGTCTCGAAGCGGTCATGATCAGCGGAACTAAATCTCATTGGAAAACAAATGCTCCCTTGGATTCCTCCAAGGCGGGCGCCGCAGGGAGTTAACGTATGAAATCGATCCGACGCGTCATTCGCAACGTCGGGCAACACTGGGTCGGCGATGGGTTTCCCCGGTTCGGCATTGGACGCCCGTTCTGGTGGCGGGATGGCGGCGACTTGTCCCGCCCGCTGCTGGCGCACCGGGAATTCTACGCCCGATTCAAAAAACGACTGACAGAAATGACCGATCCGTTTTTCACGGAAGAGGCGATGTTTCCCAAGATCGAACAGATGCAAGTCGCATTGGAACCGGAAGTCCGTTTGCGAGCCAGGCTGCGTGGCGGTGACGAGCAGGCGGCGTCGGCACAGCTACTGCAAGTCTGCGATGCACTGCGGCAGCACCTTGTCGCACGCCGCGAATTCGTGCGCGACGCGCTGCGGAAAGAGGAGTGAATGGGTTACGGGTTATGGAAAATGGAAAATGGAAAATGCGGGAACCGGGGGGGGCGATGGGAGCTGCTTATGGTTGAGCGGGAGTAAGTACTTCAATGCGATTATTTGCTGGTACGCCTTTTGATCGACCTCCGCGATGCGAACGATGCGGAGAGCTGGAATCGCAATGCACCTGTACGCCTCCCGCAGCCAGTTGGATTCCGCCCGAAAAGCAACTGGCGAAGTTGTCGGTCGAGAAACGTAAAAAGGGAAAAATTGTGACTGTCATCCGCGGGTTGGCACCGGAAGCGAACGACCTGCTCGAATTGTTGAGTCGCCTCAAGTCCGATTGCGGCGCGGGCGGAACGATTAAAGACGATTGCCTGGAAATTCAAGGCGAACAGCTGGATCGCATCCGCGAAATCCTCAGCAGCCGCGGTTACCGCGTGAAGGGCTGAACGCTTCCGTGGACGACGGCGACCAACAACCTGCCAATCAGACGTCGCAGAGCTGCACGGCTTCGCGCAACCCGGCGAGCGGGTTACGGGTCGGAATGAACTCGTGGCCCACGTAGCCTCCGTACCCGATTTCGGCCAGCTTGCGCATGATCGGCGGGTAGTTGATCTCCTGTTTGTCGTCCATTTCCGCGCGGCCGGGATTCCCGGCCGTGTGAATGTGACCGATCACGTCTTTGCATGCCTCGATCCGTCGAATGATGTCGCCGTTCATGATCTGCACATGGTAGATGTCAAACAGCAGCTTGATGCGCGGTGAACCGACCTTGCGGACAATGTCCGCGACATAATCGATGTCATCACCCTGGTATCCGGGATGGCCCTTCATCGGATGGCTGTCGTCGCGCGTGTTGAGGTGTTCCAGGCAGATGGTGACGTTTTTCTTTTCGGCGTTCAGCGCGAGTTTCTTCAATCCGGCGACGCAGTTGGCGGCGCCTTCTTCCAGGCTGATCTCGCCGCTTTTCGGGTCCTCGGCGTCCCGCCACTTATAGCCCGTGAACGCGATCACCGCGGGGAAGCCGGCGGCATGGCAGTCGTCGACCATTTTCGTCGTCGTCGCGATCACTTCATCGTGATAGCGAAGGTTGTTCAGGCCCTTCATGAACGGTGCGCCCGGCATGCCGTTGGATGCCAGGGCGCACGTCAGTCCGTACTTCTTCAGCGTCGGCCACTCGGCCGGCCCGCAAATCTCCACCGACTTGCAGCCCAGGCTTCGGGCAACCGAACAGGTTCGATCGATGTCCCATTTCTCGCCGGCGATATTGAAGCACCAGAAAACGACCGAATGTTTGATGCGACCTTTGAGCTTGCTTTCTTCGGCATGCATGAGACTGGTTCCTGTTGGCAGAACAGTTGCCGCAGATCCGGCGACAACAGCGGACTTGAGAATCTCCCGGCGAGTCAACGACATGTCATTGCTCCGCAAATCGTTCGAGCTGTTGCGCTCATTTTCCATCGATCAGCACTCGGTCCGCCGGTCGAAAATAGGCGTCATCATCGAGTTTACCGACGGACCACAGCAGGCCGCGGGCGACCAGATCGAGATAACGGTCATCGGCGACTGTGGCGTTGTTATGGCCGAGTGTCGTGGCGAACACTTTGGTCTTGTCGTTGTATTTATTGGTCCAGACGCAGATCGCCTCGGCCGTAACGTCGGTACCGTTTTTGTCCTTGTAGACTTGCTTGCCGGTCGCCAGGGGCTGGGCGGTGTCCATCAACCGGCCGGCGAAGTTGTTGTAAAGTTCCTCGTTCTGCGTCTTCCAGCCTTTCAACCCGTGCGTGATCGGATGGCCGTCATCCAGGTACGTGATCTGGATCGGAACTTGCGGTCCATGGCCGGTGCTGGCGAGGCCGGTGAAATCAAACCAAAGGGTGCGGTCCGGGTATCCTTCGGTGCGATAACTGTGAATTCCACAATGCAGCAACACCGCCGGCAGCCCGTCGCGATGCGGCTTCAAGATTTTCTCGACCGTTTTCAGGTCGTTCACGTCGGAACAACATTCGTCGTGCACGACCACATCGAAGCCCTTCGCCCAGTTCTCTTTTTCGTACCAAGGGTTGAGGTGCCTGGTGCCGGTGTCTGGGTCGTAGGCGATCGTCCATTGGACGTTGATGCGGGCCGAGATGCCTTTGGTGAGCAGCGTCTGCTGTTCTTTGTAATCGTGGCAACAGCCGCCCAGGACCAGGAGCGCGCGGATCGGCCTGGCATTCTGCTCGGTGGATCGTTGTCTCTTGGAATCCTGTGCTTTGGGATCTTGGGCCCGCGCGATCGAAAAAACACCAGCGATCGTCAAAGTCAAACAGGCGGTCAGGCAGAAGACACAACGCGAAAGGGAATGAGGCAGTGACACCGTTGAGTCTCCAATTTCTGGGGATTTGTCTGGTGCATTATGCTGCCTTCAAGCGGATCGTGCCAGTATGCAGTAAGCTTCAGCGGTTCTCCAACAGCTTCTCCCGTGTTGGCCCATCCACGGCGCCCGTCGCCGGCAGGCCGGCTTGTTTCTGAAATCGTTCGACCGCCGCGCGGGTCATCGGTCCGAACTCGCCGTCCACCGCCAATTCCGGACGCGGATTCAGCACCTTGTTCAAGCGTTGCTGGACACGCCGGACTTCTTCGCCCGAATCGCCTTCCTGCAGCCGGGGGACAGTCCTGTCGGACTTATCGGTTGAGGCGGGGAAGGCATCGACCGCGAGTCTGGCGATCTCGGCGCAAAGCGATTCTCCTGCGTCCGGCAGTCCCGCAGCGGGCGGTGGATTGTCCTTCGTCAATACGCACAGAATGATGTGGCTGCCGGGCAACTCGATCAATCCGGCATCGGTTCGCACACCGGTGACAGCGCCGGTCTTATGGGCGACAGTCGTCGAACGAGGAATATCGCGACGGAATGTGGAGCGATCCTCGCACTTGTGCAGGTGGGCCAGCATCGCTTCGCTGGCCACGGGCGATACCAGTTCGCGATTGTGAAGTCGCTGCAGGATCTCGCGCATTTCGTGTGCCGTCGTGCTGCCCAACCCGAACTGCCTGCTGCGTTCCGGAAACAACGTCGTGTCGCGGCGGAAAACTTTGGAGTGCAGCTTCGTATTCGGCCAGCCCAGGGAATGCATCGTCTCGGCGGTGCTGTTCAATCCGATCGCATCGATCACGACATTCGTTGCCGTGTTGTCGGAAAAAGCGATCATCAAATGTAGATAATCGCGCAAGGAAAACGTCGCCCCTTCGGAAAAATGGGCAGTGAGGATTCCCGAGCCTGGCACCCTATCTTCGTCGCGCAGGCGAATCATTGTCTGCAGATCGAGCTTCTTCTCTTCCGCCTGACGGTACGCCTCAATCATCACGGCAAGTTTGATCAGGCTGGCGGTCGGCATTGGTTCATCGCCTCGGTGGGAAAAGGCGAACCCCGATTCAACGTGCCGCAGCGCGATGGCGGCGACTCCCGGATGGCGGTCGATGCATTCTTGAATACGCTTCGACAGGCCGTCCGAACCGGCGGTGGCCGCTGGTTCCACCGCCGTGACGGAGGTGGCTTCGAGCAGCGTGGACACAAGAAACAGGGCTGCCATTCGCAGCATCATGCCGGCCTTGCTCGAAGAACAACCCGAGGACCAATTCGAGTTTGTTCGCATTACGCGCCAAGCAGCGCTGGTTGGTGGCCGATGATCTCGAGGCGCAGTTTCGCAGCAACCCCTGAGCCTCGTCGGTGCATCGACCATGGTCACGTTGATCTCGGATCGAATTGATGTCAGAACGAGCGACGCCATTCGAGCCGGAAAATGTCCTGGTACCAGACATCGCTGGTCAGGGCGTGTCCATAACCGGCGTACAGGCTGCTCACGCCCAAAGTATACCGGGCTCCAACCTTGACGTTAAGTATCGAATCGCCCGAAGTGCTCACCGGGCCGCCGGCGGTTGTCACGTAGCCGCCTCGAATGGCCCAGCCAACGAATTCGGTGACCGCGGTCAACCGACGGCAGCAGCTTACATCGTCGGAAGGAATCAAGTCGTAGCCTAATCCGACACCGTAGCGAATGACATTACCGGAGAATTTCTCCCCGTTCTGTGGATTGATCGAGTCGGACAGCGAGGCCCATTTACGCAGTTCCGCCTGCAAGGTCACGCGGTCGCTCCAGCGGCTCCAGTACAGCAGCGACGGTTCCAGGCTGAAGTGGGCCGTACCGAGACCACGATCGGCGTCACCGGACGGTGCATAGACACGAAATTGAAAGGTGAGGTACTGATCAGGTGTCGCGATCAGCGTATTTGATTCCGAAATTGACGTCCGAGAGACCGGCGGTGTTGTCCAGCAGGTCCGGGTTCAACATTCGAAACGGAACTTCCGCGAACCAGGAGAAACAGTCACTTCGCGCCATTTCCAGATAGGCGGCGAAGTCCTGGTAGTCGACGCGGGTGGACAATGCACGTTCGACGAGCAGCCCGATCCGGACTTCCATCTGTTGCTTCGCGGGCGAAGTTACGAGAAAGATTCGCCGCTGCTCTACGAGGACCTCGATCCTTCGGCGCCTTCGCGTCCGCAGCAGCCGCCCGGCGAACGTGACAATGCCACCAGCTTTTGCGTCGTCGTCGAACCTTGAATCGGCCGACGCCAACCGACGTGATCGGCCCGTTTGCCGGACCCGCAGAGATTCCACAGACTTCGCGATTTGCCTGTCCCTTTTTCCCAGGTCGCGAGATATCGAGTTCAGTCCGTGGCGCCCGTTGTCGAAACAAGGATTTGGGGAACTCTTCGACGCCGACCTGTATGAATACCGTCCTTCCATCCAAAATCGGCCCTTCCGCGCTTGGCATTGCCGCAATTTCGGTCTACGAGCCGAATCGATCGCTGGACAATGCCTGGTTTGCCGAATCGTTGCCGCGGAAATTCGTGAAACATACGGGCACGCGGTCCCGTCGGATTTCGGACCGTTCCGAGGTCGATCTGGCATGCGGAGCGGTGCGCAATCTGCAGCATGAATGGGGTGTCGATTTGCGGCATTGCGCGGCGATCGTCTATGTGTCGCCATCGCATCTCCCGCGTGCGGTCGCCCGCCGGTGGGCCGATCCCGATCGGGTGCGCCGCGAGGATCTGTTCTGCTCGGCCCGTCGGCTCGCGCGCCGGTTAGGTATTCCAGCCTGCCCCGTCTATGGCATGAATTGGTTTTGCAGCGGCTACTCCAAGGCGCTGGAAATCGTGCGGCGAATCGTCGTGCCCATGTTGGGGTTGGGGCGTGAGCAGTTCGTGTTGGTGGCCGTCGCCAGCCGAATTAGCCGGATTACGGATTACGAGTGCGCATCAACGGGCCCCTTGTTCGGCGATCTGGCGTCGGCGACCGTCATTGCACGCTACGATAGCGCCCTGTTTCCCGTGCATTTTGAGATCCACGACGCATTCGCTTTACGGCGACCCGCGCCAGCGGCCTATTTTGATTTTGCACGCAAAGAAAACGTGCTTTCCCCCGACGCTTCCGCCGGCCGCACGCGGGTCGGAAGCCGGATCGTTTTCCAACTGGACGGCATGAACATCGCCGAACTCGCGCCGCGGGCGATGGCCAGCGCGCTCCAGTCCTGCCTGCGTTCCCGAGGACTCCCCGCGACCGACGTGCATTTTGTGGTTCCCCATCAGGCAGGTTCGGCAATCGTACGGCTGGCAGGAATGAAATTTGAACAGCTGGGAATTCAGGCCACGGTGATAAACGATGTCACCGGCCAGGTCGGTAACGTGAGTTCCTGCTCGATTCCGTTCGCACTCCGGCATTCCTGGCACGCGCTGCACGGTTGGATCGCCTGCCCCACGGCGGCGGTTGGCGCACCCGGAAAGGCCGAAATATCGGAAGGTTGCATCCTGTTACGTTCGACTCCGCTGCACCAGCGCGCCGCACGCGCGTCATGATCGGGCTGGCTTGCGCCGCTTCCATCAATTTCAAATGACCGCTTCCTGCTGCGACAGGCAATGGTACGCGCCGAGCCCCCACACCAGGTCCCGAGCCGGCAGCCCGATCACTCGCCGATCCGGAAAACAGTCCCGCAAGGTTGTGATCGCCGGTGCGTCGTTGGGATCGTCGAACTGCGGCACGATCACAAACCGGTTGCCGATCTGAAAATTGCAGTAACTGGCCGGCAATCTCTGTCCATCCACTAGCACGGGCCGTGGCATCTCCAGCGTCACGACGCGCAAAGGTGTTCCGGTTTCGTTAGTGAGGTTCCGCAGCAGCTTCAGGTTTCGAGCCAGCGGTTGGTGATTGATGTCCGCCGGATCGGGTTCGTGCGCTACGACCACCGTGCACGGATCGACGAACCGAGCCAGCTGATCGACATGGCCATCGGTGTCGTCACCGGCCAGATCGCCGCCGGTCAACCAGATCACCAAGCGGGCCCCCACAAAATCAGCCAGCAGTTGCTCCAGCCGGCTCTTGCCGATCGGACCGTTGCGGTTCGGATTCAACAGGCAGCTCTCCGTGGTCAGAATTGTGCCACGGCCGTTCCCGTCGATCGCGCCCCCTTCCAGGATGACTCCGGGAGTAAAAGCGATGCGTCCCATTCCTTCGGCAATGCGCTGGGGCACCGCGTCATCGAGATCGTACGGCGGGTATTTTCCACCCCAGGCGTTATAGCCCCAATCGACCAACGCCGGCGGCAAGGAAGAACTACCAGCCAGGAACGTGGGGCCATGGTCCCGACACCAGGCGTCATTTGTCAGAATGTCGTGCAGCGTGACATTCGCCAGACCCCCGACCGCGTCGGTCGCCTCCCGCATCACGTCATCGCCACCCGCCAGAATATCGACCGGCTGAAACTGAGCCACCTCGCGTACGTACCGGGCCATGATTTCCGGAATGCCTTCGAAGCGTCCCGGCCAGGTACGCCGGTTATGCGGCCAGGACAGCCACAGACGCGACTGCGGCTCCCATTCCGCCGGCCAGCGATAGCCACGCTCGGCCGGACTGCCTGGGGAAGGTCGCAACGGAAGCGTCATTTTCGGCTCCGTGGTGGACGAGTGTTCCACGCCGAACCTATGGGATGAACAGGGTTGGAGTTGGGTTGAGTTTCTGGAGCTGTATTGTGCCCACAACGAGGTTGCTTCTCCAGCCCCGTCGCGCGGTTGCCGCGGACCAGCGCATCGTCATCGAGCCGTGACTGCGGGACTTGCTTTTTCGCGCGGCGGCGTCAAACATGGAACCTTGTTTTGAACACCGGATTGAGGAGACGCGCCATGAAAGCGAGTTGGACGTACCTGTATTGCACGCTGGCCTGCGTAGTGCAGCTGATTTCAACGCACCTTGGCCCAACCTGTCTGTGGTCGGCGGAACCGCTTCCGAGCCGTTGGGTGGCCGCGAAGGCCTATGTGATACCGAAGGAAACGGCAACGGAGGGCGAAGGCTACTTTGCGATTATCGAAGGCCACAACCGGCGTCTGTATATCGGTACGCACGCCAACGCCGTGAATTCGTGGCTGGTGGAGTTCGATCCGGCCGCCGAAAAAATGCGCGTGGTCGTCGATGCCCACCAGGCGATCGGCACCGATGCCAAGGGCTTTGCCGCGCAATCGAAGATCCACACCCGCAACAATGTTGGGCAGTTGACCGGACAGATCTACTTCGGCACCAAGCAAGGCTATCCGACGGCGACGGAAAAACGCGAGGACTACCCCGGCGGCTATCCGATGGTCTACGATCCCCAGACCGGAAAGACCAAAGTCTTCCCGATCCCCGTGCCGCACCATGGCATCAACAGCATCACCCCCGACGAATCGCGCGGGTTGGCTTACATTTCCACCTGTTCCGATCACCGGCCCGGTCCCGGCGAGAACGCAATTTTCCTGGTACTCGACTTGAAAACCGGCAAGTACAAGGAACTGATCGATACCGAACACTTTTACGGCTTCATCGTCGTCGATTACCTGGGGCGCGCTTACCATCCGATCCTGGGCGGCGACATCGCGCGCTACGATCCGAACAGCGGGCGATTGGACCGTCTGAAACAGACGATCGACGGGCAGCCCCCCACCGCCGCCACGCGACTGGCGCTGACCGACCCAAGTCCCGATCCGATTAACTGGGACATTTCGCCCGACGGAAAAACGCTCTATGCGCAGCCGATGTCCGGAAACGCCCTGTATGCCTACGACCTGACAGCCGAAGGCAACATGCTGCCGGGCCGCACCGTCGGTACGCTGATCCCGAATGCAAAAACGGTCGATTGCCGCGCAATGTGCGTGGGGCCGAGCGGCACCGCCTGGTGCGCGATCACCGAGGTGGTGCAAGGGGTCAATTATCTGCACCTGGTGCGCTACCGGCCGGGTGAAGCGGCTCCCATCGACCTGGGCGTGGTCGAAGTCCTCAACCCCAGCTTCACCGAATTCACCGATGCCAGCGGCAAGCCGCTGCCGTTTCACGCCGGGTTCTTCAAATTGGAAAATGGCAAGATGACGACGCGCTACGTCATTTTGGGCGTGTGCGAAACCAAAGACGGAAGCGTCAACATCCTGGCGCTACATCCCTACAGCGTGCTCCGCGTCCCGCCCCAGCCTTAGTGCCCCGACAATCAGAAGATCATCAATTCTAGGCAGCCCAGGGCGGGTCGGGTGTGTCAAGGTCCACCGCCGCCCACGCTCGAACCGACGATCGAAAATCCCGCAACTCCTCTTCTCCGCGTTCCCCCGCGCCCTCCGCGGTAATTCTTTTCCCGCCCACCGCGGTCATTTCGCGGGGCGGAACGCCTGGACCCGCTCCGGGACGGTGGTCAGAAACGGACCGCCGATCAGATCGATGCAGTACGGAATCGCCGGCATAACGGCGTCCAGGCATTCGCGGATCGCTTTGGGCTGACCGGGCAGATTCACGATCAGGCAGCGGCCTCGTATTCCGGCCGTTTGTCGGGAGAGGATGGCGGTGGGTACTTTTTCCAGCGAGACTTTGCGCATCAGTTCGCCGAATCCGGGGAGCGGTTTTTCGCAGACGGCGAGTGTCGCTTCGGGGGTGACGTCGCGTGGTGCCGGACCGGTGCCGCCGGTGGTCACGATCAGGCAACAATGCTCGTCATCGGCCAGGGCGCGCAGCGTCGCTTCGATGGTGGGACGCTCGTCGGGGATGACCCGCTCGATGGCGCTCCAGGCGCTATTCAACGTCTCGCGAAGATAGTCACCGATCGCCGGCCCACCGCGATCCTGATACTCGCCGCGGCTGGCCCGATCCGAGACCGTCACGATTCCGATGCGGGCAGTTGTTTTGGCCCCGGCTGTTTCGCTGGCCGCAATGTTGGCGTTCATCAGTAGTCCACGTTCACGACTTCGGTAAATAGAAACGTTACGCCCCCTGTCGCGAACTTGGGAACGTCGGCGACAGCGTCTTGGCCTTCCGGTGACGCCAGCAGCCGATCAAAGTCTTCCCGCGTGTCCATATACAATTCGGCGACGAGGTAGTACGGCGACGGCGCTCCCGTCGGCGTATCGATTGCTTTTCCGATCGTCCATTTCTTCAGCCCTTTCATTCGTCGCGCGATCGGGATATGGACTTCGTGGTAGTACTTGTCGAATGCGGCGGGATCCTGGGGATGTCCGTAGAGCACGAGCAGTCGAACCATGAGTTGCTCCTGGGCGCGGTTAAGGATGTGGTATGGGGGAGGTGATTGCGGGTCAACGGGGTGGTTTGGGTGCCGTGACGGGCTGGTAGAACTCGGGGCGGCGATCGTTGAAGCGATCGATCACATGCAGTCCGGGGACTCGAACAATGCGTTTGTTGCGCGCCTTTTCGACGTCGATTTCGGCTTGGATTATCGCCGGGTCGGCGTGATCGGCGATGGCGATCGTCTCGCCGCTGGTGTTACAAATACGACTTTTGCCGATGAAGCGAAACCCGCGCTCCTCGCCGACACGATCCACGGCCATATAGTAGACGGCATTTTCCAATGCGCGGGTGTTGATCACGCAGGCGGCGGTGCACTGCGCGCCGGGCGGCCAGTTGGTTGGCAGGATGATCAAGTCCGCGCCTTCCAGTGCCAGGCAGCGCGCCGCTTCGGGGAATGCGGCGTCGTAGCAGATCGTCATGCCCACGCGCAGGCCGCTGATTTCATGGACAGCGAACGGGCGATCACCGGGCGTGGTAAAGCGATCGACGCCCAGGTAAGGCAGATGGACTTTACGATAACTGGCCACGACACCGGCGGGTCCCGCCAGCACGCACGCATTGAACACTCGGTCGCCCTCGCGCTCCAGCATTCCGAAGGCGATATGTCCGCCGCATTCCCACGCCGCGGCGCAGATCCGCTGCGTGGAGGGACCGGGGATCGGTTCGGCGTACTGCCGAGCTTCCTCCAGGCTGTCGAAACAGTATCCGGTCAATGCACACTCCGGAAAAACGGTCAACATGTTCCCGGCCCGGCACGAATCGCGAAGTGCCGCGATCATCCGCTCGCAATTTCGCTCCCTATTCCCCAGTTCGACGTCCATCTGGACGCCGGCGATCTTGTACAGCATCGGCATGGAACTTCCTCGCGTGGCTAGCAATCGGCGAAACCGGTGGACTAGAATATAACAAAGTCGGTGCCCTGCCGAGGAACCAACTCCTGCTGCACCATTTCCCCTTGCCCCGAGTTCCCCTTGCCCCGAGTTCCCCTTGCACGAGACTCATCGATGACACGCGTTCTTTTCCGCACGCTGGCTGTGACCGTTTTCACGTCGCTGCCTTGCTTACTCATCGGTCAGGAGGCAAAACCCGAAGCGAAGCAGGAAGGCGCGCCGGCCGCCGCCGACACCATGAAGCGGCCAGGGCACTCGTTCCACGGCGAGGTCTTTAACGAAGGGCCGCGGCAAGCCGCCTATCTGATGTCAGAGATGCCGAAAATCGACTTCCGAATCACCTGCAAGGATCCACAGGCCCAGGCATTCTTCAACCAGGGGGTGGGACAGTTGCACGGATTCTGGAATTTTGAATCCGAGCGTTCGTTCCGCCAGGTCGCCGCCATCGACCCGGACTGTGCCATGGCCTACTGGGGAATGGCGATGGCCAATTTTGACAACGAAAATCGCGGCAAAGGATTCATCGCCGAAGCGCACAAACGGCGGGAAAAAGCCGACGAACGCGAAAAGATGTATATCGACGGTTTACATGCCTACTTCGAGGCCGGCAGCTCCAAGAACAAAGAACGCCACGAAAAATTCACGCGGTCGCTCGAAAAAATCCTCTACAAATACCCGCAGGATATCGAAGCCAAAGCACTGCTGACGCTGCGACTCTGGCGCGATCGTGACGTCGGCATCCCGATTTCCAGTTACCTGAGTATCGACGCTTTGCTGAGCGAGATTTTCGCCGTCGATCCGATGCACCCGGCCCACCACTACCGGATCCATCTCTGGGACAACGAGAAGACGGAACGCGCATTGGCCTCGGCCGCGCTGAGCGGTCAGAGTTCGCCCGGCGTCGCCCATATGTGGCATATGGGCGGCCATATCTTCGCCGGACTCAAACGGTATGACGATGCCGCCTGGCAACAGGAAGCGTCCGCCCGCGTCGACCACGCGCATATGATCCGCGATCGAATTCTCCCCGATCAAATCCACAATTTTGCTCACAATAATGAATGGCTGATTCGCGACCTCGTCCATATCGGACGCGTGCGGGCCGCAATGGACATGGCCAAGAACATGTGCGAACTGCCGCGCCATCCCCGCTATAACTCGATCTCCAACGGCAGCTCTCATTACGGACGGATGCGGCTGTTCGAAGTCCTGAACACCTTCGAGCTCTGGGATCAGCTCGTGGAACTCTGCGACACGCCCTACCTGGAGCCGACCGACAACGAAAATGAGCAGCTGAAGCGGCTGCGGTTTCTTGGCATCGCGCTGTTCCGAACCGGAAAAGCGGAAAAAGCCCAGACCGTCATGGCCGAGGTAAGGCAGCGCCTCAACGCCAAGCGCGAAGCGATGGACAAAGCCGGATTGGAGGCGGAGAACAAAGCCAAGACCGAGAATAAGCCTCAGCCCGAAATCGACAAAGCCAAAGAGGACGCTCGCAAAGGCCAGGAAGGGCCTGTCAAAGACCTGGAAAAAGTAGTCGCCGAGTTGGAAGGCCATGAAGCCGTCTATCGCACCGACTATGCAGGAGCCCTGACTCAGTTCAAGATCGCGGAGACTTCCAAGAACGGTTACCTTGCCTGGATCTACCTGATGGCAGGCGAGAAGCAGGAGGCGGAAAACCAGGCACGGAATTTCGTCAATGGAAATGTCAACGAGATTCAGCCGTTGGCGCGCCAGGTGGAGGTGCTCTGGGCCTTGGACAAGAAACAGGAGGCGACCGAGGCGTTCCAGAAGCTGCGTGCGATCTCGGCGGAGATCGACGATCTTTCCGTGCCGACGTTCGCTCGACTGTTGCCGATCGCCCGCGAATTGCAATGGCCCGACGACTGGCGCATGCCGGCGCAGCCCAAATCGGACATCGGCAACCGGCCGAATCTGGACAGCCTGGGACCGTTCCGCTGGACGCCGCAGCCGGCCCAATCCTGGACGTTACCGGACGCGCAAGGTCAGGCCCATTCCCTGGCCGAATACCGCGGCCGCAACTTGATCCTGATCTACTATCTCGGCTCTGGCTGTCTGCATTGCGCCGAACAGCTGCAAGCGTTCGGACCGATGGCTAAAGAGTTCGCCGAGTTAAACATCTCGCTGGTGGCGATCAGTTCGGATGACCTCGACGGCCTGCGCAAGTCGATCGAAAACTACAAGGATGGGCCGATGCCGATCCAGCTTCTGGCCAATCCCGACCTCTCGGCGTTCAAAGCATATCGCTGTCACGACGACTTCGAAAAATTGCCTTTGCACGGCACTTTCCTCATCGATAGCGACGGCCTGGTCCGCTGGCAGGACATCGGCTTTGACCCGTTCAATGACCCGAAATTCCTGCTGGGCGAGGCCCGCAGGCTGCTGCGGCAGGTCCCCACTCCGAATGCCGGGAATGCCGGCAAGATTGCAGCGGGTGCCGCAAATCAGGGCGGTTCCTGAGCCGCCGGTTTTTGCCGGCTGATGGCATTTCACCGGCAACTTCGCGTACCGGCCGAACGGATTATTCGCTATATTCCGTTCCCGATGCGCGCAGGCCCATCGACAATAATCGGGCCATCCACACGAATCGGATGACGGTGGACGTGGCCGCGACGACCGCCGCCGCCGAACCTGCCACGAATGCGAAACCTGGAACGGGGAACTCATGACCGACAAGAAATCTGCCAAAGATGGCTCGAAAAATGAGCCGAAAGATGGCCAGAAAACGGCCCCGCCCCAGAGCAACCGGGAAACGGTGGAATCGATCGTGGTGGCGGTCATGCTGGCGTTCCTGTTTCGTACATTCGTGGCCGAAGCGTTCGTGATCCCGACAGGGTCGATGGCACCCACGTTGATGGGCAACCATAAGGATGTCACCTGCTCGAAGTGCGGTCACGCATATCAGGGGGGCGCCAGCTGCGAGAACGACGACCGGCAGGCCGGCAACGATTGGGGCACCGCGGTTGCCACGACCTGTCCGCTGTGCCGGTATACGATGACGCTCGATTGGAACGAGGACGCCAATCAGGGAACGTTCACGGGCGATCGGATTCTGGTCAGCAAATTCAGCTACGATCTTTCGGAACCCGAACGCTGGGACGTGATCGTATTCAAGTTTCCCGGAAACGGGAAAGTGAACTATATCAAGCGGCTGATCGGCCTGCCCAACGAGACGATCAAGCTGAAATACGGCGATGTGTTTATCCGCAAGGAAGGTGAGTCCGAGTTCCGCATCGCTCGCAAGCCGCCCCACAAGCAGATCGCGATGATGCAGCTGGTCGATGATATTTCGCATACCGCGGCGATCGCGGATCTGCACAAAGTTTCCTGGCCTTCGCGCTGGCAGTTTTTTCCCGATTCGCAAGGCCTGCGCTTGTTGGAATCGGATCTGCAAGGTGTGGAGATCGACGGGCACGATGGCGAACAGTGGTTGCGCTATCGCCACGTTGTTCCTGATGGGCCGACCTGGTCGAGTATCGAGCGGGCGGTAGAGAGCGGGAACGACTTCGGGCTGCCGCACGAGTTCGCCGGCGAGCTGGTATCCGATTTCGGCGCGTACAATGCGGTGCCCAAAGTGCCGTCGGTATTGCCGTCGAGTTTCAAGGTCGATTCCACGGCTCGATACCAGCCTGAACCGAGCCAGCTGGGCAAGAACTGGGTCGGTGATCTGGCGATCGAAGCGGAGCTGGTGGTTGCGGACAAGCAGGGGCAACTGGTGCTCGACCTGGTCGAGGGCGGAGTGCACTTCTACTGCACCATCGAACTGGCGACGGGGAAGGCGACTCTCTCGACATCCAGCGAACAAATCGTGTTTGACGACGGCGAACCGACCGCGGAGACGGCGATTCGCGGCCCAGGAAAATACGCGGTGAGGTATTCCAATTTCGACGATGAAATTCGCTTGTGGGTGAACGACGAACTGGTGCCCTTCGCGAAACCGACAACCTACGCGGGGACACCCGACCGCGTCGTGGTTCCCGTCTGGAGCCCGGACGATTCTGGCGACTTGCAACCGGTCGGCATCGCGGCGCGCGGCGCGCGCGTGACCGCGCAAGGCATGCGCGTGTGGCGCGACATCTACTACATCGCTTCCACCTCGGCTTATGAGTCCGACTACGACCATTTTCCGGGAATCGATCAGTCGATCCCGGTGGTATTCCGTAATCCGGCGACCTGGAAGACAGACCGCTTGTTCCGGGCGCGGCACGAGCGGGATTTTCCGCTAGGACCAGACCAATACTTTCCGATGGGTGACAACAGCGCCCACAGCGCGGATGCACGCGGCTGGTCGGAAAAGTACGTGGAACGCGAGCTGTTGATCGGCAAGGCGGCGGTGGTCTATTGGCCGCACTCCTGGAATCGGCCGGTGCCCCTGTTGCCCAATGTGAAGAAGATGCGACTGATCCATTAATCGCCCCAGGCTCATGAACCATGGAGGGTTGAGCGATGCCAGTGCTGTCGGTGCAGGGATTAGTGAAGTCATTCGGCGCTCGACGTGTGGTCGACGGCGTCAGTTTCGAGGTCGACCGCGGTGAAATCGTCGGACTGTTGGGGCCCAACGGAGCGGGCAAGACCACCAGCTTCCGCATGACCTGCGGATTGATTGAACCCGACGCGGGAACGGTGATGCTGAATGGCCAGGACGTGACAAGCTGGCCGCTGTACCGACGGGCGCGCGATGGAGGGATGGGATACCTGGCGCAGGAGTCGAGTATCTTCCGCAAGCTTACGGTGGAACAGAATCTGCTGGGCATGATGGAATTGCTGGGCATGAGCCGTTCCGCACGAAAGGCCCGCTGCCGCGAACTGCTGCAGCAGTTCGATATCCTCGACCTGCGCAAGTCGCGAGCCCACGCTCTCTCCGGTGGCGAGCGACGGCGACTGGAAATCGCCCGCTGCCTGATTTCCGACCCCGAGATCATCCTGCTGGACGAACCGTTCGCCGGGATCGACCCGGTGACGGTCCAGAGCATTCAAGGGATCATCCGCGGACTCAGTCGTCAGGGGATCGCGATCCTGATCACCGACCATGCGGCCCGGGAAATCCTGCAGATTGTCGATCATTGCTATGTGATCGATGAAGGGCATGTGCTGTTCCACGGCACGCCGGCGGAAGTGCGCGTGCACCCGGAAGTCAAACGCAAATATCTGGGGGATGACCTGGCCGCCGCCTGACCGATTGAATTTGCTTGCGCCGCCTTCCTATACTCAAATGAGTGGAAGGAGAGGATGGCGTGGCACCGTTCGGTCAATATCGCGGAAAGGCTGTCTTGCGGGCCGACGGGCGGGCTTCCGCGCCTGGGGTCGCGGTGCTGGCGTTTGTGGCGCTGTTCCCGCTCCGGCCTTGCGGCGCGGAGACGTTGCATTTGCGCAACGGAGGTACGATCGAGGGAACGATTCCTCCCGGGCAGGCGGCCGGGTCCGAGTGGCTCACCATCGTCACGACGTCGGGAGGCGAGATCCGATTGTTTCGTGAAGACCTGCTGCGGATCGAATCGGAGCGGCCGCGGGAGCAGGAGTACGTGCGCCGCGCTCCTCGAACGCAAAACAGCGTCCCCGCCCAATGGGAGCTGGCGGAATGGTGCCGTGAAAATCGGCTGCCGGAATTCCGAACGCACCATTTGCGGCGGATTATCGAACTTGATCCGGACTGCGTCGAGGCGCGTCACGGGCTGGGTTATACGCATGTCGACGGTCGTTGGGTGCTCCCGGGCGAGATTCCGCGCGAGCGGGGCATGGAGTATTTCCAGGGCCGCTGGCGGTTGCCGCAGGAGATCGAGGCGATCGAGGAAAAATTGCAGACGCGGCAGGCGATCCGCGATTGGACGTTGCGACTGAAGAATCTGCGCCGGTCGGTGCAGGATCAAGATCGCTTGAATCGCTTCAGGGGCGAACTGGCGGCGATCCGCGATCCACTGGCGATCAAGGGACTGCTGCAGCTTCTGAATGCCGAGCCGCTTCCCTGGCTGCGGCTGTTTTATGTCGACGTGATTGCGCGAATCGAGCACGTGACGGCACTGGAAGCGCTGATCAACACTTCGCTGGAATCGAACGATAGCGACCTGTTTTACAAATGCATCGATTGCCTGGTCGATTTGCGCGCGCCGGGTGTGGTGGATGCGTATGTGCTGGCGCTGCGCGCGGTACGGAACGACCAGGTCAATCGGGCGGCGTTCGCCCTGGGCCACCTGAGTGATCCGGCGTCGGTGCCGCCGCTGATCGAGGCGTTGATCACGCGGCACCGAGTGGTGATTTCCGACGGCTCCGAAGCGGGCACGCACACGGCGACGATTTCGCGAGCGGTTTCCGGGCCGGGCGCCGGCCAGGACAATGCCGCATTGTCGGTCGGCAAGGGATCGAACGTGGTTATCGTGCCGATGCAGAACGAGGAGGTCCTGACAGCCTTGCACCGCATCACCGGCAACTACGGCTACGGCTACGACCAACGCGCCTGGCGCACCTGGTACGCCGCCAATCAACGCGTTCCAAGCATGGCCCCCCGCCGCCGGGAATGACGGGTCACTCGCCCGCTACCAAACTGCGGTCGCGACACGCGTGTAAGTTATTGCCGCGAAGGATCGGCTGCGGTCATTCCTGGTTGGTCATTTGTCTGGCTGCTCCTTGGGGAACAGGTCGAATAGTGTTTCGAGCACCCGCGTGACGTCCTGCAATGTGCCGACAGCGACGAACTGGCGGAAGCGATACTCGCCGGCTGCGATGCCTTGTTTGTCTCGCAGGCGAAAAACACAGTTCCATTTCACGACTTTTTCCTGCTCGAATCGGAACCGCCCATAACCGGCATCTTCGAATCCGGGCGAGGGCTGGTCCGGCGAAAATACGCCCATCGCGTGACTGCCGCTCGGATTGGAGAAGATCACGGGATGCGGCTGTTCCCCAGGTCCATCGTCCAGCGGTTCGAGCTTTCTGGTACTCCGTGGCAATTTCCAGAATCGACTGAATTCGGACGGCATGTACCCCGTCACTGCTTCGAACTGCGCGTAGGTGTGCGCTTCCTCCTTCGGCACGATAAATGTGACATCGTATTCAACGATATTCTCCAGCGCCTTCCTGGCACGCGCAACAAATTCCGAGCTGCCTCCGATCTGAACGCGTTTTGTCACCAGGTGATTCGACAAGATCGTGCTGTTCAGTGCCGGCCTGCCCGAGGATCTCTCGCCGGGCGCAAGCCAGAACGCCATCCGTGTGCTTGTCCGCAGTTCGCGTCCCTCGGCGCTGATTTGCAGAAGTTGGCTCGTCGATCTCCCGCCGCTGCCGTCGGCGCGGGAGCCTGCCTCGGTGGGATTGTAACACTCCGCCCAGAATTCCCCGGAAGCAGCTCGATCGAAACTGGCCGCCGATTGCAGTTGCCGGCCGTGATCATGGCTGTCGATGAATTCCTTGCCGTTCCAGGTCAGCGAATGGATCGCTCCCGCCAGCCGATTCGTGGTCGTAATCACAATCTCCGACGATCCCGACCTGGCTCGAATGACGGAGTCGCCGTTTACGGGCACTCGGTCCGATGTCTTGCTGCCGCCGTCGAAACAGGGTAGGGCAAGGCTGGCGGTCGAGGCTGGTAAGAGGTTTGTCGCGATGGCGATCCAACCCACGATTTGCAGCGCTGGCCGCCGTGTTATGGTCCTTGTCTGTCGCATGGCGTCCATATTTTTATCAAGGTGGCCGTTTTGACTCGTACGCTGAAATCTCTGATGGCGGGGGCCATGTGCGATTATATCGTCGTCGGCCGCCGCGGATTCGTCGCACTACCCTTCCTGGCGGACCGGTGTAGAATGGAAAGCAGAGGTTGGGGTTGGATTCGAGTTTGTGCCGTCCCCCAGGGACGGGAGGAGTAAGAGTGGCAAGTAGCGCGGTGGACGTCCAGAAGTCGCAAGCAACGAATTCAACCCGTGGACGGGAACTCGCATTGGCGGCGGCCCGCACGGCGGCGGAAAACAATGGCCAGGAGATTCTGATCCTGGATGTGCGCAAGCTGACGTCGATCTTCGACTACTTTGTCCTGGTGAGCGGACGCAGCGGGCGGCAGTTGCGAGCGATCGCCGATGAGATCGACCGCGTGCTGCGCATCGAGATGGGCGATCGGCGTCGCAACATGGAAGGCTATGCCGAGAGCCGCTGGATTGTGCTCGACCACGGTGACGTCGTTGTGCAGTTGTTCACAGAGGAAGCGCGGGCGTTCTACCGCCTGGAGGACCTGTGGGCCGACGCGCAGCGGATCACCGCCTGAACGGTCGCCACAAGTCGCACCGCTCACCGCAGCTCCATGGAACTCCACATTTCCGGATCCTCGTCGATCGGGAATTCCGGACCCAGCCGCAACGTTTGCCAGCCTAACTCGCGATCGATCACCGCGTACATGAATCCCACCCGGGGTTGTTCCACGGGGTCGAAGCCGGTGAGCGCCGCGGCGGGAATGTGCGCTTCGAGCCGATAGCCGTCGATGCGGCGCGCGCAGAGCACGGGCAGGGTTCCGTGGGGAACCGGTTTGGGGCTCTCGCGAGCCCGATTGATCCCCAGCATCACGGCAAAAGGACTTTCCAGGTTGCGACCGCCGCCGGTGGGCAGGAAGGCGAAGCGATGACAGAATCGATTGGCGCGATGGATGTTTGCAGTGTTGCGCGTGTCGATCCAGATCTGCAATCCGTCGCTGTCCTCGATCCGCGTTCCGCGGCACCAGGGCGGCTGCCGTTTGCCACTCACGATCAACGTGATCCCGAACCCCTCCGAGCTCCATGCCATCCGCAGATCGGCCCAAGTCGACTTTCCGTCCATGGTCCCCAGGTGCGGCAGGCGATAGGACTCGTCGAGCTTCGCTCCCGCCGTCGACCAGAGATGGTCCTTCGACCGGCAGGGGACGGCGAAGTTGAAGAGGAACGAAGAAGGGAGCAGCGGTTCGGTCATGGGGGTTGGCCGGCTGGTTCAGTCGGGAACGATTCAATTGAACTTGAGTTCGGCCGACGTCAATCGCTGTAAAGCCTCCGCCATCAGAGCATCCTCCGCGCGCTCGTCGTCGGCTTCGTAGGTTACCGAAAAACGCAGAAACGGCCCGGCGTCGTCCCAGGGCACGGTGACGATCGAGTGCTGGGTAATCAGGTACTGGCTGGCCGATTCGGCGTTGGCGAACAAGGCTCCATCCCGCGCGGCGCTCGGCGCGCGCGCGTAAAGGAAATAGGTACCGCCCGGCATTTTGCACTGGAACCCGGCGCTGGAGAGCATGGTCACCAGCTTTTGCAGACGCCGCCGGTATTTTTCCCGTGTGCGATCAGGAATCGACGTATCGTCCAGCGCGGCGGCCGCGGCCCGTTGGATGGCGATGAACTGGCCGGAATCGGAATTGTCCTTGACGTCAGCCAACGCCTGGACGATCCGTTCGTTGCCGCAGACCCAGCCGATCCGCCAGCCGATCATATCATAGCCTTTGGACATCGAATGGATTTCGACGCCAACGTCCTTGGCGCCGGGCACCGACAGGAAGCTCAGCGGTTCGCCGTCGTAACTCAATATGATATGCGCCGCGTCCTGCACGACCACGACCTTATTGTCGAGTGCCCATTGGATGACCTGTTCGTAGAACCGACGCGTCGCCACCACGCCCGTGGGACTGTTCGGATAGTTGATCACCAACAGCTTGGCGCGCTCCCGAACGTCGGCCGGGATCGAAGCCAGGTCGGGAAGAAAACCGTTCTCGGCCAGAAGCGGCAGCCGATGCACGCTGCCGCCATAGTAGCGGGTATGCGTTCCGGCGACGGGATAGCCGGGTACGGTCATCAGCGTCACGTCGCCCGGATCGATGAAGCAGGCGGGCAGCATCGCCAGGGCGGTCTTCGAACCGATGCAGTGATTGATCTCTTTCTGCGGATCGAGCGTCACTTGGAACGTACGCTGCATGAACCGCGCCACCGCTTCTTTGTAGAGTGCGATCCCATTGTCGGCATAACCGCGGTTCTCCGGACGGTTGATCTCCTCGACCATCACCCGCCGCACGGATTCGGGCGCCATCGCGTCGTTCTCGCCAATACCGAAATCGACCAGGGCCCGTTGGGGGTAGTCCGTCAATGCTTTGCGTTTCGCCCGCTTGATCTTCTCGAATTTATAGATTTCCGTGCCTTTACCGTAATTCACACCGCCAATTCGTTCGGCAAACAACTGCTGGAAATAGGGATCGCTCATCGGCCTGACTTACCTTCCGTCGACAAAAGGCGTTCGCGGGAATACGGTGCCCTGCCCGTCGCTTGGCGCGCCGCAACCGCTTGTAGAGTACCCCTGGGCTCCGTCGGGAAAAAGGGGGTGACAAAAGCTCTTGGAAACAGTGGAAAATCGAGTATGCTTCAAGCATGATCCACACTTTGCAGCCTCTCCGTTTGCGATCGTCCGTATTCGTTCTGGTGGCACTCCTGTCGTGCCTCGACGGGCTTCTCCTCGGGGGTAACCGGGCACTCGGCCTGGACGATTTGCCCACGCCGGCCGAATTGGGACGCTGGGTCATGTCCTTTTACCGGCACCCCGAACCGGACCAGATTACGCGACGCGTACGGCAGATGGCCGAGTTGAAATTGTTGCGCGGCAACCGGCCGGAAGCGTACGAAATGTTCCTGGGCCAGGTGATGCGGGCGAATCCCGATAAGATCGCGGACTGGCTGGACGAGTTGAATGATCTGCCGGTGGTCGACCGGGCTGTCGTCCACCGCGCCGCCTGGGTTTCGCAGACCGACGAAGCGAAGAAATGGCTGTTGGATCACGGCAAGGTTGAGTTGTCCCGCCGTGCTCCTCCACCGATCGTGGCCGGCGGACCGATGGCTTTCGAGCCCTACCACCTGGATCAACTCTGGGAATGGTTCTTCGCGACCGGGGACGACAAACCGGTGCGGAGGATCGTCGACTTCTTTCAGATTGCGCCGAGCGACCCGCAGCCTGGCGAAATGCCCAGCCCCCCCGAGGACACCACCAACCGCGCCGCGATGGCCAATTTTCGGATTGCGCGGCCCGCGATCATTTCTGCCGTTTCGCTGGCCATTCAACATGACCGTGTGCTGGAGATCCTCAAGGAATGCGAAAAAGATCCGATGCTCAAAGATCGGGCTCGGGCTTGGCTCCTGAACGTAATCAAGATTGCCGAAGAGAAGCGCGGCAAACCGGCTCCTGAAACGAAGCCAGAGCCGAAGCCTTGATCGACGCCTAATAATTGCGAGGCCGATTTCCAAGTGAACAGCATCACTCAGAACTTGGCTCGCGAGCAGCAGATCGGTCGCCGGGAGTTTTTTCGGATCGGGCTGGCCGGCGTTGCCTCGTTGCCGCTTGCGGAGTTGCTGCGGCGCCGAGCGCTGGCCGAATCACCGGCGACGGGCGAACGGACCGCCATTATCGTGGTCTGGTACCATGGCGGCGCAAGTCATTTGGAGTCGTATGATCCAAAGCCGCTCGCCACCAGCGAATACCGGGGCCCGTTCGCACCGATCGATACCGCGCTACCCGGTCTGCAGTTCTGCGAACTGTTCCCTCGTCAAGCGGCGGTGGCGCAGCGCTGGAATGTTCTCCGATCGATGGTGCATACCGGTTTCTGCCACGACGACGGGCCGCAACAGATCTTCACGGGGCACCCGCTGCAAGGTCGACGACTTGCCCCCGACCACCCCGATCTTTTCTCGATCGCTAATTTCGTGCGGCGCGATCCACGACGCCACCTGCCGAACTATATTGGCGTGAACCCGATACCCTACCTGGGCTCCGCTTATCTCGGTCCGACCTACGGTGTGTTCGCCATCCACGGCAACCCCAACGCGCCCGACTTCCGCATCCCGAACATCGGCTTGGCCGATGAAAAGGCCCGCGGTCGGATCGGCGATCGCATCGACTTGCGCAAAGGCTTCGACCGTCTGCGGCGAGAACTCGATCGCGAAGGCAATATGCAGGCCATGGATGCTTTTGAACGGCAGGCCTGGAATCTCATGACCCGTCCCGAAACGGCCGAGGCGTTCGATCTAACCAGGGAGCCAAAAAAGGTCCGCGACCGCTATGGACGAAACTCCTGGGGCCAGCAATGCCTCTTGGCGCGACGATTGGTCGAGGCAGGCGTCGATCTGCTGACGGTGACCTTCAACGGTGAACTCTGCGGCCGCGTCGGCAACTGGGACGACCATGCCGTCAACCACAACGTCTTCGAGGGAATGAAGTACCGAGCTCCTTTCGCCGACCAGGCCGTCGCCGCGCTGGTCGAGGAACTCTACGAGCGTGGACTCGACCGCCGCGTAATGTTGATCGTGGGCGGCGACTTCGGCCGCACTCCCAAGATCAGCTACGCGCCAAGTACCGGCGGGGGCGTCGCCAGCGCCGAGCAGGGCGTGGTGCAGCCCGGCCGGGATCACTGGCCCAGCGCCATGTCATTTCTGTTCAGCGGCGGCGGAATGCGGACCGGACAGATCATCGGTGCCACCGATCGTCGCGGGGAATATGCCGTCGATCGACGCGTCGGCGTCCAGGACTTCCTCGCCACAATCTACCGCCACCTGGGAATCCCGGCCGATCAGATCGCCATCCCCGACTTCGCCGGCCGCCCGATTCCAATTCTCCACGACGGCAAGCCGATTCCCGAACTCTGCGCGTTCTGATTACCGCGGTGAAGAGATTTTTTACCGCGGTGGGCACGGAGGAACGCGGAGGGGGAGGACTGGATAGATAGGCAGAGAGTTGTATGCCGAATAGTTCCGGTTGTTTGCAGTCGTAGGCATAACAATGTTTGGTCAACGGCGTTCAAGCCCGACTGCTTGAATTCCTATTGAAACTATTTTCGTCTGTCTCCGCGTTCCTCTGTGCCCTCGGCGGTGAAAGAATTCCTCCGCGGTGAACAACGTCAGTTCTTTTTGAGGGCGGAGAGCGCGGATTTTCTCGCCGCTTCAAATTCATCACCCGGGTTCCAGGCCGGCAATTCGGCCTGCTGGGCCGCCTGCAAACCGACGTAGTACAGCAGGCGAGTATCGTCGACCGCGCCGCGCAGGTCCCAATCGTCGCGGTATTCATCGCTCGGTTGATGGTACCGGGTCTTCGTCCATTCTTCGAGCTGTTGTTTGCCCCAGCCTTCCGGTTTGTCAATTACTTCGATGCCCGAGTGCAGGTAGACGCCGGGTACGCCTACTTTTGCCAGGCTGAACTGATCGGACCGGTAATAGTATCCGCGGTCCGGAAAATGATCGGGGGTCACGATCCGCTTTTGCCAGCGTGCGGCGCCTTCCACCAGCAGATCGAGGCTGGACTTGCCGATTCCGATCACATTCACGTCGCGTGTTGGCCCGATGATGTTGAGTCCGTCGATGTTGATGACGGCAGCCAGGTTGCCGACCGGCAGCGGCGAGTTCTGAGCGAGATAGAGCGAACCGAGCAGTCCTTGTTCTTCGGCCCCAACCGCTGCGAAAAGGATCGATCGCGCCGGTCGCTGAGGAAGACTGGAAATCGCGCGCGCGATCGTGACCAGCGCACCGGTGCCCGAAGCGTTGTCGATCGCTCCGTTATAGATATTGTCGCCGTCTGCATTACGCGTCGCCGCCATCCCCAGATGATCGTGATGGGCCATGAAGACGACGGCCTGGTCGGCCAACTTCGGATCGCTGCCCGGCAGCAGTCCCAACACATTCGCGGTTTCTTGTGGCCTGACGTCGCAGGGAAACGACAGCGACACGCGCACGTCGAGCGGCACCGGGTGGAAGTCGCGTTTCTCCGCCGAGGCGCGCAAGGCATCTAGATCTTTGCCCGCAAGTGCGACGAGCTTTTTCGACGCATCTTCTGTCAGCCAGCCGCGGACATCGACGCGCGGACCTTCCGATTCCGCTAATTCGAATTCCTCGCCGCTCCACGATGTCTGCACGACCTGAAACGGATAGCCTGCGGACGCTTCGGTGTGAATAATCAAGGCACCGACCGCCCCTTGCCGGGCGGCACTGGCGTACTTGTAATCCCAGCGTCCGTAGTACAGTCGGCGTTTACCGGCGAACAACTGTGGATCGTCGGCCGGATCGTTGTTCATCATCAACAGGACTTTTCCCTTCAGGTCGACTCCCTTGTAGTCGTTCCAATCGTACTCCGGGGCCTCGATACCGTATCCCACGAAGACCACTTCGGCATTTCGGATCGCATGGTTGGGCTGCGGCCGCCCGGCAGCCAAAACCCAATCATCGTGCCGCCGCAGGGAAAGGCTGTTACCGCCCGATGTGAATTGCACCGTCTCCGGCGGGTGCGCGGTCACGCCCACCAACGGCACCGGCTGGAACCAGCTGCCATCCTTGCCAGCCGGGCGGCATCCGAACGACTGAAACTGGGCCGCCAGATAGCATTGGGCCAATCGATCGCCGCGCGAACCGGGACCGCGTCCCTCCAGCAAATCGTCGGCGAGGAAGCGGATATGGCCCCGCAAAGCCTGCTCATGGATCGACGACTCGGCCGCTCTGATCTGTGCCTCGGTGGGCGCGTACACTTGCTGGGCATCGCCCGACCTGTTCAAGGTCAAAGTCACCACAAGCATTCCGGCCAAATAACAACGGTTCATCGATCGAATTCTCCTGGTGCCAGACCATTGTGGCGTTTGCCGCCGCGTTAGGGAACAGGGTGCCGCCGCTGCGCTCGGCCAGTTGGAGCGTCGGTCTCGAAGTTGCCTCGTCCCATCCTACGTACTGTGTGGTCGCTCGGGAATGCGTGCGCGTGGGGCATTGAGGCGGATCGCCAGGCCGACCAGCAGCCCGGTGCAGCCCCCGAGCATATCGGCGACCCAATCCCAGAAATCGGCCGATCGCGAGGGGACCAGCTTCTGGGTTAATTCGTCCAGCACGCCGTACGCCGCGATCACGGCTGTCAGGAAAAGCAGCACCTGGATCGGCCGACGAATGTCGCGGATCGAGGCAATCAGCAGCAGCCCCAGCAGGCCGAACGCACTGAAATGAGCGATCTTGTCCAGTGGGATCGGCGAGAGATTGAAATGCTGCGACGGCGCCATCGGAAGATGAGTTCCCACGAAGATCAACGTCCAGTAACCGGCCAGGATGAAGTCCAGCCAGCGCCATCGATTGCTCATGGCGGGAGATTCCCTCGAATTGATTTCGGGTTGGATAAGCTTGTGCCTGAGGGATAGACGGTGTACAAGAAGTGCAGCGAGTGAACCAGTATAGTAGCAATCGCCGTTTTTGCGAATGCGACTTGGAAGCCGAGAGGAACTCGCCCGGAACCGACCAGGGAGCTGCTGCCATGAGATTCCGTTTGAATCGAGCGCAAATCACATTATTGCCCGTCGCCGTGATCGTGCTTTCACTGCCTCTTGTCAGGTTCCCTTGGACCGCGGGCACGGCCGCTCGCGTTGAGGCGGACGAAACCGCGGCGGAACGCAAGCAGAAGTGGATTCCGCTATTCGACGGCAAGTCACTCGACGGCTGGTTGATCACCGATTTTGGAGGGCAGGGCGAAGTCACGGTCGAGGACGGCAGGTTGCTGATCGATTTCGGGCAACCGATGTCAGGGATCACCTCGAAAAAGAAAGATTTTCCGAAGTCCGATTATGAAATCAGCCTGGAAGCGATGCGTGTGGATGGAGGCGATTTTTTCTGCGGGTTGACTTTTCCGGTAAAGGAGTCGCACTGCAGTTTCATTGTGGGTGGCTGGGCCGGCAGCGTCGTTGGCATTTCGTCAATTGACGGACAGGATGCCTCGGAAAACGAAACGACGCAGGTGATGCGGTTCGAAAACAAGAAATGGTATAAGATCCGCGTGCGGGTCCGCCCGGAGAAGCTGGAAGCCTGGATCGACGACAAACAGATGGTCGATCAGGATATCAAGGGACGGCGGATCAGCACACGGTCGGAAGTGAATCCATCTAAGCCACTGGGGATTTCGACGTATCTCACGCGCGCGGCGATCCGTGATTTCAAATACCGACTGCTCGACTTGAAAGAGTAGGCGGCAACCTGGTGACACCCTACGACGAATGGATGCTGCAGGCGTTGCGCGAGGCGGAGCAAGCGCTACAGGAAGACGAAGTGCCTGTCGGCGCGGCGATATTTCGTGATGGGCAATTGATTGCATCGGCGCACAACCAGCGCGAACAGCTCAAGGATCCGACCGCCCACGCGGAAATGATTGCCATCACCCAGGCCGCGGCCGCGATCGGTGACTGGCGATTGGAACAATGTGTTCTTTGCGTGACGCTCGAGCCGTGCTCCATGTGCGCCGGTGCGATTGTCCAGGCGCGCCTGCCCGTTGTCGTGTACGGCGCCAGCGACCCGAAGGCGGGCGCCGTACGCAGCCTGTTCCGACTGCTCGAAGACGCTCGACTTAATCACCAGTGCGAAGTCATTCCGGACGTACTGGCCGATCGGTGCGGCGCGATCCTCAGCGGGTTCTTTCAAGCGCAGCGTCGATCGGGTAAGAAATAGCCGTCTTTGCGTTTGCGACCGATTTATCCTGACCCTCAGGGAGCTAACCGAAATGAATCCGAAATGGAGTTATCACCGCGCGAACTGAACGACGTGCGGTCGTACGCAAGAGTTTCTTGCGAAGCATGGGCTGAAGCCCGACGAACAGGTGGACGCACGTAAAGCGACGATTCCCGCTGATGAAATCTCCATCGTGCTGCAAGGCGTCAAATTGCTATACGCAACCAAAGGGAAGAAAGTCATCCGCCTTGAACTGAAGACCGTCCAGCCGGACGAAGCAACGTTGCAGTCGCTGCTGGTCGGTCCGTCAGGCAACTTGCGTGCCCCGGCCTTGCGCGTCGGCAACACGCTTCTGGTCGGATTTGACGCTGAGATGTACTCGGAGGTGCTGCTCAAGTCCAAGCAATAGCTGGGGCAGGATGCCCCAGACACGGGCTCAGGTACTACCCGCTATCCTCGGGGTTTTCTGGATTGGTCGGCGGCGCCGGGTCGGCGGGGACGAGCTCCGTGGCTTCCGGGTTCTTGGGGTGGTTCGGACCCAAGGGTAGCGCTCGGGGAGCATACTGTTTGAATCCCTCCTCCAGCAGATGCATCGGCCGGCGTTGTGCCGCTGGCTCATTGGCCTGGCACTTGCAGAACTGGAAAGTGACGGAGCCCAGCGTTCGTTCGCGATGCTGGCAGGCCGGACATTCCCAGACGCGTCGTCCGTCATATTTTAGCCGTTCGTACGGTCCTTTCATTGCAGCACCTCGCGCGCGATGTCGTAGCCAACGATGAAGATTCCGGCGTCGACCAGCGCATGGCTGATCCAGGGACCGACAAGCGAATCACATTTTTCGTAGACCCAGGCCCAGATTGCTCCGCCAATCGCGACCGCCGCGGAGAACAGGGCGGTGGCGGGCGATATAGCGCCGAAGTAGAGTCCCAGCACGAGCACATGATGGGACATGAAGCCGAGGCTGGAGACGAGCGCGGAAGCGGGGAACCCGAATCGCTCGCGCAGGCCGCGGAACACAAACCAGCGCCAGTAGTATTCTTCAAAACCGCTGTGCATCAACACATAAAACAGTCCCACGACAGCGAACGATGCGCCACTGTCGATGCCGATGCTGGCGATTCGTTTTCGGATTTGGTCGCCGGCGATCTGGAAGACCGAGCTTGACTGCAACCAGAGGAAATAGAGCGCGAACATGGCGGCGACCACGGCCACGCCGGCCGCGATTCCGACGCCTGTTCCCCGCACACTGATCGGTCGGAAGAGACGGCGCCGTTCCACCCGCCAAACCCAAAGAACAGGGAAAGCAAATTGAATGATCTTGCCCACGGCATAGGTGACGCGCTGCAGACCCGCTGGCGCTTCCGCCAGCAAGATGAAATAGATCCAGGCCACCAGCGTCGGGAAGGCGAGGGCGAACAGAAGCGCGCCCCCGTGCCGCGGCGGCGGCCGACCGACCTGCTCGTGGGCCGACGCGCCGTTCATTTCGCCTTGATCGATTTCAGCATTTCCTGAAATCCCTTTTCATTGGCCGCGATCGTCTTCTTCGGTCCGTAGAATTTGAGGAAAATCAGACCGGAATTCTCGGTCGAGATGATCGCACCGAGCATCCGGTAATCTTCCCGTGTGACCGCCGGAGTCATCGGCCCGCGCTGATCTTTATAACTGCCGGAGATGTCGACGACCTGGATCTTGTTCTTGCCGACCGTCAGCTGTTCCTGCCTGGTCTTTTCCTTGGTGGAGCTGCCGTCGGGTTGGGAAAATTGGCCGATCCAACGATCGATATTGGCTTCGATGCTGCCTCCGGCTGCCATGACCGTGAATCGCCCATCGGCATCGTCACCCTCCGCCTTGGGGGCGGCAAACTCATGCTCGATGATCCGCACCGACGGCTGCTTGCGGACCCAACCTTTCGGCGCCGACATCGTCAGCTTTCCGTCAGCGATCACAAAGGCGCTGCCCTCCGCGTCGTCTGCGGCAAGCCGGGGGGCGACAAGTCCCAACCAACCGAGCAGTGCCATTCCCAATAGATTGCGAGTGCGTATCGTCATTGCAGTTTCCTCCCGGAATAGTGAGTCCCGTGGATCCCGATGCGCCGGATCACTCCAATCCGGACAAAGATCACAGAATCAGCGAATCCACAGAACGTAGACTAACGCAACCGATAGTCCGACCGCAACTATCGCCAAGGCGATCACAGCCGCAATCGCCCACTTTGTGCTCGAATCGGCACTGCTGCCTGAAGAAGCAGGATTCGATCGCAGACTCACGGGGCCCGGGACTCCGATCGGAGCTACCGAAGCTGCCGTCATGACGGACTCAGGGTGTACGTTCGACGCCGATCCCTGAATAACGGGGCCCGCTACGGGGCTTGATGGTGCCTGCGTGGCCGGCAGAACGGACGCCACCGTGCCGCTCGCCGCGACTGGCACCGATTCCGCAGCTTCCGTTTTTTCCGATGGCTGCGTCGATGGAGGAGCGGCGGCGGGAGCGGCTTGGGGAGTCGGTGGAACGACTCGCTCGGCCGCACGTCCAGGATTAGGACGAGCGACCGTGGGCAGCGCCGATTGGGCCGACCTCCAATCGCTCCATCCTTCGCGCCAAACAAGAGAATCGGGGCCGACGCGTCCCTCGGCAATCCATTTCTTCATGACATCGCCACGCGCGGGACCGTATTGTCCGCCGGAGGGCGGACGGACATACCAGACGGCGTTGGGCAACTCTTCGATCGGGTCGTTGACTCCGGACTCGCGATGGCCGGAGTGCAGAGGGGCCGTCGCGGAAGAAGCTGCACCAATCGAGGATTCCTCCGCTACCTGAATTTCCTCGGCTTCATGGTCGTCATCGTCCCCCTGTCCATTGCGTTCCCCCGTACCATCTTTTCCTTGGCTACCGCCCGCACCTGCGCGCGAATCGTCGCGATATGACTTCGACGACTGCCGCTGGCTCTCCAGCGGAATCACGAACCGACTACCACAGTGGGGACAAACTCCTTTCTTACCCGCTTGGAAAGTCTTGACGTGCAGTTTGTGTCCCTGCGGACAATAGAACCGAATTCCCATGACGGAAGTGCTGTTACGAGCGCAGTTTGTGCAGGCCATGCGGACGCGGATTTCATTATACTTTCCGCTTCCGCGAATGAAAGTTCCGCTTGTACAAGTCGTGCCAGATCGCTACATGTCCGCACCGGCGGACTGCCAGAAACCGCATTATCCGCGCCTGACCGACTCTTGATTCGGGCCTGCGTCAACCCTTTCGGGTCGACGAGACGACCTGAAAAGGTCGAATTACGCCCCTGCGGTGCCCGCGTGATTAAGCACCGTTACCCCTCGCATGCAGGCCAAAACTGGAGCGGAACCGGGCTGATTCCGAAAACGGCCGATGAAAAGCCGGAGAAACTTGAACGATACGTCGACCGGCCCCCTGGCGACGGGGGGCAACCTCCAAGTCGCCCTGTATCTGCTGGCCAAGGGTCTGCTCGCCAGCGTCTGCGGAGCAATCGCCGGCGGTTGCCGCCCGGCGGGCGACGAGCGGGCGATCGGATTACACGCCTTCGAAATGGTTCGCGATGGCCAGCTGGCATCGCTGCTTACTCGTGTCGCTTGCGAATTGACGCTCGACCGCCTGCGTTCCATCCCGATCCCTGAAAACGGCGATCCTGTCGACGACGTCGCGCGATTGGCGCGACCCACGGAGACCGCCAATGGATGGCGCAGGGAACAAAACAGAGCGAGACGCTGAGTGGGCGGAGCAGTTCTACGGTTTCGCCTGCGGCGATCGCAATTGGCTCAGCGGAAACCGCTGCTGTAACACCACGGCCCCTTTCTCGTCGCGGACCTGCAGCCGCACCACCGGATCGGCCGCTTTCCAGTCGACCAACACCGCGCCGAAGTTGACCTCAAAAAATGTCAGACCGATGCGGTACGCATTGATTTCGTTCGCGAACCGCGCGCCAGCTTTGGTGATGTTACCGCTGGGGGCATTCATGCTGCTGCTGGTAACTTCATACAGCGGGTACCCCACCGTGCCCGGGGAGGCGGTGGGCAGCCGAGCGATCTCGGCAAGGTGCCGGTCACCCGAGAGCAGCACGACGCCGGACGCACCGCTGGTCCGGATAAGATCGAGCAGCCGTTGCCGTTCATGCGGAAAATTTTCCCATTTCTCCGAACCGTGCTCGTCCGCCAGAATTTGAATCCCCGAGCCGATGATCCGCAACTCAGCCGGCACTCGCAGCTGCCCCTCCAGCCAGCGCCACTGCGCCGCGCCGAGCAACGTCGAATCGGGATCGAGGTTCGGCATATATTTTCCCCGGTACCCATCGCCGGGCTCGCCGGGTTTGAATCCCGTCTTGAGCGGTGAGCGGAAGTAGCGGCCGTCGAGCAGAATGAGCTGAATGCGCTTGCCTGGCGGCCCAACGACCTGGGATGAATAGACGCCCTCTTGCGTTCGGCGCGGATCATCCGGCGGAACGGCAAAGAAGTCGAGAAATGCCTGTTGCGATTCCCGCTTCCGTGGATATTCGGCACCGACGTCGTCCTGTCCATAGTCGTGGTCGTCCCAGGTACCGAGGATGCGACAAGTTTGTTTCAATCGGCGCAGTCCTGGCTGGTCGGCAAGTTGAGAGTACTTTTGACGCAGCAGTTGAATATCGAGAGTATCGCCGTAGATGTTATCCCCCAGAAAGACGAACAGCTGGGGATTGGTTTCGATCACAGCGTCCCAGATCGGCGTCGGTTGATCCTGCTTGATGCAGGAACCAAACGCAATTCGGGAAACGACCGGTTCTTCGCCTGTCACAGCACTGCCACCCAGGCCGGCCACGATTCCAGCGGTAAACGCCGCAATCAGCATTGCGAGAGTCTGGTTCACGGCGTGTGAGACCGCGGTGCGAGCGGCGAGTCGAGCGGCCATTGGCATGAATTGCATCGGGCTGCCTTACTTTTCAGAATCTGTCGTGGCGTTTGCGGCAGGCGCAGTGGGGGCCTCGGTAGCGGCAAGGGGGGAAATCGAGGAGGGCAGGCGATCGATATTTGCGTCGACCCATTCGATCCGCCGCGTGAACCAGGTCTTTAGATTGCGTATTTCTTGCGCGTAACTTATGGCATACGGTCTGGGGTTGGGCCAGACGTAGGTTCCCCAGGTCGGCCATCGTTCGAAGTTCCTGCGTTGGGCCGATTCGATCTGCCCGGCGGTCTCGTCGATCGTCGAGAAGAGTGCGCTTTCCGAGAAAGGCTCGAGCCGCAATTCGCGCCAGCGTCGTGCGATGCGATCGCGGAAGGCCGGGTCCTCGAACAGGCGATCCCACCAGAACGGCGCCCCGCCGGCGCGCTGGGGGTCCTGCGGAAACAACATCCAGCCTTCGGATTTCCAGACGCCGCCGTACGATGCGTTACCCGAACTGAGGTCAAAGTCCCAGATCGGGCCCATGGCGAGCTTGCCGTCGTCCCGTTTGTGCAGGAAGGTGCTCAGGAAGTAGGAATCGACGTTTTTGAAAAGTTCGTTGAGCAGGAAGCAATCCACGAATGAGTCGGCATCGAGATAGCGGTGATAACCGTTTTGCGGGTCGAGAAAATCGGGCCCTGCCAGTGCTCGTTCCATGCGGCTGAAGTCCTGCTTGATCCAGGCTCGCTGTTCGTCGTTTAATCGATCGCCGCGTGGAGATACGAATCCCAATACGCTTCCGAGTTCCGAGGTGAAGTAGGTTTCCGGGCCTCCCACCCGGTCGACTTTGACAATGTATCCACCCGAGAACTCGTTCCCTTCCGTCGGCCTCAATCGCGAAACGTCGACGCGATCGGTGCCGCGTTTGATCGTCTCGATCAACAAATAGACGCCAGCGTATTGCTCCTCCAATGCCGCCGAGGAATCGCGCAGGAACAGTTCGGCGAAACGGGCACGCGGCGCATAGCGGCCGATCTTGTTGCTCAGTCCATAAACCAGGTAATTGCGCATCAGCGATTTGTCGGAATAGGGTCCATACAGGATCCAATCCGACTCCGCCGGCAGGCCGAGCAGTGGCAGTTTTTTGTCCGCGTCGTTATCGTCGACTGTTTCGAACCCATATGGCTTCTTGTCAAACATCTGCGATGAGGAACCTCGGACTTCGATCCTGATCCGTGTCGAAGTTGTTGGCGGATCGTCCGGCGAATTTGGCTTTCCATCGCCATGATCGATCACCGACATGGTGGCGCCGATTTTCGGGTCGTTGGGAATTGGCCGGTTTGCCGTATCGATGATGATCAACGGCAGATTCGAGATGCCGCGAAACCGATACGGTTCTTCCGCGGCCGCCGGCAGAGTGAGGAGTGCCAGGTAAAGCCAAACGGTGCCAACGGTACGGTGCATATCACGATCTCCCCTTGGGGTTGTCGATCGATGTTCGCAGTGCTTCCAGGGCTTCGTTGGTACCGATCGCCCGCAGTGAGTAACGCGCCGTACGGCGGACGGGATAGAGGTCGTCGTTCAAAGCCTCCACCAGCAGCGGCACGGCCGGTTCGCGCATTTGCGCCAGCGCGCCCACGGCAAAGACACGCAGGCGGTCGTCTCCACTTTTCATTGCTTCCGCCAACGCGGGCATCGCGGGAGCGCCGATCCGTGCCAGCACATTTCCCGCTTTGCGCGCCGCGAGGGCGTCACCCCGATGGAGCACCGCCATCAGCGGTGCGACGGCTTCGGCCCCGCGTTGGATCAACTGTCCCGCGGCGGGCGAGGGAGGGCCAAATCCGTCCGTCGCCAATACCGACTCGATCAAGCCATCAATCCCCTGGCCATCCGCATTCGGTGCGGGTATCTGATTCATCTCGACAAGAAATGAAACTCCCTGATCGGATTCGGTGCGGGCGTCTTTCAATATCGGAGCGATTCGTTCAGCCAATTCCTTGTCCATTCGCATCAGGGCCACGGCGGACATGACTCGTGCGCGCACTTCGCCCGATTCCAGCGCAGCGATCAGCGCAGGTTTGCAGGCCGGGCCCGTGGCCACCAGAACCAGCGATGGATCGACGGTCAGCCGGCCGATGCCTCGGCCACCAAAGAAGTACTCGATCGGATCCGGCTCGAGCTTCCCCAACTCGGCAATCAGCGTCGGCGCCAAAGACTGCGCGGCGACCCCGAGCTGCCCGATCGCCCAGACTGCCTGGCGTCGCGCTTCGCGTGAATCCCCTTGAAGCGCGGCTGCGATCACCGGATGCGTCCTGGATTCGGATGCCGCATCGACGCGTTGCAGCGCATAGGCAGCGCCGACCCGCGCGATCGGGTTCGCATCTTCAAGTTTCGCGGCCAGGGAGTGCGCCTGCGCGGGTTTGACGACGGCCGCCAGCGCGTGGGCAACATTGCAGCGTACGGAAAACTCACGATGGCCAAGCTGCTGGATCAGCGCCGGGATCGCAGACGTGGCGTCCTCCCCGAATCGCTCGAGCACCACAGCGGCGTCGGTTGCCACTTCCGTCTCCTGTTGAAGTGCCTCGGTCAAGACCGGAAGGACCTTCGCTCGATGACGCGCACCGTCCAACTGGTACAAAGCCTGCGCCGACCAGACGCGCACCAGTCCATTTTCGTGCTCCAACGATCGCAACAGGTCTGCCGCGGCCTGATCGCCAATCTTGACCAGCGCGTTGGCGAATTGCGATCGCCCCGCGGCGATCTGTGGCATCTCAAACAGGATATCCATACGCTCGCACTTCAGCGCCTCGATCAACACCGGAACGGCGGCGACCGCTTTCGGGCCGAGTTCACTGATCTTGGCTGCGGCACCGAGTCGCGCGAACGGCTCGGGTGATTGCAACTGTTGGATTAACGCGTCGAGTTCGTCGGCCGTGGCACGAACCGGAGCTACCGCCATCAGACAAAAGACCAATGCCCAAACGGCCCAACGCGGATGCGGAATCCAGACCCGTTGTTGAAAATTCATAGAAAACCTCTCACACAGAAGGAGCGTCGCCGCCCGCAAATTAGCATTCTGACCGGGGGCTTTCAACCAAGTACCGCAATGTCGTGGAATAATGTCGTGGAGTGCGCCGACCCTGCTTTTCGCTCGAAACAAACGTGACCGTTTGTTACATTGCAGGGGCAAATTGTCCGGTGGGGCCGGGGGGAGTTGGGTAGATTCCGGTGTCGGTTCGCAGTCAGAGGCTGTTCATGCAGGTGGTGATCGAGCAGGTGGTGATCGTGAATAGCAACCGGGTCACAGCCCCAGGCTCCGCGCCGTGAGCCCTCATTGGGGCAGGCCTTCTCCTGTCGGTTTTCGTCGTGCATCTGGTTTGCGGACTGGCGGTTCTTGCCGACGCGCCGCGCCCCAACGTATTGATTGTGGTCGCCGATGATCTTGGTTTCAGCGACCTGGGTTGTTATGGCAGTGAGATTCGTACGCCGACATTAGATGGGCTCGCGGCGGAATACCCCTAATCGTTTCGCGCCCACACGCTGCATCCCCTGGACGGCAAGTCGATGCTGGCGCAACTCGAGGGCACTACGGACCCAATTCACTCGATACGGCCGATCGGTCGGCAGGTCCGGCAGCAGCGCATAGATCATTTTCACGACCTTGCCTTCGGAACCGACCAGCCAGCTTGAATCCTGCTTCGTGCGCTTGACCGCTTCCAATTCGAAGTAACCTCGCGGATTGTCCTGGTCGGCGGCGCGGACGCTGTCCGAGAGGATCGATAATCCGCCGGCGGCGAGCACCTGCATCATCATGGAAGTCCCGGAGCGAGGAAGCCCGGAAACAACCACGGTCGGTTCCAGCGATGACCATCGGCCGCCAAGCGGCAAGACGCGTGGCACTTGAAAATCCTCTTTCGCGACTTCGGATTGGCCTTCCGGGACCCGCAATGCCCGAGCAAGGCCGCTTACTACCTGCTGTTCGTCGTGGCCGCACGCCGCGTCACGGCTCCTCGCCAGGCTTGCTCTCGGCCGCCGGCTTGCTGGCTTCTTCGGCTTTCACTTTCTCCAGTGCCTCGTTGACGAGTTGGCTGAAAGGCACGGGTTGCTCGCTCAGTGGCTCCAAGGTTCGTCCCTGGAAGCCTGGATAGTCCTTTGCGAACTTAGTGGCGCGAAACAGCGCATTGTTGCTCACAAACGGCTGCTTCTCGCCGCTGAGCAACTTGCGGGCTTCTTGTTGGACATCGTTGGGGTGGCCGTCCATATCCAGTTCACCACCATAGGGGTTGACGAGCTGCCAGAGCGTTTCACCGCGCGTGTTCACTTCGAAGAATCGGCCCGTAGCTCCTTCGCAGATCATCGTGTTTCCGTTCGCAAGCCGCGTCGCGCCGGAGATAAAACTGGAGTAGAACTCCTTCTTGTTCTCGGCGGCGTATTCCCAGGCAAGCTCTTGAGGACCGAAGCGACCATCTTCGCCGAGAACGTAATCGCCGTTGCGATCGAGCGGAAGCGCGATTTCAACAACCGAACTGAATTGCCGGCCCTGGCCATTGTTGAAAATCGTCATTCGCCCCGCACCCGGCAACCTCTTTGGAATCCAGCGCACGTCATGCTGGTCAAACAGCTTCTTGTCTTCGATGGTGCCGGATTTGTAGGCCCAGGGGTTGCCCCAGCGGTAGAGCAGATCACCTCCCTTGCCCCGTCCGCCGCCACGATGGCTGGCGGCTTCCTGGGTGGTAGTGGAATGATCGATGATCCAGAGTTCGCTGAAGTTCTTGGCGCTGAGCGCGATCTGATCGAGATCCGGATTGTAGTTGATCGCATTGGTGTGCATCCAATCGGCGCGCTGCCGGTTCCCGCCATGCTGGGTGTCATCCCCGCCGCCTGCGTATCCGACGGCACGCAGTTTACGGAGTTCCTCCGGCGTCGCGGGAGGTGTGGAACCGGTGTTGTTCAAATCGATCCATTCGGGATGCTCGTAAATCACCCCGAAGTTCGGCTTTTCGCGATCGAAATCCTGGACGAGATGATCCCACATGTGCCATTCCCAGACGATCTTCCCACCCTGGCTACCTTCGGGCTGAACTTCGATCACATAATCGGGCCACAAGTCGTCTTTCAACAACTTGGGATCGCGGCCCTGAGCGATCGCGTCTTCGTTCGACTTGCGCTCCCAGGCGATCATCAGCAGATTGCCGTTGGGCAGTGGCTGAATGTCATGGTGGCTGCAGTAGTCGTCGCTCTGGTGACGGAACGACCAGAGCAGTTCGCCGTCCCAACTGAATCGTTCGACGATTCCGCCCACGCCCCCGGCCTGGAATTTCTTGTAATCGGGATCGCGGCCACAACGCAGCAGGTCGCCATTCTTCAGTAGATATACCGACGCGCCAGGCGGATAGTTGCTCGTCCAGCGATGCACGATCTGCCTGTCGTTATTCAACAGGTAGGTTTCGCGCGATCGCAGCGGCGCGATCAGCACATATCCGTCGAGCGGCTCTGTCGCTGGAGCCAGCGGGACCGAGTCCGCCGTGCGTTCGACTTCGGGCGACGTCGTCGGCGTCCGATCGGCGTCGGCCGCAGCGACCGAGGACCCCGTCCGTTCATCGCCGACGGTCGGTTTCACCTTCGGCGCATTACTCACCGGCGATCGACTTGAATCGCAGCCAGCAACCAGAGCGGCAGCCACCAGTGCGAAAACGATCCACCGGAAGTGTGTTGTCATACGATCGACTCCGTTTCCCGACGCCTTGCTCAGCCCTTGTGCAACGTAGCATCACCCGCAATACGTTGACACGCTTGAAGTTGTGTGCAACGGGGCTCGCCCGGATTGTGGACCCCAACGTACCGTGCACTGCCGGGTGCGGCAAGTGAAGGTGTCCGGCGACCAACGAAGGTCGGTTTCGGACTATTCCGGTACAGCTTGAGCCATCCTGCGACATTTTTTCTGGTTAACAGTTGGCATCAATCCGCTTCGCACTAGAGTGCCTGCAACAAGGGAAGTCCAAAGGGAAACCGACGGGGTAAATCGCGGTGTTCCGCCCTCTTCCGAACTTGCTGGTAAGTCTGCCAGGCAAGCCATTTCACGGCTTTTCAAGGAGTCTGTAGATGAAAACGTCCATGCACCAACTGATGACGGCACTCGCCGCATCGATTCTGTTACTGGCGACTGCGGTCGCGTCAGCGGCAGACAAGAAGAACATTGTCGAAACGGCGGTAGAGGCTGGTTCATTCAAGACACTGGCTGCCGCACTTGGAGCCGCGGATCTGGTCAACGCCTTGAAAGGCGCAGGTCCCTTCACGGTGTTCGCACCCACCGATGATGCGTTTGCCAAACTGCCCGCAGGCACCGTGGAAACGTTATTGAAGCCGGAGAACAAGGAACAGCTCGCCGCGGTCCTGAAATATCACGTTGTCGCTGGCTCGACACCTGCCAAGAAAGTTGTCGGTCTGAAGGGCGCTCCGACGCTGAACGGTCAGCGAGTGAGCATCAGCGTCGAGAACGGTGCCGTATCGGTGGATAAGGCCAAGGTGGTGAAAACCGATATCGAATGCACGAACGGGATCATCCACGTCATCGACAGTGTGATCCTGCCGGTGAACGATAATATCGTTACGGTCGCGTCTAACGCGGGCTCCTTCAAGACACTCCTGGCCGCCGCCCAGGCTGCAGGCCTTGCCGAGGCACTGTCCGGCAAGGGTCCGTTCACAGTCTTCGCTCCGACCGACGAGGCGTTCGCGAAGTTGCCCGCGGGCACCGTGGAATCGCTGCTAAAGCCGGAGAATAAGGCGAAGCTGGCCGCGATCCTCAAGTATCACGTGGTATCGGGCCGGGTATTCTCTGAGCAGGCAGTGGCCGCGCAGAAGGCCGAGACACTCCAGGGGGACATGATCAAGATCAATGTCATCGGTGGCAAGGCGAAGGTCAACGACGCGAATCTGGTCGCGACCGACATCAATGCCTCGAATGGCGTGATCCATGTGATCGACAGCGTCATCCTGCCTCCCGAAAAGAAGAAGGTCAGCGCCCATGAAGCGAGTAAGACGATCGAACAGGTCGTCGTGAAAGGGACGAAGACCCACGCCGAGAACACGCACTGCACGACGGAGCGATCCTTGACGCTGCGACGCGGACTGAATCGAGCCTCCGTCCGAACGGCCAAGATCAACTAAGGTGCTGAGTGCCACGCTTTCCGCATACCCGAAAAGCGGAAAGATTGGATACCGCTCCGGCAATTCCACCTTGCCCGCAGGCATTTTTTGCCTGCGGGTTTTTTTGCGCGGGCGGTTGGGGAACGGGGAACGGGGAACGGGGAATGGAGAATGGAGAA